>CAJUCK010000005.1:50360-63834 GCA_910585395.1 uncultured Lachnospiraceae bacterium
TCGTGTCAGTACACCAGCTCTATCTCAATACCGCACAGAAAATCCCCGTTCATCCATAACTGTTTCTATCGGATTCCTTGTAATCCATTCTATGCGGATATAACTGTCCTGATTCAATCCCTGAATAACCATATCCAGCGATTCTTCTCTGCCCTGAAGCTGTGCTTCCACTGTGCCGTCTGAACAATTCCTAATCCAGCCGCTGACCCCATAATGCCGTGCCAGCCTGACGGTCTTATATCGAAACCCCACACCCTGTACTCTTCCAGTAAAAACAACATGTTCTCTTTTAATCCCCATTACTGTGTCAGTTTCTCCCATTCCTCTGGTTTAAAGCCTGTTACCACGCCTCGTTCTGTCACAAGAACCGGACGTTTTACCAGCATTCCATCTGTAGCAAGAAGCTGATATTTCTCTTCCAGGGTTATCTCTGGAAGACGATCTTTTAACTTCATCTCCTTGTACAGCATTCCGCTGGTATTAAAAAAACGTTTGATATCCAAACCGCTTCTTACATGCCATGCCTCCAATTCTTCCTGGGAAGGACGTTCTTCCTTAATATTTCTTGATTCAAATTCTATCTGATGTTCTTCCAGCCATTTTCTCGCTTTCTGGCAGGTAGAACATTTCGGATATTCCACAAACAAAGCTTTCATTTTCTTACCTCCTGCATCTTTTTGCTGATAAGAAGTGATGTTTTATTTTCATATCAGCGGGCGTTATTTCCCCTTTCATCTATCTCTAATTACTGCTGTCCACTGATCGGCAGAAGTTTTCGTTAAATTTTCACCAGGTAAATTAATGACTACAATGTAAGTATAGCAGAGTCTATATAAGGTGTAAAGCGTGTTGCAAAAGAAACTTACATAACAAAAGTCTACAAGCTGCCGGTCTTATGCTTTTTACAAAAGTTCTCTCTATCTCCCTGTATGACAAGAAGGCTGCCCCAAAACTGGGACAGCCTCCTGCATTGCTAAACTTATTTTACAGTCACTTTCAGAACTGCTTTAGCCTTACCATTGTAAGTCTTCACGGTAATAGTCGCTTTGCCTTTCTTCTTGGCAGTTACTTTTCCGTTTGCATCCACTTTGACAGCCTTCTTGCCCTTCTTGTCAATGGTGTACTTAAAGGATGCACTTCCATATTTAGAAGAAACCTTCGGTTTAATCTGGAACGTCTTACTCTTTCCTTTCAGTTTCAAGGTTACTTTCTTCTTATTCAGAGTTACTTTAGCTTTCTTATCAGGCGCTTTCTTCACAGTCACTGTGATAGTCTTCTTCTTCGTCTTATCAGCTGCGCTGGTCACTGTGATCTTTGCTTTTCCTGCTTTCTTTGCAGTGAGTTTTCCGTTCTTGACAGTCAGCACCTTGGTATTGTCAGACTTCCAGGTTACTTTCTTATTCTTCACGCCTGCTGGTTTTACGGTTGCCTTTAAGGTATATTTCTCTTTCACTCCCATGGTCAGCTTCTTCACATTTAATGTAACGCCGCTAACCTTTGTCTCTTGTGTTGGACCATTAGATCCAGGCTTAGCATTTACCGTCACGTTACAGGTTGCTTTCTTTGTGCTGTCAGCAATGCTGGCAACAGTAATAACCGCTGTTCCTGCTGTCTTTGCAGTAACTTTTCCGTTCTCAACACTGGCAACATTGGGGTTGCTGCTGGTCCAATTAACAGCTTTGTTGCTTGCATCTGCCGGAGCTACTGTTGCCGTCAGTGTCTCACTGCCGCCCTCAGTCAATGTCAGAGAAGTTTTGTTCAATGTCACGCTGGCAACTGGCACATTAGGCTGCTCACCCTTAGGAACAAAATTCTTCAATGCCTCTTCCAAAAGTCTGTATGCTCTCAGAATATCTTCGTCTGATGCATTTTCGGGCAGATCATTATATGCCTTGATAGCTGATTCCAATGCTTCCCATACTGCTGCATCATAATCATTTTTGTTTTTGCCTTCCATTGCAGCGACTGCCTGGTTTTTCAGCTCTTCTGCCAGTTCTTTTCCGATAGGCTTGAAGCTGCTGATCGCTGCATCAATTCTGTCACATGCATCCAGCTTCTGTTTCTGAGTTGCTTCTTCATTTTCTTTCAACGCTTCTGCTTCAGCAATCGCATCTGTCAGCTCTTTCCATGCAGCCGCTGGATAATCTTTTTCATCCTTACCACTCTTTGCAGCTTTTCCTGCTTCCAGTTTCATGTCAAGCGTAGTATTTACAAATGCTTCTACTGCGGCATCCAATTCATTCTTAGCTGCATCTACAGCATCCTGTGTTGCAGTCTCTAACTCTTTTACATCGTTGGCTGCTGCTAATTTTTCAGTCAATGTGGTCCATACAGATGCATAATCTCCTGTATAATCAGATTCTTTTCTGCCTTCCATCACATCTTCTGCATTCTCAATGGACGCAGTCAATGCTTCTTTGTCTGCTGGATCAGTTACTGGCGGAGTATCTTCTAATTTCATAACTTTCCAGCGGTATACACCTGTACATCCAGCTGCTTCGTTTGCATCGCTTGTATTGATGGTCATATCGAGCCTTACTGCAGTTGTTGTGATTTCATCAAATGTAATTCTGTTGTACTGGTTCATCTTAACGGAATTTTCATAGCTTGTATGCATCACTGCTTTCTGCCAGTTTCCGTCGGCATCCAGATAAGAGATTTCAAGGCTTCCTGGTACTTTCATCCATGCATTATTTGCACGCCAGTAAACATCAAAGGCGTTCATAGTAACTGGATCATCCCAGGTATACCAGAGTTTACACTCTGCTCCCGGTGCTGTATACCAGTTTACCCAGCCTTTCTTTCCCTGTCCATCAGAAGCCTGCGGCTCCCAGTCTCTCTGGACGTCTTCTTTTTCTCCATACCAGTTATCCTGATCATTTGCACGGTCAGAAGCAATGGTTGCGGAGTACTCCAGATTCATAGGATCGTCTGCTGGCGGCCGGAACGTTACCATCAATTGCACATCAGCGCTTACATTTTCCAATGTGTAAACATTATTTTCAACCTGATCCTTAACATCCTGTCCATTGACAATCAGCTTGCGCACCGCATAGCCGTCATTGGGTTTGAGGGTAACTACCAGATCTGTGCCCTCTTTCATCATAATTCCCTTGGCATTGGTGCTGATGCTTCCGTTCAGTGGAGTTCTATTATCTACTTTTAACTGATACCACTCACTTCCGTCATCTGGTATTACAGCAACTTTTGAATATGCATGATATGGCTCTGAGGCAAGTTCCGGTGCGAACATTGGAACAAATTCAAGACCAGCGCCTGTAAGAATCGGGAAACCATTTTTCTCATTGGTGGAGACTTTCATATAGTTCTCTAAGTTCTCTGGCACTGTCAGATTCTGCCACTCGGTGCTGCTGTTTCTGGAGGCCATAACAAATGGACCGTACATGAAACTTGCCACTGTGGAATCTTCCAGTGTATCTGGTGTCTTATCAAGATGAATGCCCCATGGCATGGTAATCTCAATCACATCGCCTGCTTTGATGTTTTCTAAGGTTACATAAGTGCTGATTTCTGCACTTACTTCCTTCTTGGTTCCGTTTACAGTTATTTCAAATCCTTTGGTTGCCCAATAAGGAACACGCAGTTTCATATTAAATGTTCCTGCTTCTTTTCCCTCTGCCTTCTGTCCTGGTACTTCCTGTCCGTCTGATGCTGACACTACTGTAATCTTAGTAGATTCAGATGGGAATTCTGTCTCCTGGACAACTTTTACGCCTTTCTCTTTCCAGGTAAGCGTAGAAGGAAGATACAAACCTACGTACAGATCGTTCTCTGTCTTAGCATAAGCTGCTTCCTGATATTTTACATGGTTCTCCATACCAGTACCGTGGCAGCAGGTAAACGCGTCATAATCTCCGCCAAAATCTCTTCTTGCGCCAGGTCCGATTGGAAGCATATAAGTAGTTCCATTATGCATTTTGCTGGTAACATTAGGCGTCTGTGAGGCAAGGATCTGATTATACAGTGTCCGCTCATAATAATCCATGTATTCTGCATTATCTGGATCATAATTGTTCAGCATTTTGGTCATTTTCATCATGTTGTATGCTGCGCATGTCTCACAGTTTCTGTCACCCATGATATTAGCTGCCTGAGTATATGGATCTTTGGGGAATGCCTCTCCAACACCCACGCCGCCGATAGAATATGCGTACCTGGAAACAGTCATATCCCAGAAATTCTGCGCTACATTGTAATAGTACATATTCGGCTCACCTTTTGCTACAGTCGCCTCAAAAATCTTGAGAGCGCCGATAACCTGAGGAATATGCTGATTTGCATGACGGTTGCGGATATCATCCACATTCTTTGCCAGATTATCAAAGAATACCGTATTGTCAAATAATTTTGCTCCTTTTAAGAACAGATCCGCATCTGGATCATTGCCTTCTTTCGCATAAATGTAGAGCTGTGCCATAGATTCATTCATTCCGCCCAGCTCACCTGCAATATACATGCCCCACATTTTGGTAAGCTGTTCCTGAGGAAGATCTTTCAAGCGGTTATACGCCCATTTTCCGAGCGCTTTCGCAGCAGTCAAAGCCTCCTCATTTCCTGTATATGTATAAGCATCCAGCAATCCTGCCAAAAGCTTATGCAGTGTATAGTAAGGCGCCCAGATACCTGAATCGGGACTTCCATACGGTGTATATATTTCTAACAGTGCAAACTGGTCTGGGGAATAAGCGCTGATAAAGCCTTCGCCCCACTCGTTCGGATCTGTGCTCCAGGTATCTACCTTTACGCCTGCTGTCTCAAAATCAGCAGGATTTCCTTTTGATTTCTGCTGCAGCTTATGAAGCTCTGTTACCATGTTATCCAGTTTACTCTTAATTTCATCATCACCGGTAGATGCGTAAGCAAGCGCCAGCGCTGACATGTAATGTCCAGTGGAATGTCCGCGGAGCAGTCCGCCTGGCTCATCCCATCCGCCCAAAGGCTTAACATTTTCAATTTCTGCTGTCTCTCCGAATGTCTTATAGAAGTTATAGAGCATACGCTTATTGTCCAGCAGCTTCAGGTAAACAATATCTCTCTCCTGATTCTGTGTCAGAATAGAACCCTCAGTTCCAATCTTATCCAGTGAAATATCATTTAAGTCAAAATTGTCTGATAATACTGTCTTTACAACTTCTTCTTCATCCTTAACAGTAACCGTTGCTGTTACTTTCTCGAATTCTCCTACAAGAGTTCCCTCTACAGTAAATGTGCCTGCTGTCTTATAGTTTTCCTCTTCAATATCGTTCGGCCATCTTACCTGCATCTTGTTGGTGCTGTTATCCGAAAAAGTTACTTTTACAAACTTAGGCATAGTGGGACTGCGCCCTACCAGCGTAGTTATATTTACGTTCTCCACGGATTTGATTTCAATGGAATTGCTGTAGGCCAGCAATGTTACATCGAATACCAGCTCCTGGTTTACTGTACCAGAAGCAACCGTCGCTTTCAGTTTGCCCTGTTCGCTCTCAGAACCGATAGGCGGTCTGGTTACCTTTGCTGTAACATTGCCATCCTCGTCTGCCTGGGATGGAATCTCAAGCTTGCCTTTTCCACCTGCCTTGCCTTCCCAGGTCCAGGTTATAGCTGAGCCCCATTCTCCCTTAGCCGGCAGAACAAGTGTCTTGTCAATAATTGTAGAAATATCTCCCACTGCCTTTGCAGCAGCTTCTTTGTCATGCTCTACGATCTGCTGATCGGTATACTCAGCCATTACTGTTACATCAAACGTTTTATTTACAGGTCCTGCCTCACCAAAAGAGATTGCTGCAGTGATAGTTCCGGTAGCATTTTCTGCTCCTTTTGCGGGTCTGGTTACTTTCGCAGTGCCATTCTCAATCGCAATAGCGCTATTCTGGCTTGTCCATGCAAGACTAGAACCATTCACTCCTTTAGCAGGAAGATCAAAGTCTTCTGTTACATTAGATAAATCGCCCAAATCCAGATCTGCATCATCCGCAGATACGATACCTGCGTCCGTTACATTATACATTGCCTTGATCTGCTGTGCAGTCAATGCCTTATTATAAATCTTAAATTCTGCAAACTGGCCGGTAGTCGGAGTATCGCCATACTGGCTGTATGCTATGTAGTTCTGATTTGTGGCACCCAAATCTTTCACTTTGATTCCAGTCTCTTTTTCTCCAACCAAAACGCCGTTTTCATATAATGACATCTTGGAACCATCCATGACAACTGTGGTCAAAACCCAGCGGTTCTTGTCAATATTTTTTACACTGTCATCTTCATTCTTGCCTTTTCCGATTCCAATTTCCCCTCTGTCTTCTATTCCCTCAACACCATCATTTTTGATGATAACTGAATAACCTTCAAGGCCTTTGTTGTAATTGTCAGAACACAGATAGAAATTCTTCTGCGTGCCTGAACCGAAATCCCAGATTCTCTGGTAACCGTTGTCTGTGGTAAGTTTTACCCAGGCACTGACGGTAACAGACTCACTCTTGCTTAAGATTCCCTCTGGAAGAATCAAAAACGCACCGTCATCTCCGCCTTTCAAATCTAACGCCTTTACATTTCTCCCATAAATATTGGCGTCAACGATCGTATACTTTCCTCTTGCACTTCCACTTACCGCTTCAATCTCTGCAATATTATTATTGCCGGAAGCATCAGGAATCTGCGCCGCCTGGTCATTCTGCGACACAAAATCATAGTACACGAGTAAGCCGTCTTCTGCCTCTGCTGCCTGTACTGGCATAAATCCCTGAAGGGAAATTCCTGTCAATACCAGCGCCAGGGACAGAATGGATGCCAGCACGCGCTGGAACATCTTCTCTCTCTTCATAAACCAATCCTCCTTGTAGAATATAATATTTCCATTCCTCTGCTTAATCGTTTATCCGCAGAGTCCTGGTAATTCAATTCTACAAGGAGTTTTTAGGTTCTTCTATATCAATAATTTAACATGCCTGTAATATTTTAAACTATTTTTATTTTACCAGAAGTTTATAACACAGAAATGCAATCATGATTCCCAGAATACTGGCAATATTAATTTTAATGGTCAGCCCAAGTGTCAGCACAATTACCCCAAGATCCAGCACCAAGGGGCTGGTAAGCCCGAATACCTGCCCATAATTCAGCCAGCTCAGTGCACTGATTCCGCTGCAATAACTGCCGATAACTGTTCCTATAATAAGACCTATCAGCATGACAAAAACAATAATCCAAGAACTTCTTATCTTCAATCCTCTGACCTCCTGTCTGCTTTCTAAACATGGCTTCTATTTTAGAACACTTAAAGAAGAAAAGCAACTGTGCATTCCTGCTTTGGGCAGCTGAATTACCGTATCTTCATAGTTTTTTTATATCCTGATGAAGGTTTAAACAGCTTCTTATAACTTTTCACTTTCTTTTTCGGACATTTGATCACTGCCCTGCCAGAAATTCCCCGAAAGGCGTTTTTTCCTACACTTTTTAAAGCAGTCCCTTTTATCGTAATTGTTTTCAATTTTTTGCATCCAGAAAACGCATTTTTCCCAATGGTCTTTACATATTTCCCAATTACTGCAAGAGATGCTTTCCTGCACCCTTTCAGCGCTCCTGCTCCGATAGAAGCAACCTGAAAATTTTTCCCGCCGATTTTCACTGATGCTGGAACATCAATTTTTTTCAGGGAAAGATTTTTCACTCCAATAAGAGAGACTGTCCCTTTTCCGTCGGTTTTGGCGCTGGTAATCTTATATCTGTAATTTCCTGCTGCAAACACCTGATTCTTCTTGACTGTAATCAAAAACTCCCTCTGAATGGTTCCTTCATACTCTCCCTGTCCTGTGATCCTCACCACGGCTGTTCCAATATTAATGTTATTTTCAAAAGCTAACGTATAATCTGTTCCTTCTTGCAGAGTCTTTCCCTGATACACAATTTTCACAGCTGGCCGCTGCTCCCTTCCGGTATAAATCTGGGATGGTATATTGTCTGTCTGGGTATTGGAAAGAGACACTCGTTCTGGTACTGGCGGCACTTTTATCATTTCCTGGTACTTAGCCTCTGCCTCTGTCAAAGTCTCATAATTTGTTACCAGTTCCTTCTGGTTCGCAGTTAATTTGTCATAAGCCTTTCTCGCTTCTTCTATTTTAAGACGGCTGGCTTCTGACGCCTGCACTGTGCCAATTTTTCTAATCTTGTCTATTGCATCTGCCGTTTCTCCAACTGCCTCTGCCACACCTTTAAAAGCTGGTTTCTGATTCATATCTCCATCCAGAAGCAGGCAATCTGTGCCTGGACGCCAGGACAATTCATCATTGATTCCCCAGAACGTTACATTGGTAATATCTGCCCCTGCCCTTTTTTCTTTTAGCAGGGCCTCCATAAATGTCTGATAGTATTCTCCCTGGCTTTTCAGGGTATCATTCTCTGCGACAGCAATGTCCAGCTCTGTCACCTGAATTTCCAGTCCAAGTTCTTCTTTAAATTTTCTGACGGCTGTCATATAGCCTGATGAACCTTCCAAAGGCTGTTTCGTATCAATATGGCTCTGCATTCCTATTCCATCAATATTCCCAGCTTCAGCTACAGGTTTTAACAATGATATAATTCCATCCCGTTTGGCCGGAAAATATTCATTATAATCATTGTAAAACAATTTTAGCTCATGGTCAGCAGCATATTGTCTAGTATATTTTCTCGCATATGCAAATGCCTTCTCCACAAAGTCTTCTCCGATCACCTGGTACCACATGCTGTCCTCTTGACGCATAGGAGCCTTTCCCTCTCCAAAATAATCCGCAACTGCCTCATTGACTACATCCCACACATAAATCACACCTGGATAATTTGTCTCTGTCCAGTCAATCACTTCCCGAATATAATTTTCCATACGCTTTAGCATCAGATCTCTGTCTGCCCGTTCCCCAGAAACGTCGTAGTTTTCATAGAAAAACCATTCTGGTGTCTGGGAATGCCAGATCAATGTATGCCCCCGCATTTTTATTCCATTATTTTTAGCGTATTCCATTGCCGGCTTATATGAATTGAAATTCAAAGCAGCGCTTTCACGATAAGCATTGAGATTACTTTTGCTTTTCGCCTCATCCAAAATATAAGCGGGCTTCATCTCATTTTCCATGGTAATACTGTTAAACTGCTGCTTTACAAAATCGCTGTACGCTTTTGTGTCTAATGCCAGCTGGGGGGCAGCAACCCCAACCGGGAATTCTTCTCTATACAGTTCCCGCAGAGATGGATAGCTGCTGGTATCGCTGAAAGCGCGGAGCGCAAGTTTCACATCATCCACATAGATGTCCATAAAATCCTGTTCCGGCGTGGGATCTGCTGTCCATGGTGTCTCAAAAAACAGCACTGCACTGGAAAGATTTATATTCTCTGGCAAAACAAGGCTTCCTGCTATTTCACCCCATTCATTCCGGTTCAATTCACTTTTTCCTACAATATAATAATTATCATCACAGAACAATGTCATCTGAATGGTTTTCTTATCTGGTCCCTGTGTGTATTTGGCGTAAGAGGAAACTTTCAGCCGCTGATTACTCTTCAATACATTCTTAAGTTCCAGTTCCGCCCCAGCATAGACCGCCTTTCTGCCAGATATTTTCATACAATAGCCGCCGCTTTGAGGATGATCTGTTTCAATGGAAATTGCTGCTCCGCCTCTGCTCTTCCATTTTCCAGTACTGCCTGATTCGAAATCCTCTTCTAAAAGCACCGTTTCTTCTGCTGTAAAAACTGCCTGCTTCTGAGGCTCAAAAGCTGCCATACTGCTAAAACTTTCAAGACACAAGCATGCACTTAACAGCACTGCGGTAAATCTTCTTATTTTTTTACTGTCTGTTCTTTTCATTTACCTGTTTTCCTCCATATCTTTCAAAAAATGCTACAGGGGCTGCCGCAACAGACAAGAAACATAAAATCCACAGTCATTTTCAGACTATAAATATCTTAAAATAATTATGTTTCAGCCATATGCGGCAGCCTCTATCACACATACACAATAATCCTGACATAAGATTACCATACTTTTTGATATCTTTCATCCCCCCAGAATAAAGGAAAAACATCTTTTTTCAACAAAAATCTTTACTTTTTACATTTCAGCTTCATTCTGTAATTGAGCATCACAACTGTAAGAACTGTCAACGCCTCTGCCGCAAGCCCAAAGCCTGCCGCCGCCAGAAAGCGCTTCCCCCATTCATAGTCAAGAACTGACTTTGGAATCCTAATCAGTAATCTGACTGCTTCCTGCTTCTGTGCTATTAATTGCGCCCAGAATCCAAAATCTGACCACTTTGCTGGAATGTATTCGTCTGGAATCTGTATCCACATTCCGAATAAATACAGCGCCAGCACAGCCAAAGACATAATTAGACAAAGCATCACTGCTCTGCCTTTCCAGCCTTGCTGCTTTTCATACTGGATACACAGATAACTCAGAAAAACCACGCACACTGTCAGCGGAACCAACAGAACACATACTCCCCCTGCCCCCCGCAGCAGCTCCATATCTAATATCTGGATATCCACGCCATAGCAGCCTGCCCAGCTTGTCTTAAGTTCATTGACAGACTGTTCTTGCGGCTTTTTTATGGTAACTCTGTTTAACACGTTTTGCTCTGGCTGTACCGTCTGCAGCTGTTTTTCCGCTGCAGATATATCGGTCTCATTGGATATGCTGCTGCCAGCCGCCGGAAATGCTGCTACCCCCTTTCTTCCTGGAATTATCTTCCTTATGATATATTGACTGTTTTCATAAGTAATCATTTTACCTGTTACCTGAACACTTCCAAACAACCTCCATGCTGTCTCTTCATCAATCAGACAGCCCTGCTTATCTTCCCGCCCAGGCACCCGGCAGTCTTCAAACAGCAGCCCAGGACTGCCGCAAAAAAGAATTACGTCTGCCTGAATGCTGCGAGATAGATTCTCATTGGTTAACAAAACCTGTTCCTTCTGCCCCCAGATGCAGAAATCTGGTATTTTTTCCTGCATGTTACTGTTTTGAATATTTTTTTCCATCCTCTGCAGATGCTGTTCCATCACGGCGATCGCCTGGTTTTCACTTAACGGTTCATTGATATAGGACAGGATATATTCTCTGCTCCAGCCGAGATTTCCCCAAAAACCAGCTGAAAGATAGAAAAGTAAACATCCGAGTACCGCCATGCCTGCCAGCAACAGATTTCCTCCAAATTTCCTCATCTTATTCTGCCTTTCTTCTCACTCTGCTTCCATCCTCAAGGGGACGGCTGGAACTGCTGATAATCTCCTGTTCTCCAGTAAGCATTCCCTCTGCCAGGGCCGCCTTGGAGCCATTTTTATCTGCGACTTCAACCTCAAACCGCTTTACCACAAGTTCCGAACCCATAACACCCTTCTCTTCCTGCAGCACTAATACATAATATCCTGTCTGTTCCTCATAAAGCGCCTCGATTGGTATAATAGTATTGTAATTTGGAGATTTTTGTATTATCTCAATGTCTACAGAAGTTCCCGCTTCGACCGCGCCTTTTGGCACATCAACAGTTACGTTCAGTACATTTTTGTCTTCTTTACTTTCCGTGACGCCAGACACTGTACAGCCGCTGATTTTATCTCTCTTTCCAGAAACCGTGAGCGTAACTGGACATCCTTTGCTGACATATTTCTCGTCTTCCTTTTGCACAGATGCATTAACCCGGCAGCCTTTTGAAGTGTCAGCAAGAAGTACTGCTGTGCCCTCAGTGGTAAAATCTCCTGTCGTAATTGCTATATTTGTCACCATTCCCCCCACTGGCGATGTTATCTTTCCTTCTGCTTCCTTAAGTCTTAACAGTTTATTTAAGGTCAATTCCTGCTGCTGCCTGGCAATTTCGTTCTGTTCTCCTGTACTGTCAGAAGCACTCTGAATAGAAGCATCCTCCAATGCTCTTGCTGCGTTCTTCACACTGTCTGTCCTAGAAGACAGCGCCGCCTGATATACAGCCTTTGCCTGTGCCGCTGCCTCTTCCAGTTCTGCCTTTCTGGCTTCCCATTCAGCAGCCGTATTTCCAGTTTGTCCCACAGAGAAATTCTCCTGACTGGAACTCTCAGGCTCTGTATTCCTTTGGTCTTCTTTTGATAATTTCTGGCTTTCATCCATTTTTGAGCCAGGATTTTCTTCACTTCCTGCCTTCTGGTTATCTTTTTTTGCCTCGTTTTCATCAGCTTCTGGTACAATGGTGTGATGATTCTCAGACCCTTTTGCAGGTTTCTGATTGCTCTGTAAAAACTGCTGTAATTCGTGTTCTGCCCTATCCCAGGCTGCCTTAGCCTCTGTTACAGCAGAATTTCCCTGGGCAACAGCCTCATTATAGTCTTCTGCTGCCCGGTTTTTGGCATTCTGGCGGTTCTGTCTTTCCACGCTCTGGGCGCTCTGGGCATCCTGTTTCTGCAGTTTCAATTTCTCCAGTTCCTGTCTAGCCACCATAATCTGTTCTTCCAGCTCTTCTAAATCTATCAGAAACAGTACCTCTCCTTCTTCCACTATCTGTCCCTCCTGGACACAGATTTCTTTGACACGCTGCCCATTTTCTGTGTATACTGCAATCTCTTTTCCGGCTTCTGCCCTGCCGCTTGCAGCTACCCTGTGATCAATGGTTCCAGTGGAAGTCTTAACGGTCTCTACCTTCGCCATGGCTGCTCCGCTTGCTGCTCTTGACAATATGGTAAACACAAGCATTACCGCCAGAAAGCCGCCGAATATTTCAAAAATTTTCTTTCTGTCCATTGGTCTATCCCTTCTCTATTCTTTTACTGCGCCTGCCATTATTCCCTGTTCCAGATAATCCTGTCCTCCCAAAAATACCAGCAGCGCTGGAATAAACGTTACTACCGAAGCCGCAAATGCCATGCCTGACCTTCCTATGCTGGTAATATCCGGCAGAAAAATAGACAGGGGAAATAAACTTTTATCGTTTAAAAATGTCATTGGCTGTTCAATAAGACTCCAGTATTCCAAAAACCCCAGAACCATAGAAGCAATAACCCCAGAAGAACCAATGGGCAGCGCAATATACCAAAACAGCTGCCACTCCCTTGCTCCATCCAGCCTTGACGATTCTATGAGACTGTCTGGAATTTCTATAAAAAAATGATACATGATAAATACTGGAAAAGTAGAAAATGCCCCTGGAAGTATGATGCCCCACAGGCTGTCTGTCAAATTCAGCTTATCCAATACCAGATAATCAGACAGCATCAATACCTGGAAAGGCAGAAGCATCAATATCATATAAATCAGGAAACATCCTTTTTTCCATGGAAAATCATATTTTGCAAATCCCCATGCTGCCATGGTTCCCACCATCAGCTGTCCTAAAAGAACCCCGAATGTAATCTTAATGGAATTCCAAAACATCACAAAAAACTCCGGCGAATCCAAGAAAATTTCCACAAAATGCTTTAAAGTTGGGTACAATGGCAGCAGTGGAAATCCCACGTATCCTGTCTTGCCGGCAAT
>CAJUCK010000005.1:63844-71880 GCA_910585395.1 uncultured Lachnospiraceae bacterium
AAGATACCCTTCCAGTTCATCATTTCCCATCAGAGATCCTATGATAAGAAAGAGTACTGGGTAAACCGCCAAGGCAGCTAGCAGTCCCAGCAGCCCCCAGAGAAGTATTTTTAAAATCTTTGCTCCACGTGTCATCTTTCTCCACTTCCCTTTCAGTTTATTTTTTATCACTCATCTTGACGGTGCACTGTCTTCTGAAAAAGCAGGATCAACGTCAGCAGCACCAGACTTTCCAGGACTGCCGCTGCTGCCATCTTGTCAAAGGAGAAATTTCGGAACCAATTATTAAAGAGATGCTGCATCATATAGATACTTTCATGGGGATAATCCCCTGCAACCAGATAAGCTTCCCGGAATACTTTAAAAGAATTAAGAAAAGACAGCACTGTAATAGTATAAAAGGAAGTCTTTAAACTGGGCAGAGTGATATTCCAGAAACACTGCCATTCTCCTGCTCCATCCACCCTTGCCGCCTCATAGATATTTTCAGAAATTCCTGCCAGGCCTGCCATCCACAGCACAATATCATATCCCAGATTTTTCCAGATATAACTTCCCACCAGAATCATGAAAGCGCTGCCGCTGTTCATCCAGTCACTTCCATTTAGATTAAAGTTGTCAAGCCAGCCATTCACAATGCCTTGAGAATGAAAGAGCAGCCTCCACATCAGCGCCACAGAGACGGCTGGCAGCGCCATAGGCATCAAAAACGCGCTCTTGATGATTCCCCCATATTTGCTGCGGTATAAAATAACGGCACATAGAAAGGCAGTGAGTATCAGCATGGGAATACAGAACACGGTAAAACGCAGTGTATTTTTTACTGCCAGCAGAAACGCTGTATTCCCCAGTACTGTCCGATAATTTTCTATTCCTGCAAATCTGTTGTCTACCGCTCCTAGAAATGAGCGGCGGACAACATCTGCATAGGGAAGGAGATAAAATACCAGCACTCCCAGAAAGCTTGGCAGAATCCATAGAAATCCGCGAAAACTTTTATGGATTCTGGCAGTTTTTGTACGCCTGGAGCCGCCCCTTTGATATCGCTTTTTCATTATCCCACCCATATCTTTCTTCTTCTGTCAAAATTACTCCGCCAGATAAATATTTACCTTCTGTATAATGGCGTCAGTGGCTTCCTTGGGATTGATTTCTCCCTTCAGCACCTTTTCTCCCTGTTCTGCTACGACATCCTTAATCACATCGTCCCGAAATGCCGGCGTATTCAGTGATTCCACAAGATCTGTAAGTTTCTTAATTTCTTCCTCCGGCGTAGGCTCCATAGCATAATCCAGTATCTCATCTTCGACGCCTCCCACGCAGAAGAGATTTTCCTTCCCTTCACACTGATGTCCGTCAATTACGCTGCAAAACGCTTCTTTCTCAACTGGAAGCCCTCCTGACTGGGATATGTTCTGTGAATCCTGGGAAAACAGATACTTTACAAATGCTTCCGCTGTCTCTGTCTGGCTGCTTTTGCTGTTAATTCCCAGTATCATCGCTGGAACAAAAACATGTTCTGCCTGCCCTGGCATCAAACCGTAATCTCCATGATCCAGTTTCTTATTCACTGCCGTCATCATTCCATAATCCATATTACTGAATAATCCGATATTTACATTGATTCTTCCAAACGCCAGTTCAAAATTTCCATGGCTGAAAGATAACTTTCCAATTTCTTCTGTGTTTCCATCCATCGTCATGTGTACTCCTGTTTCTTCGTCATCTAAACTGTGGTCATACGTTCCATACGCATCTTTCAGTTTTGTAAGAAATTCTGTAATCTTTGCCGCGTCCAATGTGCCGTCACTTTTCCGCCATGCCGCGCCGCAGGTATACCAGAATTTTTCCACCACAGACCTTGGCTCCATGTTTGCCAAAGCATCCTTGCGCCCCGTAAAAGTATCAAAATCTTCTCCAGGTGTATAGTAAGCGCTGCCTGCCTGAATCATCGGGATCATAAATCTGGCCGGAGCCGCGCATAATTGTCCCTGTTCGTCTTCGTAAGTTTTGAGGATATCCTCAAAATAGCTGCCCTCTTCTCCAATCAGAGAAGACAAATCTTTTAAAATTCCTTTTTCTATATATGTCTCAACTGGCATCCCGTCCAATATCATCAGATCCGGCCCTTTTCCTGCCATAATTTCTGTAGTCAGAGTCTTTAACGCATCAGAAACATTCATGCCGTTTTCCTCAGACATGGCAGCCTGATAATTTACAAAAATGTCCGCGTGTTCTTTTTGGAAACGGCTGATAGACTGACGCATTTCCCGGTTTTCATACAAGGAATAGACTCTCAGCTCCTTATCTGGTTTGGCAGGGATATCGGCATCGTAGCTATACTTTAACAATGCGACTCCCGTAGGGGAACTGGAGTTAGAATCATTTGCTGCCACCAGGAAATTCTCTTCATCCACCATGGTCAGAGCAATCGGATAAAAAGCCGGCGCTCCCATGGAATTCATTTTACTGTCAATCAGCTGCTCCATCACACTTCCGCCAAATTTATAATGATAAAGACCTCCGCCAGAAAGGCAATATATGCTTTCTCCACCGTCCATGCTGTCCACTGAATGAAACAGACCAGCCTCAGCGAGTCCCTGCTGCAGTGATTCTTCAAGAGGAAGCTGTTCTCCTGTCTCTGTATCATACACAAGGGCCTCTGTACTGGTAAAAACAATCATTTTCTTTCCTGCCGCATAGACCTGGTGAGTATCAATAGAACCATCAAATTCATAAGTATGCTTTACGCTTCCATCCCCTATGTTGATCTGGAATATTTTGTCCGTCTCATCCTTTACTAATAACTGGTCACTGCCTGCAAACGTAATTCCCATAATCATTTTCCCCTGAGCGGTTTCTCCTTTTGAAGCAGGCAGTTCAAAAGCAAGCGGCGCAGCGCTGCCGTTCTGATCCAGAAGATACAGTATCGGTTTTATACCGCTGCCATGTTCATTCTTGTTATAGACGCATACTGCTTTCCCGTCCGCGGACAAAGCCCCGCGGTCCGCATATCCTTCGTCGCTGTCCTGAATCTCTGCGGGAAAATCATAGACTTTCTCCCAGTTTGCTCCCTGATCTTTCGAATCCCATACACTATTCATCTCATCATCTGCGTTGGAGCCAATTATCCGCAGCGTTCCATTCTCTAATTTTTTCATATCCATAATATTGCCAAATACAATGTCTGTATCAACTTCCTCTTCCAGAAACCGCCCCATAGCACGTTTCTCGCTGCTTTCCTCTGCATTTTTGCCCACAGTCTCATTTCCTGTTCCCTTCTGATCTTTGCCGCTGCATCCGGCAAGACTGGCACAAACCATAACCATTGTCAATAACATTGCTGCCGCACGTTTTACTATCTTACGTTTCATATACTGCCTCCTTCATACTCATCTCTTATCATCTGCAGACAGAATATCACAGGAATCTCTAATCTTTCTCTAAATCAGGAAATATTTTTTAGAGATAATTTAGAGACAAGTGTGGTATACTTTAGCATGAGGCGGGGTCCAGCTTCGCTGGGAGATAGCCTTTGCTTTTTTAACTGCTCTATTTATGTGCCCCGCATAAAACAAAACCCAGCTTCGCTGGAACCTTGATACTTTTTGGACGCTCCATTGATTTAAATTTCATAAGGAAAGACAACTATGAGAATATTGATTATTGAAGACGACAGATCACTTGCAGAAACACTTCGCTTTCAATTGGAACAGCAGCATTTTGAGACAGATGTGTGCCATGATGGCGAAGAAGGACTGCATTTCATAGAACAGCAGTCCCATGATTTGATCTTATTAGACCGGATGCTTCCGGTTCTGGATGGGATCTCTGTATTAAAAATAACAAGGGAAAAAAATATTTCCACTCCCATTATTTTCGTCACTGCACTGGGTGCCCTCAATGACAAAATTACTGGGCTTGACTGCGGAGCTGACGATTATCTGGTAAAGCCCTTTGATTTTGAAGAGCTTCTTGCCAGAATCCGCTGCATCTTAAGACGCCCGACCAAATGGGAAGGCAGCAAGCCCCTGGCTATTGGAGATATTTCTTATAATATAGAACAGAAAAAGCTCTATTGCCGCAGTCTCTCCTGCTCCCTCTCTGCCAGAGAAGGTGATCTGTTGGAATTTTTTCTGCGCAATCCAGGGCAGACAATCCCACGTTCCTCTCTTCTTGCCAAAGTCTGGGGACCTGACGCTGAAGTGGAAGACGGCAATCTGGATAATTACATCTATTTTTTGCGCCGTCGGCTAAAAAGCGTCCAAAGCTCTCTGCAGTTAAAAACAATCCGGGGAATCGGCTATCAACTGGAGGTCTGATATGTTAAAAAAACTCCATATTCAGCTTACTTTTTTGTGCACGCTTGCCAGCAGTACGATTTTGGTCTTAATGTCCTTAATCTGTCTCTCATTTTCAGAATCAGAATCCAAAAAAAGCCATTTTTCCGATTTTCAGATCAATACCAATATGCTGTACAATCATCTGGGCAGCCAGTCCATCCTATCCCGCAGCTGGCTGGCGCAGTTTCAGGCAGATACTGGTTTCGAGATCGATATCTGGGATAACGGCTCTAAATTAGTTTTTGAAAATCTGTCTCCCTTAACTTTAGATGAAGATATCTTTACCCAGGCACGAAAACAGGCACGAGAAGACTATACCCTCCTGGAAGAAGCCTTTACAAAGGAATCTATACTTTCCACCCATGCTGACTTTCATCTGAACTGGAAGGGGGAACAGTATTACGCCTCTGCTGCCCTGATTCCCAAAAATAACGGCGTTTTAAATGCAGCGGTGCTTTATCCTCTTACTGATTTAAACAAAACTATTGCCGCCCGCCGGAAACTTTTTGCTGGAGTGAACATTCTGGGAATCTTTCTCTTAGGACTGTTTTTCTGGTTTTTTACCTGGCGTATGCTGCAGCCTATCATCAAGAACCGCCAGAAACAGGCTGAATTTATCGCATCAGCTTCCCATGAACTACGCTCTCCTTTGACTGTCATGCTGTCTGCCCTATCTGCTATGCAGCATGCATCCCCCAAAGAAGCTGCGCATTTTTCCCAAACTATACAGCAAGAAGGAAAACGGATGGGACGGCTGATTGATGACATGCTGACGCTCTCTGGCACTGACAGTTCCCATCTTTCGCTGCGGAAAACACAGGTGGAACTGGATACACTGTTGTTATCAGCTTATGAAAAATTTGAACCACTGGCTCAAAAAAAATCAATTTCCATGAATATTACTCTTCCAGACAAACTGGTGCCGCCTTGCTGCTGTGACAAAGAGCGTCTGGAACAAGTCTTATCTATTTTACTGGACAACGCCCTCTGCTATACCCCTGAGGGAGGAAGCATTCACCTTACTCTGAAAGTATTTTCAGAAAAATTTATGCTCCAGATATCAGATACTGGCATTGGAATTCCTGATTCAGAGAAGCAAGCTGTATTTGACCGCTTTTACAGATGTGACAAATCCCACAAAGACAAGGAGCATTTCGGTCTCGGTCTCTGCATTGCCCAGGAAATCGTGAACCTGCACAGAGGAAAAATATGGGTGGACGACGCTTTGGGAGGTGGAACCTGCTTTGTAATTGTTTTGAATGGAGTCTGTCATTGATTTTATTTTGACCTGCCTGATGGTTGTTATGCTGCATGTAGTATCTACTGGATGGTTTATTGATCCTTCTTTGAATGAATGGAAAATTTTTAATTTTATTGACATGGCAATGCGTACAGGAGTTCCTCTGTTCTTTATGATCAGCGGCGCTCTGTTTTTAGAAAAGAAAAATTTAGATATAAAAGAATTTATTATAAGAAATGTTTCCAGACTGGTTTTCATCTATTCTGTCTCTGATTTTCATCCCTTATAATCATTCCCTGCGTCTATCTTCTGGTGCTGTGTGAAAGTTTTCTCATCATCAGCATTTTTAGAAAGATACCTCTGCTTAAAAAACTTGTTTAAAATTTATTGTTTGATATCCTCATGCAGCTGCGGAAAAATTCCCGAAACCCCTGATCCAGCGCGACTTCATCCTGAGCATCCTCTGGCAGGTCATAGTAGTATTTACCACTGGAAATCTGAATGGAAAGCCGGTCCAGGGGAAAACCAGCCTGGCTTCTGCAATGGGGACGGGAAGTAAGCACAAAAGGTTTTCCCGACAATCTGAGGTCATCACTTTCATAAACTTCCTGCGCACTCTTGCAGAAACAGACTGCATTCCGATACTGAGCCTGCAAATCTCCAAACTTTTGTGCCATTTCTCTGTAATATTCTGTCAACTCTTCATCTGTCATTTCATATCCCAGAGGTCTTCGCACATAAATTCCCGGCTGGTATTCAGCTGGCACATTTTTAAAATATAGTCCTGTGTCACAGGAAAACACAGGTACCTGAAACGCCTTAAAATATGCGTTTGCCTTCAGCCTGGCATTCTCCAGAGGAGAACTTCCTGTCTCTTGTACAACAGGAATTTTTTCTATGCCCTTAAGCCCTATAACAGTAATCCCCAGAGGGGACAACGCTCGTCTCATCACAAGCAGTTTTCCTTCATTGGTGGTTCCATACAGCAATTCCATAACATTCCTCCATTCGCACAGCATCTGAATAATATTGAACAAAACAGTACAAGCTGATTTACAAATTTCATTATCAGGCACTACCCCAGCAGTTTAAGCATTTCTTCTCTTGTAAAGTTCACACCCTCAAATCCTTCGTTTCCCAAAAGCTGCTCTGCAAGCTGACTCTTTTTTTCCTGAAGTTTTAAAATATTTTCTTCAATGGTATTCTGGGCAATCAGTTTATAGACGGTTACCGGATTCTTCTGGCCAATCCGGTAAGCCCGGTCCGCAGCCTGATTTTGTACAGCAACATTCCACCATGGATCGTAATGGATTACTATGTCTGCTGCTGTTAAATTCAATCCTGTTCCGCCAGCTTTTAAAGAAATACAAAACACTGGCGCCCGCCCGGTCTGAAATTCCTCCACCAGTTCCACCCGTTTCTCCTTACTGACAGCCCCAGTAAGGCTTAAGAAAGAAATCTGCTCCTTACGCAGTCTCTGCTCAAGCCTGTCCAACATAGCAGTAAACTGTGAAAACAAAAGAACTCTATGCCCGCTCTGCAGTGCATTATGAATAAGTTCAACGCACATAGCACTTTTGGACGATTCTTCGTGATAATCTTCATAGACCAGACCTGGATCACAGCAGATCTGTCTCAGCCTTGTAAGCTCTGACAATACCTGTATTTTCTGTGAAGCAAATTCTTTTTCTGACTGTCCCTGTATCATCATCTGAATCCGCTGTACATGGGCACGGTACAATTTCTCTTGTTCCCCCTCCATCCTAGTAAAGACAGCCTCCTCCATTTTCTCGGGCAGATCCTTTAATACATCCTGTTTTAATCTGCGCAATACAAAAGGACGTATCATATTACGCAGACAATCTTTTTTCTCTTCATCCCGTTCAGAGACCACAGGTATTTCCAGCTCTTCCCGAAATCTCTGATAGGAATAGAGAAACCCTGGCATCAGGTAGTCAAAAATACTCCACAGCTCGCTAAGCCGGTTTTCAATTGGCGTCCCCGTCAGAGCCGTCCTAAAATCCGCCCGGATTTCCTTTACTGCCCTGGCTGCTTTCGTGTTATGGTTCTTAATATACTGTGCTTCATCAAGAATCTCATATCCGAAACAGCAGTTCTCATAACAGTCAATGTCTCTGCGCAGCAGTTCATAAGAAGTAATAAGAATCTCATCGCGGCCCGCACCAGCAATCAAAGCTTCACGCTCTAAAGCAGTTCCTGTCACAGCCACCGCATGAAGCGCAGGGGCGAACCGTTGAATCTCTTTTTTCCAGTTATACACCAGAGAAGAAGGGCAGACAATCAAGGCAAAATGAGAATAGGAAGCGCCGTCCTGCCATTCTGACAGGAGAAATGCAATGATCTCTATTGTTTTGCCCAGCCCCATATCATCGGCAAGAATTCCCCCAAATCCATTCGTCTTTAAGGTTTTCAGCCACAAAAATCCCTGCTTT
>CAJUCK010000005.1:71890-83882 GCA_910585395.1 uncultured Lachnospiraceae bacterium
GCTTTTGATATTCCCTCAGCACTTTTTCCAGAGATTTCGGCACCTCAAAATCATTGTCCTCCACAGTTTTCATATTCCGTATCAATGCTCGGAAATCTTTATTTTTGACAGCATAAAATCCCTTCTGGTTCCGCAGTTCCTGATCCAGATACAACGCCCGGTATTTGGGCAGTGTCACATATCCTTGACGCCACTGCTGCGGCGAGATTCCCGTTGTTTCCTGTATGTGGGAAAGCACGGCCAGACCTCCATTTTCCATACTGAAAAAATCTCCATTTTTTAAACGGAAAAATTTACGTTTCTTTTGATATGCTGACAGAATTTCCACCAGTTCTTCTAATGGCATTTCCTGACTCTCTAAGGTAATTTCCAGCAGATTTCCTTTCAGGGAAACGCCGACCGATACTTGTGGTGCCTCCCTGACTTCCATAGATTTCAAAGCATCACTGATATAAACTGTGCCAATCACAGAAAGCTCATCTATCCCCTGCGTGAGAAACTGATACAGACGTTCTTCATCTTCTGCAAGAATCATTTGATTTTTCTGGGGATCAACATTCTGAAACCAGAATCTCACCTGTTCTCTTGCTTTTAACTCTTCCAGCTCATCCCGGTGATCCAGCACACGCGGTTTATCATAAACATTGTATCTTCTGTCACCATATACTGCAGACATTTCACAAGTCACCGTCTCAGGATCGGGATGATCCAGAAAGATCTCATATTTTGGTTTAGGTGGAAGATACTTGTCCTCGTGAAACTGCTGCTTCTCTACAAGGAAATGACGTTCCAGTATTGGAAGCAGCTCCCTGCAGAACATAGGCAGTTCTGCGCGTTCCACAAAAAATTCATCGTATTTATATTTATTGAGATACTCCCAGAAGGGCTCAATTTCTCTTACCTGTTCCACAGGCATCGGGAAAACTTCGCCTTCTCTCCACAAATACATGAATCTCCTTCCACAAGTATAGAAAAAAGGCTCTGTCTGAAGCACCACGCCGCCCTCTGTTCCCTGGATCAGCAGTTTCATTGGGTATCTTTCCTGAGAAACTTTCCACATTTTTCTGGGCGTGTAATTCATCTCCACAGCAAATTCTACAGCTCCCAGAGCCTGAAAAAAATTATCCATATTTCCACTATGGACAGCCACATAGCGTCCCTTTTTACTATCATAATAATCCAGACTCCGGTTTGTAATTTTGCGAATTTCTGCCTCCTGCAGCAAAAATTCTGCCATTGGCCTGCTCTTTTCTGAAAACGCTTCCAACGTATGATAGAATTCCAGTTCTTTTCCATAAGACATAAATTCTCCACGTCTTAGTGCATCTGCAAAAATCTGAGTATTTTTCAGCACGTATTTTCTCTTATTTCCGATAGTAAACTCCACATGAATCTGCCCATAAGAAATTTTCAAAAGAGGAACCAGTTCCATCTTCCCATTGATGTGGTTCTGCTGTAAATTCAGGCGTTCTTTTTCTTTATATTGTTTTATAAGCCGGGACACTCCAGAACTGCTGCTGCGTGCCGGCAGCATCCCATGACTTGCCGAAGAATCCAGATTCATCATCTGCCGCTCCTCTCCTAGATTTCCATTTTTACTCTCATCCCTTCTCTCATTTAACTTATTCTCTGCCATACATGCGTCCTTTCCCCCTGATTTATCTATACAGTATAACTTTTTGTCCACACGGATGCAATAAATTAATGTTAAAGTTCTTCCTTTTCTCTTTGAAAATTTTAGAAAAATAGATATACTATATTTATAATAATGTCCCGCCTCTTTACCAATGGCATGGACAGAACTGTTATCTATATTTCAGAAAAGAGGATTGATTATGCCTGGCTTCACCACACATTATTTATTTGGACGAAATACTTACAGACAACTTAACCATAACGTTTTAAAGCAGATTATACACAGTCATCATGCAGCTTACAGTTTAGGGCTGCAGGGACCCGATGTGTTTTTTTATTTTCTTCCCTCTTACGCCATTCACTCCAATAACATCGGGGCAGTGGCTCATACAGATCATACTGGTAAATTCCTGCGTCATCTTTTAGAAAGCCGCAGTCTGTTTGATGATCCAACAGAAGTGCAGATTGCTGACGCATACATCACTGGATTTCTGGGACATTATATTCTGGACACTCACTGCCATCCTTACGTCTACTGGAAAACAAATTTTACAGAAAAAAACAGCCGTTACCACGGCTGCCATATGAGTCTTGAAGTGGATATTGACACGGAACTGCTGCAGTTTTACAAGCACTGTCTTCCCTCTGAATTCCGGCAGAGTTCCACCATTCAGCTGACACGCCTGCAGCTTCATACCATCTCTTCCATTTTATATTATATCTACCGAAAAACCTACCCAAAGCTTGGCATTTTATATTCCACCATCCATGCTTCTATTCGATCCATGCAGCTTGGAACCAAATGGCTCCATGACCCGTCTGGGAGAAAAAAGAAATTTTTCGGCAGATTAGAACAAATCGTTCTGGGTTATCCTCTGCTGTCCACATTGATCCCCAGCAGCACCCTGACTGTCCACATTGATCCTCTGAATATTCTTCACCAGTCTTGGCATAATCCTTGGAACAAATCCCAGGTTTCTACCGATTCTTTTTTAGAACTGATGGAGCAGGCACAGAATGATTATCTAGAGATTCTGGAACTTTTTAACAATCTGTTCCTGGTTCCTTTTTGCCAGTCAAAACAAAGAGCGCCAGTCAAAGCATTACTGAAAAAGCTGGGAAATTATTCTTACCACAGCGGACTGGACTGCAGCATACCCAGCTGAGTTTACAATTCAAAAAATTCCTGAATCTGCCCCTGAATGATTTTCATCAGCCTTGTGCGCGCCTCCACGCTTGCCCAGGCAATGTGAGGTGTAATCAGCAGTCTGTCACTGTCCTTGATTGTTCGCAGGGGATTATCGCTGCTCATAGGCTCCATGCTGAGCACATCAAGCCCCGCTGCACGAATCTGCCCTTGATTCAGCGCATCTGCAAGAGCCTGTTCTGATACAATTGGACCTCTTCCCAGATTCAAAAAAATAGCTGATTTCTTCATTTTGGAAAATGCTCTCTGATCCATAAGATTTTCTGTATCATTTGTCAGTGGTGCATGAACCGATACAATATCTGAAATTTCCAGCAGATTTTCCAAAGATACCTGTTGGTATCCAGGCTGATGGTTCTTTCCTGTGGTAGAAAAATAAACTACTTTGCATCCAAACAGGCTGGCAAGCTCTGCCACTCGTCTGCCTATAGCACCCATTCCGATAATCCCCCATGTCATACCATTAATCTCTGAGAATTTTCGGTCAAAATGAGTAAACATCCGGTCCCCCACATATTTTTCTGATTTCACATACTCGTCATAATAGGGCAGATGTTCTAAAAGATAAAACAGCAGGGCAAAGGTATGCTGAGCCACAGATTCTGTCGAATAGCCAGCCACATTCCGCCAGGCAATTCCTCTGCGGTCTAAGTACTCTTTATCCAGATTATTGGTTCCTGTAGCTGTAACGCATACCAGTTTCAGGTTGTCTGCCGTGCCAATGGTCTTTTCATTGACAGGAACTTTATTCAGCACAATTACATCTGCGTCTTTTACCCGCTGTCCCACCTCCTGAGGTGTGGAAAAATCATACTTTACTACCTCTCCTAACTTTTCAAAACCAGACAAATCCATATCCTCTCCAATGGATTTTGCATCTAAAAATACAATCTTCATAAGTTTCCTCCATATTATATCTTGCTATTTCTTACCTTTCTCTCATAAATTCAAATAGAATGCCCATTCCAGCCTGGAACTTTTACATCAAAATTTCTCTTTCATACATCTTCCTTTTGGATTGCACAAACCCGGTATCCCAGAATGGCCATGATAACATCCGCGCAAAAAACAAAAGATGCCAGAGAATAAAATATCTGCATTTTTTGGGTAATAAACTGCTCTTTTCTTAACTCATTAAATACAGCCGCTGCATACAATCCGGTCATTCCGATACTGACAGCATCCAGCAGTACAAAAACAAAAGTAATGCCTATCGTAAATATCATTACCATGCAGAGCAGACCTACAATAAAAATAAATATATACGCTGGTATCTGCATGAATTTTACTATCATATTTGTCCTGGCAAGCTCCTGTGCTGTCCACCGCCCCTTTCTTGTCTGCAGAAGAAATAAAATATTGATAACATACATGACGATACCAAACAGCAGCAGAAAAAACAGCGAAATCCATACATTGTTGTAAAAGAAATGTTCCCACATAAACGTAACAAACTTGCTTTTTCCATTTGCAAAAAGAAATACTGGCAATAATGCTGTCAGATAAATAAAGATAACGTTTCCGATCGCAGCTGCTTTTTTCATAGTTCCTCCATTCGGTATGCTTTAAAAGACAAATTGATAGTATTAGAAATATATAAATCATCTCAAAAGAAAGCACACAGCATAATGACAGTCTGATGAGCAATTCTATTTTTATAATACTGGACTTATCGTATTCTAATCATCCTTTTTACCCGTAACTGAAGCCTGCTTTCCCCTTCAATTTCTACCTCGTAACCGCAGCCATTTTTAACCTGATATGCAAAATAATCTTTTCTTGGTTCACCAAAGGCCTCCATCACTGCCATAATAGTTCCTCCATGCAGAGCAAACCCCAAGACTTCCAATCCTTGTTCCTGGGCTTTTTTGACACATGATATAAATGCACGGCAGCAGCGTGCTTTGAAGTATTCCGGCGCCTCTCCACCTGGAAATGCAATCGTTCCTCCGCTGTCAATAAATCTCTGATAATCTGCATTCCCATTTAATTCCTGGTAATTTTTATACTCAAATTCTCCAAAATCTATTTCTCTGAAATCCCAAATGATTTCAGGAACATTTCTACATCCGGCAAACAATACTTCCCCGCTCTGGCGGCACCGCAGATATGGGCTCGTAAATACATAATCCACAGAAGAAAGCGTATTTCTAAGATTTTTAAGTTTTTCCAACTGTTCAGGGAGTACCAGCTCATCGGTGCAGCCCACATAACGCCCCTCCTGGTTGCCCTGAGTGGCGCCATGGCGGATTAGATAACATTTCATGGAATAATCTCCTTACTCTGCCTGCTCGTCCTTAATCTCCATTCCCAGATAACGTTTCAGATCTTCCATCTGGCTTTTTGCCTGCTGATAGCCTTCTTCATAAAGCTTTGTCAGCTTATCTGGATCAGACTCTGTCCTTCCTACTCCGTAAGTAGTCTCTGGTGCAATTACAAAAATCTCTCCCGATTTTTCTTTCTCCATCAATTCTTCCATACAGGCATTATATTTCTCTGGCCTGGTCTTGATATCTTCCACAATATTAGGGTATTTTTTGTAAAGTTTGCGTGAAATATCTCCTGCACGCTCAGGTTTCTTCACATAACCTCTTTCTCTGGTGAGAATTACAATATTCTTATCGCATCCTTCTTCTATGGCTCGCTGGTAAGGAATAGAATCTGACAAACCGCCGTCCAGATAATAACGTTTTCCCACCTTTACAGGTTGAAACAAAATCGGCAGAGCGCAGCTTGCCACCAGCACTTCAAACTGATCGTCTTTTCTGGGCACTTCCAAATACTCAGGCTTTCCAGTATGAATATTGGTCACACATGCTTCCACTTTCCCAGGAAATTCTGCGAATGCCTGATAATCAAATGCTTCCAGTTTGTTGGGAACTTCTCCGAACACAAAGGGAATATTATAAAAATTTTTGTTCTTCAGTAAATGGCGGACACCCATATAACGTTTGTCCTTCATATATTTCTGAACAATAGTCAAATTTCTGCCCTTCTGTTTGGATAAATAGGATACCCCATAGGCGATTCCTGCTGACACACCGATAAAATAATCTGGCATAATATTTTCCTCTAAAAATGCATCTGTCACCCCACAGCTAAATACTGTGCGGCTTGCTCCGCCTTCCATGGTAATTCCAAGTTTCATTTTTCATTCATTCCTTTCAAAAAATCTCATCTTTTCTATTTTAGCGCAAGTTTGGAATTCCGCCAACTGTTTTTTTATTGCTATAAAAACTTTAAATGCAGCCATGGCTGTAATCATTTGGCCATGGCTGCATTTATTTTTATCTCTTTATGCGGATAATCTTCTTCACTTTCGTTTTTCCACAGGTAATTGTCAATCTGGCAGTTCCTTTCTTCTTTCCTGCTGTCAGTTTTATTTTATTTTTCCCTGCTTTCTTTATTTTTAATAATTTTTTGCCTTTTGCATCCAGCTTCCAGGTAATTTTTCCTTTCAGCCCATACGTTTTCGCTGTCATTGTCACTGACTTTCTCAGCTTTACCGTGGTTTTTCCTGTAATTTTTATAACAGGTTTTTTCACAGTAATGGTACACACTGCCTGTACGCCGCTGCCATCGGCCGTCTTAACAATAATTCTTGCCTTTCCAGGAGCTTTTGTTGTTACTTTTCCAGTATTTGATACAACTGCTGTTTTCCTGTTGTCACTAAAATAAGTCACTTTTTGAGACGCTCCCCCAGGCATTACTTGAACTTTCAGCTGAAGAGTCTGGTAGGCATACATCTTTTTTGATTTTACAGAAAGCTTTATTCCCTCCGCCCGGAGAGGCAGCTGTTCTTTTGCCTTCACAGTCCCTGCATAAGTACCTTCCAGCTCGCCTGTCTCTTTATCACTCTTTATTTTTACGCTGATCGTCTTTCCAATCTCTGTGCTGGCCAGCTTATAGTAATTTCTTGTTGCCCCGGTTATGGCAGCGCCGCCAGCATACCACTGATAACTCAGCGCTCCGCTGTTATTGCTCCTGGACACCTCCGCAGTCAGAATATCTTCTGGATAAGAAAACTCCCCTGCCCTGCTGGAAATTATTGTAACTGTTCCTGTCAAGGCTACAGGGTTATCATTATCTCCTCCTGGACCTGGGTCTGGACTCTCATCCCCTCCCGGATCTGGATTTTCACCCTCTCCTGGACCTGGATCTGGATTCTCATCCCCTCCTGGGCCTCCCCCAGAATTCTCATCAACAGTTCCTAAATAAGTTCCTGTAAGTTCCCCTGTCTCTTTATCACTCCTTATCTTTACACTGACCGTCTTTCCAATCTCTGTCTGTGTGAGCACATAAGACGCCTCCACTGCTCCAGAAATTGCTGTTTCTCCCGCATACCATTGATAACTCAATGTTCCACTGTTGTTGCTTTCTGACACGTTCGCAGTCAAAATATCATCTGGATAAGAAACATTTCCGATTCTGCTGGAAGTCACTGTGACACTTCCTGTTAATGCTGCCGGCTTGTCATCGTCTCCTCCTGGACCTGGATTTTCTCCAGTATTCTCACTTATTGCCCCTGCATAAGTTCCTGTGAGTTCTCCTGTCTGTTCATCACTTGTAACTTTAACGCTCAGAATCTTTCCAATTTCTGCCTCTGTAAGCACATATGTCTTCTTTGAAGCTCCTTTTATCTTATTGCCATCTGCATACCACTGATAACTCAGCTTCCCTGTATTGGTATCTTCTGTCACTTTTACTTTCAGCTCATCGCCTGGATAAGAAACTGCTCCCTCTCGACTGGATGATATTTTAACGCTGCCTTCCAATATCACAGGCTTCTCGTTGATCGTGCCACTATAAGTTCCTCCAATTGTGCCAGCTTCTATGGTACTGCCCACTTTGACGCTGATCGTTTTCCCAATCTGGTCCTTTGTCAATTGATAGGAAGCTTTTACAGCTCCAGTAATAGGTTCTTCTGACGCATACCACTGATAAGTCAGATTTCCTTTCACCGGGCTGACTGTAACATTGGCGCTGAGGGTATCTCCTGGATAAGAAATCTCACCTTCCCTGTCAGACGCCACTTCCACATTTCCTTCCAGTTTCACTTCAGGCCCGTCAAATGTAGTAAAATTCATCAAACCTGAAATATAATTTCCTGAACTGTTCACCCCGAGTATCTCAATCGTATTGAGCATATTTCCAAGCATCATATCACTGTCAATCGTAACGCTGGCAGAACCATCTGTCACTGGAATCTTATCACTGCCATCTGACAATACTTTCTGCCCATTTACAAGAACAGTAATATACCTGGCATTTGCATCTGTGATATTTGCTGCGGCTGTAATAGTTCCGTCTGCACTAATTGATGGAGCTGTAACAGAAATTGCATCAGAAACATGATTTCCAAGCGAGGCATACAAGGTATCCACATCTGTAAACTGCTGATCCATCCACTCTATCCGCTTCTTTATAAAAGTTTTCAGGGAAGCAACTGCCGCCTCATAAGTCTGACTGTCTGTATGCGTCTCCAATCCATTTACAAAAGCTTTTCCACTATATAACCGGTAAGAATAAGACCATTTATCATCGTTTATCTCTGAAGCTTTCTGGTATTTTTTCTCAAGTATATCAATGGTTCCGCCGTCTTTCATAATATCTTCTATCACGTCTGGGCGGTATTTCTTATAATACTCATATGCTCTAGTTACAAAATAAGGATCTTTGACAAGATAACGGTTCCACTGTTGTTTTTGATATGCCTGTTCTGCAAATCCTCCCGCGTTTGTATCCATACCAGTAAGAGTTGTGTGCCACTGGTCATACACGAAGGGCCCCGTCATACTGTACATATTAATATTTCCCCATGCCCAGTCATAGTCCCAGGCAGGTCCCATCTTTGCCTTTCCTTCCAAGTCTTTGTACAGATATGTACTGTTCTTCATGGAATCCCAGTTATTGACATACTCACAGAGCAGCCAATACTGCAGTAGAGAATCCATATCAAACAAATCGGTATAATGCACTTTTACACCGTTATAATCAGCAGTAAAATCTGCGCTTCCAATGGCTGCTTCATAAGCATTCATGTAATTTTGGGCAAAATTCACCATAGCTGGATTTGTTTTCGCATACTCCGGTGCACGGAAGAACATCGGTATTCCATTCCTTGTCGGAAACGTAGAAATATATTTGTACTGGTCATTGGTACTTCTAAAATCCATGTCCAGCAGAAAACCGCCTGTAAAATCTGGAATCGGATCTGTATAATACTCTGAAACCTGATAAGTCTTCCCTTGGTACTGGAAACTTCCTGACATCCAGCCAAAGTTCTCTTCTAAGAAAGTTTCCAGCGCTGATTTATCCAGCGCCGTCTCCTTTTTGCAGACTGCCTTGGCAATATCATCAGCCAGTTCTTCCCATTCAAATACATTCACCCGTGCATTTCCAACTCTTATATGCTCGCTCAGCTCGTAAATACCTTGATATTCCCCGTTTAAAATCAGGACCACTCCAGTGTCTCCCACAGTAGTTTCCATGCCAATCTTTTTGGAGAAAGTATGAGCCAGCTCATTTCTCATATTCGTGTGGTCAATGGCGTTTGCCAGCAGTACCCAATGCTTGTTCGTTCCTGTTCCAAGCCCCAGTAAATTTGCCTTCTCTGAAAGTTTTAATTTATAAGGTTTTTTCAGATTATTCTGCTGGGCAAAACTCCAGGTAGAATTTCCTCTGCCTTTAATGGTAGTGGCGCCTTCATACCAGGTATCTTGATTGTTAAATTCTTCATTGCCCTGGATTTTTATCACCGCATCTTTTGCCACCGTGTTGCTGGTGACGTCCTTGCCATCATCTGTCTCCACATAAACCACGGGAAGTTCACTGCAGTAGGTGGATAGTTCCCAGCGCACACTGTTATCCGCTGCAGTAACAGTAACAGATATAAATTTTTCCAGGTCCGTCTGCACAGGCGTATAAGTGTCAGAAGTATTTGAGATAACCCTGCCGCCTACGCTCCACTGATACTTCAGTTCCATGCTTTCTGTATTAGAAACAGACACTTTAAGGGGCGTCCCAATCTGTGCATACCCCTGATCAAACGACGCCTCCTGTACACGGTCTGTCAGTACTGTCACCTTAAAACTCCGTGTATATCCTTTGGAAGTCTGTGCTGTCAAAGTAACTGCTGTATTGCTGCCGATATCTGCTGGATGAGCAACTGCCTTTTCTCCTTCAATGGACAGAGCCAGCTTATCACTGCTGCTCCAAGTTATCGTCTGATTTCCCACGCTCTGAGGAAGACTGATGTCCGTCCTGACGCCGGAGGCATCTTCTCCTTCTGCAAAATTCAGAGACAATCCTGCCAGATAAATCATGCCCGCTGCACTGGACTCAAAACAAAATGAAGGAACTGGATAACATCCATTTTCAGCATGCCAGACAGCATCAGATAAGTATTGGGGAAGGCTTCCTCCTTTCAGCTCTGTCTCAGGAACAGGCAGAGCGCCCCCGGAAGCAAGCTGTTCCATATCCGCCACAAAATAACATTCTTTCATTGTAGCAAGCAGCACGTCATTGGCGCTCTCTGCTGCTGCAATGCCAAACGCGTCATACCCCTGATACTGTACCGCTCCTGTATTCACACATTGGGATATCTCCTTACAGGCAGACTTTGCCACTCTTCCAAGAATCCCTCCTGCATAGATCAAGTCACTTCTGCTTCCACTTGCCAGCACATTTGCGCCGTTGTAGCAGTTTGTCACTGAAATTTCTGCATTTCCCATGGCAGCAGAAGTACGGCATTCTCCAATTATCCCTCCTGCTCCCACTGTATCACAACGTTCTGAGCGGTTAATATTCAGCTCCCCGTTCAGTACGGCAATCCCAGAAATACTGGCATAACCGTTGACTTCTCCGGCAAGTGTTCCGATGGCTGCAAGGCCATTTGGAAAATCTGTAAAGATATTTACATCTGTAAAGATCAGATTTTTTACCTCTGCACGGTCAGATGCATTATCGGATCCAACAACACTGAACAATCCCACCTGACCATATTTTCCATCCTGATTGATGGAATCATCCAGGTGAATCGTCAAGCCCGAAATCACATGACCCTGGCCGTCAAAGGTTCCCGAAAATACATTTGCTTCTGCTGGATTGCAGCTTCCTTTGTTCCCTAGAAAGCCACCCATAGGTGTCCAATTGCTGCCAGACAAATCAATATCCTGTGTCAAGACATAGTCGCCGGTCATAGGATAATTACTGTCTGTTCCAATCTTTGCCAGCTCTTCTGCTGTCTGAATTAAGATCGTTTCCCCCTGCTGTGCCTGAACAAAAGCTGCAGTTTCCAGATTAGAACATAAAAATACTGCTGCAAGTACCCAGGAAAACAGCCTTCCCCAGAATTTGTTTCTGGAATATTGTCTCATAAAAACCTCCTTTATAAAAAAATTAACAGTTACTGCCATTGTATCATGAAGCAATTGACTGGTAAATAATACTTTTCTTATATTTTCACAATTATCGTATTTATCTTGAATACTTTCTAAAATTATGTTACCCTGAATAAAAGCTGTTTTGTAACATTTTGGGAGAAAGATCACTTATTTCAGCATAATTACAGAATAAGGGGGAATCATCCATGAAACAATCTGAAGAACTCCGCATGACTCATTCTGGCGTCGTCAACCAGAAGGGGCAGAAAATTGTCCATATCACTTTTGAAAGAGGAAACGATTACGCCGAGGGCACTCTGCCATCAGGTAAAATTGAAAAATCTTCTGGATTTACGAAAGAAGAACTCGAACATTTAAGTCAATATCTGCTGCAAAACGCAGAGGACATCATGGCACGCGCCAAACAGGTCAATCCACTTCGGAGCTTGATGGGGAAAGACTAAACGCTCTCTCCATCTACTCTGATTCTGATATCTGCGGTCAGCGATTCGCCTGATTCCCGCATTTGGGACAAATATTACCTTCCTGATAGGTGAATCCACAGCGATAACAGCACTTCACCTCATGCATTTCCTTCGCCAGATAAGCAATGCTTCTGGATTCTGGTTTTTCCTGAAGATAAGATACAAACTGATCCAGAACTTCTCCAAAATTCTCCAGCTCTTTTGCAGGAATTCCTCCCGGAATCTTCGTTTTTACTCCATTCCCACGGTTCACATAAATTCCACGGTTTAAAAGTCCTGTG
>CAJUCK010000005.1:83892-94423 GCA_910585395.1 uncultured Lachnospiraceae bacterium
CCCGGTTATCGTACGCACTGAAATTTTTTCACTGCTAAATGCGCTGTTATAGAAAATATGATCCGGAGTCAGAAGAAAACCTTCCCGTCCATTTTTTCTGCCTGAAGAATCACAGATTAAAATTGGATACTCATAACGGCTCCGGTCCACAGCATATGTATTAAGCGCGCAGGCTGCGAGCGCTGCCTCTTCTGGCTCCCAGTCCCCACGCATAATTTTCCGCACTTCGTAAAAATGAAGACGCTGGCTGTCTTTGACCTTTCCTTTTAATTCTTCCTTTAATTTTTCAACTAAAAGTCCACATTCATCCATTTTCAGCTTGGTAAGCCGTTTATCGATCATTTCCAGAGTATTCATCTTTAATTCTGGAAGAAATGCGCCTCCCTCAATTTTTTCATAAGCTTCTGCAGCCTCGTCAAAAGTCATGCTCATAATATTGGGACAGATCTTGTCAATTGCCGCCTCATCCAGTTTCCACAGTCTGTCTTCAATTTCCCTGCGCATAGGTGCGGCGTCTTCCTCCAGGAATCCCTCCTTGAGCTGATTTAACATATTCATAAGGCTCTTCCGGTCACTTTTCTTCACTCTCCGCCGCATGTGATCCAGTTCCAGCTGGGCAGCCTGTTTCCGTTTCATCTCCAAAATCTCTTCATAAGGTGAAATGTCCACCTCTTGATACTGAGACAATTTCTCCCGAAAATTCCGATATTGATTGTGATTCATGTTCTCTGGCACAGATTTCACAAGTTGCTCTGCCTCTGCCTGCCCCCGCCTTTTTCTCAATTCTTCTAATTGCTGCATAACCTGAGCCTTCTCCTGCTTCGGAGCTTGAGATTTTTCGACTTCAGCCATAACTTTGGTAATTACAGCATAAGGTTTCTCTTTGCAGTTCTCTGCTTTCTGCCATATTTCTTCTGCCTCTTTCTGCTCCGCTGCCTGGCTGATTTGACGGCAGTAATCTGTTTTCTGCGCCTGCTCTAAACTGTTATCTGCCTGTATCTGACGCCTCAGGTCCTGCATCTGGCGCAGTGACATACGATTCAGTATTTTCATACGTGCATCATATTTGCCCACAACATTTCTGTTTTCTGCAGATGATTTTGATGGACTGTCTGTCTCGTGCAAAACATCCGCATTTAAATTTTCCACTCCCTTATTGTTTCCGTCTTTCACTGGCGTTTTTCTATTACTGCTCTGGGAGACCGTATTCTGGCTGCTCTTTTGGTTCTTTCCTGCTGCACCTGATATCCCGTGAACAGGACTGTGCGCTCCATCCTGCGCTTCTGCAAGACCTGTCTTATGCTTATTGTTCCCCTCTTTATCCCCTCTGCCCCTCTCCTTCTCTCTCTTGCCTCCCTCTTCCGCTTTTTGTAAGCTGCTGTTCTCCCTCTGTCTGCGAAGCAGCTCTTTAATTCTTCTGCGATAAGGCCCAGCTTTTTTCATTGGATAAAAACCTGCCTCCAATTTGCCATCCAGCACAAGAAGTTCTTCCTCTGACATATCTTCCATTTCTGCACAGGCTCGTTCAATCGTTTCCGGCTCTTTTCTCTTACCTCTCTCCCATTCATATTCATTAAAATGATAATTGTTGGTTCGCTGTCCGGCATTTCCCAAAAGTTCCCGATAATCCTCATATGCATCCTCGTCACTGCCGAATTTCAGACAATATACATCACCTTCCCGCAGCAGCTTTGCTGGTCTGGGAGTATAAAAAATCTTGCATTCCTCACAGGTATATGCCCTGGCTAAATAGACTTTTCCTTCCTGTGTATCTACCGGGTATTCTTGTCCTTCTGGATAAATCACCATATATAGTTTCTCCTGGCAATTAGGGCAATGAAAGCCTGTAGGATAAAAGTTATTTCCCAGCCTGGCAGCATGTTTTTCATACTCTGTAAGCTCACTTTTGGCAAAATTGCAGCGTTCCATTTCCCAGCAGATTTTATGCCACAGCCCTAAGCGCTCTTCTGGCTGGTTGTCTTCTTCCTCTTCTTTCATTTCCTGAGCTCTGCGTCTTCCTTCCTCCACAGCAGCCTGCACCACTTCTTCATAAGTAATCTGAACATTATCTTTATAAAAACGAAAATTGTCATCTCTGAATCCTGGTGTTATCTTCATATCTTTGAGAATTTCCTGAAACAGATTATTCAGCTGGCTGTAATCCTGATCTACTCTGATTCCTTTGATGACACCCCATTTTCCAAATGCATATAACGCCATATTCAGCACATTCGTAAGATACTCATTGTTTTCCACTGGTTCTGTGTCTTCTTCCCGGTCCGGCAGCTCAATAACATTCGTATTCACTTTCCGGTTGTCAAAATTAAAAATCAGCGAACGGACATTGCCAGACATAATCAGAAAATTGTTCAATACCACAAACTTCCCTGTCCATGTCACGTTTACCTTCATCGCTTTTAACATGCGCCCAAATACGTTTTTGAGCTCACTGTTTGCTCTCAGCAGAATCATGTCAATACCCTCACTATTCTTCCGTCCATTTCAGGACAGCCACACCTTTTGCTGTTAAAGTCAGACATTCATCATTTTGATAAATATTTCCGGTAAGCAGGTCTGTTCCTGCCACAGGCACAGAAACCTGTTTGTTTTCTTCACTGTGATTCAGCAGAAAGAGATAATGTTCTTTACCCCGGAACCGTTCTACTGCCTCTACGCCAGAAGGTGCATCTGCTGCCGGCTTTATCTGCTGTTTCTCACAGATTTCCTTAATCAGTTTTTCATAAAATGCCTGTTCTGATCTTGTTCCCACATAATAGGCATTTCCTTTTGCAAATTTATTACATGTAACTACCGGAGTCCCTGCATAAAAGTCCTCCTGATATTCTGCGAGCGCCTCTGCTCCCTCAAGATGCATAATATCGCAGAGAAGCTGTGCACTGTAATTCTGTCCGCCATAGATAAAACTATTTTTCTTTGTGTCTGGAAGAGCATCCGTTTCCTCCACCCAGATACCAAGAATATCTCTGAGTTTTCCCGGATATCCGCCGATAATCACCAGATCATTTTCGTCTACATAGCCACTGAAAAATGTGGTGAGAAAGGTTCCTCCACCTTCTACAAATTCTCGAATTCTAACATCCACACCCGGTCTGGTCATGTACAGCACTGGCGCAATCACCAGTTTATACTGAGACAAATCGTCATCTTCGCCCACAATATCCACAGGAATGTTCTGGGTATGCAGCGCTGTATAATATCTTAAAACTTCATCATGGTATTTCAGACTGACACTGGGCCCTGCAGAATATTCCACTGCCCACCAGTTTTCCCAGTCAAACATTAACGCTGTCTGCGCCGTTCCAGTGGAACCTAAGATTTCTCCTCCCAGTTTATCCAGTTCGGCTCCCAGCTCTTGTACCTCCCGGAATACTCTTGTATTTTCATGTCCTGCATGAGAAATAATTGCTCCATGATATTTTTCGCAGGATCCAATGCTCCGCTTCATCTGAAAAAACATCACCGCATCTGAACCATGTGCCACCGCCTGATAACTCCAAAGTCTCATAACTCCTGGACGCTTTAATGCATTAAAAGGCTGCCAGTTCTGCTGGCTGGGCGTCTGCTCCATCAACACAAATGGTTTTCCTTTTCCCACCCCTCGCATCAAGTCATGGTTCATCGCAGTTTTGCTGAAAGAGTCTTCATTAGATGGATAATTGTCCCAGGAAATAAAATCCATCTTTTCCCCCCATTTATGGTAATCCAAAGCTTTATAAGCTCCCATAAGATTCGTAGTTACCGGAATATCCGGCGTATACTTCTTCACTGCATCATATTCCAGACAGAAACAATCCATAATACTGTCAGAATTAAATCTCCGATAATCAATACTGATGGTCTGCGCTGCTGTCTGATCTTCACCTAAATGCTCTGACCGCTGATTAGGCAGCACAATCTCATCCCATTCATAAAATGTATGCCCCCAGAAAGAAGTATTCCAGGCCCGATTTAGTTCATCAAGCGTCTTATAACGTTTTTTCAGCCACACACGAAACGCCTTTTCGCAGTTTTCGCAATAACATTCCCCGCCGTACTCATTGGAAATATGCCATGCCACAAGATGATCATAATCCTTATACCTCTCTGCAAGCTTTTCTGCCAGACGGACAGAGTATTTGCGGTATATCAAGCTGTTTGGGCAAGAATTATGCCGAGCTCCAAATTTTAGTTTCATTCCTGTAAAATCAGTCCGTAAAATTTCTGGATATTTTTTTGCCATCCACGCCGGATGGGCTGCTGAACTGGTGGCAAGGCATACTTTCATCTTATGTTTCCTGGCAAGCTCCATAATCTTATCCAGCTTTTCAAATCTATATTCTTCTTCTGAAGGCTGCAGTGCTGCCCATGAAAACACATTTAAAGTTAAAATGTCCACATGAGCAAGTTTGAGAAGGCGCATATCTTCCTCCCAGGTATCTTCTGGCCACTGCTCTGGATTATAATCGCCTCCGTAAGCAATTTTTTCATGATTCCATACTTTTTCCCACATAATCCCTCTCCATTCTGATCTTAAATTTTATACATTTCTCTTTCAGCCCATTTTATCACATTTCCCATTAAATGAAAATGTAATTTTCCTGCTTTCTGCTGATAATAGTTTCATTCAAAGCAGATATATAACTTGAACTGTGAAATAAATTATGATACGCTATATTAGCAATTGACGAGATTATTTTGTATAAAAAGCTAATCTTGATTTTACATTTACAGGAAGGAGATTCTATTCATGCCTGCTGTTATTGATACGATTATTTTTGATCTGGACGGAACCTTGCTAAATACTTTGACTGATCTGACTAACAGCGTAAATTATGCACTGGAAAAATATCAGCTTCCAACATATTCACTGGATCAAGTACGCCAAATGGTGGGAAACGGTGTAACTGTTTTGATGGAACGCGCCATTCCAGGCGGACAATCCTTTGACAGATTTCAGGATTGCCTCAATACATTTAAGGAACATTATGAGGTACATAAAAAAGACAACACCTGCCCTTTTCCTGGAATCATAAATTTCCTGAAGAAAGCAGATGCCTCAGGCTACAAGCTCGCTGTGGTCTCCAATAAATTTGACCTGGCTGTTAAAGAACTCTGCCAGGATTTTTTCTCCCCTTATATCACTACTGCAATTGGAGAATCTTCTCAAACTTCTCCAAAACCAGCTCCTGACACTGTCTACAAAGCTATGGAAGAATTACATTCTCTTCCTGAGCAATGCATTTATGTTGGAGATTCAGATGTAGATATCTCTACCGCCAAAAATGCCGGAATTCCCTGTATCAGCGTAAGCTGGGGCTTCCGTTCCCGGCAGTTTCTCAGCGCTCATGGAGCCTCCACTATCATTGATACCGCAAAGGAGTTGGAAAAAGTTATTTTTCCCTCTGCCTGATCATATGCTTTTTCAAGCGCCGACAGGATTTACAGTATCTGAAAGCCCACACATTTATACATATGTATAATAATTAACAGGATGTCAAAAGCTGCCTTCTGACATCCTGTTTTCTATTCTTCTTCCTCTAATTCCATTTCTTCATCTTCAGCGCTGTATTCATCCCAGGACATTCCCTGTAAATTAGCAGATTCTCTCAAAAACTTTACGGCTTTGTCTCTTATCAGCTGCGTCATAATATAAGTTTTGCCATAGTCTTTCTCATATTCTTCCATACTTTCGTACATATTTTCCTGCGCAAGTTTTTCTGCTTCTTTAGAATACTCTTCATCCGTAAGTTCCATGTTCTCTTTTTCTAAAATTGCCTTGCTGAGCAGAAACTCGTTTACCTGCTCTTCCACCAGTTCTTTAATATCTTCTTCACTCATAAAAGTTTCCAGAAAGTCTTCGTACTCCATCCCCTGCATCTCTGCAAACGCCTGATATCCAGATACATTATCATCATAGAAAAAATCATACAACTCCTGAGGATATCCGTCCACTTCTGAATTCTCTGCCACAATTTTTAACGCATGGTCTTCTGCTTCTGTCTCAGATTCATACTGTGCATTTTCAACCAGCTGTTCTTTTACAGAAGCCTCATAATCCTCAATCGTTTCATAATCGGATATTTGTTTCACAAAATCGACGTTATACTCTGGTTCTTTCTCTTCACTGACAGAATTTACTTTTACAGTAAATTCAGCCTCCTGTCCAGCCACCGATTCATCATAATCTTCTGGAAAGGTTATGGTAAACACTGTTGTCTCGCCAGCCTTCTTTCCCACCAGGTTTTCTTCAAATTCAGGGAGAAAATCTTCTGAACCAATTTTCAAATCATAACCAGTGTCACTTCCTCCCTCGAATTCCTCGCCTGCTATCGTTCCAGTGTAATCAATATTGACAACATCATTTTCTTTCGAAGCTCTATCTACTTCCTTAATTTCTACATTCTCATACAGAGTTTCCTCTATACTCTCTTTTACAGCTTCATCTGTCACTTCATCCGGTAAAGGGTATGTCACATCCAGCCCCTTATAATCACCTAGTTTTACATAATCTTCCACATTAAAATCTAAAATATCATCTGTCTTTTCCCCCGTGTTTTCGATTTTCTTATCATTTGTGTTTTCGGTTTTTTTATCACTTTTACCTCCACAGCCTGTTAAAATTACTGTAAAAGCCAATACCACTGCTGCCAGTATGTAATTTCGTTTTTTCATTCTAAACCTCCTGTAACCATTTGTGCTCTCTCCATATTAACATTATCACATACATTTTGACAGGCTTTTTTGAAAAAAATATGAGGAAAGTTTGAAAAATCTGTGTACTGAACTTTTACTCTCTCAGATAAAAATCCAAGCTAGATTAAATCGTTGTCTTTTAAGCCAGATTTAACATATTCTATTCGAGATATTTAAACGGAGCAATAGTTATACTGCTCCGTTCTATCATAAAATCTGTTTTAAGAAGAAAATTTCTGAAAATTTCCATCTCTGCAGTAGGGTGCCAGTTCCATTCGGATAAACCAGCCCTGCTCGTGATCACAAACTGGACATTTCTGTGGTGCTTCCGTTCCTTCCTGTACATGTCCGCAGTTTAAACACATCCACTTTGTTTCAACTTTTGAAACAAACAGCTGATTATCTTTCAAAAGCTGGGCAAAAGCTCCAAACCGGTCACCATGGAGCTTCTCAATTTCTGCAATCATCCGAAATTTTGCTGCTGCCTTACCAAATCCCTCTTCCTGTGCTTTATCTGCAAAATTTTTATAAACATCATCATGCTCTTCATACTCATTGTGCTGTGCCTTGTCCAGCAATTCTGAAATATTGGGGCTTAAATCCACTGGATAACCGCCGTCAATATGAATTGTTTCTCCTGCCAGTTCTTTAAGTTGATTATAAAATACTTCTGCATGTTCCTTTTCCTGGTCTGCCGTAAACTTGAAAATTTGTTCAATAACGTACAGACCCTGGCTGTTTGCCTGAGACGCCGCAAATGTATATCGGTTTCTCGCCTGGCTTTCTCCTGCAAATGCTCGCATCAAGTTCTTCATGGTCTCGCTCTGTTTAAAATCCATCGCCATTATTATTCCTGCCTTTCTATCATTATACAGAAATAGCATGTGCAGATTTGGAAATTTCATACAACAAAGTACAGAATAAAATCTTAACACAAGAAAGATCTGTTTTTTAACCGTCTCCTTAACTCTTTCATCCCCTCGTTCTTGACGGACTTGTCTGTTTGGCCGCGCCGAACCGCTATTGTATTACTTGTCCTATAAGGAGTATTTTCATGCCTAAGCCAGGCAGTACCTCTTCTAAATTTAGAAGCAAAATCAGATCCCCCGCCGATGGAAGGATCTGATATGTTCAAGTTAACACAATTTTATCGGACATGCATTCCGCATATCCAAAGGACATTCATAAACATTTCCTGAATCACCTTTTCCAATATAGGAAAGTGGACATTTTCTGCAGTTTCCGGCTGTAAAATCAGAAGCCACCTCGAATTCCAGCACCGCTTTGCGCACTCCATTGGATGACATCATCTCATTTATATTTTTCCAGCTTAAAACCTGGCTGCATCCCATACACTTATCCATTCCCATTGCAACTGCCCTTCCGCAGGTTGGACAAGCATAATACATCTCATTTCTGGTGCCCCGTGCCTCAACTACCTCTGCCGGAAATGCCCGGATTAACTGTGCTCTCACATCATCATTCTGCATATTTTATCCTCCTGAAACTTTCTTACATTAAATTACTCCCTCTTCGAAAAAGTGTTCCCAGCGCATAAAGCATAGTCAAACTCTTACTTTTATTCAATCTACTGCATAAAAAAAGTTTTATCAGCGCTGTTATATTCTGCATTGTCATAACATTTAAGAGAGTACACCATTCTGAAAAAGAAGTTAAATTAGAGATTCATACAGTCTGGTAATATCCTCCACACTGGTCTCTTTTGGATTTCCAGGTCTGCAGGCATCATCATAAGCTGACTGTGCCAGAAAAGGAATATCCTCTTTTTTGACTATCTCCTTTAGATCTGCTGGTATTCCAACATCCTGAGACAATTTTTTAACGGCGTCAACCGCTGCTTTGCGGTATTCCTCCTGAGACATGGAATCAACCCCTTCTACTCCCATTGCCCGTGCTATTTCACGATATTTTTCGCCAGTGGCTTCTGCATTGTATTCCATAACAGTGGGCAGGATAATGGCATTTGCCACCCCATGAGGCGTGTCATAAAGAGCTCCCAGCGGATGTGCCATAGAATGCACAATTCCAAGTCCTACATTAGAAAATCCCATGCCTGCTACATACTGTCCAAGTGCCATATCTTCTCTGCCTTCTGGTGTATTTTCCACTGCACTGCGCAGGCTTCTAGCAATAATCTCAATGGCTTTAAGGTGGAACATATCAGACAATTCCCATGCTCCCGCTGTGATATATCCCTCTATCGCATGTGTCAGCGCATCCATTCCTGTTGCGGCTGTCAGTCCTTTCGGCATTGATGACATCATGTCTGAATCAACAAATGCTACAATTGGAATGTCTTTGGGATCTACGCACACCATTTTACGATTGTTTGCCGCATCTGTAATTACATAATTTATTGTCACCTCTGCTGCCGTTCCAGCTGTCGTAGGAACTGCAAAAATGGGAACTGATCTCTGCTTAGTGGGAGCAACACCCTCTAAGCTTACCACGTCTGCAAATTCTGGATTATTGATAATGATACCGATTGCTTTTGCCGTATCCATGGAGGAACCTCCACCAATTGCAATCAAATAATCTGCACCAGATTTTTTATAATCCTCCACACCAGCCTGAACATTTTCAATGGTTGGATTCGGTTTGATATTTGAATATACCTCATAACTTAACCCATTTTTATCCAGCACATCCAATACCTTTTTTGTCACCCCAAATTTAATTAAATCTGGATCCGAACACACAAAAGCTTTCTGAAATCCTCTTCCTTTTGCTTCTGCTGCAATTTCCTGAATTGCCCCTGCTCCATGATATGAAGTCTCATTTAATACAAATCTGTTTGCCATTTTCTGCTCCTTTCTTTTTACATATGTGAATTAACATATTGATATCTGAGAAAAATGAGAAAACTATATCAATACACAAATTTAACATTAAAACACTGTAAATCAATTTATTATCTTTACCTCTCTCCTATTATCACTCTTTTTCATTGCAATTTCAATAGAAAAAACAACTTGATTAAAAGTGTGTCTGCAAAGTATGTATTACCATGTGCTCTTACTCACACAAATATATATTTAATCATTTTTCTATCTGGAAGATACTTTCACGCCTTATCTCAACACTGTTTTCCCGATTTTATTTTTGATATCTAAGTATGCACCTCCAGACATTATACATGATTTTTTTCTGATGTCAAACATTTGGAGTTCACCTCATTTCTCCAGATACAGTTCCAATTTGATTTCATAGAGATAGCCAATCAACTGCATTTTTATCAGGATAACCCGATTAATTGTTTTCTTCCAGCAATAGAATCATTAGGAAGCTGCTTTTCCGTATATAAAATCAAAATTTACACAATATATTTCACACATTTCTTCTTTTCTGCTATTTACTCACAAACCACTTCAACACTTCCACCTGGCTAAGGCTATTTAACAACTCTAAATCTTTCTCAGGCATTCTCTTATATTTCCCTCTTTTCTGGTTATACTAATTACATCATAAATTCAGGAGGCCGCTCTATGATACCAGCCAATAAAAATAAAAGCATCCGCACTGCCCCAAAAGGAGCATGGGAAAGCGGTGATATCAATAAGGAGAAAAGCAGTTCCAAAAAGCAGCATCTCAATGATATTACCACTGACAGCCAGGGAAATGGATATCCTGTAACTGGAAAAAACCGGGGCGATTGAATCGCCCTGATTACATATCTTTTGCCCCATCCTGCTTATTTTCTTTGTCTGCCACTGTATGTACAGGCTTTCATATGATTGTTATATATTTCTCCTTATGCGCTAGTTTATTGGTTTTATCCTTAATTCTGCTGATCATCCCAGGACTTGCCAGCAGATAA
>CAJUCK010000006.1:0-206 GCA_910585395.1 uncultured Lachnospiraceae bacterium
GAATCCCATAACGTACCATCTAAGTCAAATAGAACTCCTGTTTTCATCCCTGCTCCTTTTCTTCTGAAACATCAATGGACAATGCCAGTTCTTCCAGCTGTTTACCATCCACCACATTAGGCGCATCCGTCATAAGGCAGGAGGCATCTTTTACCTTGGGGAAAGCAATCACATCCCGAATGGAATCACACCCCAGCATCAGCATC
>CAJUCK010000006.1:279-7881 GCA_910585395.1 uncultured Lachnospiraceae bacterium
ATTCAGCAGAAACCCAAATTGTTCATAAGCGCTCTCTTTTGTAAATCCCAGTACCTCAAGCATCTTTTCCTGTATGTCGTCCTGGTGGATACGGACAGAACCGCCTCCCAGCTCTGTTCCATTCAGTACAATATCATATGCTTTAGCGCGAACGGCTCCAGGATCTGAGTCAATCTTATCCCAGTCTTCCTCCATCGGCATTGTAAACGGATGATGCATTGCCATAAAGCGATTCTCTTCCTCTGACCACTCCAAAAGCGGAAATTCTGTAATCCACAGGAAATGATACTGATTTCTGTCCAAAAGCTCTAATTGCCGGGCCAGCTCCAGGCGAAGCGCTCCAAGCACATCCCAGACCACTTTATCTTTATCTGCTGCAAACAACAGAAGATCCCCTGGCTCGGCCTGCATTCTGGCTGCCAAATTCTTCAATTCTTCCTCCGTCATAAATTTTGCAAAGGAAGACTTATAGCTGCCGTCCTCATTTACAGACAGATAAGCAAGACCTTTGGCGCCGTAGCCTTTAGCAAATTCCACCAATTTGTCGATCTTCTTCCTCGGCATTGTTCCCTGGCCCTTAACATTGATGCCCCGGACAGACCCCCCCTGCTCCATCGCACTGGTGAAGACGCCAAAACCACAGCCTGCCACCGTCTCTGACACATTTACCAGTTCCATGCCAAAACGGGTGTCTGGCTTATCCGAACCAAAACGGTCCATGGCTTCCTTCCAGGTCATGCGCTGAATAGGAAGTTTTACCTCGACTCCTACCGCCTCTTTAAACACATACTGCAGAAGACGCTCGTTGACATCAATAACATCATCCACGTCCACAAAGGATAATTCCATATCTGCCTGCGTAAATTCTGGCTGGCGGTCAGCACGCAGATCCTCATCGCGGAAACAGCGTGCAATCTGGAAATATCGGTCATAGCCAGAGCACATCAAGAGCTGTTTAAACAACTGGGGAGACTGGGGCAGCGCATAAAAATTCCCAGGATGCACACGGCTGGGCACCAGATAGTCTCTTGCTCCTTCCGGCGTAGATTTGGTCAAAATAGGAGTCTCAATCTCCAGAAACCCTTCCCTGGCCATGAAATTGCGCAGCAGCATTGCCACCTTGCTCTTCATCATAAGATTCCTCTGGATATCTGGTCTTCTTAAATCAAGATAACGGTATCTAAGACGCATATCTTCTTTGGTCTGAGAATTCTCTTCAATAGGAAAAGGAGGTGTCTCGGATTCCGACAATATTCGAATGTCTGAGGCTATGACTTCAATATCTCCTGTTTTCAGATTCTCATTGACGGCTGCTGTCCGTTTCTCCACAGTTCCTGTCACTGCCACCACAAATTCACTCCGCAGAGTTTCCGCCTTGGCAAACCCTTCACTTCCAACTTTTGGTTCGTCAAATACAATCTGCAGCAGACCAGAACGATCTCTCAAATCTATAAATATCAGGCTTCCCAGATTTCTTCTTTTCTGCACCCAGCCCATGACAGTGACATTTTCTCCTATATTATCACTGGAAACTTCGGTGCATCTATGGCTCCTGTGCAGCCCTTTCATTGATTCAGCCATTATTTTTTCCTCCTTAATCTCTGTTGAAAAATTCTTTGAATTCACCATATCCTTCTGCAGTCAGTTTTTCCTTCTGAAATTTCCGGTTCTTATTCATTCTGGCTACCAGAACCTGTTTTCCAGCTTTCCGCTGTTCCTGCGCCTGGGCAATAACCTGTACCAGTTTGTCCCCAGGATAATTTTTCTCAATCAAGTATGCAATCTTTTCCAACTGTCCCGGCACCTGAAAACCATTTTCCATAAGTAAAAGAATAATGCGTTCAAATCCAATTGAAAATCCGCAGGCCGGAACATCATTTCCAGTAAACTTGCCGATCATTCCATCGTAACGGCCGCCTCCGCCACAGCTTCCGCCAAACTCAGGCATGGCAATCTCAAAAATAGTTCCTGTATAATAAGACATGCCCCGCACCAGAGTAGGATCGAATACTAATGCAAATTCTGCTTCTTTTGTGGCATTTACACTCGCTGCGATCTCTTTTAAGTTCACCGCCGCCTCATTGTCCAAAGCATCTCCCAATGTTTCTGTCAGATAAGCGATGCACTCTTCTACTTCTTCTTTTCCCTCCATATTCCGGAAAAGCTCCAGATACTTATCTATGGATTCCTGAGAAAATCCGCTCTTTTTCAGCTCTTCTGCCACTCCATCCAAACCAATTTTATCCATTTTATCCAAAATGATAAAGACGGTATCATACGCATCTTCTTCAAATCCACTATATTTCGCCATAGCTTTTAAAATTCTGCGCTCGTTGATACGGATTTGAAAATTCCGAAATCCCAATCTGCCAAGAGTGGTAGTCGTGGCAAGGATCAGTTCGATTTCTGCCAGGTTGCCAGACTCCCCTAAAATATCAATATCACACTGCATAAACTGGCGGTATCTTCCTCGCTGAGGACGGTCTGCACGCCAGACATTCCCTATCTGCAGCGCTTTAAACGGGGACGGCAGATTATTGGAATTGTTGGAATAAAACCGTGCCAGAGGCACTGTCAAATCATAACGCATGCCAAAATCTACAACATCATTCTCTGTCTCTGCCGTCTCAAGATTCAGCTTTTCTCCTCGTTTTAACACCTTAAAAATCAGTTTTTCATTTTCTCCGCCCTGCTTGTTGCTGAGATTCCCGATATTTTCCATACAGGGCGTCTCAATTGGTGTAAATCCAAAACTGCGGTAAGTCTCCTTGATTACATTCATCACATAATCCCGGATCTGCATTTCCTCTGGTAAAATATCCTTCATGCCGTTCACAGGCTTTTTTGCAAGTGACATACTGTTTCCTCCATCTTTCTTCTTTTATTTCAAATTGGAACTGCCTTCCTCTCGGCTGGCACATATTTATGTATTTTTCAAAAGCGGCGCTTGTCTATTCATCCGCAAAAAGCCTGCGCTTGCGCTCAGCCATTTCATCAATTTTTTCTATATAGAGAGAAACGTCTTTTACATTCTCGCTCCGTTCAATCCGTCCGTCCTGATATACACGTTTGCTGATGCTTCCTGCCCCAAGCGCCACGATAGTCTGTTTTTCTTCCATCATTAAGACGTTGTAGATTCCTTCCTTCCCAGGTCTGGCATATCCTACATTTTCAAAATTTCCAGCCATATTCTTCTGCCGGTATAAATAATAAGGAAAAAGTCCCATTTTCCTGGCATACTCTGCCGTCAAATCAACCATTTCCCAACTATTTGTCATGGTAAAATCCTCATATTCCTCTGAAAACATCTTAAATCTTGCAGCCCGCTTAATTGCAAGGGAATGAACAGTCAGGCTGTCAGGAGACAATGCTTTGATATTCTGCATCGTATTCTCAACATCCTTTATTTCTTCCTCTGGCAGCCCCAAAATAAGATCCATATTGATGTTGTCAAATCCAAGTTCTCTGGCAAGCCAGAATGCATCGACAGCCTGTTTGGCGGTATGACGCCGCCCAATAATGTCTAATGTCTTCTGCTTCATGGTCTGAGGATTAATTGAAATCCTGCCGACTCCATGCTTTTTCAACACTTTCAGCTTGTCCCTCGTTATGCTGTCTGGTCTTCCGGCTTCCACTGTGTATTCTGCCAGATGGGAAAAGTCAAAACTCTGCTTTATTTTTCTCAGCAGCCGCTCAAGCTGCATTGGCATCAGCGTGGTGGGAGTTCCTCCTCCCACGTAGATACTGTTCAATTTCCTCTCTGCACACATCTTGGCCGTAAAGTCAATCTCACGTTCCAAAGCATCCAGATAATGCTCCACCTTATCTTCCCAAATCCCGATAGGTGAAGATGAAAAGGAACAATAGGAGCAGATACTGGGACAGAATGGAATTCCTACGTAAAGACTGAAGCCGTCTTTGTAATCCAGCTGCCCTAACAGTTCCATTTCTCGTTCTGCAATCTCAATGCTCAAATCTGTTTTTTGCTCTGACGCCAGATAAGTATCTGCCATATAAGCTCTGATTTCTTCTTTCTTTCTGCCCTCTTCCAGCATGGACATCGAAATCTTTACAGGGCGTATTCCCGTGAGCGTTCCCCAGGGAAGTGTTTTGCCTGTGTAATCAGAAAGCATTTTGTACAAACATCTCTTCAGCCTGTTCTTTGTCTCCTTACGGTCTGCAAAATCTGTCTCCGTTTCCCGCTCTATAACAGCTTCCGCATTTTCTTGTGTTTCTTTTTCCAGACAATTCAGGGTAAATTGTATTTTATCTGTTTTGCCATTCTCTCCTGTCTGATAAAACACTTCTATCCGGAACAAAGGAGGCGACTGCTGCTCCAGATTGTGGATTTTTTGCAAATCCGCAGACACCTTCACTTCCTGGCCTGCATAAAATGCTTTAACCAGAGAGTGAATATCATATTCAAACTCTGCTTTATTTAAACATACTGTTATCATATTGGTTCTCTCATCAAACTTTCTTTACAAGAATGGATTCTGTGCCCGCTCCATTCCAATCGTTGTTACATCCATATGGCCTGGATATACCTTCACCTGATCTGGCAGCGCCAGCAGCTTTTCCTTGATAGAACGTATAATCTCTGCCATACTGCCTCCCGGAAAATCTGTTCTTCCCACTGACTGACAGAACAGAGTATCTCCGCTGAACAGTACCTGTTCATGTTCCAGATAATAACAGCAGCCCCCCTCTGTATGGCCAGGCGTATGCAGAACCTGAATCTCCATTCCTGCAAGATTCAGTGTTTCTCCATCTTTTACAAAGATATCAGCATGGTAACTGTCCCTGCGCCCAATCATTGATGATACATTCAGGCCAGGTTGCTTTAGTGTATTTTTTTCTGCCTCATGGGCATATATTTTTACATCAAATATGTCTGCAAGCTCCTTCGCTGCCATAGCATGATCGAAGTGGCCATGCGTAAGCAGTATGGCGGCAGGCTTCAAACTCTTCTGCTGAATCTTTCCCGCAAGCATCTGGGCAGAATCTCCTGGATCAATAACCAGCATTTCCTTTGTTTTTTCATTGACGGCAAAATAGCAGTTCGTTCCAACCTGCCCGACACAATATTGCTCAATTTTCATAATCTGCGTATTCCTTTCTACATAACAGTTATTTCATTATAACGCTTACCTGGAAAATTGACCAGATATTTTTTATGATTCTGCTTTTTTTATTCTTTTTTTTCAAATTAATGTTGCTTTTTTCCTCAATACTATATAGTATATAAGTAACAGAAATTAATCAGAATACTGGAGTGAGCAAACAATGAAAAAGAAAAACAAAAGAGTACGCCGCCTGGGGCGCAAAGTTAACAATCTGGTGATACTTTTAATGGCTGTCAGCATTTCTATTATGGTTATGCTGTGTGTGGGAATGTTCTATAAACAGACTATGCGAATGTTAGAAAACCGTTGCGTCAACGGCACCAACATGCTGGCATACCTGATAGAGAACCACCATCCGGAAACTCCGGAAGCTGTCACCCAAATGCTGGATGATCTAAAGGAAGAAATGCGCTGTGAATTTACAATTTTTGACGACAATGTACGCACTTACACCACAGTTTCACAAAATGGAGAACGTCTTGTGGGAACTGCCCTCTCAGATGATCTGGCTGAAATTGTGCTGAAACAGGAGAAATCTTATGTGGGAAGAGCAGATATCCTGGGAACTAGTTATCTCTGTTCCTATGTCCCTATCAAAGACACTTCTGGAAATGTTACAGGTCTGATCTTTGCAGGTGTTTCCATGGCAGACGCTTTTTCGCAGATCGATCTGACCATCAAACTGTCCTGCGCTGCAGGCATAGCGCTGATTATCATCAGTTCTATATTGATGGCTCTTTTTATCAAACGCTCAGTGTCTCAACCGCTTTCTAAAATTACTACCATTGCCAAAACCATAGAAAACGGTGATCTGGGTCTTAACCGAGGCGTTGAATTAACCGTTGATATCCATTCCAACGATGAAATCGGAGTTCTTGGAAGCGCCTTTGAAAACACCATTTTGCGGCTGCGCAACTACATAGGAGAAATTTCTTCCATATTAGAAGAAATCTCCAAAGGAAATCTGACCTCCACTATTACCCAGGACTATGTAGGAGATTTTTCTTCCATCAAAGAATCACTGCAGGGCATACTCACCAAACTTAACGGAACTATGTCCCAGATAGCTGAGAGTTCTCATTACGTCTCAAACGGCTCTTCCCAGATGTCCATCGGGGCACAGGCATTGAGCCAGGGTGCTGTGGAACAATCCAGCGCCGTAGAAGAACTGGATGGAAGTATTCAGGATATTTCACATCATGTCGGTGAAACGGCTGAAAATGCCCAGGAAGCTAGCCAAAAAGTAACATTCTTAAGTGAACAGATTGCAGAAAGCAATGAAAAAATGCAGGAAATGATCCTTGCCATGCAGGAAATTAACGACAGTTCCAATGAAATCAGCAACATTATCAAAACCATTGAAAATATTGCCCTGCAGACAAATATTCTGGCGCTGAACTCCGCTGTGGAAGCATCCAGGGCAGGTGAAGCTGGAAAAGGCTTTGCTGTGGTTGCCAAAGAAGTACGTGAACTTGCCGGCAAGAGTTCAGAAGCATCGAAAACTACTTCTGAGTTGATTGAGCGTTCTATTATCGCAGTAGAACATGGAACAAAGATTGCAAATGAGACTGCCGCACAGCTTGCAACAGTTGTGGCAAATGCCAATGAAATTGTAGAAACTACCAATCAGATTGCTGACGCCGCTCAGATTCAGGCAAACTCTGTTTCTCATGTACAGGAACGAATCGGGCAGATTTCCAATGTGGTACAGACCAATTCTGCCACTGCTGAACAAAGCGCTGCTACCAGTGAAGAACTCAGTGAACAGGCTGGCCTGTTAAAGAATTTGATTGATATGTTCCGACTTAAGAGATAAGCCAAAGCACATCCCATATATACTGATATAACACCGACAGCCGTACCAGCGATTGCACATCGCAGGTACGGCTGTCGGTGTTATCAAGACAAATGACATTTTCATCTTTCTATCCTCTTGTTCTCTCTATATCAATCACGCTCTCCACCTGGCGTATCTTATCTACAAGGCTGTTCAATTCATCTTTTCCCCTTGTTCCAAAAGCAATGGTAATGGTGGCAACTCCCTGTTTGCTGGTAGTGGAATGAACTGCACTGATATCTATCTGACGTTCTGTCAAAACTTTCGTAATATCCACTAACAGACCTGTACGGTTATTGCCGTAAATTTTAATTTCTGCCATATAGCGGCTTTCTTCCCCTTCACGAGTCTGCCATTCTGCATCCAGCAGACGCGCCTGGTCTATCTCTGACAGATTGATAACATTGATACAGTCTGTACGGTGAATGGAAATACCTCTTCCTCTGGTGACAAATCCTACAATCTCGTCCCCTGGCACTGGGGCACAGCAGCGGGAAAAGCGAACCGCCACATCATCAATGCCTTTTACCACAATCCCGCTCTTGGTACGCACATTTACACGCCTGTTTTTACTTCCTGCGGAAGCCGTACCTGAAAGTCCTCCATTCTCTGCACCTTTTAAAATATCTTCATCTGTTA
>CAJUCK010000006.1:7891-34585 GCA_910585395.1 uncultured Lachnospiraceae bacterium
TGTGCTCTTCCTGGTAATATTCCAGCATTTTATTGACAATCTGTCCTTCTTTCAATCCGCCATGCCCTATGGCAGCCAGTACAGATTCCCAGTCCCGGAACCCATATTTGCGCATAATGCGGCTCTGATAAGAAAACTGGTTTAAATCTGGCCATTGAATGCTCTTTGCCTTGCAGTACTGTGCAATCATTTCCTTTCCCTTGGAAATATTTTCTTCCTTAAACTCACTGCGAAACCACTGATTAATCTTATTCTTTGCCTGCGTACTCTTAACGATATTCAGCCAATCCCTGCTGGGACCTTTGGAATTCTGGGAAGTCAGGATCTCAATCCTGTCTCCATTTTGAATGACATAATCAATATTTACCAATTTGCCATTCACTTTAGCTCCGATCATTTTATTTCCCACTGCCGAATGAATGCTGTAGGCAAAATCAATTGGGCTTGATCCATTGGGCAGATTCTTCACATCCCCTGAAGGTGTGAAACAGAATACCGTATCTGCAAACAGATCCAAGTCACTTTTCAGAAGGCTCAGAAACTCCCGATTATCTGACATATCTTTCTGCCACTCCAGAATCTGGCGCAGCCAGCTTAATTTCTCTTCCTCCTGATCCTTCTCCTGACTTTTATTCCCGTTGGAAGCTTCCTTATATTTCCAGTGTGCTGCAATACCAAATTCTGCAGTGCGATGCATTTCAAAAGTTCTTATCTGTATCTCAAAAGGCTGACCAGTAGGTCCTATGAGGGTAGTATGCAGAGACTGATACATATTGGGCTTCGGCATGGCGATATAATCCTTGAATCTGCCTGGAATTGGTTTATACATTTCATGTATCACCCCCAATGCCGCATAACAGTCTTTGACAGAATTTACAATTATACGGATAGCAAACAAGTCAAAAATCTGATCCAGAGTTTTATCCTGATTCACCATCTTCTTATAGATACTAAAAAAATGTTTGGCGCGGCCATCAATGTCAGCTTTAATTCCTGCACCCTTGACATGATTTTTGACTTCTTCCACAAGCTGACCGATATACTCTTCCCGGACACTTTTTCGCACTGCCACCTTCTCTACCAGGTCATAGTAAGCCTCTGGCTCCAAATATTTTAAAGAAAGATCATCCAATTCAATTTTAATTTTGGATATGCCAAGACGCTGGGCAATGGGAGCGTAAATATCCATAGTTTCCCTTGCTTTTTCTTTCTGCTTCTCCGGCTTCATATACTTCAGGGTCCTCATATTATGGAGGCGGTCTGCCAATTTAATCAGAATCACACGAATATCCTTTGCCATGGCAAGGAACATTTTACGCATATTTTCTGCCTGAACCTCCACCTTATCAGCCTCATAAGGAAGCTGTCCCAGCTTTGTGACACCATCGACCAAAAGCGCCACTTCCTGGCTGAATTCCTGCGCAATTTCATCATCGGTCATTACCGTATCTTCCACCACATCATGAAGAATTCCTGCCACAATGGTTTCTTTGTCGAGCTCCAGTTCTGCAAGAATAATCGCCACACACAGGGGATGAATAATGTAAGCTTCCCCTGATTTACGCACCTGCCCTTTATGTGCTTCGTCTGCAGTCTTATATGCCTTTTCAATCAGGGAAATATCTGTAGGGATGATACTTTCTTACTCCTGCAATCAGTTCTTCATACAGGCTTTCTGGACTCACAAATTCCTTCGTGGGTTTAATATGATCATTCTGCATTTCCATATTCTGCTGTTCTTCCTGTTGGTTTCTCTTCCTATCTTCCATACGCATTTCTCCATTTTACCCGTCTCTTGCCTTCCCCATAATACCATTTATTATGCCACAAAATTATTCTTTGAGACATCATCTAATACCTTTAAATGTATCATAAGGTATCTTTCTTTAGTTGAGTTAATCAACATTATACAACTGTTTCATATATTTTTGCAATGGCTTTCCACGCATTTTTACTTCTTTCTGCCAAATAAATCCTAATTTTTCTGCTAAATGAATGGATATTTCATTCTCCTTGTGGATGAAACAATAAACGGCTGAAAATCCAGATGCCTCTCTGGCAAACTTTAGAATTTCCTGACAAAGTTCTGTGGCATATCCCTGATTCTGATATTCCTCTGCTATCACATAGCCCAGTTCAAGAACGATTTCTCCTTCAGACTGCAGATGGTCAAGCCCTGCTCTCCCTATTACTTTTCCAGAAGATTTCTCTTGTGCAACCCACATTCCATACCCGTAAAAGCCATACATACTGCGAATATATTGTCTGGTATATTCTTCTTCTTTCTCACGGTCCTCATACAGCCCTTCCATATATCTGGTAATGCTTTTTCCCTGATATATTTCATATAGGGCATCCAGATCCTCCAAGGCAGTCTCCCGCAGAATACATCTTCTGGTCTCAATTACTGTCCAGGGAATCCCATGCTTTCTCTGATAAATGCGTTCCAGAAAATAAAAATCCACCTCGTCAAAGCCTTCCACAAGCATCTCTGCCCCAGAAAATTTCTGTCCTGGAATCCTGGGATTCACATATCCCACACAGGCAAGAGCTGAATGTTCTCCCAGTGATAAACTTCTATCCATAGCTGCCAGAAGCAGGCATTCTTCTGGCTTTAGCTGATGAAGCTGCAGTACCGCCCAAAGTTTCTCCTGGCTGTCAGTCTTAAACATATCCAGATTGATAACCTGCACTCCATATCGGTACAAACTGTCCAAAAGTTCTGTCAGTCCGTCTTCCATCACAAATCTTTCTGGATCTTTGTCTTCTGCAATATTCAATTCTTTCAGGGAAATAATTAATCCTCGTAATTTCATTTTTAATCCTACATAAAAGAATCCTGCAAAGCAGGATTCTCCCTTAACAATCTCACGGTCATTCTGTTACATTTCTTCTGGCATAATAATTGCCGCAACCAGGTAAATAATAATCCCTGTGGAAGTACAGCCCAGCAGTACCGCCAGCAGACGGATAATCGTAGGGTCTACGTTAAAATATTCTCCAAGACCGCCGCACACACCACAAATCACTCTATTTTTTCTGGACTTAAATAATCTTTTTTCCATCTTTCATCTCTCCTTTTCTTATAAGCTTTCTGTAAAAGAAATTTCTACCTCTCCAACATTACAGTTCACCCTCATCTCTTTCTTAACGTCAGTATGATTCTCAATTTTTCTCTTATTACTCAAGCCACTAAAACTATTGTCTCCAATTGTTACATCACCAACACCGCATTGAACCTCATAATTGTAATCCTGTTCTATGCCCGCTGCTTCTGCTTCAACGGAACCAATTCCGCAGTCGATATCAATGAGATCTGCTGCAATCCGGTCTGCCGTAATCTGGCCAACATTGGCAATCAAATTTATCTCCCGTGTCTTCACTTCCTCCAATTCAATCTCCCCTGCGCCTACATCTGCCTTAAACTTATCTAATGCAGTCAGCGTTTGTACTGCCTCACATTCCCCTGCATCTACATTAATATTAATTTCCTCTGCTGTCAATGGCATATTTACAATAATATCACCTGCGCCCTGTTTCAAGGAAATTTTTCTGAACATCTGGCTCTCTTCTTTCATTTCAGAGGGAATCATAACCGTAATTCTGGTACTGTCATTTTGAAAACTGTACTTGCTCCCTGTCTCTTTTATCTTCAGTGTGCCGCCATCCATATAGGTTTCTACATTACGCCTGTGATTCTTTTTGCGGTACTCCACTGTCACTCTGACTTCTGTATCTTTCATATTTTCCTGAATATAAAGGGTTCCATAATAAACATCTAAATCTAGGTTCTGTATGCCATCCCTCTCAAGTGAAAAAGCATGCTGCTGGGTATCAACACTATTCCAGCTCTCACCATCATCTTTCCAATTTAACCGATTCCTCTGAAATACTGATGGAAGGCTGCCCAGAGGACCAACAGCATACTCTCCATCCTCCACCTCTTCCCAAAATTCACTAAAACTAAAACCGATTCCCAGTCCTATCATGCAGAACATACTGCCCAAAATCGCCAATATCAATGATACAATCAACGCAATTTTTGTAAACCCTCTCATAATACCTGCTCCTTTCTCCGAAATATACTTCTCCACAGCCTGCCCAGCATATTGCATATGCAGGGAATTGCTTTTTTGCAGACCCATACCACGAAAACTGTTGTCAGAACTGCAATTGCCCACACCAGCATTCCAGCTCCTACCAGTGCAAATCCTACTGCTACATTACCTACAAAAAACTGCCCGATTCCCATTCCAAATAACACTCCCCCACAAATATATAGAGCTCCCGCTGCAGCAGCCACACCAACAGTAATGCCAATGATTGATCCCACAAATCCTGCCAGCAGGCCTCCCCATGCAGGGCTGGTCAGCACTAAGACAGTTGCAATCAAAATAATTTTTATGGTTCTGTTTTCATCGTAATCAGAACGGCTGCTCTGTTGATTCTGCTGACTTTTTTTCTTTAAATCTACGGTCTGTTTCTGTTCAAATCTCTCATCTTCATAACCATGTTCTGTGTAAGCGCCAATGTCTGGATTCTGCTCCATGCCAAGATCCGCCTTGATGGTAGCTGCCACCTTCTGAGGAGACTCCAGCTCTGTCAAGATACGTTTTTCATTTTCCTTGCCTGCGTCTTCAAAATAGCTTTGATAATAAGATAACGCTTCGCGTTTCTCTTCTTCTGATATGTCTGTCAGCAGCGCTTCCAGCTGCCTCATAAATTCTTCTCTGCTCATGCCAGCTCTCCTCCCGAAAATAACGTTGTAATTTTAGAAGAATAATTCACCCATTCTGTCCGATACAAATTTAACTGCACGCTGCCTTTGTCTGTAATCTTATAATATCTGCGGTTTCTTCCCCCGCATTCCATATCATAAACCTCCAGGCAGTCATCTTTCTGCAGCCTTCGCAGCACCGGATATAAGGTTGATTCTGATACTTCTATTGCCTGCCGCACATCCTGGGTAATCTTGTAACCGTATGTGCCCTCTTTTTCTTTACATACCACCGCAAGCACGATAGCGTCTAAAAGAGCCGCACCTGTATTAAATACCATTCCACCACTCCTTTCTTCTAACACTTTGGCAAAGTGGGCAAGCCCACATTTGATATAATATTATTTTATTTATATTACTATTTTATATTTAATACTATATGATATATAATATTATTTGTCAACAATTATTTGAAAAAAATAGTAAATGTTTAAATTTAACAGACCGTATGGCATATTTTCACACTTAGAACGTTTTTGAATTTTCTTCATAACGAAAAGGAGCTGTTGCAAAACAGCTCCTCATCATTTTATAAAACCCTCAGCGCCACCACCACTTCCATTGTGCCGTTCTTATCTGCAGCAGCTGTAATTTCACCTTCCATTCTGTGCATTAACTGGCGGCATATATAAAGCCCCAACCCGCTGCCGGTCTGTTTTGATACATTGCTTCCGCGAAAAAAACTGTCAAAGATATGCAGGAGTTCCTTTGACGGCAGATCACAGCCGCTGTTTGTAATAATGATAAGATACTCTTCTTCCTGTCTCTCTGTATCAATCCTTATAAAAGCTCCATCCCCATATTTGATGGCGTTCTCCACCACATTCTGAATCACCTCCACCAGACGGTCAAAATCTGCGTATACCAGACAGTCCCTGTACGTTCCTATCCTGAAATCAATGTGTTTTAAACCCATTTTCTCCTGATAATATCTGCCAATCTCTTCTAGCACTTTCCCAATATAAATTTCCTGGCATTGCACCTGAAAATCCAGAAAATCTTCATTGGACGCATGAACAATTTCCGAAATATACTTTTCAATCTCATCTGCCTTCTGATTGATATGTTTCGCAATTTCCTGTTTCTTCTCATCTTGCTGATAGAGATTTCTGCTCAGCGCCCCAGCGTACAGTTTTATGGCGCTCAATGGCGTCTTAAGGTCATGAGACAAAGATAAAAGCAGCAGCTTTTTTTCTTTTTCAAGCTCCATTTCCCGCTGTTTCTGCTTTTCAAGATGTTCCCTCAGCAAATCTACTCCCCAGAGAAATCTGCCAAAAAAGCGATTTTTATTCTCCTGTATAGGTATTGTAAGATTCCCTTTTGAGAGTTGATATGGAAGATTGGAAAACTGATGAAAGGGACGCAGAATTTCACGGCGTATATAGAAAAGGACCCCTATGATTACTGCCAAAAACATAGCCGCTGTGCCATTAATCCACAAAAAAAGTATATTTTGGGGTTTCTGAGAATCATACATAATTTTATAATAATGTTCTTTTGTGGCAAAAACTGCATAATCTTCCCCTGTATTGGCCCAGAATCTCTCCTTTTCTTCGATATCATCTTCCGGCCCTGTATTGAGAATTCCTGTAATCTTGGGATAACCGTCTGTCTCTGCAAAATCCACAAGCTCCTGCAGAGTTTTTACAGCGTGCTTTTTCTCTTTTTCAAATCTCTGTATATCATGACTTATTCGATTAATGGAAACTTTGTATGTTTTGTCTTCTATTTTCTTTTCATAGTTCCAGGCCAGCAGATTCACACAGACAAGCAAAGCCAGAAACAGTAAAAAAAGTTTCCATATCAGCCAATTCATATCTTTCATCTTTGCTTATTCTTCCCCCTCTGACACGTATCGATACCCTACCCCCCACACCGTCAGAATACGCTGAGGTTTCCTGGGGTTTTTTTCCAGTTTTTCTCTCAGCCATTTGATGTGCACTGTCAACGTTTGAATCTCGCTCTCACTGCCAAACCCCCATATTTTATAAAACAATTCCTCCTTCCCAAGCACCTTGCCACTATTTTCCATAAGGTATAAAAGCAGGTCGAATTCTTTAGCAGTGAGGGCAATTTCCTGTCCCTTTTTCCAGACTTGACGTCCTGTTTTATCCAGCCGAAGTTCTCCGTCTGTGATATCATTGGAAGAATATCTTCTCTCCATAACACCATTTACTTTTGCCAGCAGTATATCAATGTCATAAGGTTTTTCCATATAATCATCAGCTCCCAGCAGCAGACCATTCAGCTTATCTTCTTTGCTGGATCTGGCGCTGAGTATTATAATTGGAGTATTGGCGCTTTTACGTATTCTGCTGCAGACGGCAAATCCATCCATCTGCGGCAGTACAAGATCCAGAAGCACTAATTTAGCCCCTTCATTCTCATAAATTTCCAGCGCTTCTTCTCCAGTAAGCGCATGATAGGTATCGTACCCTTCTGCCCGAAGAAAATCTGACAACAATTCTCCAATTTCTTCGTTATCCTCCACCACAATAATATCTGCCATTTTTTCCTCCGTTCTGGAATGTAAATGAAATTTAATAGATCGCTTTACCAGCCCATTTCAATCAGCCATGCGTTCAGCTTCCGTTCCCGCTCTCTTATCAGCTTCTGAGAATCTTCTGTCTGCTGTTCTCCTCTGATGTTCTGTACATGCAGTTTCCCAAGAACAAATTCACCGCTGATATTTCCATCTACAATATACAATACTCTGCTGCATTTTGCAGCAACTTTCATGTCATGAGTTACCAGCATAATTGTTGTACCATCTTGATTCAGCTTCGCCAGTTCCTTCATCACTTCCTCTGAAGCGCTGCGGTTCAAAGCTCCGGTAGGTTCGTCTGCAAATAAAATCTGCGGCTGGTTGATCATACTCCGGCAGATACAGGCGCGCTGAAGCTGTCCTCCAGAAACTTCCATAATATCATTTCCGGCAATCTCACTGATCCCCAGTCTGTGCATCAGCGCCAAAGCATAAGCATCAATCTCTTTCCGGCTGCGGCTCTTTGTATCTGACTGATATGCTGGAAGAAGGATATTGTCCATTACTGTAAGATTTTTCAGCATATACATCTGCTGAAAAATAAATCCCATCTCATTAAGCCTTACTTGCGCAAGCTCTTTCTCTTTTAAATCGGTGATTGCTCTGCCGCCCAAAATCACCTGTCCTGCCGTAGGGCGGTCCATACCAGACACGCTGTAAAGAAGTGTCGATTTCCCAGAACCAGAAGGTCCCATCACGGCTGTCATTTCTCCCTGCTCAATCACAAAATTTACATTTTTCAGCACGTTATTCTGCCTTTTATTCGTAATATATGTTTTGCACAAATCAATTACGCGCAATGCTTCCATTTTATTTTCCTCCATTCTTATTCCAGATTATTTATTTCCTGCACAGAAATCCGGCGCACTCTGAGCATTGTGACAATACAGGCAGCCACTGTTACTATAAACAGCACAAGTGGATAAATCCCATATACCTCCAGTGGATTTACCACAAATTCTATTTTTGTGGCTCCCATGATCTGAAACACTTTTCCAGATGTAACCTGGGAGAAATAATTTCCAGTGACAGCTCCTGCTGCAATTCCAGCAAACAATACCAGCATAATCCTTTTGGTCTGCCAGATGATAATATCTCTGTCAGAAAATCCTATCGCTTTGAGCATACCTATTTCTGCCTGTTCCCTCATCAGGAACATTTTCTGCATCAGTACAACCACCAGGATATTGAGAACTACCATAACCGCCAGAATCATAAGTCTCAGATAATCTAACTGCTGAGAAATGCCTCCCACCATATGATCTATAAACTCCTGAACATTTTGTACCTTTGCCTCTGGAAAAATCATTTTTATTTTGTCAATCACTTTCAGACGTTCCTCGCTCTTATCTTTCAGACGTATCTGTACGCCAAATCCTCCAGAAACGGTACTGTAATCTAAATCTGCTGCTTCTGTAAAGCGAATCCCCTGTCCCATGTTATTCAAACTCTGGTACAATGCTGTCAAGACATAAGGCTCTTCCCTGCCTTTATTGGTAATGTATACGGTATCTCCCACACCAGCATCTATTTTCTCCGCTACAATATGTGTCATAGCAATCTCATTTTTATAAACTGGAGCTGTTCCCTCATCATAAAGATAATCTTCCATCTTGGTATTCAGACCCTGAAAAGAAAATGACTGAAAAAATTTATCTCCTTTACGCACCTTGAAGCGGAAAAACACCTCTGTATATGTTTTTTCTACTGGTATCCCCTTGTCTTCCAGAATATTTTCTGTCTCCTTCATATAGTTGTAATATTCCTGTTTCTCCCCTGATCGCACAAGCTCTGATATTTTCTCATCATCTATCACAAAAAAGTCACATTTCTGAGTACCAAACCACTCCAACAGTCCATCCGACCTCAGGGTATTAATGGTATTCACCGGCATAATTACCAGCCATACTCCAATCAGTCCAGTTATGGCAAGTACCAGATATTTACGAAACTCTGACGCCACATCATTGTACGCCAGAAATGTAGTGGCTTTCCTGCGGCTTCCATGAAGCCTGAAAATTCCTTTCTTGTGAAAGCGTTCTCCATTATCTCCTCTTCGAATAGCATCCATCGGCATCATTTTTTTAATTTTTCCAGTACTGTAATAGCCGAAAAAAGTTACAAAAAGCATAATCAGAATACTGACCAGAAATTGAAACAGAACTTCTTTTCCTCCATTTTCGATGACAATTTTCTCTGTGGCCTGACGTACTAAAAGCTTACTGAACGGAATGCTCGCTGCAAATCCCATCAGCGCTCCTGCTGCTGCCAATACAAAATATTTGACAGTATACAGCCTTCGTACAGCGCTGTCTTTCATACCGATAGCCTTCATAATCCCGATTTCTTTATAATCCTCATTCACCGTGAATACAATTGTGAATTTAAGCATTACCAATGATATGGCAATCAGACAGATACTGACACTGAAAATTACTGCTGCCATCACCAGTTCCATGATATAAGTGGTTTTCACCATTTCTCTGTCTGCGCTAAATATTATAGAAAAGCTTTGATTATTAAAAGCGGCAGTAAATTTTTCTAAATCATTGCAATAGACAGAATATATTTTCCCAAAAGGAAGTCCTCCCTCATCGCTCACTTTCTCATAATCAGACTGACTGACCAGCATTCGTTTTGTACCCATCATATCTGAACCCAGAAATGCATCTTTAAAAATTCCCGCAATTTTAAAAGTCTTACGGAATCCATTGTTTGTACAGATGGTCAGTTCATCTCCTTGTTTCAGATGATTCTCTGTCATACACGTCTTACTAATATAAATGGTCCCCTCTTCTATTCCTGTAAGTTCCTGGTTGTCTTCTCGAAAGAATTTCTGCCCTTTTATGGCAATGCTGCTGAAAATAATGGTATCCTTTTGGTGCAAATTCGTTCCGTCACTGCGCTCTGTCTGCTTCTCAGTAAGATATTGCACCTCATCTGCAAAATACTCTGACACCTGCTCATGCTCTTTGAGAAAGTTTTCAATTTCTTTCTCATCCTCAGATATTTCCTTATTTTCCTTATCCATAGTCAAAACTGAAAAATCAGCCAAATCTGATTTATCCATAAATTCATCTAAACCATTTTGAATGACAGAGAAATTATTCAGGCTTCCTGCAACAAATGTGACAGATAAAAAAATAAACAGCAGCAGAATCAAATTGACAGACTTTTTCCGTTTCAAATCCTTTTTTAATATCCGTATATTCATAAGTCCTCTCCTTTCTGCTGATACTCTATCATGAAATTTATTAATAAATCCTTAAATACTATGAGAAGAAATAATTCAAGCAAAAAATAAATACGATTGATATTATTTAAAATAGAATGGATAAAGATCTTCCTGCCGCCAATTTACCAAAAATAACTTCAGCCTACCCTGATTGTCAAGGTAGGCTGAAGTTTCACTTATCGTCATATAGGCATTTGATTTTGAACTGCCATGTACATACATTTAGATCTATATCAAATGTTCTTTACCCTGGCGATATCAATCAGATTGAGTTTCCCATCCTCACCCGCATGCTCCAGGCTTTCTGCCAGAGCATTTGCCGTATCCATGGCTGTAATGCAGTAAACCCCTGTCTCAATAGCATTACGGCGGATCAAAAACCCATCACGGTTCTTATCCCGCCCCTGAGTAGGAGTATCAATTACCAGGTCGATCTTGTGCCCCAGAATCAAGTCCATTACATTGGGGGATTCCTGAGAAATCTTATTGATACGCCTTGCCTTTATTCCCCTTGCTTCTAGATATTTCGCAGTACTTCTGGTGGCATAAATTTTATATCCCAGCGCTTCAAAACGCCTTGCAACCTCCACTGCTTCCGGCTTATCTGCATCTTTAACCGTCATAATCATCTGCTTATATTTCGGAAGCTGTACTCCTGCACCCAAAAACGCTTTATACAAGGCTTCATCAAAGCTTCTGCCAATCCCCAGGCACTCGCCTGTAGACTTCATTTCCGGTCCCAGGCTGATTTCTGCCCCCCGCAGTTTCTCAAAGGAAAACACTGGCATTTTGACCGCTACATATTCTGCCTCTGGTGCAAGCCCGGTGGGATACCCCATATCTTTGATAGTATTTCCAATAATTACTCTTGTGGCAAGGTCTACAATCGGTATTCCCGTCACTTTGCTGATATAAGGAACGGTTCGGGAAGAGCGGGGATTTACCTCGATCACATACACATCATCATCCATGGCAATAAACTGAATATTGATCAGACCCACCACATGCAGGGCCCGGGCAAGCCTCCTGGTGTATTCCACTATCTTTTCCTTTACTTTTTGGCTGATAGTCGGCGCTGGATAGACCGAAATACTATCTCCAGAATGGACACCTGTGCGCTCAATATGCTCCATAATGCCAGGGATTAAAATGTCTGCCCCGTCACATACCGCATCTACTTCAATTTCTTTGCCCTGGAGATATTTATCCACCAGGATCGGATGGTCCTGAGCAATACGGTTGATAATTTCCATAAACTCTTCCATCTCCTGATCAGAATAGGCAATCTGCATTCCCTGTCCCCCCAGCACGTAGGAAGGCCGCACCAGCACTGGATAACCCAGGCGGTTTGCAACTTCCTTTGCCTCTTCTGCGGTAAACACAGTTCCGCCCGCTGCACGAGGAATCTTGGTCTGTTCCAAAATCTTATCAAACAACTCACGGTCTTCTGCCGCATCTACATCCTCTGCCTTTGTTCCCAAAATCGGCACTCCCATTTTCATCAGGCTTTCTGTGAGCTTGATTGCTGTCTGTCCGCCAAACTGCACTACAGCGCCGTCTGGCTGTTCCAGACGGACAATACTCTCTACATCTTCTGGGGTCAATGGTTCAAAATACAATTTATCTGCAATATCAAAATCTGTCGACACTGTTTCTGGGTTGTTATTTACAATGATCGTCTCATAACCTTCTCTCGCAAAAGCCCAGGTACAATGTACAGAACAGTAATCAAACTCTATCCCCTGTCCAATCCTGATCGGACCAGAGCCCAGGACAAGTACTTTTTTCTTTCCCTCTGTCTTCACTGCTTCATTCTCACTTCCGAAACAGGAATAATAATACGGAGTCTCCGCCGCAAATTCTGCAGCACAGGTATCTACCATTTTAAAGGCTGCAGTAATTCCATTTTCATACCGCAGAGTACGGATTTCTGTCTCAGTCTTTCCCGTCAACTGTGCAATCACATGATCTGGAAACTCTATTCTTTTTGCTTCTTTCAGAAGTTCTACTGTCAAGTCTTCTGTTTCCAGCCGTTTTTCCATTTCCACCAGTATGGCAATCTTATCAATAAACCATTGGTCAATCATGGTGATCTCATGAATTTCCTCATAGGAAATACCTTTCCGCAGAGCTTCTGCAATTACCCAGATTCTCCGGTCATCTACCTTTTCCAGCTTCTTTCGCAGTTCTTTGGGGGAAAGAGCTGTAAAGTCATAAGAACGCATACTGTCTACGTGCTGTTCCAGGGAGCGGACAGCTTTCATCAAAGCACCTTCAAAATTGGTACAAATACTCATGACCTCTCCCGTTGCTTTCATCTGAGTGGTCAGGCTGCGTTTTGCCGTGATAAACTTATCAAAAGGCAGTCTTGGAATCTTCACCACACAATAATCCAGCATAGGCTCAAAGCTGGCATAGGTTTTGCCTGTAATTGCATTTTTAATCTCATCCAGTGTATAGCCCAATGCAATCTTTGCCGCTACCTTGGCAATGGGATAACCCGTCGCTTTACTCGCCAGGGCAGAAGAACGGCTGACTCGTGGATTCACCTCAATCACACAATACTCAAAACTCTCTGGATGCAGGGCATACTGAACATTACAGCCTCCGGTGATGTTCAGCTCGGAAATAATATTTAATGCAGATGTCCGCAGCATTTGATATTCTTTATCTCCCAGCGTCTGGGAAGGCGCGACCACAACACTGTCTCCCGTGTGAACGCCCACTGGGTCAATGTTTTCCATATTACATACTGTAATACAGTTTCCTGCAGCATCCCGCATCACTTCATATTCAATTTCCTTCCAGCCTGCAATACAGCGCTCCACTAAAACTTCTCCTACACGGCTTAAGCGAAGCCCATTGCTGAGGATGTCCACAAGCTCTGTCTCATTGCGGGCAATACCGCCTCCACTGCCCCCCAGAGTAAATGCCGGACGAAGCACCACCGGATAACCGATGGTATTGGTAAATGCAATGCCGTCCCGCACATTCCGTACCACCAGGGAGGGTGCACATGGCTCCCCTATTTTCTCCATGGTATCTTTAAACGCCTGCCGGTCTTCGGCCTTAAAAATAGTCTCCGCCGTAGTTCCAATCAGTTTCACATTATGCTTTTTCAGAAAACCAGATTCTGCCAGTTCCATTCCCAAATTCAATCCTGCCTGGCCCCCCAAGGTGGGAAGCACGCTGTCTGGACGCTCTTTCAATATAATCTGCTCTAATACCTTTGCTGTCAAAGGCTCTATATAAACTTCATCTGCAATCTCTTTATCTGTCATAATAGTGGCCGGATTTGAATTCACAAGTACAACTTCCACGCCTTCCTCTTTCAGTGAACGGCAGGCCTGGGTTCCCGCATAATCAAATTCAGCTGCCTGCCCGATTACAATAGGACCGGAACCGATTACTAATACTTTCTTAATCTCTGGATTTTTTGGCATTACTGATTCCCTCCCATCATGTTGATAAAACGGTCAAACAGATATCCGCTGTCTTGCGGCCCCGGGCATGCCTCTGGGTGGAACTGAACTGTAAAAATATTTTTCCCTGTATACTTTAATCCTTCATTGGTACCGTCATTCACATTGATAAATGCCGGAACTGCCACTTCTGGATCTAAATGCCCTGTATCTACTACATAACCGTGATTCTGCGAAGAAATATACACTCTTCCTGTCTCCAAATCTTTCACTGGATGATTGCCTCCCCGGTGTCCGTATTTCATCTTATAAGAATCTGCGCCATTGGCAAGCGCCATAAGCTGGTGCCCCAGGCAGATGGCAAATATAGGAATGTCTGACTCATATAATTTCTTAATTTCACCGATAATGTCTCCACAATCTTTGGGATCTCCAGGTCCGTTACTGAGCATAATGCCATCTGGTTTATCCTGCAGAATCTCTTCTGCCTTGGTATGTGCCGGATATACCGTAACCTGGCATCCTCTGCTATTCAAAGATTCTGCAATATTCTTTTTCGCTCCAAAATCCATCAATGCCACTCGTTTTCCTTTGCCACGCAGCTGATAAGATTTGCCAATAGTTACTTTATCCACCACATTTCCAGTGGTATACTCTTTCAATTTTGGAAGAATTTCCTCCAAACTGAAATTCTCATTGGCAGTGATCATGCCGTTCATGGTTCCTTTTTCTCTGAGAATTTTCGTCAGCGCCCTGGTATCAATCCCTGCGATTCCTGGAATATCATATTTTACCAGAAAATCCTGAATGCTGCCTTTGCAGCGGAAATTGCTGGGCATTCTGGACAGTTCCCTTACAATATAACCATCTGGCCATGGTTTTTGTGATTCCATATCTGGAGTAACTCCATAATTTCCAATTAATGGGTATGTCATGACTACTGCCTGTCCGGCATAAGAAGGGTCTGTCAGAACCTCAAGATAACCTGTCATAGATGTGTTAAAAACGATTTCACTGATTACTTCCCTGGAAGAACCGATACTGGTGCCTTCAAAAACAGTTCCGTCCTCCAGTATTAGAAATGCTTTCATGTATTTACCGCCCTTTCTTTTATTTGCATGTTATTACAAAAAAAAAAGAGTTTACAATCTTTTTCTTCATAAGGGTCTCTGTATTTGCCTAAATTGAAAAAATTTTAGCACACTTTTTTTCATTTTGCAAGCTTTCACCCAAAAAAGTTCATGAACAGATACTAAGAACTGCGATTCTCATTTCTCCTTCTTTCACTTATATCTTTTCTTCTCCCTTCTCTGTCCCCACAGTCAGAGAAGCTGCGCTGATCGCTCCCTGTTTCACGCTGTTTTGCAGCGTAAGCCTGCCCCCATGATTTTCACACAGCATTCGGCAGATGGACAAACCAATGCCAAAATGTTCCCTGCTGTTCTCTTCCTCGCTAAAATATGTGTCCATGCCGCTGCGCAGGGCTCTTTCCGAAAATCCCTGGCCGTCGTCTCTGACAAATACTGTAAACTCATGATCGACAAGGACTGCTTCCACCCAAATATGTTTATATGCATAGCGGACAGCATTGCTCAGCAAATTTTCAAATACTTCCATCAGCAGATTTTGATCCAATAACAATTTCTGTTCTGGTATTGCTGAATGCAGGCAGATTTCTTTGTCTTGACTGTGGCTGACGCCTTGTATCACTGCATGGAACTGACCCAGAATTTCCGAAACTTTATACCACGCTCCAGAAATATCCCATTTGTCGATATTCTGTATAGTAGTCATGGTGGTGGAAAACCGAAACAGCCGCTCTTCCTGTTCATGCATATCGGCAAGCTTCTCCAGCAGCAGTTCCTCGCTTACTCTGCCTTTTGGCACATATCTTTGTAAAAATTCCGTATATCCTTGAATCACGGTCAGGGGAGTACGGATATCATGGGCAAATGCTGCATTTATTTTCCGCTGCTCATCCTGCTGTCTCCATCTGTCTCTTTTTTCTCTTAGAAGATTTTTACGCATCTGTTCCATTTCTCTGCAGAGCATTCCCATCTCATCCTGGCTGTACCAGGCAATTTCATGCCCATAATCTCCCAGATTGATATACTTAATTCCTCTGGTAATTTCTTCCACCGCCGGCTTGATTCTCTTCTCTAAAAATATCTTTCCCACTGTGATAAAACAAATCAGAGTATAAATATAAAGGCAGTACTCATTTAAGAAATTAACCATAATAAGCATCCATCTCTCTGTGTTTCCTACACTGTTTCCCTTCCAAATATTCAGAGAAGAAAATGTAATGGAAGTCTGGTATCGTTTGGATATCACCTCCATCCACGCCAGACACATATTTCTGGTTATCCAGTAAAAAGTTACCACTCCCACCATTCCAATACATAGATAACATACCAGAGATTTTACCAGAGATTTCTCCTGCAGAAAAATCCGCATTTGTTCCATTTTCTCTTCTAACCAATCCATTTATAACCCACGCCCCAGACTGTTTCAATATGTTTTATTTTTTTATCTATTTTCTGACGAATCCTCCTTACGTGCTCTGCGATAATAGAGGCGTCCCCTTCTCCTTCGTAACCGCGGACCAGCTCATAAATATGTTCCTTTTCAAATACCTGTCCGCTGTGAGTGATAAGAAGCTCCACAATGGAAAATTCTGTTCTGGTAAGTCCCGCATCTTTTCCCTCCAGTAATACCTGATGTCCAGAGAAATCCACCGTCAAATCTCTGCTGATGTAGACATTGCCGTTTGAGGTCTTGCGCTCTTCCCGGCGCAGATGTGCCTGCACCCTTGCCAGCATTTCATCCATACTGAATGGTTTTACAATATAATCATCGCCTCCTGATTTAAATCCATTGACTCTGTCCTGTTCCTGGGTTCTTGCTGTCAGAAACAAAATAGGACAGCCCACATAATCCCTAATCTTCTCACACACTGTAAAACCATCCATATCCGGCATATTTACATCTAAAATTATCAAATCTGGCTGATATTTTAATCCTTCCATTGCTTCCATGCCGTTTTTCGCCGTATAGACCAGATAGTTTTCCATCTCCAGAAATTCCTTCAAAAGACTTCGGATTCCAGCTTCGTCATCCACCACAAGTATTTTTTTCACGGGCCAGTTCCTCCTCTATTTTCCAAACATTTCACTTACTTCTCATCATTTTCAAGTGCCTAAATTATAAGACTTTGAAAATAGACTGTCAAGGAAAGTAAGGGGAATTTCACTCTATGGATAACAGACGCCGCTTAAATCATATCTTCAAATAATTGTCCAGCAAATCCTGATTTATCATTAATCTGCCCCCATCTTTTACTAGTTCTCTCTGCTCAAAAAAAGCCTGGGTTTTTATATCATGAAATAAATTCACAATATCAGATCCAGACGGCCGGATCATCTCACGCACTCTTTTTCTGTCTATATCTGGTTCCAAATCAGCCTCATATGTCTGAACCACTTTCTCTGAAAGAAAATCATAAATGTTTTTTGCCAGTCCTTCCTCTTCCAACTCCACCATTTCATCATGTTCAGCCAAATATTTAATCATATTTATTCCATCTTCCTGAATTGGATTATCCAACAGCAGGTGCTCATCAATTCTGCCTTTTCGAATCACTGCTTCATCCAATTGTTTATAAAAATTAGTTGCAGCCATCAACAAAATGCGGCTCTGCGGAGAGCGAATACCTGTTTTGTCATCCGTTTCTCCAGAGGCCAGGTAATCCAGCAAAGTCCCTCGTATAACCTGGTTCAAACAGCGGTAGCCTGCAAGAGAATCAAACTCGTCAAAAAACAGAAGCACCCCGTCATATTTACTGCACATCTTTGATAACCGCAGCGTTTGGTCAAATATCATTCTTAAATTGTCCAGCTGTTTTGATACAGAGTCATCTACAAAGTCCTTGCTTATGACCTTAATAAAATAAAAATTATTTTCCACTGCTGCAGCTTTTGCCAGCTTGGTTTTGGCATTCCCAGACGGACCATACAGAAGTATGCCTTTATTCATTTTGATACCGAACTTTTTAAACTGCAGTTTCTTACTCTCCGGGCAGCGGATAAACTCCGCCTGTCTGGAAATCCTTTCTTTTACATTGGAATAGCCAATGATATCAGAGTATCGGACATTGATATGATCTGGTTCTTCTATTATCACCGGAACGCTTCTTTTAAAATCTTCGATCAATGCCTTTTCATTATCTTCCAGTATTTTTAAGAAAACATTTTTACTTTTTTCATTATCTTTGAGATTTGCTATCTCGCGAAATGATGTATCTGCAATATCTTCTTTTAATTTTTTGACAAAATTATCTATATCGCGTCCTGACATATTGATGGTTTTAGATTCTATCTCACTCCGATACGACTTATCTCCAAGAGAAAAATGGTACTTTTTCAGTTTGCTGTCAAAGATACGGATACGATTGGACGCGCTGGGCAAGTCAATGAGGATTCTCTCTGACAGCCTGCTCTGTACGGCAGTATCAATAATATTCGGTCTGTTCGTGGCCGCTATTACAAATACTTTTTCTTTCCCGGATTTCATGCCATCAACTTCCTGCAGAAACTGGTTTACCATATCTAAATTAAATCCATCTGTAGTTCCAGTATCCCGCATAGGAAACACAGTATCTGCCTCATCGATAAACAATATTGTGGGCTCATTGGCTCTCGCTTCGTCAAAGATCATTTTTATTTTTGTACTTGAATGCCCTATGTATTCCCCCTTTAACTCCGATAATGTCGGAGCCATAAAATAACAGTTTTTTTCATTTGCAATCGCCTTCACAATCTGCGTCTTTCCTGTTCCAGGAGGACCCGTAAGTATAAATCCCTTCCGGTAACCAAGCGTATCATCACTTTCAATAAACGCATCTACTGCATTTATGATCTTACGTTTCTCATTCTCATCAATAATAACTTCATCCAAAGTCACTTTCTCAGCAGTTATTTTTTCAACTGCAATCTCAAAATCTGTTCGATCAATTACCTGCTTCTTTTGTTCAATAACCAATGTCTCAAACACATGTAAAGCTTCCCGCAGGCTTTTTTGGCTTGACGCAACCGCACATGATACCTCTTCCAGCTCATTCAGCAAATTTTCCTGTATTTCAATTTCATAATTATTGTTATCCCTTGGGCTGTCTTTAAAATCGGTATTTTTCAGAAAATCTCTTAAAAACGCGTATTTTACTTCTTTGGCAGAGGGATTTCCTATAGAAATCACATTACTGCCTTTCATTGCAAAATTATACTGCTTTAACAGTTCCATATTTTCCAACGAAACTACTGTATAACAATGCCGGATCTTCATAAAATCTTTTAATATTTTAATATATTCCAGGGATGCGTCATTGTTTGTAGAATATAATTTTGCCATCCATTCAAAATCCTCAAAAAAAACAGCAATTTTATTTTTAGGATCTGTATTGGCATCCGCCTTGTTTTTAATCCTGTTTATATGATTTACAATATTGATTCCTCTTCTTTGTATTTCATCTTGAATATTTTGAGGCTCAGCCGTCATCGTTCTTTCCTGTTCTTCCTCTGCTCCCCCTTCCTCTTCATCGTCCGGCATATCATCCTCAACTTCCTCAGGCATAAGAAAATCTTCTGACACATCATTCATCTGCTCATCGTCTATTGTATAGACATGAACCCCTTCTGTATGAACCACAGCAAAGTACCTGCAGTCTTTTTTTCTTAAAAAATAATTCCTCAACGTCTCACTCAGAGAATAAATTCCTTCATACATTCCTTCTAAAAAGCCGTCCTTTATTCCTTCACCATATAAAAAGAAAAAACGTTTTCCCTGATTTAAGCCTTTTTCTAACGGACTTTTCACTCTATGTTTAAACAGCATCCCCTCACTCCCCTTCCGCTGTGCTTTTGATGCAGTCTTTCAAAGCAGCGTACGCTTTGCGAAATTTCCTTGTTCCCTGTTCTTCTCCATATTTCATCGAGTCGTAAATTTCCTGAAACTCCTTTTTTAATCTTTGTTTTTCCTTATCTTTTTTATCTTTCTTTATCTTCAGCTCCTGGATTGTTTTTTTGAGTTCTTCAATATCCGCATCTAAACTGCCTGATTCGTAATCCCTTCTCAACTCATCCAACTGTGTTTGAAGTTCCTGTCTTATCTTCCATTTTTCTTTTACCTGTCCAGACACACTGTTCATACGTTCTATATCTGTTTTCAGCCGCTGAATCATTATTTCCTCGTCATGTAATTTTTCTAAATAACACTTATACCAGGCGCTGGACACACTGCTCTTCTCCTGAATCTCCTGCAATCTTATTTGAACGCTGCTTAGCAGGTTTTCATTCATATCATAAATTTCCAGAAAATTATGTGGCTCGACTTCCCTTTTTAAAATCAGATGGTCCACAATATTCTTTGAGAGTGGAAAGAGCACAATTAAAGATTTTGAGACACGATTTTTTTTCTCAGGAGACAGTTCTAAGATTTCTTTGTACAGAGTCTCTCTCTGTTCATATCTCATGAAATACAGCAATTGAGAAACTTCTTCCTCTGCATTTCTGCCATTTCTAAAAATATCTTCCATAAAATTTTCAGAAGCCAGGCTCTCTATCAGTTCATTTATATTGGGTTCTCTCATCGTATCCTTCCTTTCTGAACAAAATCGCGTTAGTCAGCTAAAAAAGCCCGGTCTGGCTGCTGGCACTGTACGCTGTGATTCTGTGTGGATTCTACTTCTCTGCGGTTTATTACATTTGTTCCCTTTGCCGTGTTCATCTTTTCAATGTAGATACCTGCATCATCCAATGCCTGGCAGATTTCCTTCCACCTTGAAACGCAGCTTCCCGTCTCCTTATGGTCTATGTCTATGTTGACTCTCCCTGCGTCATTAATAAAAACCTGGCTGAAATCTATACACTCTCCGCCGGGACTTTTCGCTGTTATGCGCCAGCCATTCTTAATATGCCCCTCCCGTTTCATCGCTCCTGTCTCATATCCCATAGCCATCATTACTTTCTTAATATCCTTTGCAACATAAAAATTTTTCATCATTTGTTCCTGTTTTATTGCTGCATAAGCTGCGGCCTGTTCGATCATTTTAGTATTTGTCACAGCCTGTTGAAACGCCTGCTCATAATTTTCATCTTCCAGCAGTTCTTCTATCGTCTTCATCCCTTCCTCAATGGAATTAATCATCTCCGTTTTATCACTATACTCTCTCAAATAATCCAATAATGAAATCTTTTCTGCATCATTTTTATTTTTAAAATAATCAATAGGATCATAATAAAAATTTTTTTCTATGGATAAGAGTTGTCCATTTCCTTCAAATGCTGACAATGCTTCTTCCTTTTTCTCCAAAAACTCTGCATGGCGCTGCTGCATTTGGCTCACAAACATGCTTATTTTTTCGCTCATAAGCGTAACCTGATTTACTGCCTGCTGATCTGGCATCTCTGAGAATTCATGCACCTTATCTGAGATCTCTGCATATGCGTCCCTTAAATATTTCTGGGCTAGCGCTGAGTCAATTTCCTCAAACATACTGCCTATGTACGACTTTGCCTTTGCAGCCTGGCTTTTGAGTTCTTCTACTTTTTTCCAACGTTCCCGCAGTTTTTGATAAGAATCTTTTACCTGGCACATCTGCCGCTCTAAATTTCTATACATAACCAGTTCTCTGTTGCTGTCTTGTGCCGCTTGATCAACCGCCGCCGCAAGCTGGTTTTTCTCTTGTGTAATCCTGTTATATTTGTTCAAAAGAACATCTGCATCCTGATATTCTCTGTCACAATACCAGTCTTTATTTTTAATACGTTCTCTGATACTGTCGCTTTCCCTGTCTGCCTGCTTCAGTTCTGCATCTATAGCGCTGCTTCTTGTACTAAATCTGAACAGCACAGCTTGAAAATTGACACCCTTATTTGCATTGGATATATGACGAAGTATATTTTCCATTAGTCTTGATTCCTCAGGAAATTCCTGTCTAAGATTTTCATCTATTTCAAACTGTTCCTGAGAAAGCATCCTGCTGATTCTGTCTATCTGGGATTGGTTTTCCTTAAAACATTTTTCTGCCATACGAAATTTGTTCAGATAATTGGCATTTCCTGCATCTCTTGCTAATCTTCCACGTGCCAGCAGACCGTTTACTTCTGTGGATTTTCTTCCGCTCATTCTTTCACCTCTCCTATTCGATTTATAAATTCTTGGTAAAAATTTTGGGGTGGGATTCCCACCATAACTATCTGACCGTCTTTATCAATATCAAATTCTATATCTCTGTTCTTTGTATGAACTATTTCTTCCTCAAAGCTCTTATACTTATCAGTAAAAAAATAAATCTGCTGGTTATCTGAACCACGATAGAGACTGCCATAATTTAATTCATCTCTGTAACTGCCGTCAATAAAAATATCTACATCAGCAAAAAATTCTTCTGCCTGTGCCTTTCCTATCTTGTCTATAATCTCCTGCAGCCGATAGCCAGAATACAGCATGACGTCATAATCTGCCGCCGACTTTATCTGATGTACTAGTTCTCTTAATCCGTCAAACTGCAGAAAAGGCTCTCCGCCGCTGATTGTAACTCCATTTATGCCTGTCTGCGCCCTGATCTCTTCCATCAAACTGTTTATGGAAACGAGATATCCTCCCTCTAAGCTCTGCCCGGCTGGATTGATACAATTTCTGCACCGTTTTAAACAACCCTGTGTCCAGATTACATAACGGTTTCCTGGACCTAATACCTTGGTAGACGCAAGTTTATGATTTAACCTTATCGTCTTCTCTTCCATTCCCTCAGACCCCTTTAACCAGCGCAAGCAGCAGAAAATTTGTTTCATCCCGCATGATTGCTGGAACATATACACTTTCAACTTTTCGAAATACCTTTGTACGTGCGTCAATGTCTTTCATTGTTGTTTTATCAAACTGGTCGTCTGTCTGCGGAAATAGAATCACATCATATGAGAGGCTGAATTCCCTCTTGTAATAAGAATTTAACTGTGAAATCAATTCCCGTTCTGAACTATCTAAAACCTGCCTGTATTCTGTTTTAAATTCTTCCAAGTAATCGTATAGTATCGGCAGAAATGACGTTCCATTCCCCAATAATCCTACAAAATGCAGCAAATTCGTAATATTCTCCCCGCCTTTCTCCTTATCAATCCCATAATCTTCCAGCATTTTAACAAGTGATCCGCATTTCCATACTGCCTTCAGTAAATTCTTATACTCACTTGTGTCTGCCTCCCAACACCCAAATTTTTCGCTATAGTGTTCTGCCAGAGATTTTTGCTCCATAAATAATTGATGAACTCTGTCCCGCTCTTCCTCTAAATCCTGGCTCCGCTTTTTCAATTCCTCAATTTTTGTTTTATCATGGTCCAGATCTTCTTTCAACTTAGATATTTCTTCCTGCGCTATATCATTTTCTCTGATTAATCTGTCTGTTTCTTCTTCCTTCTTTTGGACCATTATTCTCAGTTTGTCAATTTCTGCTTTTTTTCTGTTAAATTTGTCCCAAAACATTTGTTTATCCTTTTCTAATTCAATCACTTTATCATTTACCTGTATACGATCAGATTCCATGATGCGGATATTTTTTTTCAGTTTCTCATTCTCATCTATCAAATCTGCAATCTTTTTTTCTTTTTTCTCCAATTCCTGCTGAGACTTCCTATAATTCTCTCTGGATTGTTCATCTATTTCACAGATTCTTTGTTCTTGCACATTAATTTCATACTGATTCTGCTGTATGATATTATTTAATTCTGTAATCTTTTTGGTTAATAATCCGCTTTTTCTTTGTTCTTCTTCGTACTTCTGCGTACAGTTTCGCAGCTGTTCTTCTGCAGTCTGAAATTTCCGCAATCCATGTTCCAGGCGTGCAACATTGTCTTCTAAACTTTTGATCCTGGAGCGTTCCATACTATACGCATTCTTTTCGCTATTTAAATCCGACTCTATTTTATCCAGCCTCTTGAGAATCCCAAGTCTCTCCAATTGATATTTTATCTCTTTTGCAATTTCCATTTCTTCCTCCATACCATAATTTTGATTTCATTAAACATCAGAAGTAACTATCATCTAAATTTATATCTTTCTGTTTTCACCGTAAATGAACGGCTTTTATTGAAGCAGGATATCAAAAGTATCACATGAAGTTTCCAGCTGCTCTTGCTGTTCACACACACAGCATGAAATTGTGTCGGAATTTTTTATCTTAATGTATAAATATTTGTCCTGACAGTCCTCATCCATATATTCGTCTAGTTCCACGCTCCTTAATCCTGGACAGTCCGCGTCTTTTATACTGGTGTCTGTATAATGTATTTTCATGTCCAATGAATGAATATGCCCATACCTATGCCATTTTTCATCTTGATTCACTCTGTCAATAATTACAACAAACTCATTTGTTCCGCCATTGATTGTCCCAACATACCAGTTAAAAGGATGTCCATTCAAAATATATGATTTGTTTACATAATAATCGCTGAGTCTGAGCTGACCTAATGCCACTGCTGTCTTAGGAGTAATTGCAATCTGTTTCGGCTTGCTTTCTAACACTTCTCCTTGTTTCAAATCCGCCATAAATTCATCACTTGTTTCATCCACAAGCATTATAATATTATCTGGAAATTGTTCCTCCATAATCTTGCCAAGTATTCTATTTTTTGAGCTGTTTCCAGCTTTAAAAATATGAACATCCTCAATTTTAAAGCTGTCGATTCCGCATTCTCTCAACGCATCCCTTCTGCTCTCAAAAACTCTCTTTAAATCTTCTTTAAAGGATGAGACTGTCTGGAGCAGGATATTCTGCAGCCGTTCTTCGATTTCTCTTATGTCAAATGATACGTGTATACTTTTGGTTTCACCATACAAATCCATAAATTCTATCTGTTCTACATTTGATTTCTGCACTACCTGATTCTTTTTGAATTCTTCCGCCGCTTTATCTGCATCAGATATCAATACAGATTCAGTGATTTCTGTATCCAAATTTACTTCTGGCTTTACGTTCGAATTTGCCCTTGTTGGCCTTAGTGGTCTGGAATTCCCTGCAGCCTGCATACTTTCTGCTCTGCCCATGTCCAAACTATATTTTCCTTCAAAAATATTCCTTGTGATTCTCTCGCTGATTTTTCTCACATTTGCTTTCGCACTCACAGAATTTTGGAATAAACCTTCCAGCTGGTCATTATCTGGCCTCACTTCGCCATCTGGCTGTTCAAAAGGAATCTTATTCTCTATAAGCTGCTGCATGTTGGTAGGAGAAATATAGATCCAGTAAGACATCCTTCTTATCAAATGTTCTCCGCCAATAAAGCTGTCTCCATCCACCCCAAGAATATTAATGCAGCTGCGGTTTGGTTCTCTTTTATCAGGCGTAAAAATGCCAAAGGAATAATCTAAGGTTCCTCCACCAAAATCATATACTGCAAATAATTTCCCTTTCTGGTCTTCTCTGTCAATTTTCAAATATCTGCCGCATATGGAACCAATATACGCAACTGGTTCTGGATATTTTGCTTCCACTTTAAATACAGGCTTTTTTCTTGCATCTACAGCCTCTCTAAGGGGTATTGGAATCGAACGTTTCAATCCATATTCTAACGAGGCACACATTCTTTTTTTAACTTCTTCACTAAATTTTACAGGATACGTAATTTGATATTTTGTATATATTTTATTTTTTTCCACACGATTGATTGCTTTGCCAAGAATATATCCATAGAAAGCTACCGCATCCAAGGATTCTTTATTTTGTTTATTACAAGAAGATACAATTTCTACTGTTCGGATATCCTGCGGAATCAGCGGAGTGATTAACAGCTGATTTTCTGCCTCCAGAATTTTAGGAATCATTTTAATATCTGAAACAATTGCATTTAACTCTTTGTCGCTTACTTTGTTCAAGCATCTTTTTACTGAATATCCAAAATCAAACTGAACCTCTTTGTCTCCTTGTTCTGCCTCGTCTAAATTTCCTTTTATCATCATTGGCAGATTAAAGTTTTCTGCCCTCCATTGATGATAAATCTCATTCCATCTGTAAATCATAATATAGGTAGGATTTTCATAAATATTGATATCATCCTCACTATTTTCACCAGCAGACAACGTCAACAATTCAATCCCATTTTCTCCTTGTACAGCAACACATGTGGAGGATGTGCCAAAGTCAATAGATACCGTTTTTTTCTGAAGAGGAATACTCGCTCTTTCTCCCGGCTTATACATTGTATTATTTAGCTGCAGCTCAACTGGAAAGCAATACGTTACATCATTTAATCTATCTGTCTTACTTATAAAACTTATGTCTAAATATCCAGAGAATAAATTTTTCTGTTTCGTCTTGTCAAATACGTTCCCTAATTCATTCGTATAAACATAGGCAAACATTTCATAAGTTTTGCCTTCATCTTCACAGCTGCCAGATGCAATTTCTGCCTCCATTGTGATAGTTTCCATAGAATCATTATTTCTCTTATTAAAATGTAGCTTCACATGATTCTCATATTCATCTGCTTTTTCTGTTAGACAAGACATATAAAACTTTAACTTTCTCACTCCATGATCTGCCCATAAACCGCTGTCTGTAAGTACCTTTTTGGTTATTTCTGGAAACCCAAACATTTCTGTCTCCGTAATATCTGTATATATTAACTTTGGAACTTCCTCTGTAAAGCTATATTTTATCCTG
>CAJUCK010000006.1:34595-40325 GCA_910585395.1 uncultured Lachnospiraceae bacterium
ATATGCAATTACCTGGTATTTCAAATTCCTGCACCTTCCTGGCATTCTTATAAATTATTTTACTGCCATCTCTTGTTTTACATTCAATCTCAGTCACACTTATCATTTCACACATAACTTACCTCCTGCATAAACTTTCTGAAACGTTCCTCCATTCACTCTTCAGGTTTTCAGACGACATCTTCTTGAAAAAAGGTACAAAAATACACGCAGCCTATCTTCTTTAAAGCAACCTGCCTCTTCCTGCATCATTTTCTTACTCGAAAACACAATATTTTACATTTTATAGCTTTATATCAAAAGGAAATAAAACAGAATCCCGACATCAGAATATGATTTTATAATGATTTGGTAATATAAGATAATTAGAGATGCTATACCCTTATTTCGCTCGAACCCTCTTTTACTCCCCCGTTATCAGTTATATGTAAATATTACCATATCTTTGTCAAAAAATATAGACAGAACATATTTTCACTCTTTCACAAGATAAGGTTTTTTCGATATAGCAAAAAACTCCCACTTTTATTTATACATTGCATAATAAAAGTGGAAGTTCTTTTTTAACTAATCTTATTTATAATTGACGATTTTTCCAAAATCAGCTTTTAAAGAAGCGCCGCCAACTAATCCGCCGTCTATATTCGGTTTCGAGAAAAGTTCTGCTGCATTTTCTGCATTTACAGATCCGCCGTACTGAATACGGATAGACTCTGCTGTTGCCTCATCATATACTTCTTTTATACATGTACGGATTGCTGCACACACTTCTTCCGCCTGGTCAGAAGTAGCAGTCTCACCAGTTCCGATTGCCCAGATTGGTTCATAAGCAATCACTGCTGTTTTGGCCTGATCTGCTGTCACATTCTGGAACGCAATCTTAATCTGCATACGAATCCAGTCAATATAGATTCCCTGCTTTCTCTGGGTCAGAGATTCTCCACAACAGATAATAGGTGTAATTCCATGTTCAAATGCCTTTAATACTTTCTTATTTACAGTTTCATCTGTCTCTGCAAAATACTCTCTTCTCTCAGAATGTCCTAATACCACATATTTAACACCTGCATCGGTTAGCATATCTGGGGCAATCTCTCCAGTATAGGCACCACTTTCTTCAAAATACATATTCTCTGCACCAATATTGATATTGGAGCCTTCTGCAGCTTGCATTGCAGGAATAATATCAATAGCAGGAACACAGAATACCACGTCGGCCTCATCATTAGCAACCAATGGTTTTAATTCATTCACCAGAGCAACTGCCTGGCTTGGAGTCTTATTCATTTTCCAATTTCCTGCAATAATTTTCTTTCTTGCCATAATCTTATCCTCGTCTTCTTATCTATTAAAATTTCAGCTTGCCAATCGCCAGCTGCTTTCTGTCTATTTGTTGGACGCCGCTGCCACTCCTGGAAGCTCTTTGCCCTCTAAGAATTCCAGGGAAGCGCCGCCGCCAGTGGAAATATGGCTCATCTTATCACCAAATCCCAACTGATTTACTGCTGCAGCAGAATCTCCGCCTCCGATAATAGTGGTTGCATCTGTCTCTGCCAAGGCTTTAGCCACTGCAATGGTTCCCGCCGCAAGCGTAGGATTCTCAAATACGCCCATAGGTCCATTCCATACGACAGTCTTCGCCGACTTCACTGCCTCTGCAAACATTTCTGCTGTCTTTGGTCCAATATCACAGCCTTCACGGTCTGCAGGCATTTTATCAGAATCATATACTTCCACTTCTACTGGTGCATCAATCGGATTGGGGAAATCTACAATAGTTGAAGAATCTATCGGAAGCAATAATTTCTTGCCGAGCTTTTCTGCCTTCGCCAGCATTTCTTTACAATAATCCAGCTTGCTGTCATCCACCAGGGATTTTCCAATCTCATTTCCCTGTGCCTTTAAGAATGTGTAAGCCATACCTCCACCGATAATCAAGGTATCACATTTCTCCAGCAAATTGGAAATAACATTCAACTTATCTGCCACCTTTGCTCCACCTAAAATAGCAACAAAAGGTCTTACTGGATTTTCCACTGCATTTCCAAGGAAATCAATTTCTTTCTGCATTAAATATCCAACTGCTGCTGTCTCTACCAATTCAGAAACACCCACATTGGAGCAATGCGCTCTGTGTGCAGTTCCAAATGCATCATTTACAAAAATATCACAGAGTGAAGCAAGGTCTTTGGAGAAAGCCTCTCCATTCTTGGTCTCTTCTGCCCTGTAACGGGTGTTCTCCAGTAATACAATATCACCGTCTTTCATAGCTTCCACTGCTGCTTTGGCATTAGCTCCTACAACTTCATTATCTGCCGCAAATTTTACTTCCTGACCCAATAATTCTGTCAGTCTTGCTGCTACTGGGCTAAGAGACAGCTCTGGCTTCGGCTCTCCCTTAGGTTTGCCCAAATGAGAACAAAGAATCACCTTTCCGCCGTCTGCCACTAATTTCTTAATAGTAGGCAGAGCTGCCACCAAACGATTCTCATCTGTAATCTTGCCATCTTTCAAAGGCACATTGAAATCACATCTGCAAAGTACGCGTTTTCCACTTACATTTATATCATCAACAGAAACTTTATTTAAAGACATGTTCATTCCCTCCTGAATTTTGCGAGATTTCCCGCCTGCGCGGTTCGCTTCTGCCATATAATTGTCTATGCCGCAGCGGGATAATTATATTCCCCTATAGAAATTTATTTCGTTTCTACATGAGAACAAAAAAGGTCCGGTCCTTGATAGACCGGACCCTTTCCTGAGTCTTATCTGTATTTGACAGCTTATGCTAATTCGCTGAAATATTTGATAGTACGAACCATCTGGCTGGTATAGCTGTTCTCATTGTCATACCAAGAAACAACTTGTACTTCATATAAATCATCAGATACCTTGGAAACCATGGTCTGAGTAGAATCGAACAGTGAACCAAATCTCATTCCCACGATATCAGAGGAAACAATCTCGTCCTCATTATAACCAAAGGATTCGTTAGCTGCTGCCTTCATAGCTGCGTTGATGCCGTCAACAGTTACCTCTGTATCCTTCTTAACAACTGCTGTCAAAATGGTGGTGGAACCTGTCGGAGTAGGCACACGCTGTGCTGAACCGATGAGCTTGCCGTTTAATTCAGGAATAACCAGACCGATTGCCTTAGCAGCTCCTGTGCTGTTCGGAACAATATTTACTGCTGCTGCACGAGATCTTCTCAAATCACCTTTTCTCTGAGGTCCGTCCAAAGTCATCTGATCGCCAGTATATGCATGAATTGTACACATAATACCAGACTGAACAGCTGCATACTTATTCAAAGCATCTGCCATAGGCGCCAGACAGTTGGTTGTGCAGGAAGCTGCAGAGATAATTGTATCTTCTGCCTTTAAAGTTTTATGGTTTGTATTGAAAACAATTGTAGGAAGGTCATTTCCTGCAGGAGCAGAAATAACAACTTTGCGGGCACCTGCATTGATATGAGCCTGTGCCTTATCCTTGGAGGTATAGAATCCAGAGCACTCCAGAACAACGTCTACTTTCAGTTCTCCCCATGGGCAGTTATTTGCATCTGGGAAAGCGTAGATTTTGATCTCTTTTCCGTCAACAGTAATGGAATCTTCTCCAGCAGATACCTTGTCCGCTAATTCATACTTACCCTGAGATGAATCATACTTCAACAAATGTGCCAACATTTTAGGACTTGTTAAGTCATTGATTGCTACTACTTCGTAACCTTCTGCACCAAACATCTGTCTGAATGCCAGACGTCCGATACGGCCGAAACCATTGATTGCTACTCTTACTGACATGATAATTCCTCCTAATTTTGAATGAATTTTATATTACTTTGGATATATTACCCAATCTAGTTATATTCTAACTAATATCAGTAAAAAATTCAAGGGGCTTTTTCAACTTTGTTATTTTTTTCACTTTCCTTTTGACAACATTATCTATCTGGTTTATGATGAAGAAGATTTTTATTAGAAAGGAGACTTCTCTATGCTCTGGGACACACATATGCACACACATTTTTCCGTAGACAGCGACGCTGACAGTATGGAAATGGTACGTTCCGCAATAGAAGCGGGGGTTGACGGAATCTGCTTTACCGACCATCTGGATCTTCTGGCTCCTGATACCAAACCAGATAATTTTCCTCTTGATTTTCTAACTTATTTTTCTGAAATAGAAAATCTGCAGACACAGTTTGACAAACAATTTTCCATCAACATCGGCGTGGAAATCGGCCTGCAGACTTTCCTGAAAGATCAGCTTCCTGAGATTATCAGCGGTTATCCCTTTGATTTTGTCATAGGCTCTTCTCATATGGTAAACGGAGAAGACCCTTACTACCCAGAATATTTTATAGGAAAAATTGAAGATCAAGCATATCGGGAATATTTTGAATCTATTTTGGAAAATCTGGCTCTCTTTGACTGTTTCGACGTCTATGGCCATCTGGATTACATTGTACGATACGGTCCAAACAAGAATCAATTTTATACATATAAAAAATTTGCGGATGTCCTGGAAGAAATTTTAAGAACTTTAATCCACAAAGGCAAAGGAATTGAACTTAATACCGGAGGATTTAAATATGGTCTTGGACATCCAAACCCAACGGAAGACATTCTAAAACGCTACCATGAACTAGGCGGTGAAATCATTACCATAGGCGCAGACGCCCACAAGCCGGAACATGTGGCATATGATTTTAAAAAAGTACCAGAAATTCTGACTGGCTGCGGTTTTCAATATTATACCGTGTTCCAAAATCGGAAACCTGTTTTTTATAAACTATAAGAATCTTTCGCTGGATTACCATAAACATTTTTCATCTATTTATGAAACTTTAAAACTATTCCCATACAAACAGGCAGGATTCACAAATGAATCCTGCCTGCTGTTTTAAGATTATTCTTTATTTTGTAAGCTTAATCTTAATAGTTCCTTTCTTATTCGTTCCATCTGTTGAAACTGCAGTAACAGTAACTGTCTTACCTTTTCCTGCCTTCTTGGTGGTTAAAACGCCTTTCTTGTTAACAGATGCAAACTTTTGACTCTTCTTGTCAACACTCCATGCCAGCACTTTGTTTACTTTCTTGCCGTTGGTCTTAACAGTTGCCTTAATTGTCAGTTTCTTGCCCGCCTTCACCTTCTTGGTCTTTGCCTTTAACGTAACCTTGGTAACGGCGTTCTTCATAATCGTAACTTTAACGGTTGCTTTCTTACCGCTTCCATCTTTTGCAGTTGCTGTAACAGTAACTTTCTTGCCTGCACCTGCTTTCTTAGTTGTTAACTGGCCTTTGCTGTTTACGGACGCATATTTCTTATCTTTCTTAGCAATACTCCAGGTAACAGCTTTGTTTGTAGCATTGCTTGGAGCTACAGAAGCAACCAGCTTCACTTTCTTGCCTGCTGCAATCTTAAGAGTCTTACCATTGGTAATAGTAACCTTATTAACTTTTACTGGTCCTTGAGGTGCAGACGGCGCTTCCTTCAATCCACTCTGAGCTGTATTTAATGCCGCCAACGCGGAATCTACTTCCTGCTGTGTTGCATCAGCTTTTGCATTGATAGTCTTTGCCGTATTCAATGCTGCCTGGAAAGGAGCCCAGCTTTCTTTTGTATAATTTGCCTGTACCAGTTTCTCTGCAGCTGCAATTGCTGCAGCCAATTTTGATTTGTCCACTGTTGGTACTGTACCCTCTGTCTTCTGCAGCTCAGCAACTG
>CAJUCK010000006.1:40335-43314 GCA_910585395.1 uncultured Lachnospiraceae bacterium
CTAATGCCTGAGCAATCTCTCCCTTGGTTACTCCTTCTTTTTCTGCTACTTTTCGAATAGCTTCTAATGCTGCCTTAAATGTATCAACTGCATTCTTAGGATATTTTGTTTCATCAATAGCTGCCGCATTACTAATTTCTGCCGTTAATTGCTCTTTTTCCTCTTCAGTTGCTGGATCATTGGAAGCTTCAAGTGCAGCGACTGCCTTGTTGAGATCAGCAAGAGCCTGAGCAATTTCTCCCTTGGTTACCCCTTCTTTTGCTGCAATCTCTCTTAATGCATCCAGCGCTTTGTTGAACAGTGCAACAGAAGCCTGTGAATAGTTCGAGGTATCAATCTCTGCTGCCTCATCAATTTTATTTGTCAATTCAGTCTTCTCTGCGCTTGTTGCTGCATCGGCTGTCTCCTTGAAAGCGTCTACAGCGTTCTGCAGATCTTCCAATGCCTGGTCAATTTCTCCCTTGGTTACGCCTTCTTTTGCCGCAACCTCTTTTAATGTATCCAGGGCCTCATTGAAATCTGCGATTGCCTCTTCTGTATATCTCTCATCATCAATAAGACTTTCAGCCTCTGCAATTTTTGCTGTCAGATTATCTACATCATCCTTAGTTGCCGGCCTCTGATCCTGTGGAACTGAATTTTCAAAGGCTGTAATTGCCTCTTCCAGATCTTGCACTGCTTCATCTACCTGCGCCTGAGTCGCATCCTGGTTCGTATTAACAGTTCTTGCCTTTTGAAGAGCTTCTCTTAAAGCTGCCCTTGCCTCGTCTGGATAAGGAAGTGTTGTATCATCTACCAGAATGTTTGCTCTTTGAATTGTCTTGAGCAATTCTGTCTTATCTCCACGTTTTGCATTATTCAATGCTGTAATTGCCTCTTCCAGATCTGATGCTGCCTGATCCACATCTTCCTGACTGAGAGGAAGTTCTAATACACTTTTTGCTGCCGCAAGTTTTGCTTTAAAATTGTTCCATGCATCTGTCAGATACTCATTTTCCTTATCTGCCAAAGCTTCACCTTTGCTGACAGCACTTTCAAGAGCTGTTAAATCAAGATTTTCTGCTGGTTTCGCTACCAGACATTCGAACTCAACTTCCGCTGTCGTTCCATCCTTCAATGTAATAGTTGCTGTAAGTTTTACAGTTATGCTTCCAGATGCCGGGAATGTTACATCTCCAGTCACCACATTGATATTCTCTTTGTCAGATTTCCAGGTAATGGTTTCTTCCTGCTCACCTGTAGTTGGAAGTGTAATTTTATCTGTTGTAACATTTACATGGTTCTTTCCATTTACTGTGTTAGATTTCATGGCTTTCAAAAGATCGCTCTTAGCGTATTCCATCGGAAGTCCAATCATGTATTCAGTAATTTCAGCCACCTGGCTGTCGGCAAGCGCAGTATTGTAAACACGGAAATCCTTGATGCTTCCCTTGTAATCCTTATCTCTGTTTGCCTCATTGTTTGCCCAGCCGCAGTTTCCAATATATGCCCAGCGGGTATTCGGATCAGCATTCCACATTTCAGTCAGGCTGTGTTTCACATCTTTTGTTGCAATTTTTTCTCCATTGACATAGAGAGTCATAACTGTATCGTCCATTACACAGACAATATGATGCCAGGTATTCGCTTCTGCTGCTGTAGTATTAATGTTAACCGTTGTTCCACTTGCCCAGTACTTAGGATTCATGCTTGCCAGCAGTTTGCCATTATCATTCGTATTAATATAGAACAAGTGTGCATATTGTTTGCCTTCTGGTAATTCTGAACCAAAGACATCTCCAGAACCAAGACCAAAGGCATTGGATCTCTCACCTCTCTCATCATATGCCCAGAAAGAGAATGTCATTCGGCGTGCTACTGTTAAATTCTCTACAGGAAGCTGAATACAGCTGTCAAAAGCTTCGCCGCCAGAAAAGGTTGCTCCCATTTCTCTGCTGAAGCTTATGTTCTCTCCTGGAGTACCATCATGATCCCTATTGCCTGTCTTGTCTTTCGCATCTTCTGTCAAAGGATACCATGCCAGCAATGTTGTTTTATTCAGTTCTTCAAATGTCTTAAGATCCAGTCCTTTAGCTATTGCGGACATCATTGCGTCCGTTGCATCATCCACTTCTTTATCTGTAACATCTGTTCCTGTCTGATTCTCTTTTTCTGCTACAAGTTTGGCTGCGTCAATAGCTGCCTTTAACTCTTCCAGAGAAGACTCTTTATAAATATTATCTGTCACTGCTTTATTATAAATAGCTTCTCCATCTTTAATTGCCTGCTTTAATGCCTCAAAGCTTACGCCGTCCAGAGCTTTTACTGTAACGACAAATTCTTTGGTATCAGTCTTATCATAGCCCTTTGCCTTAATCGTTGCCGTCAAAGTAACAGGTGTGTCTCCCTTAGATTTGGAAGGACGCATTACCGTACCGTCTGCTTTCACCACTTTCTCATTGCTGGTTGACCATTCTACGCTGGTGCCAAGACCTGTGCCAACCGTTGGAAGTGTAAGATTCTGAGTTACACTGCTTTGGGTTTCTCCCTCTGCGTATGTAATCTGTAAATCTGCTTTTGTCTTTTCAATCTGCGCGTCATATAAAGTTTCGTTGCAGATATCTTTAACCTCATTTTCTGTCAATGCCGCACTATAGACTTTGAACTCGTCAAAAGTTCCAGCATAATCGTTATCTGGCCATGCAGAGCGTCCCAGGAAGTTGTTCTTCTGCGCTAACTCAGATGGCGTAAGTCTCATGTTATTGATATAACCAACTTTTTTACCATTTATATATAGCCAAGCTTCATCAGTAGACGCACTGGTCACAATTGCAAAGTGTACCCATTCTCCAATCTCAGTTTCGGATGGGTCTAAAGATTTGACAGTTGGTCCCGCAGAATTTAATTGGTAACCTACCTCTAAAACGCCGTCTCTGTTAATCAGGCCAATGTAATGTTCAGCCGGATTTTTATGTCCATCACTTCCAAGCAGCGACATGG
>CAJUCK010000006.1:43324-46052 GCA_910585395.1 uncultured Lachnospiraceae bacterium
CGCACCGTTAGATTCTCTGTTGATAAACATGGAAACTGTAAAATCATCTACTGCTCCCTCTGCGTCTGACAACAGATTATCTGGAAGTTTCACCGCTGCTGTATCTGCCTTTCCGCCTGGAAGTTTTACCGCATTTCCTTTTAATCCTGGAACAGAAGTAATTCCATCTTTTGCGCTTCCATCTGCTACTGCGGCATCTTTCCCCTTTTTGTCTGCCCATCCACTTGTGATGTCAGTCTCGTCAAAAGAGTAATCTGCAATCAAATATTCCTCTTTATCTTTGACAGTCAGGGTCAAGGTTGCCGTTATTCCGGCAGCCACACCATTAATGGTCGCCTGCCCTGCCTTTGCATAACTTTCTTCTGTCACTGTCCAGGTTACCGGCGCCATCACGGCGTTTTCCACACCTTTCAGCTTGATAGATACCATTTTGGGGAGATCTTTAGGAGCAACTCCCACACGAGTCTCAGCTGAATAAGTACCTGTCACGCTTTCGGCTTCTGCCTTTGCATAAATGACGTCAATTTCTGTATTTTTATCATTGATTGTCAAATTCTGGCTGTCTGCACGAACATAGACATCATTTCCTTTGACAAGCACCTGATCTTCATCTTTCAATGCATATGTATAAGTCGAAGAGGTTTCGTCATACCACCGCTCTGTCCTTGTCTCCAAAACCTTGCCCTCACACTTAAAGTTAACGGTAACAGGTTCAAAGAAAGCATCGTATTCTGCTTTAGCCTGAGCCTCTGTCAATGCGCCTTCATAAATGGAAAACTCATCAATCCAGCCTTTATAAAACTCTCCTCCACCCCAGTTTGCCTTACCTAAATGCAATTTACTTCCGGCATTTAAAATGTCCGTCAATCTTGCCTGTTCACCTAATTCTCCTTTTTTCTCACCATTCAGATAAATTTGAGAAGAAGTATCATCCATTACAACCGTAACATAATTCCAGGCAGTATTTGTTACATCAACATTAATAACTGGCGTTCTGGTACCTGAATTATTCCAGCGTTCAAATGCGATAGAGTTTCTTAAAGTCATACCAATGTAATGTTCCTGATTAGGTGAATTATTTTCATCATTTCTGGAAGCAAAAAATACCCAGTTATTGTTGCCGTCCACTTGATTTTTACACCAGAAAGAAAATGTCAGCTGATTTCGTCCAGCCAACAGATTATCGCCATCTTCACCGGCAATGGTTAAATAAGACTGCCCATTTAAATGCAGCGCTCCTGCGCCAATTCTCTTATCCTGTGTATCAACACTTACATTACTTCCTGTTGGCGTCGCTGTTACTGTCATCGGTTTTTCCGTTCCGGCGCCTCCAGAAACGGTCCCGTCATCTCCAGAAACTACAGTTCCATCTGTTACATTCTCATCAAAACTGAAATGCGCCAGCTTTTTGGGCATAGTAACAGCGCTCTCTGCCGCTTCCGCAACTGAGGGCGCACCAAAATTAATTCCTGTTATTGTCATCGCAACAGCCAGGAATAGTGATAGAAATTTCTTTCCTCTTCCCATAAATATCCTCCTTTTTAATTGCAGCTAAAAATTTGGCAAAATGGCTGTGCTCCCCTAATTTTCCATTTGAAGAAACTACCGTCTGCAGCACGTTTCCTATCTGGGCTTTGGGAAACTCCTTGCTGTACTCAGCTCCCTATGGGCTGTATCAGGAGATTAAATATTACCTTGTCCCCTATGGGCTTTCGGGGAACATAAGTGTTGTCTGCTCCCGAATGGGCTTCGGGAACTTATAATTTTACTCTGCTCCCGAATGGGCTTCGGGAACTTACAATTCTACCTTGCTCCTGAATGGGCTTTCAGGAACCTTCAGCCTTTTGCCTAGCTAAGGGTAATTATACTATTTTTTTCATCCTCTTTCAATTAACTTACAAAAATTTTTTTACTGTTTTTTCTTTTTTTAGTAAAAACCAACAATTTTTTATTATTTTTATGTGTAAAATAACAATAGATTTCATGGTAATCACTTCCAAATTACACAAAATTACCATTTCATTTCATATATTTAATCTATATCACAATCCGACAAAATATTTTGTATTGACTTTTTCAAATCGCAAAGTTATAATTTTTTTAGAATAAGTATCGCTTATTCTCCCCCTACTTAAAGAAGCTGCAGCCCAGGTTATGGGTGCAGCTTCTGCTTTTTATTCTCTGAGAATATGGCTATGATGTAATTAAAGCCTTTATTTTCTGATGCATTTTTTTATAATCATATTTTTTTCCCTTCTCTTCAAGAACGTATATGCGGATAAATTCACTTTTATAATTTGCCAGCTTACTGACAATTGAGAGTTTATCTCCTGCCAAATAAGAAATCTTCTCACTATCTGGATCGTATAATTTGATAGCTTCACGCAAATCTTCCGGCTCCGCATTCTTTTCTGACACTTTATAACTATTATGTATTTTCTCAATCGTCACAGGCACTATTTGATAACCCCAGCGATCGCTTTCTATAATCTCAGTAATTTTTTCCGGATCCTTTTTTAATTTCCATTTTAGAACTGCAAATTCCTGAGATGGCGATTCCTCATATAAATCTTTCATTTCAAAGATTACTTTCGGACGTATTCTATCTCTGTACATTTCATATAATCGTTTATAAACTTCATCTTTTGTCTTATCATAATACTCTTTTAAAGACACTTCCAAAAAAGAATCATTAAATTTCAAAAACTCTTCATCATTGATATTATTA
>CAJUCK010000006.1:46062-47815 GCA_910585395.1 uncultured Lachnospiraceae bacterium
AAAGCTACCGCTTTGAACCAGTTTAATATACATACATTTAACCATGCCCTCAAAAGCGGCATTTGTCTTGTGAAATATTACCTGCGAATAGTGGAAATACCTTGACATTAAAAAATGTTCTACAACATGCTGCCCCTTTTTATTGCACACCAGCACCCTATTATTGTTTGGCGGCAAATCAGGATCTTCTTTTACCATCAGTAATCTGACCAAATATTGTAAATCAACCAAACCATATTTTACTCCAGTTTGGTAAGAATCCCTTAACAAATAATCCAATCTATCTGCATCCAGGCTTGAATGAAGCAATTGGGTGTATACCATATTTCTGGAACCATATTCTCCTGTAAAAATCTCTCCTATCTCCTCAGGATCTAAACTATTTTTTTCTAATATCCTCTTAATATCTTCATTATGAACAATAATATATTTTCCTAAATGCTCATGATGCGCTGCTTTTGAATGGGAAGATGTCATCTCATATAAACGTCTTTCTTCTGGTTTCTCTGGCAACTGAATAATGTTATCTGCATTTTGATTATCTTTACAATAACTATACACACTTTCCCCTAAATGAGAAAGAGGATAATGTCCAATATCATGCAACAATGCAGCTGCACGCATTTTTACAACATCATCCTCTGTAAGCATATCTTGTTTTAACAAATGTTCTGTCATTAACCCCATAATGTACAGAACACCCAAGGAATGAACATATCTTGAATGTTCTGCTCCTGGAAATACAAAGTTAACCCTGGCTAATTGTCTTAGCCCACGCAAACGCTGAAAAATTGGAGTATCAATAATTTCAAGTTCCATTTTTGTCACCGCAATCCCACCATACACAGGATCATTGATATATTTAACAACTTTTAGTCTATCGTCCGCCATTGTCTCATACCCCCACCTGAATAAATTCTCTCTCCCTCAGCACATTTAGCGCATGAGAACATTGCTCTTCATTATATTGTGGCTTTTGATTTATAAGAGCTTCAAAAAGATCCTTATCATCTTCACCGATTTTCCAACTTCCCCTGTTGTTATGAATGTATAAAAGTGATGCCAGAAGTTCATACCATGATGCAATTACGAAATCTCCTTTTAAATCTACAAGCCCATTTACCCGATCTATATTTGTTTCTGCAGTCATAGACAATTTGTGGTTACTAAAATCACTATTGGATAAGACTTCTAAATTGTTATATATATAATTTGTTAAGGAAGGTGAATACGGTCCGCGCACATACCAATTATACGTGTACCCTAAATCAGTTCCCAGTGACTGCAATAAATAAATTTTTTTCTGACAAATCAATCTATCATCAAAGTTTTCTTTGCTAACTGCCAATTTCTGAAAAACAATTCCATTTGCAATATCAATGTTATTCATTTTGATTATCCCTCCATTTCTTTAACACTTATTCATACTATCACAAATTATAATATATCTCAATCATCTTTTATTATACTTTACATATATTCTATGCAGATTTCCCTCTCTCAACCACGAACAAATGTTCTTTTAATCAGGTTATCATTAATCTAAAGATATGTCAACAAAAACATTAAATCATACTTTTAAGTCAAACTCTCATCCAGCCTCTTCTCAAATTCTTCCTCTGGCACTGGTTTGGCAAAACGATAACCCTGTGCCACATATGCTCCAATTTCCTGCATTAACTCTACATCACTGTCCGTCTCAACACCTTCACAGACAATCTGCGCATCCAGCTCCTGCGCCAGATTTACAATT
>CAJUCK010000006.1:47825-53715 GCA_910585395.1 uncultured Lachnospiraceae bacterium
CCTGTCACGCAGAGTGTCCAGCGTCTGTTTTACCATCTGCTGCTGCAGTTCTTCCACCACAATGGTTTCCGTTATCTCCACTTCTATGAGCTCCTTAGGGATTTGATATCTCTCAAGAACTTCCTCAAAACGCTCTGGAAAATCTGCTCTGATAAAATGCATCCTGGAAAAATTACAGGAAACAGTCACAACTGGTTTTCCTGCCATTATTCTCCGCTGCAGCATCCTGCAGACACAGTTCAGTACAAAGAAATCAATTTCTGTCACTCTGCCCGTCTGTTCATAGTAAGGCACAAAAAATCCTGGAGACCTGACCATGCCGCCTGCAGTAGGATCTAAAAATCTTATCAGCGCTTCTGCACCAATTACCTTCTCACTGCGGATATCTACTTTTGCCTGATAATAGGTAACAAAATTGTCTTCTATATCCACAGACTCCAGCAATTTTTCCCGTTCATGCCGCTGTTTGAGCATCTGTTCCAGCGCTTCGTCATAAATCATAATATCGCTGAGGCGGCTGTCTTTCATAAATTCTAACGCCTGTGTCGCATAATTCACTGCCACATGAAGATCATCACTATCCGCAGGCACCAGGTAAACTCCAAGCTGCAACGCCATGTGATTTTCTGTATCACAATAAATACTGTTTTCTATTTCTTCTTCCATCCGCATCATCCGCTGAAGAAAATCTTCCCTAGTCTGGTACCTGAGAAGCAGCACAAACCGGTCTCCCTGGTTTCTAGCACAAATTTCACTCTTGGCATCAATATTTTCCATCAGATATTTTGCAACTGATTCTAAAAGCTTCTGGCCAGCATTCCATCCATAGATGATATTATAACGGCGAAATTGTGAAATATTCACACACACTACCCCATACTGCTGTTCCTTTCGTTCCGGAAGAAGCTTTGATTTTCCGTGGTAAATCAGATAATTCAGATTCCAGATATCCATTCCCGTATCTTTGTACATAAGCTTCTGAATTTTTCTGCTTCCTCTGATCATATGATACGCCACCAGTAAAACAATCACAACAACGATCAGCAGTATAGCATTGATTTCCAAACTGTGGCTGCGCAGAAAACGATCAAAACTCATCAGCGCGTAGACATTGGTCTCCAGCATATATTCACTGACCTGTCTGGCATCTATGGTTTCTGTAATTTTGTTTAAAATTCCCGCAAGCTGTACACTGTCATTTCTGACCGCTATGGAGATATGATGTTCCCCGCTTAATACGCTTTTCACTTCCAGCTTGCTGTAAGAAAGTTCTGTTCCCATCAAATATTCAGACAGATAACCGTCACACAGTACAGCGTCCGCCTCCCTTTTGACTATGGCATCCAGACATTCCTGCTGAGTATCATAAATTTCAAGATTTATCTTGTTAAGATCAAAAGCGAGACCGGCTTCTCCAGACAAATAGGAAACTGTGGCAAGCGTATCCACATCACTGAGCTTGCCTTCCTCCTTCATGGCAATAATCAAAGGAATTTCTGCATACTCCTTGATCATGGTAAAGCCACAGTGATTCAGAGTCTCTTTCGTATCGGTGCAATAAGAAAGAATATCAACTGTTCCATCTTCAAGAGCCTTTTTTGCTTCTTTTTCATTTTCAAATTTCTGATAATTTATTTTCAGCCCTGTAGATTCCAATCCTTTATCCAGCAAGTCTCTCGTCAGACCTCTGCAGTCTCCATCCTCCTCATAGGAAAAAGGATAATAGCCGTCAAGATAGCCCACCTTAACAGCCCCTGTATCTTTAATATATTCCTTTTCTTCTGTGGTAAATACCACTGTTTTATCCAGCCTGCTCTGATAAAACTTATTCATCAGCTCCGTTTCCAGTTCTGGGTGGCTGATCTTCAAATCCGCAATTGCCTGGTTCAATTCCCGCATTACATCATCATTTCCAGGATATGTAATATAGTAAAAAGGCATGGGGGCAAAACGGCCAATTAAGCGCTGCCCTTCTCTGATTTCCGTAAAAGTATGGATATATGCATCAATTTCCCCTTTTTCCAAAGCTTCCTGTAATTCTGCCGTGGTATTATAAGTGGTAAGTTTTGGGCTGTTGACTCCATGATCTTTGAGATACTGTAAAAATTCCTCTTTGCGCACATACGTTTTCACCATGCCAAAGGTAATTTGCTTCATGGCTTCAAAATCTTCGTATGCCAGTCTGCTGTCTCCCTTTGCCGCTATCACACCGAACGTATAGCCGCTGGGCAGGGAAGCATACTGATAAACTTTAGAACGCTCTTCTGAAAACTGTGCAGACCCTACCAGATCTACTTTCTTCTCTGATAAAAGCGCCAGCGCTTCATCCCAGCTTCCACATTCCATATACTCTACATCCCAGTCCGCATATTCACACAAAGCATTTAAGTACTGCACATCCATCCCGTCATATTCCAGCTCTCCTGTCTTGATATGATAACCGTCCATAGGAAAAAACGCCACTTTCACTGTCCGTTTAACCGCCGCTTCTGCTGCTTCCGGCAGCAGATATCCAAAGATACCTGATATCATCGTTATTCCCAGCATAAATGCCAGTATTTTCTTCCACTTATAATTCAATTGTGCCTTAATTTCAACCACGCCCCATCCTTATTTTTACACTTTCTTTCATTTTAACACGCGCAAATCTCTGTTTCAAGGACAAAAAAGGACAAATCCGTATAAAAACTCCGCGTATGCAAGCCCCCAGGTTTTTTCCCTTCCAGACTTTTATATTCCGCAGTTTTAGAAAATCAAATGCAGGATTTCTACTGCCAATCTTAGAAATGCTATTATAGCTCCAGCTTATTTTTACACAAAACTTAAAACGAGGCTGATGCACAAACAGCCTCAGATACCATACAAATCACACCACATCCCTGGCAAGTATTGTATCTGTCTGCTATTTTGCAACAGCCTCATTATTTTATTCCATATCAATATTCCATATCTGCTTCTGTTAATGATTATCAAATTTGCGTTCCAGCAATCACATCACTCATCTCATACCTGCCTGCTGCCCTGCCTGCCAAAAACTTTGCCGCTTCCACTGCACCCTTAGCAAAGACCGCTTTGGAATATGCTGTATGTTTAAATTCAATGACTTCATCCATTCCTGCAAAAATTACATCATGCTCTCCCACAATGTTTCCACCCCGGACAGCCTGTATTCCAATTTCGTATTTTTCACGTTTCTTTCGTTCCAACGTTCTGTCATACTTATACGCATATGCATTTTCCAGAGCCTCGTTCAAGGAATCTGCAAGAGCAAGGGCTGTACCGCTGGGAGCATCTACTTTCTGATTATGGTGTTTCTCCACAATTTCCATATCAAACCCTGCTGGAGCCAGAATTTTTGCCGCCCTCTGCAGTAAATCCAGCAGCATATTAATACCAAGAGACATATTTGCAGATTTCAGCACCGCCGTTTTCCTGCTGGCCTCTTCCACGCGTCCCAGCTGTTCCTGGCTCAAGCCTGTTGTGCACAGAACCACTGGAAGTTTCCGCTGAACGCAGTAATCCAAAAGCCCATCCACAGCCGACGCTGATGCAAAATCCACTACAACATCTGCTCCCACATCACATTCTGCAATACTGGCAAATACTGGGTAATCATTTTCAATTCCCCTATAAGGGTCGACTCCTGCCACAATTTGAATCTCACTGTCTTCCTTGCAAATATCTGTAATGACCTGCCCCATTTTTCCGTTACAGCCATGCATAATCATTTTTATCATGTTCATTTCCTCCTGTACGTATCTTACAGCTGTTAAACAGATTAGACAGGCACAGATACAGAAATGCCAAAATCCTGCATTGCTTTTGCCAGCCGTTTTACATTCTCTGGTTCCATCTCACTGAGCGGCGCCCGCAGAGAACCAACCTGCCAGCCCATAAGGTTCATTGCCGCTTTCACCGGAATTGGGTTTACTTCACAGAACAGAGCGTCCACCATTGGTATTGCTTTCCACTGCATTTTAAGCGCTTCCTGTTGTCTTCCTTCCAGATAATTCATCACCATATCGTGCATAAATTTAGGCGCCACATTCGAAAGTACTGAAATCACACCTATTCCACCACATGCGAGCAATGGCACCACCTGCCCGTCTTCTCCAGAATACAGTTCAAAATCTCCCTGCGTCTGCTCCATCAGTCTCAGCGTATAAGAAATATCTCCCACTGCATCTTTCATACCCACAATATTCTCCACATCTCTTGCCAGAGCAGCTGCTGTACCCACCTCGATCTTACATCCCGTTCTTCCTGGAACATTGTACAAAATAACCGGAAGATCCACACTTCCTGCGATCTGAGTATAATGGCTGATCAGTCCTTTTTGTGTCGCTTTATTATAATAAGGCGTCACCACCAGCAATCCATCTGCGCCAGCCTCCTTTGCACGGCGTGACAAATCAATGGCTGTTCTGGTACAATTTGATCCTGTGCCTGCAATAACTGGTATCCTTTTATTTACAATAGAGACTGCGGCACGGATCACTTCTAAATGTTCATCTTCTGTGAGCGTAGACGCTTCTCCTGTAGTTCCTGTGATAATAATGCTGTCTGTCTCATTTTTAATCTGGTCTTCTAAAATCTCTGCCAGTTTATCAAAATCCACTTCCAGATTTTCTTTCATAGGTGTTACCAGCGCAACACCAGCTCCTTTGAAAAGTGCCATATTATTTCCTCCTCGCTTATAAGTTTTATTATAAAATTTTGAATCGTTTTAACAGTTCGCAGCAACAAGGCTTTCTCATGAAAAAATAAGAAGCCGACTAATGAGCCGGCTTAACGTTCTGAATACAAGCAGACAAATCTGCTCTTCAAGTCTTCGATAGCGCCCCATCCATTTCAGATGACAGTCATATAGTTATTCACCCTATGCCCAAGAATGCCTCCGCAGGAAAAGTCCATTCTTTCGGCGTTCCTCCCTTTCCTCTACCATCTTATGCACCTGCCGCATCCGGTAAATTACTCATGATTCACGCAACCTCTATCCATTTGTTTCTAAACTAGATTTAATATAGCATTTTCTATTCACAAAGTCAAGAGTGAAAGAATTCGTTCCTCCTTCCACCATCTGCCTTCTTTTACTAAAACACACGTAAATTATGGAAACCATAACATTGGCTATCCCTCATGAATTTCATAAACCTTTTCAGCATATCTGCGCAGTAAATCGCTCATCACACCGCCAGTAAACACAATTCCAGTATCCTCTGATCTTGCGTTCATCAAAGAATCCAAATCTTCTTCAGAAATCATATGATTATGCAGAAGACCCAGAAATCCGTCAAGAATCAACAGGCTGCATTCTCCCGTCACTAAAACTTTTCGGGCAAAATTAAATCCATTTCTGATGTTCATCTCTTCTTCCTGCTGCTCTTCTCTTGTCAAATCTGTAAAATTCTTTTCAGATCTGGCGAAGCTGAAAACTTTCACTTCTGGTTCCAGTCTGCGCAAAAAATCCAGTTCCTCTTCTCTTTTCCCCTTCAGGAACTGAATAATAATGACACTGTCACCCTGGCTTGCTGATTGTACTGCACATCCAAACGCTGCTGTTGTCTTACCTTTTCCTTCTCCGCAATAAACAGTAACCTTTTCCTCACACATGCTGTTTTCCTTTCTTTTTCACAAAGCCTTCCTTAAAAATACCACAAACCATCGGAAAATGCAAATTTTTGTCTGAATGCTGTCTGAAATCGCGGTTTACAAAAGCAAGGAATGCTGCTTTTATCATTCCAGATATTCTATCTTACTTACAGACACCTCGTAGGCAACCCGGTGTTCCACTTCAGTCTCGGACAGTTTCTTTACATACTCTCTGCTCTGGATTCTTCCATAAACCTGCACATGTCCTCCCACCTCAAAACCAGAAGCATATCTGGCA
>CAJUCK010000006.1:53725-61524 GCA_910585395.1 uncultured Lachnospiraceae bacterium
ACATGGTATGTAATCAGATTTTCCATAAGAGCGGTTCACCGCTATCAGCAAATCTGCAATCTCTCGTCCCAGCGGAGTCTTTCGGTAAATGGGCTCTTTACAGATGTAGCCGTCCAGAAAAATTTGATTGCTCTTTTCTCCCTCTGGAATCTCATCAACAAATTCCAGCTCCCGCACAAAAACAGAGAGGACAAGACGATTCTTTTTCTCCTCGTGCCGGTTATAAGAACGGAACTGCCCGTCTACCCGGATATATTGTCCAATATAACTGCACTGGGTATCAATTAGACGTTCCGAAATCATCATAGGAATCGTGTCTGCGAAGCTGCTCAGGCGGTTTACAGATACTTCCACCATATAAAAACCCTCTCCAAATACTTCGTGACTATACTGGAAATCAGAAACGATTTCTCCTGTAATGGTAACCTGATTGTTTTCAAATATTTTATCTGCCATGAATGTTAGTTCCCCTTTCGTATATCGATGGCACATCGATGAAGTAAAATTTTTCTAAAAGAATATCATTGCACCTCCGAGAATATACGCAATTCCTGTCGACAGTATTCTGCCTTTACGAAATTCACAGTTCCATGTATAATAGTATATAACGCTAAGAAAAGAGGTAAATAAATATGGCACAAAACCCAATTGTAACATTTGAACTGGAAAACGGCGGTATCATAAAAGCAGAGCTCTATCCTGAAACAGCGCCAAACACTGTAAACAATTTTATCAGTCTCATCGGAAAAGGATACTACGATGGTCTCTGTTTTCACCGGGTAATTCGTGGATTCATGATTCAGGGCGGCTGTCCAGAAGGCACTGGAACAGGAGGTCCTGGATACTGCATTCCTGGAGAATTCTCCCAAAATGGATTTGCCAATGACTTAAAGCACAGCGCCGGCGTACTTTCCATGGCACGCACCATGATCCCTGATTCTGCAGGCTCCCAATTTTTTATTATGCATGAGGATTCTCCGCATTTAGACGGCGCCTATGCCGCTTTCGGCAAAGTAGTGGAGGGAATGGAGCATGTCAATAAAATTGCTGAAACCGCTACGGATTATTCTGACCGTCCCCTTGAACCTCAGATATTAAAAAAAGTTACTGTTGAAACTTTTGGAGAGACTTATCCAGAACCAGAAACCTGTTAATCCTCTTCCAGGACTGCCGCATTAACGTAATCTGGCTTGTCTTTGCCGCTTCTGCGGCAAGGTCTTTTGAACCTGATAATATTTGTCTTTCATTACTGCGGCAGTCCCAATTTCAGTTTCTATTCAATCATTCCAGCAAGTTTTAAAATTAAATTTACAGCTCTGGTCACTTCTCTGGTAAATTCTACATATTTTCCAGATTCTTTCTGGTTCATGCAGTACCTGATGCCATTCTTAATTCTTCCCAGCTGGTCTGCCGCCTGAAGATGAGGATGATAAGGTACTGCTCCCAGCCTGTCACTTTCCACACGGTAGAGCCGTTTAAGATTATCCTGATTATAAAGGGTATTTTCAAAATATTTCCCCAGCAGAAAAAATGTTTTCCCCTGAAATTTGGGCGGATTCTGGTAAAACGCTCCGATATGTTCGCTGTCCTGCCTCATATTCAGTACACAGACGTCTGACTCGTGCAGGAGCTTCTGTGCAAAATCATCCTGTCTGCAGCCACAATCGATAAATACTACATCAAAATATGATTCCACAGCATCCATCACCCTGCTCATACGCAGAAACAGACTGTCCTGATGCCACCATTCCTGCTCTGATTTCACGCAGGAAGGCATACAATACATTCTATCTCTGATAATCTGGCGCATATTTGCCTTCACCGTCATCTCATTTAGTTCCTCACTGCATTCTTTGCGCAGCAGGCATTCCAGCCCCCTAGTCACAAAATATTCTTCTGATTCTGCCGCCAGTGCAGAATCTGTCTTATAACTCCATCCTGAAGGCTCGATCCATGAAAAACAATTTGATTTTTCAAAAAATTTGTTTTCCAGATTCTCATTGTGGTAACCTCCAGAAACCACTGCAGCTGAAACAGGATACAGCAATACTGTGGTACATGCCGTCACAGCCAGATTGAAAGTAGTTCCTGCTTCTGGCTGTTCACTCCAAAATGCTATTTTCATTGATACCTCTCCTTAATTACTGGAGGAAGATCAATTCTATCCGATTATTTCTTTAAAATGTATTCTATTGTCTTTCGTTTAGGGATAATTGCACAGACTGTGTGCTGAATTCACTGACATGGTTTACTTCTATTCAACAAAAGATGCGCTTATTATACAAGACATCTTTCGAATTGTAAACCCTTTTTATACCATATTTTTTTGCCAGGTTCATTCAAGTTCTTACAATCAGGGTGTCATATCCATCTTGACGAAGCTGATCCTGAAGCCCTTTTGCGTCTTCCAGTGAAGCCTCTCTTCCCACTATCACTGCATAATAGGGATCATCTCTTTTTACAGTCACAAAATATCCCTGGCTTTCTAACTGCTCTCTGAGATATTCTGCATTAGATTCATGACGGTACAATCCCACCTGCACGCCATACTGTTCTGCAGAATTATCCAAAGGAACCGCCTGCTCGACTCCCGTCACAATGGCATTTACCATCTCATCAAAACGCTGGTCAAACATCTGGTTATCTGTATCATTATTGATAAATCCCAGCTCCATCAGGACTGCTGGCATTTGGGTCCGCCTCAGCACTACAAGGCCTGGACGCTCTACGACCCCCAGATCGCGAAACCCAAAGTCTACCAGCTCCTGATTGATTGTCTCTCCCAAACGCTCTGCCTCTGTATCAGCGGCATAGACCAAAGCCTGAGTTCCATTGTAGGTATTGGGATTTGCTCCTGAGTTTCTATGAAAAGAAATAAAATAATCTGCGCCCGAACGATTGGCAATCTGTGCCTTCTCAAAGGGAGAATCATAGCGGTCCGTAGTTCTTGTATACAGTACATTATATCCCGCATCCTCTAATTTTTGTCCAACTGCAAGCGTCACGCGAAGTGTATCGTCCTTCTCTTTTCTCCCCTGAAAAGAAGCTCCATTGTCATATCCGCCGTGCGCAGGATACTGTATGCGCAAATATTCTGTATTTCTTCAAAATCCGTCTTTGGGGGATTTCCATATATGCTTAAATTAAACCATTTTACTTTCCTGGTAAAAATCAGAAAACAAATCTTCCCATTCATTGCCAAAATTATAACTGATTTTAATTCTGTGGTTCTCATACACAACAATCTGATCTACCATCTCTATAATCACCTCTCTGTCCAGTTTTTCAATGTCTTTCATCTCCAGCAGTCTTTTCAGCCACGGCGTCTGCAATACGTCCTCAGCAGCCCTTTCTTTCATTTTTTCTTCCAGAGTTTCGGCCTGTTTTTTATAAAAATCTTCTTTTGTCAGATAATCTTCACGGTACGCAAAAAACTCTTCTTTTGAAATCATCCCCTCCTTATAATCTTCATAAACTGATTTCTTTAATTTCTGCATCCGTTCTATTTCAGCTTTTACCCTGACAAGTTCTTTCTCAGCAATTTCTCCCGTTTTAGGACCAGAAAAAGACGGACTCTCTACAAGTCCTTGTAAATCACCAGCATTGCAGATAATTGCCCTTAAATCGTTCAGCACAATCTCTTTTGCCATGACGTTTGTATGTTCCACAGTAAAAAGAATATGTTTTACTTCCATCTGCACGTTTCCAGAAATTTTTCATCATAGCCCTGCCACAGTCTGCGCATATGATAAATCCAGCAAAAATGTTCTTATTTTCCTCCAAGCCCATATCTCTGTGCCTTTTTGACAAAAGTTTCTGTGTCTTTTCCCATGTTTCCAGATCAATGATAGGTTCATGGGTGCCCTGAACTACAATCCAATTTTCTTTATCCACCAATTGCTGTCTGCCCCTCATTCGCTGGTGTTTTTTGCCCTGAACCATATTTCCCCTGTACATCTCATTCTTCAGCATGACGTTAATGGTAGAGTATGTCCAGTAAGAAGTGCTTTCCAGACGGTTGCAGTTCTTGTAGTTTTCACCGTTTGCCATTTTATACTCAGACGGGCAGAGGATTCCTTCTGCATTTAAAAGCTTGGCGATGCTCAGTTTTCCCATTCCTCCCACATATAAGCGGAATACTTTTCTTACCACCTCTGCAGCGTATTCGTCAATGATAAGTTTATTTTTGTCTGTTGGAGATTTTTTATAGCCATAGCTGGCAAAAGAACCGATAAATTCTCCTGCTTTCTGTTTGGATTTTACCGTCGCCTGGATTTTCTTAGAAATGTCCCTTGCATACTGTTCATTAAAAATATTTTTAATCGGCAAAAGCATGTCATATGCCTGCCGGATACTGTCAATCCCATCTGATACAGAGATAAAACGCACTCCTAATTCTGGAAATATCCGCTCCAGATAACGCCCCGTGTCAATATAATCCCGCCCAAATCTGGATAAATCCTTTACAACAACACAATTCACTTTTCCGTCTTCTATATCTGCAATCATTCTCTTAAAACTGGGCCGGTCAAAACTGGTGCCTGTATACCCATCATCTACATAGACGTCATAAATGATGATGTTTTCCATTTTTGAGACATAATTTGTCAGAAGCTTCTTCTGATTCCCTACACTGTCACTTTCCTCTTTGTCTCCATCTTCTCTTGATAATCTGATATAAACAGCCGTGTAAAATAATTCTGATTTGTTCATTCCCTCACCTATTCGGCTGCTGTACTTATTAACAGCATCATATCATATTTTATTTTCAGACTCATTTCCGCTTTTACCTCACTTTTTCATAGTATTTTTTGCCAAGTCTTGATTCAGATGAGCTTTCATAATGCGGATCAGCAATTCTTCTACAGAAAACTTTGCTAAATATTCTCTTTCCACTGTATATTGGATTACTTTATTCTCTTTCAAATTTATCCGTCCTCCTGTCAAAATCACTGTTTTTTCAACATATGCATAGAGGCTTTTCCCATATGTATTGTCAACGGGAAAACTCAGAGATTGGCTTCTTAGTGAAAACAACGCAAAAAAGGCATCCTTGTGTCTCTCAGAAAAAATACTGCCAAGACCAAGAATGCCCAGTTTCAGGTTACTATCAATGATAAAACTCAAAAAATTAAAATTCAACGGAAAAATGCCTTCCAAGTTTGACAGTATTACATAGATCTTCAATCTCATCACCGGTATGGATATCAAGGAGTGAAATCGCAGACTGTCCATACCCTTTTAATGATAAAATTCAACGACTCAGCTTTACAGTCCTCAAACCAATGCCTTTCTGCGTATTTTATCGTCTTTCTTATTTGCGCGGCTTTCATCCGCCGTGCCCGGCATCTAATATTATTGTGGCAGCCATAGCCCCTCCATGATTTTTCTTTTATACTATGCACAAAAAAAGAAAAAGTTTCCCCAGTTTCCATTGACAAATTTCTTCTCTGCATTTATAGTAATACATGTAATTATTTTGATTGTCAAACAATTCAAGAACAGGATAATATTATGAGAGCAAAAATTATTGGAACTGGAAGCTGTCTTCCGCAAAAAGCTGTAACAAATGATGACTTATCCACACTTATGGAGACCAGCGATGAGTGGATCAAAAGCCGTACAGGCATCTCTGCGCGCCACCTGGTATCTTCCGAAACGGAAACAACACTATCTATGGCAGTAAATGCTGGAAAATCGGCTCTTGCTGATGCAGGTCTTCTTCCAGAGGATATAGAACTCATTATTGTTGCAACCGTATCTTCTGATTTTATCACCCCCAGCACAGCATGCATGGTGCAGAAAGAGCTGGGCGCTGTCCATGCCGCAGCCTTTGACATGAACGCGGCATGTTCTGGTTTTCTATTTGCATTAAACACTGCCGACGCCTATTTTCAGGCAGGTATTTATCAAAATGCACTGATCATCGGTGTAGAAACCTTGTCAAAAATTGTAGACTGGAAGGACCGCTCTACCTGTGTTCTTTTTGGTGACGGCGCAGGGGCTGCTGTTCTGCGTGCCGATTCAGAAGGCATCATTGCCAGCCTGCAGGGCTCCAACGGTGCTGGAGGACATGTGCTTATGTGTAAAAACCGCAGCAGCAACAACCCCTTTGTAGCCACAGATACGCGCCTGGATTACCTGTATATGGACGGTCAGGAAGTCTTTAAATTTGCTGTAAAAAAGGAAACGGAATGTATTCAGGAACTCCTGGCCCAGACTGGTCTTGCACCTTCTGATATAACCTGGTATCTGCTCCATCAGGCAAATCAGCGCATTATAAATTCTATTGCCCGAAAATTAAAGCTCCCCCTGGACAAATTTCCTTCCAATGTGGATCATTGCGGCAACACCTCTGCAGCCAGCATTCCTATTCTTCTAGACGAAGTCCATAGAGCCAACACGCTGTCTGAGGGTGACCTTATCCTGCTGTCCGGTTTCGGCGCTGGGCTCACTTGGGGGGCTGCCCTGCTCAGATGGTAATTTCATTTACACACGAAATACATTTTGATCTGGTCCGCTGACTGCGTATTTTATAAATCTATTGAAAATCTGCCACATCAAAGCAAAAAGCATACAATATATGACATTTCCTCTTCTGGAAATCCTCATATAATGTATGCTTTTGATAACTGCAGCTTATTCTATTTTCTGCTTCCGAAAACATTGATAATGGCGACCACAGCTGGATACAACACCCCCGCAATTACCCAAACCACCCAGCTGTATTCCCACTGATTAGTGACAAAGCTATACCCGAGAAACACGGCTGTTGCTGCCAGCCAATATGCAGTTGAAACAGCAGCCATCACAGACTTGTTCTCTTTTTTCTTTTTGGAATAGTCGCCTTCCTGCAGAAGTTTCTCGAAACTCTCCCAAAGAATACCAGCGCCTGTAAAAAAAACAACTCCCACTCCAACAAGAATTATCGTCAGACAAAGCATGCTCACCAGAAATAAATCATCTTCTTCATTGATAATTATCCCAGCAAAAAGTGGAATAAGTGACAAAATGCAGATGCAGGTACCTATAATATTATGCCTGTTATAAATGTCTTTAAATTGCTTTTTTCTCTCTTTTGTCATTTCTGCCACACCATATTCTGTCTCAAATATTTCCTTTTCTAAATATTCATAAGGCGCTGTCTTACTGCCGCAGGAAATAAAAATTGCAACTGCAGCAGCTATCAGTACCAACAGAACAATCATGCCGATTCCTGCTGCTGCATTTTCAGTTAAATAACCTCTTGCCTCACTGACTGCTCCTAAAAACAGCAGGCATATGGGTGAAATAATACATAAAAATACTGCGTATGATATGGACTTTCCAGTATTTTCTTTGATGAGAAGGAATTCCGATGCCTCCGCCATGGTCACTTTTCTCAATGGCTCCATCTCTTTGTCAGAACTCTTCACAGATATTAATTCTATTTCCTCCACTCCATCCTTCAGCAAATAGTCAATACTGACACCAAATAAATCTGAAAGCTTTACAATTTTTTCCAGCTCTGGAATCGCTTGTGCACTCTCCCATTTTGAAACCGACTGTCTGGTAACATTCATTTGATTTGCAAGCTCTTCCTGAGACCATCCGTTTTTTTTTCGAAGCTGTATCAGCTTATCAGCAAAAATCATATACTTTTTCCTCCTTCTAACACTTAAAATTCAAACTCTTTCTGCTGTTCTGCCAAAATTATATATTTTTCTTTGGCTGCATACCACCAACCAGCTCCTTGCAATGTGTCAACCACAGGTTGCACCCCTTCTTCAGCTCTTATTTTATCATCTTATCTGCCAGAT
>CAJUCK010000006.1:61534-64350 GCA_910585395.1 uncultured Lachnospiraceae bacterium
ACTGGAACAAATGCCCGCACATATATACCATCCTCCCGATACTCTTCCTCAAGCAGTTCTCCATATTTGCGGATCAGCGGAAGCTGGCTTCCATGACCATAAGAAAATATCCCTTCCAATAATTTTTTGTCTTCCCGCAGCACCTCTTCCATCACAGTTTCTAATTCTTCTAAACCCTGACCTGTCACAGCGGAAATCTTCAGTGTTTTGTCCGCCCGAAAATCCCTGAAACTTTCATTATCTCTGCTTTTGTCTTGTTTGTTAAACAATGTTATAATTTTCTTCCCTGTAATTCCCAGGTTCTGTAGTGTCTCATAGACAATATGCATCTGTTTCTCACGCTGGGGATTGGAGACGTCTACTACATGCAGTATAAAATCTGCATATTTTGCCTCTTCCAAGGTACTGCGGAATGCCTCGACAAGATGATGCGGAAGCTTGCGGATAAATCCTACTGTGTCTGTAAGCAAAACCTCCTGCCCGCTTTCCAGTTTCCAATTGCGGGTTGTGGGATCCAGTGTTGCAAACAGCTTGTCCTCTTCCAACACATCTGCATTGGTGAGACGATTCAAAAGCGTAGATTTTCCAGCATTGGTGTAACCAACAATTGCAGCCACCTTGATTCGGCTGCGACTTCGCTGCCCTCTGGTAATTTCCCGATGTTGCCGCACTTCTTCCAGTTCCTTTTTTAACTGAGACAGCCTGGTCTTGATCAAACGCCTGTCCATCTCCAGCTTTTTCTCTCCTGGCCCCCTGGTTCCAATTCCTCCGCCCAGCCTTGATAAGGATGTTCCCAGCCCTGTCAGACGGCTGAGACGGTAACGCAGCTGAGCCAGTTCCACCTGAATTTTGCCTTCACTGGTAGAAGCTCTGGCAGCAAAGATATCAAGAATGATTAACGTCCGGTCCATCACCTTACATTCTAAGATCTCTTCCATATTCCGAAGCTGTGCTAAAGACAGCTCATCATCGCAGACAATTCCAGTGGCATGAAGCTCTGTAATCATCTGTCTGATTTCCTGCAGTTTTCCAGTCCCTACATAAGTCCCCGGATGAATGCTCTCCCGGCTCTGCACAGCAGTTCCCACCACCTCTGCGCCTGCAGTCTGTACCAGTTCCCCCAGTTCTGCCAGAGAATCCTCAGTATCATCTCCCTCCTGGAAGCTGACCCCCACCAGAATGACTTTTTCTTCTAGTTCTTCTATATGGAATGCTTCTGTCATATAATGCCTCCTTCAATATTTTGTTATTGATATATTATAATAATTATTCTATACTAAAGTCAAACAGATATGCCAGTGTGATAGTTATCACTGGCGAATATGAAAGGAGATTCTCTATGAAAATTGCAGTTACTTATGAAGATGGAGAAATTTTTCAGCATTTTGGACATACCAGTCAATTTAAAGTCTATGATACCGAAGATGGAAAGGTTATCTCTTCTGAAATTGTAGATACCAACGGACAGGGACACGGCGCACTTGCCGGTTTTCTGCTGGGAGGCGGTGTAGACATACTGATCTGCGGCGGCATCGGCGGCGGCGCCAGGGCAGCCCTCGCAGAAGCTGGAATTAAACTTTATCCAGGCGCTTCTGGAAATGCAGACGCCCAGGTAGAAGCTTTTCTCAAAGGACAGCTTTCATATGATCCTGATACCATGTGCAGCCATCACTCTCATGAGGAAGGGCATAGCTGCGGCAGCCACGGCTGCGGTTCTGGGAGCTGCCACTGATCCAGCAAAATACAAAATGCGGTTTTTACAAATATTGTAAAAACCGCACTTTTTCATTGCTTAATTCAGGCTTCATTTCTCTTGTAAACGCCTGCATGTTCCAATACTTTGCTGAACACCAGCGCAATCTCACTGTGAAGAATATCCATAACATTTTCACTGGAAATATCGGAATATTGAGGCAAAAATTCTTCTACCCAATCTGCGTGTTTCTGAATGGTTTCATCTGCACGAATATCTCTTTGATTCACGATAGCGTCTGCAAGAATTTCCATTTCTGTCTTCAGTCGTGCCGGAAGCACTGCAAGCCCCATAACCTCAATAAGACCAATATTTTCCTTTTTAATATGATGCAGTTCTGCATGAGGGTGATACACTCCTAATGGATGCTCTTCTGTAGTTATATTGTTGCGGAGCACCAGATCAAGCTCAAAAAATTCACCCCGTTTTCTGGCAATGGGAGTTATTGTGTTATGCGGCTCTCCATTCGTCTCTGCAAAAATAAATGCATCTTCATCTGTATATCCGCGCCATGACGTCAGAATCTTATCTGCAAGTGCAATCAAGCGGCTGCTGTCTGGACCTGAAATTCGCATAACAGACATGGGCCATTTTACAATGCCAGCCTTCACGTCCTCAAATCCTGACACTGTAAATTCCCGTTCTACAGGCGCCTTTGCCATAGCAAATTCATAACTTCCCCCCTGGAAATGGTCATGGCTCAAAATCGAGCCGCCTACGATAGGAAGGTCTGCGTTGGAACCTACAATATAATGAGGAAACTGCTTTACAAAATCAAACAGTTTACAGAAAGTTCCATGCTCTATTTTCATAGGAATATGCCTGGAATTAAAGACAATGCAGTGTTCATTATAATATACATATGGAGAATACTGAAATCCCCATTTACTGTCCTGAATAGTCACTGGGATAATCCGGTGATTCTGTCTGGCTGGATGATTGATGCGCCCTGCATATCCCTCATTTTCCATACAGAGAAGACATTTGGGATAACCGCTCTGCTTTGCATTTTTAGCCGCTGCAATGGCTTTGGGGTCCTTTTCAGGTTTGGACAAATTAATGG
>CAJUCK010000006.1:64387-68333 GCA_910585395.1 uncultured Lachnospiraceae bacterium
TAATCACTGTCCTGGCTCAGTTTATAATAGTAATCTGTAGCTGCTTTTGCTCCTTTTTCCTTATATATCTGCCAGAACTCTGCTATCACCTGGCTGGGACGGGGCATTAATTCTGCCATTAATTTCGTATCAAAAAGGTCACGGTATACCACGCCGTTTTCTTCCAAAACACCTGTCTCATAAGCATAATCCAAAAGTTCCTTCAATACAGGCTCCAGTTCCACATTCTCATAAGTTTCTTCCGGCTCTTCATATTCCTCAATCTTTAACGCTTCCAGCAATTGATTGGTTGTAAATATTACGTCTGCCTCATCAATTAAATGATTCTCCAGACCATAGCATACTAATTTTTTAACAGCTTTGCTTATCAAATTATTCGCCTCCCCATGTTAAAATTTAATTCCACCAAAAGGTCTCACCTTCAGCACATGGCAGGATCCTTCTCCATACAGACCGTCTAACATTTCACGATAAGTTTCCACAAAATCATCTGCCACAAATGCTTGAATGGTTCCTGCAAAACCACCGCCATGAACACGGCTTACACCGTGACCGGATAAAATGCTGTCGCTGACTGCAAGCCCCATGGAAACACTCTGATTCTGTACATCTTTGTTAGTATAAATATTCTGCAGATATTTAAAAGATGAATCTCCAGACTCTTTTACATTCTCCAAAAATCCCTTAAAATTTCCCTCCTGCAGGGCAGACACTTCTAATTCTACACGTTTATCCTCTTCAAAAAAATGCAGGGCACGCAATACCGGACGGTCCCCACAGACTTCACGAATCTTTGGTATCTTCTGATAAAATTCCTTGACATTTACTTCTCTTAAGAAGTCCTTTTTAAAAAACTTTGCCACTTTTTTCATTTCCTGAGGAATCAGCGCATAATCATCTGTCAAATCTGCATGAGAACCTTTGGTATCTGTAATGCACAGACTATGGTGATAAGCGCTGAAATCAACGTCCACCTTCTCCACCACTGGATGTTTCGGATCTGCAAAATCAATATGTATTAGTCCGCCCACAGAACATGCCATCTGGTCCATAAGTCCGCAGGGTTTTCCAAAATATACATTTTCTGAATACTGTGCCGCCTGTGCAATCTCTACAGGACTGATAGACATATCATTATAAAGACCGGAAAGGATCGTTCCCACCAGCACCTCAAAAGCCGCCGAACTGGACATTCCTGCACCATTTAATACGTCACTGGTAACATAAGCACAAAAACCGCCTACTTCGTGTCCATTTTGCTTAAGACCATAAGCCATGCCCCGAATCAAGCCTGCAGAGGTCCCTGTTTCTCCTTTCCTCATTTCCAAATCTTTTAAATCCACTGTAATCATTGGATATCCATCTGACAATAATTTAATGATCTTCTCTTTGGATTTGCTTACCACTGCTATGGCATCCAGATTGATGGATGCTGCCAGTACTTCTCCGTGCTGATGGTCTGTATGGTTGCCGCCCACCTCACTTCTTCCTGGTGCACTGTAAATCTCTGCCTCCTGTTCTCCAAACAGTTCCTCAAATTTCTCAATCGCTTCCTGATAGCGCCTGGTCTGATATGCAATAACCCCTTCATCCACATAAATTTCCTTCAGACGCTCCTGATACCCCTGCGATTTCAGTTCTTCTGTCCATACTTTTGTATTCTTCATATTTGCCCCGCCTTTACTTGAATTTATTCGCCTGGCAAATGCTCAGAACTCTCATTGCTGATGCAGATCCTACTGACCTTTTCTGAACATTTTCCTCTGCCTTTCTATGGGCACTGCCCTATAGGGACATTATATATGTTCTTTAGTAAACAGTCAATATATTTAGTAAATATATTGAATAAATATTTCTCTTTCCGTAAATTTCCATCGTGTTTGAAAGATATTTTTATAAAATCAAATTATGATATAATATATTATCCTACCTAAAACAAAGTACCATTACGGATTCCGCAAGACTTTTACTCTGTCATTGTCTGGGACGTTTCTCACACAAATACTGTTACAGCAATCTGCGCTCCATCAGCTTTTTTCTCATTTTTTCTAACCGCATTACGTTTTCTTCTTCCCATTCCCTTCCGATTGTTTTTGAATTCACAAATCTGATGATCTCATCAGTATCAGCATTTTCTGCAAACATCTCTGACAGTCTCTCAATATCATTTCGTTCTATTTCACGATAAGGAATGGATATTCTTTTGAATTCGCTGGGCGTCAGCTCTGAAACCCCTCCTGCATAAAACCTGCCATAATACTCACACAATGTTAATGTCAGAGAATTATAGAAGCAAAATGCCAGGCTTTCTTTGTCATAATTTGGATCCAAACGCATATTGTAGGCAATATCTGTAGTATAAATTCCAGCCTCATTTACACATATTCTTGGTATCTTATCATATCTCTTAAAAAAGAAAATATCTCCATTGCGCACAATTGGAACCCCAAACCACGGACTCCTGTTTCTACATTTATATCTGTCTTTTAACCGGATACCCGACGAATTTTTTTTCTCTCCGATTTCCTGCAAATATTCCTTTAACGCCTGTGGAAACAGCTCTTTTTTTATCTGAGAGAGATTGAGAAGATATATCCGGTTATTTTCCATCCCTATTTTATGCACCAGATCCGAAGTCAGAATAAAACATCCATTTACCATACTGCTCTTAGGAATGGCAGGCAGAACAAAGTCTTGGCACTTCAACTCATCTACCTGGGTTCTGGTTAAAATAAACTCATTGTTCGCCCCAGTTACAATTCCAGGAGAGGCTTCACACAACTGAGAAACTTTCTTATACTTTAATTCAAATATATTTAATAAATCAATTTCTTCATCCGACAATATAGCGTTTGTCCATTTCCTTAACGGCTTATTTCTCTCAATTTTTGAACAATAGCTAGGGTACGCATCATCTAATTTATCATAAATTTTAAAATTAATATGTGAATGGTTTTTATACTCATTCGTCAGATAAACCAGACATGTCTCCTGTTCAATCTCAGAAAACATTCTTTCTTTAAAAGATAAAATATGTATTGTGTCAAACTGCTCTTCTAAAAACAGCCTGATTTTTTCTGCATACTGTACCTGAAGAAATTCCATAGGAAGCACGAAAAAAATTACTCCGCACTTTTCCAGGCAGGATACAGCCGCCAATACAAAAGCAACCCATATATTTTTCATCATCGTATTAGGCAGCTGGTATTTTTCACACATATTCCTGGCCTTATCTATGGAACTGCCTGCCATATTCTTGATGCTAATATATGGCGGATTACCTATAATCAATTGATATTTTTCTTTTGTCCTGTCTGCAAAATCTAAAAAGTCATTCTGAATAATTTTTATATGATCTGGGTACTTTTTATCATTTAATTGTTTTACTTTGTCTTCCATTAATTCTATAGCGACAAAATTTTGAACATTGTTTTCGGAACCTAATTTATCGACAAACCTGCCGTCGCCTGCTGATGGCTCTAATATACTGTTAAATCTTTTATTTTCTTTTGCCAAATACGCTTGCATAAAACTCACTGTTTTATATGGAGTATAATAAGAACCTGATAACTTTTTATCCTGATTTTTCATGTCTCTGTCTCACTTGTATGTTTCATCAAATTTCTACTTCTCATTAAGCGTTGAAGTGCGTTGCCGAACTTTGATTTCTTCTCTTGATCCTTTTCATGCAGATATCTCCCTCTCAGCCGTAATGCAAAATAATCCAAACGTCTTGTCTCATACTCCAAATGAAGATTTTTATAAAAATTCTGTATAAATTCATCCTCTTGATATGTATCGCAGATTTTAATACTGAAATCCCTGTCTCTGTAAAATACATTCGTAATGCTTCCATTATCTACATTTAAGATATCCTCATATGGCGTCTCGATTGTTATTTCCTTTTTTCCGCGGTTACAGGATATGCATGACCAAACCAGATTTT
>CAJUCK010000006.1:68343-84147 GCA_910585395.1 uncultured Lachnospiraceae bacterium
ATAAATTATCTTAGTTCTTGGACATTCCGATTTAATTTTTTCTTCCAGTTCTTTCTTCTTTTCATCTATATTATTGAAAACCGGACAATACTGTGTATTTCGATAATCTTTATCCTCTGCCATTATTTCTACTCCTCTATGCTTTGGAACACTGCAATCAAATCATCAATATCCTTCTTGGACAAATCCTCATATACATTTATCCCATTTAATGAATTCACTGCTTTTTCAACCAAAAATTTTTCAATTCCACTATTATTTTCCAGCTTCTTTGAAATATTTCGAAAGGTAATGATACGATTAATACTTTCTTCTATCTTATCTTTCAATACCCCATCATAATATTCTTTCGGAGTCTGCGCGCTCCCACTTCGATATTTGGGTATAATATCATAATCTTTATTTTCACCATTTTGTGAAATTACCAGCACTTCAATAAAAGGGAATACTTTTCTTAATATCATCCTGAATTCTTCACCTGAAAATTTCCCCCTGTTTTTAATGCTGTCATTCTCGAACAATTTAGAATCTATCAGGATAACATTTGCAGAGGCAACTTCTGAAGAATCCAATAAACTTTCATAGCCTTTTTCTCCTTCAAATTCCACTTCGCTGTATTCCACATCATAATGTTCATTTTGATAATCTTCTTCCAGATATTCTGATATCGCCTCATCACGGTCGTCGTCGATATAAACAATCTTTATCTTCTCTTTTACGTTCATATTTTCTCTCCTATTACAAACTCTATCTTAAAACCATTGACGCCTTCTATACTCTGAATCTGCCCTCCTGTGCTTACAATGGTATTATTCACAATCCACATGCCTATTCCATGTCCTCTTTTTCTTGACGTTTCATGTACCTCCAAAATCCGCATCGGATCAATTCTATACTTGGAAGGAAGTCCTTTCCCATTATCTTTATATACGATATTGATAGTTCTGCCTCTTTTTACTGCCTGAATATTAATTTCTAATACATTTTCATCGTCATTCTGCTGAATACTATTTAATATTAAATTATCGAGTATTACCCTGAAAATGTCTTTTGCACTTCGATATTCCAGTCCTTCTTCCACGTCCAGCTGAATATCAATCCACGAATAATCCTTTTCCCATACACTCTTGAGTTCTAAAAAAAGCTCGTATACATTTATATTTTCCGGCAAAAATTGTTCTTTTTCAGATTCTGACAGCATTACGTCCATGAATGTAATAATCTTTCGATTGACTCTCTTATTTTTTTCTAGCAAAGCTGGAATATCTCTGTGGATATACAATCTGTTTTCCGAATCATTCACAAAATCCCAAAGATCATATCTTTTTAATGCTTTAATGATATATTCTACATTTTTGTCAAGACTGTTTCTATCATTGTGCATTTCATGTGCAATAGACGTCGCTTTTAATCCAGAAGTAGCCAGCATATTCAGCAGGCGGATATCATATTTATATCTTTTTTCCGTTTCATCAATCTGCTTCCTGCTTTCTTTATTCTCTTTTTTGATTTGTTCCAGCTCATCCAAAAATAACTTTGTCTCTTCGGATGAAAGTTTAGTCAGTTTTTGTGGGTTTCGAATTACACTATCTATTACTTTAGGCTGTTTTACCTCTTTTGTCTTATTATTTTTGCTAATACTGCGAATGATAGTCTGACGGTATCTTTCAAAGCAGCTGATTCCAGAAACAGTAATAGCGATAAATAATTTATAAACATCATTCTCCACCAGCCCCTGCCGGTTCATCAAATCGGACAATCCGCTGTTCTCTTCTTTGTCAATAATAACCTTTCCTGAAATTTGATTCTCCCGTACACGCCAGGCTCCAGTAGGATGAGTAGCTGCCGCCGGAGAAATCCTGGAACGTTTGCCAAAACCAAGCCAATCTTTTTTCCCCTCATAAGACGAGATACTAAATGCATTTCGATACAATACAACACCTGATTCATAACGTTCATCCAGCATCTTGTGTTTATAGAAAAATTTTTCTGCATCCTGTGTAGAAGCTTTTTTTAGAGAAAAATAGAATTCTGAAAAAAAATCCCCTACACTTTTGACCAAATCCTGCCATTCTTTTTCAGAAATTCCCTCTGATAAATCCTCTTTCATATTCTCAAGTTCTTCCAACATATTCAATTCTATCTTCTGCCTGTTCAAATCAATATTAGGGCAGAATTTCCTGGCGTCTTCTCTAAATTCATCTGATTTTATATCACAAATCAATTTTTGAGATGCTGCATGGTAATATATTTTTATTACACTAACGCAGTTAACCCCCAGCTGCATTTCCTTGAAATATTTCTCCACACAGACTCTGTCTTTTTTATATTCTACGAGAATTTTCATTTTATGATCATTATATGTCCTGGAGAGAAATTCACGCAGATTTCTCACACGAGATTCTGTCCAGTTATCCCGAAGCTGTTCTATCACGATTTTAGTTCCTTTTTCCTTTTTTTCCTCATAAGGTTCCAGCGTATTGCTGTTCCAATCTGTTTTCCATAAAACCGCCTCTTCCCCTTCCATTTTAGTATACATGCTGACTCTGGCGCCTAAACGCGCTATTGCAAATCTTCCCACACCTTTAGAGCCTGCCAATACTCTTGCTTCGTTCCCTTCTCCTATGATATATTTTTTGTCACTTTTTCCTATATGCATCCACGCCTGTCGGATTTTAGAGCGATTCATACCATCACCGTTATCCTCAATTACAATCTGATCTTTTGAAATCAGTATAAGAACCTCCCGTGCCTGGGCGTCATATGCATTTTTTACCAGCTCTAATATGGCTGATTCCTCATTTGTAAAATTCTGTATTCCCAGCACTTCTGCTATCGTACTGTCCTCGATCACATATTCCAGCTTCTCCATGAATCTTCCTCCCAATACATTGGCAATCACTTACTATCATTATACCCTTTTCGTGGAATTGATACAATTAGCATCCGTCCAAATATCATTATTTCTTCTTCCACACATAAAAAGGCTTCCACCCTGCTTTTCTTTCCACTTTACAATTTTCTCCGTTTTAATCACGTATCAAATATACTTTTTCTTGATAATAAATACATATAACCGTTGTGACAAGTATATAACAGCCTCCAGGCAAAGTCCATATTGCAAAAGAAAATTCACTCTATGTTTGGCAGCATATATTCTGACATTTGACATACTCCTGCTGCTTCTGTCTTTCGTATTTCAGAGATATTCTGCCTATGGATTCCTCCAATGGCATACACCGGAATGGTAACGCTGGCACAAATCTGTTTCAAGAATTCCAATCCTCTGGGGGAAACTCCTTTTTTGCACTGTGTACTGAAAATATGACCTGCCACAATATAAGCTGCTCCTATTTTCTGTGCCACTCTGGCCTCTTCTACAGTATGAACAGAAGTTCCTGCCTGCAGGCCAGAAAGTATCTTCTGTTCCACATACTCTTCAAACATTGGCAAAGGAAGATGCAGCCAGCCGCACCTTGTCTGCCGAGCCGCTGCCGGAAAAGTATGGGGAATAAGCAGCGCTGGCTTTTCATCTTTCTTCTGATCATACAGTTTTACCTTCTCCCAAACACTGGCAAACAATTTTAAATATTGAGACTGCGGCAGCTGCTTTTCTCGTATAAGCAAAGCGTCTGGCTTTTCATTTCCATGAAGATGCTTCTGGTCTCCAAGAGCAAGCCCCGCCAGGAAATCAGCATAGTCCTCCAGATTTTCATGCTCTGTCTGATTTTTAGAACTGTACAGTTCCCAATTTGACACCGCAATCTGCCGAGGCAAACGTAACTGTCCAGAAGATTTATTTTCTCTATACATACACATAATCATTCATCACAGGCTGCAGTCTTTGTTCTTTGATTGCCTCAAATACCTGGGATACATCTCGGTTATCAGCAATTTCGAATTGATTATCTCCCTGTTTCTCCACTTCTATAGAATGGCTTCCGATTCCCGTACTGACTCCTGCTGAAATCTTTGTTGCAGCCACACCAATCACATGATTTCGGAAATCTGCACGTTCTCTGGTAGAAATAGTTATTCCCGCATATGGCATAAACAACCGGTATGCACACATAATCTGCATAAGTTGCCGCTCATTTACTTTTCTTCCTTCTTGAGATTTCACTGCAGATAGTTCTTCTTTTTTCTCTTTCGTTTCTGACGCCTCTGCTTGCTGACTGGTCTGGACAAAGTCTGACATAGTTACAACAGGACGCAGTCTGGGACAGGAAAAAGATATTTCTGCATAAGGATATTTTCGCTGAATATAAAAGGCATGAAGCCCCGTGGCAAAGGCATCCATACGAAAATCTGAGAGCCCAAGCAGCGCTGCGAACGCCACTCCGCGCATTCCGCCCACAAGTGCACGCTCCTGCGCATGAAAGCGATATGGAAATATCCGTTTGTGGCCAGACAGATGAAACGTCTCATAACGCTCTGCATCATATGTCTCTTGAAATACCGTCACATAATCCGCTCCACATTTGTGCAGATAAGAATATTCTTCTGAATTCATAGGATAAACTTCTATCCCCACCATACGAAAATATTTTCTTGCAATCCTGCATGCTTCTCCAATATACTGCACATCTGAATGCACTCTGCTCTCACCAGTGAGTATCAGGATTTCCTCCAGTCCTGTATCAGCAATTGCTGCCATTTCTCTCTCCATTTCTTCTGTATTCAATTTCATTCTATGAATCCTGTTATGACAGTTAAAACCACAGTAAATGCAATGATTTTCGCAATAATTAGAAATATATATAGGCGTAAACATATAGACAGAATTGCCAAAATGTTTTTCTGTCTCTCTTTTTGCTTTCCTGGCAATTGTTTCTAAAAATGGCTCTGCCGCTGGGGACAGCAAAGCTGCAAAATCTTCCATGGTCCGGTTATCATTTTGAAGGGCACGCCTCACGTCTTCTTCTGTATAATTTTCTGCTCTGTATTTTTCTCTGGCGCTTATTACTTTGTCCATAATATCGGAATTGATCTGCTCCATCCCTTCCATATACGTCATATGACTGGCTTTTGTCTGTAAACTGTCTCTCATATTATACATGCCCTCCTTAATCCCGCAGAAATCCTGTCAAAGGTGAGGATGCTTCGCCTCCAGTCTCTCTTACTCTTCCAAGTCCTGATAAATAAGCTTCTCTGCCCGCTTCAACGGCCCTGCGGAATGCTGATGCCATTTGAGGAATATTGCCGGCAGTGGCAATCGCAGTATTTGCCATTACTGCTGCAGCCCCCATTTCCATAACTTCACATGCTTGAGAAGGACGCCCAATTCCTGCGTCAACAATAACAGGAATCTCAATCTCATCAATAAGTATTTTGATAAATTCCCTGGCAGCAAGCCCTTTATTAGAACCAATCGGCGCTGCCAGCGGCATCACGGCGGCTGCGCCTGCATTTACAAGATCTCTCGCTGTATTCAAATCAGGAAACATATAGGGGAGCACCACAAACCCTTCTTTCGCCAATAACTCCGCAGCCTTGACAGTCTCTTGATTGTCAGGCAGAAGATATTTAGAATCCCGCATAATTTCGATCTTTATAAAATTTCCACATCCCAGTTCTCTGGACAATTTTGCAATTCGTACCGCTTCCTCTGCATTTCTGGCGCCTGAGGTATTGGGCAGAAGTGTTACTCCTTCTGGAATAAAATCCATAATATTTCCTTGACCATTGGAATTTGCCCGGCGCACGGCAAGTGTGATCATCTGTGCCCCGGCATTTTCCACTGCTGCGCGAATCAGCTCCACATTATATTTTCCAGATCCTAAAATAAATCTTGACTGAAATTCCTGTCCTCCCAGCATAAACACATCTTGTTTCATTTACAGCCTCCTCCCATAAAACTTACCACTTCCACTACGTCTATATCCTGCAGCACTGTTGTATCATATTCATCTTTAGGCACTATTTCTTCATTCAACTCTACTGCCACACGTTCCTTGTGATATTTTTCCTTTTTAAGCATCTCTGAAATGGTAAGTTTTTCAGAATATTCTTTTTGTACTCCATTAATTTTCATTCGTATCTCCTTTCATATAAAACAACTCTCGGTACATGCTGAGTATAGCCGCCTTAGCGACATAATACCTTTCGCATGAATGCGCATCATATTTTTATATGATAGGAAAATCATAAAATTTAACGCTTCATAGCAGCAAATCCTCTCCTACAATATAAAAAAAGACCACCACGAAGGAATTACACCCGTGGTGGTGTACCCCTTCGTGTGATCTTTGACTCACACTCTGTTTGGAATTATATAGCACGCTCTCTCTGCTGTCAAGTCCTGGTTTCACGAAATTCTGTTTTCTGCTCTACCTCTGCCGTGTCATAGAAACTGCTCTTCCGGCATTTAAAAGATGAAATCTATGGGATGGATTTACTTTACCTCTTACACTCACCGTAGAACTTCTTTTCAACTTTGACAAGATTGATTGGAATAAGAAGCCAAAGAATTGTTTGACAGAGTTGCTCCCACACCAATGACGCCGTCAAAAGCGGCTGGATAACGCATTCTTTCTGTTCCATCATTGCCTGCTGATGCAACTACACAGACGCCGGCTGCAACTGCTCTATTAATTGCATTTTCCAAATTTTTAAAATCGGCCGGCCGGTATCTGTTTTTCTGTGCACTGTAACTGATATTGATCACTTCTGCGCCATGGTTCACTGCATAATTAACTGCACTTGCCAAAAAACTTTTCGTAATATGTTTACCATAACCTACTGTATTATCGCACTTAATCGCCATGATTTTGCAAACTTCTCTGTCAGAGGTATCTCCTGCGATGCTTGCCACCCCTGCGCCGAACTTCTCATTATTTGCCTCTGCCGCTATCACTCCTGCTATCATGGTTCCGTGATTTCCTGTGTATTGTCCATATCGCGAACGCTTATCTGGACATTCTATCAATTTTTTATTATTCTGAGTAACATCCACAGAATAATTCGTAATTAATTTATTGTTCAGGTCAGGATGATTCATCTGTACTCCGCAGTCTATCACCGCAACCCATATCTCTGTCATAGAATGTGCTCTTTTTAATTTTTGATGTGCTCCCGCGATATTAATCGTTTTCATATACCACTGATCAAATCTGTTAAAAAACGGATCATTTGACGTAACTGTTCCTGAAAATGTATCTATCGTACCATCCGCCTCCAAAAAGGTATTTTCTGATACGTCTGTCACACAATCATACTTTATAAATTTTGCTTCTGCACGTTTTACGGTATCTTCCAAATTAATTTTTGCTAATACTACAATATCATTCTTATAATCCTTAATCTTTTCCAATCTTTTCTTCTTGTACTCTGGAAGATTCTCATCAATCTGAATTTCCCCGCAATCTACCACTTCATAATCTGCAGCTGTTTCCAGAACAATCCTTTTAATTTCCTCTTCACTGGTTCCATAAGAGAAAGTCACCATAACTTCCCCTGTCTGATAATCAAGGTTTTCACTGTTTTCTCTTTCCTGAGCCGCTTCTTTATAATGTTCCACAATCTCTGACGCTGAAACATCCAGACTCTTCACAAAAGCTTCCAATTCACCTCTTTGTGATTTCTCCATAGAATAATACTTATTCAGTACTTTCCGCACACCCTTCTCAAACACATGCTGAGTCTTTATTTGATTCAGAATTCTGGCTGACTCTGCACCATCACTGCCGCAGACTTCTAATGCCAGATTAATATACTCCCTGCTTTTTCTTCCAATTTTGTGTTGACTATGCTGCTGCCTTGCTGGCATATTTCTCATAATGTTTTGATTTGCATCTGCCTGTAAAGTATTTCCTGTCAGTATCAGAGAAAAACCTATCAGCAGAGCTGCTTTCCGGATTATCTTCTGCATAAATCATTCTCTTTTCTAACTGTCTGATTTTCACTGTTTTCTGTACAAACTTCATTCAGCTAATTGAATCCCACTACTTTTTGGGATATCTTATATGCCGCCACTGAGATTTTTCTTCCGCTCTTTCCTGGAAGATTCATTGCCTGTCCCATAATTCCCTTGCGCAAATGCCAGAACAAACGGAGATCATATTCTTTCAAATATTTCCAAAGTTCTCTTTTCTTTTCCAGATTTTCTTTGGTCCCAGAGCGAATCAGCATAATAGTTGAAACAACTGTAATAATCTCAAGATAGTTAAACATGTATCTGCGAAGCTTTCTGTTTGACAGCTTCCACAAATCCACAGTTTCAACCATCAGCTTATTTACCCTGATCTGCTGATCTATCCGCTGGATCATTACCTTCTCATTTACAGACTGATCTTCTCTCCCAATATAATAGCGGTAAAAATCTACGTTCAGATAATACATATTTTTTACGTAAGCCAGAGGTACATACACAAAAAGATTATCTACATAAAATGTGTGTCTGGGTAATTCCAAACCACATTCCCGCAGCAGCTGTGTACGGTAAATCACAGAATGCATCAAAATATACTGGCCTTTTCGGAAATATCTTGCCTCATCCCATCCAAAAATCCGGTTTTCTGGCAGAGTCCCGGTATATTTCATAACTTTTTTACGTTTTGCACCTTCTTTTTCATATACAAAATTGCTGATCAGCATATCCAGGGTTTTACTCCCTCCAGACAATTCTTTCAGCACAGATAAAATTTTCTCATAAGCTTCTGCATTCACCCAGTCATCACTGTCCACCACTTTAAAATAAAGTCCGGATGCATTACGAATTCCAGCATTTACCGCCTCACCGTGTCCGCCATTTTCCTGATGAATCGCTTTTACAATCGTTGGATATTTTTCTGCATAATTATCTGCAATCTGGGCAGTTCCATCTGTAGAACCGTCATCTATTATAAGAATTTCTACATCCTCACCACCTGACAGCAGAGATTCAACACAATGTTCCATATAATCCTGAGAATTGTAACAGGGAATTGCAATTGATAGTAATTTCATTTGTTCCTCCATTTATTCTTCTACAATAATATACAAGTAAAATTTATGACATACCTCTCCTTTATTATACACATTTTTCCCTATTTCGCAAATTTTATTTGTCAGGAGAATTTTGCCTGCAGTCAAATAAAGCATCTCTACATTATTAAAAAACAGCTCTCCCTTTATCTTGCAACGAAATCATAAACTCTGGAACACTGTGTCTTATACATTCCCTCGTTTTATAAAATATAAATTATCTAAATTTGTTCATATTTTCTTTACACAATTCTCATATTATGAACACACCAAAGTCACATTTAGCAGATATACTAATATCATAAACAAAAGACTTAATGAAATATTCGTTTTCACTTTGTTTTTCATAAACCTTGCTTTACTGCAAGGTCCTCCCGTTAAATCAGTGTATCCTCACTTTTTTATATAAATCTTTTTCATATGAAGGCCGGCGCAAAACGCGCCGGTCTCTCCTTTCTAAATTTCTCTGTCAGTCAAATTTATCATTTCCAAGTCTGATATTCATATATTTCGTATAGGCTGTAAATGCCGCCGGTATCGGATATCTGTCCTCTGAATCTGACACTTCCACAAAAAGCATACCACTCTGATTTTCTGTAAGTTCATCTACTCTCACTACATATCCAGTCATATGCCATTCCACATGGGAAAAAATATGTTTGGCAGGCTCCAGTTTCTGAATGCGGATTGGCTCTAGTTTCTGCTCTTTCACCCACAGCAGCGCTTCTTCTTCTGACAAATGCCCTGCTGTATTTGGAAATTCATACAGACCTGCCAGCAGCCCTTTCTGCGGTCGTTTATGGAGTACAATTTTTTCTCCATCACGAATAATAAATACTGTCTTTTCCTCAATCCTTCTGGGTTTTGCCTTGCTCTTTACTGGTAAAAATGACCAGCAGTTCAGGCGTTTTGCCTCACAAAAGTTCTGCCAGGGACATTTCTCACATTGCGGAGCGCCATTGGGTACACAAACGGTTGCTCCAAGCTCCATTAGCGCCTGATTAAACTCACTTGCTGCATGCTCTGGCATAATTTTCTTCAGAGCTTCCTCCACTTTAGTGCGTACTGACTGCTTCATTATATCAGAGTCGTCATTTGACACTCTTGCAATCACGCGCAGCACATTTCCATCTACTGCGGGAACTGGGATTTTATAAGCAATAGACGCAACGGCGCCTGCTGTATAATGCCCAATTCCCTTTAATTTCAAAAGTTCTTCATAATCTGCTGGCAGCTGCCCCTGATATTTCTCCATCACAGTCTGGGCTGCTGTCTGCATATTACGCACTCTGTTGTAATAACCTAATCCTTCCCAAAGTTTTAACAGTTTCTCTTCTTCACATTCTGCCAGATCCCGCACGCTTGGCAACGCTTCTGTAAAACGTTGAAAATATGGCTTTACTGCCTCCACGCGTGTCTGCTGCAGCATAATTTCTGATACCCAAACCCGATATGGCGTAGGCTCTTCCCGCCAGGGAAGCACCCTGGCATTGTCTTGAAACCATTCTAACAATGGTTCCACAATATTTTCTAATTTAAAATTTTCCAACATTATTCTTTATCTTATCTGCATCACTAAAGAGAAAATCAATCTCAATGCCTTTAAGGTCTTCATCTACAAGATTATTATCTTTTATCATTCTGCGAATCGTACTCTGTGTACTCTCCATATTACTGAATTTTTTCTGTTTCAAGGTAAATTCCTGTTGTATCTGGTTAACTTTCAAATCTCCCTCAACAATTTCTTCCTGTTCTTTTCTATTTTCTCTTATTTTATCAATCTGTTCCTGCTGTTCCTCTTTCTTCTCTTGAGTTTCTTCTGCCGTTTCCTTTTCCTCTTCTGTCTCCTGGTCCACTTTGTCTTTACCCTCCTGGATCAGAAGGTTCATAACCTCTTTTCCAGCAGCTCCCATAATCTCATCTGCTGTCTCCTGTGCTTTGATCATATCCTGAGAAATTGCCTGCTTTTGCTTATTATCTGAAATCGCGCCTTTCACTATGCCTGCTTCCCACTGAAGTCTGTCAATATTCGCCTTTTCCTTACCAGAATCGTCATTTAGCTTTAAGACCTCTACCTGGTATTCTGTCATTGGCATGCCCTCAAGCTCTCTCAAACGGCTGCGTTCTTCGTCTGAAAACTGCAGTCCGCTTACTCCATTTTTCCAATCCTGATATTTTTCCAGCAAATCAAGGTCTTTTTGTTCCTGTGATTCTGGATCTATCTCATATTGTTCCTGCAGTCTTGTCTTTGCCTCTTCTACATCACTAATAATGCCTTCCGACTTCTTAATTTGAGACATCTTATCATTCCACAGACCCCACTTTTCGTCAATTTTCTGAAGTAATTTCTGGTCTCTTCCCCAGGCATCATTTACAAGTTTCTTCGCCTGATTTTTAGCGCTCTGACGCTTTTGTTCCACGAGGCTGTCTGTCTGGGAAGGAACTATAAGCGTCCCAGCAAATACGGATTTCCCATTTTCGCCTCTCTGTTTCACTCCTACTGTATCAGCAGCCATTCCTAAACCATTTCTGCCGTTCTGCTCTGTTCTTACTGTTAATGACATTTTATCTCCTCCTTGACACTGTGTTCTGATTGAATTCCTTTTCAATCGTTTTCCGCTCCAATTGACTGTTTTCTGAATTGCCGTTACGCAGATAAAGCCCATAACTATGATATTTATATCGGCAGAAATAGAGATATTGTTTAATGGTTTTGAATGGAATTTTCTGTTACAGGCTGAAACTGTAAGGGTGTGAATCAGCCCAGAAAATTCTCTATTCCCATGCTCTCGAAATTGTGGTAGAATAATAAAAAATTGATTGTGGAGAAATAGATATACTACTCAATTTCAATGAAATAAAAGAATTAACTGTACCAGAAATGAACGACGGGACAGGTAATGATGACGGCGAAAATGTATATGGACAAACAGAGCAAGGTCATTCCTTGTTCTATTCACACAGGCTGTTCCATCGGTTTACACAAGCATGAAACCAGTGACGATATAAATTATGTGTTATCTTTTGAAGAGCTGTCCGAGGAAGAAAAAAGCGGCTGAAAAGGACTGCACAGAAGTCGGACTTGCTGAAAAATTCAACCCCATAGCGGGGGAGGAAGTAAGAGAACGACAAAATGAAATATGTAGGAGGTATATTATGGGACTGTTTTCAAAGAAGAAAAATGAAGAAGCGGCTATTGAAGAACTAACACCCCAAATAAAAGCCAAGTTAGATGAATTAGCAGAAAAAGGCAATCAGTTTGAGGAAGAAGAACAATATGAGGAAGCTGTACAAGCATGGAAAGAAGCTCTTAGTCTAATCCCAGAGCCACAGCAATTTTACAGTGAAACCATATGGTTTTTAGCTGCCATTGGCGATATTTATTTTCAAAAGAAACAATACGAAAAAGCACACGAATGTTTTGACAAAGCCAGGGGAAATTTGAGCGGCGAGGGATATGGGAATCCGTTTGTTATGCTTCGCTTAGGTGAATGTTGTTTAGAAATAGGGGACGAAAAAAACGCCACAGAGTATTTGCTTAGAGCCTATATGTTTGAAGGAAGAGAGATATTTGAGCCTGACGAGGACGGTAATGATGATGGAAAAAAATATTTCGATTATTTAAGAACTCATGTTGAAAACATTGAGTAAAAATTAAGATGACACGGTTCCCATTTATCGGGGAGATAGCAAAACCAGCCGAGCCAGTCAACAGCGGCAGCCCCTGTTTCGTGGTCCGCGTGTAGTTCTTTGTAAACTGACCTAAAGAACAGAAAAAGATTCTGATTTCAATTCTGTTGTGAAAGAAATAAGAAGAAACTAATTTTATACATCTATATCAGAATGATAATAGTCATTTACATGAAGTAAGCATATAGCTGACAATACGAAAATCATTATCGTGGGAATAATTATTTTTTCTTCTTCCAGATTTTTCCACCTTCATCCACCTTCATCCGTCTCACTGGTGACGATATCATAAATATCGTCAAACTTTATAATAGTATTTACAACTTTTAATGATTTAGATGTTTTATCTATTGCAGTAACTATCCCTGACATTTTCAAATATTCACCTCTATGGAAATATACAAGGTTTATGATATCATTCTTTTTTATCTGAAGAAGCCTCCTGTTTAATTCTTCTTGATATTCTTCTGACAGTTCGGCTCTTGGCACAATCATTTTCTCTTTTTCTCGTAACGCTTCTGGAAATCCTTTAAGTGCTGCAAAGGGAATAAACTGTTTTGCCCGCTCTGCAGGGCTCATCTTAGTCCGTACCACTTCTATGTCCTCCAATCTGTCTATTTCGTTCTACAGTTGTCGCTTTTTCCTGCAGATTCATTCCTTTTAAAATTGCATTTTTTCCAAATCTATCCTTAATTTCAATTACCGCTTTCTGCATCTGATACTCTCTCTCCAGTTTAGAAGGATCTGCAAACAAATCGTATTGTTGATAAATTTCTTCTGTCAGATGATTAAAACTCAAATTTATCCTGCGAATTGGAACATATTTATCTACAATCTTTTCATACAATTTCAAAATATAAGAACTAATTTGAGCGGCGGAACTTGTTGTTATAGGCATAGAAACTGTTCCATGGGCAGGCTTTTTTGCTGTTCGATTCGAATATCCAACATGGAGCGTAACAGAATCTGTTAATAATCCCCGACTCACCAGCTCCAAACATAATAAATCTGCCATCTCTTTCAAAATTAATTTTCCATCATGAAAATTATAATCACACCATAACACTTGTCCGCTGGATATAGAATTTGCTTTTGGTTTATATGCCTTAATATCCGCCATTGTAGCTGTTTCTCTTCCCCATGCATGGTCAATCAGCAATTCTGCATCAATTCCAAAGATTTGATACAGCATCTCTTCATCTGCCTCGGCAACTTCTCTCATAGTAAAAATCCCCATACGCTCCAGTCTTTTTGCTGTTCCCGCTCCTATTCGCCAAAAATCTGTCAATGGTTTATGATCCCATAATTTTCTGCGATAAGAAACTTCATCTAATACACTGACTGGAAAAATAATTTCTTCTGATGATTTTTGAGAGACTTTTATATGTTTTGCTGGAATATCCAATGCAATTTTTGCAAGATAAAGATTACTTCCGACACCTGCGGCTGCCATAATACCCGTTTTGTTTAATACATCCTGCATTATTTTCTGGCTCAATTCTGCTCCGTTCATCTGATACAAAGACAGATAATCTGTTACATCCATAAACACTTCATCAATGGAATATGGATGAATGTCTTCTTTAGAAATATATTTCAAATAAATGCCATAAATTTCTGCTGAATAATCAATGTAAAGCTGCATCCTGGGCGGAGCCATAATATAATGTATATCTGGCGGAATCTCAAACACTCTGCATCGTCCAGGAACCCCTAATGATTTCATAGAAGGAGAAACTGCAAGACATATTGTTCTATCTGTGCGGTCCGGATCAGCAACCACAAGATTCGTACTCAATGGATCTAATCCTCGTTCCACACATTCTACAGATGCATAAAAAGATTTCAAATCTATACAAATATAAGTTCTCTGCTTCATCAACAGCGCCTCCATTGCATCATTTCCGATGCCCGCAAAATGCTGTTTATATTCTGTCCACATATTGTCTATATATGTAATTTCCTTATACATTTATTTGACACGCTCATAAATTTGTGTAAAAATTTGAATGATTTTTGGCTTTAAACTTTTTATTTGTACTACGATATTGAATAACTTACACAAAAGAGAAAAAGTGAAAGAATTTTTGTCTCTTTCACTAACAGCCTGTCTATGCCAAAGTGCATACAGAATGGAGGAACTTATGAATTCATTAGAAACTTTAAAAGATAACTACCTAATACACTGCAGAACACAAAAGGAATTGAGCTCAAAAACAATTAAAGCATACCGCATTGATTTAACACAATTTATAAATTTCGTCTCTGTTTTTAACGCCCCCTTTTCCAAAGAAAGTCTGACTTCCTATCTGGCAGTACTGCACACACAATATCAGCCCAAAACCACAAAACGAAAAATTGCCAGTCTCAAAGCTTTCTTCCATTATCTTGAATATGAAGACTTGCTGGAGCACAATCCCTTCAATAAAATGCGGCTTTCTTATCGGGAACCTAAGCGCCTCCCAAAAACCATTCCAGCAAACACGATTCAGTTATTCTTAAATACTATTTACCATGCATATCATCAGACGGATTCTCCTTATCAAAAAAAATCAGTACTTCGTGACATTGCCGTAATTGAACTCTTATTTGCCACTGGGATGCGTATTTCTGAACTTTGTAATTTGAAATATCCAAACATTGACATGGAGAATTTTTCTGTACTTATTTGGGGTAAAGGAGCAAAGGAACGTTTGATACAAATTGGAAATCCCCAGGTTGTTTCCGCCTTATCTTCTTATATGACTGCCTTTGAAAAAGAAATTACACAAAGCAGCTGGCTGTTCGTCAACCGCCTTGGCAACCGCCTTTCAGAACAATCTGTACGGTTTATGATCAATAAATATGTGAAGCAGGCGGGAATCTCTATGCATATCACTCCGCACATGTTCCGGCATTCATTTGCCACCCTTTTGTTGGAAGCAGACGTAGACATTCGCTATATTCAGAAAATGCTAGGACACAGTTCTATCACAACTACAGAAATTTATACCAGTGTCTCTATGCACAAGCAAAAAGCCATATTAGCGGAAAAGCATCCACGCAACGGAATGAAGGTAAATGAAAATCAATAGTAAGAAGGTTGGTAATATGTATGATGAGTGAAGGATAATCAGGAGTTATCTGTTTGAGTAAATTTCACAGAAAGGT
>CAJUCK010000007.1:0-1228 GCA_910585395.1 uncultured Lachnospiraceae bacterium
GAATGGAGAAGAGAGTTAGGAGAAGCTTCATGACAAGGCAGGAATTTATACAGGAATTAGAGCTTGCCCTGCAGGGTCAGCTAAGTCAGGCAGCAGTCAATGACAATATCCGTTATTATGATAATTATATCAAAGAAGAAGTGCGAAAGGGAAATACAGAACAGGCTGTGATTGAGAGGCTTGGGAATCCCAGATTGATAGCAAAGACGCTGATTGATACGACAGATCAGTATCATAGGGCAGCTGGCAGAGAATATCACGGGGAAAATTATGGAAAGAATCAGCAGGGAAAAGGATTTTATGCCGGATATTCACAGGAAGATGGATGGAATGTCAAAATGGGAGGCAGGAAACTGAATTCCTGGCTGGGGAAGTTTTTTCTGATTGTGGCAGCAATCCTGATTGTTGTTGTGGCAGCCAATGTGGTGGCGTTTTTACTGCCCATCTTGGTGCCGGTGGTTTTGATTTTGCTGATATGTTCCTTGTTTTTTGGGAACAGACGATAAATGGAGCTTATAGGAGGAACACATGGAAACGGTAAAAGTTAGCAAAGGCAGACATTTTTTGCGAAAAGGAGAGAGACTGAAAGGCCTGTTTGTGGTTTTGCAGGGAAGTGTGCGGGCCGTCTCAAAAAACGATGAGATCGAAATGGAAGCAGGGAGTATTGTAGGACTGTTGGAAAGTGCTTCTAACGTGTATCTGTGTGATTATATCACTAGTACAGACTGTATTTTTTATGCTTATCCATATCGCCAGACGGAGGATTATAAGAAAATTTTTGCGTCAGATGAGAAATATGTGGCAGTATTTACCATGGGAGCGATGCATCAGGCGGCAACTATGCTGGACCGATATGGAACGTTTTCCCGGATGGCACAGAATTTTTACAGCACATTGATGGACTATTATGGCGAGTATAAAAAATTATGCAATGATTATCAGATTCCTGAGAAACCATTTCAGAGGCTTGCGTCTATGTCTCCGGCGAGAGTAGGCGGAACCATTGAGAAATGGACGATGGAATATTATGATAAAATGTCTTCTTTTTCGTTGAAATTTATGGATCAGTTTTTGGGACGGGATTATGCTATTGGTATTGGAGAGATTCAGAATGCAGTTTCCTGGATGGTAAAAGCGCTGGCTCTCATCGAGAAATTAAAGGAATATCTGCGGATTAACAAGGAGCTTTTGCTGACCGCCGGTTCTGAGGATCTGTTCCAAATGTATT
>CAJUCK010000007.1:1238-15932 GCA_910585395.1 uncultured Lachnospiraceae bacterium
AAAAGCGTCAGGTACAGGGATGGATCTGGAGCCGATTTTCCAGAAAATTTCAGAGATAATGGAGTTTTCCAGAGGCAGCCGCCTGTTTTCAGAAAAATTGATGAGTGAGCGTTTTGCTGAGTATGAGAAGTATAATTTTAATAAAGATACAGAACTTGGGGAAACAGATATCTGGGTAGAAGAAGTCCAGGAAGAGTACGAAGAGGGAATTGATTATCTGGAACAGATTTTAAATTATGCACAGTATGAGGCAGAGAAAGCAGATAAATTCCGCAGTACGCTGCAGGAATATAAGAATCTTCCAGACAGGCTTGCGACGACAGACGATGTACGCAAGCTGCGGAAGCAGATTACGCAGGATTTCTATGATATTTATGAATTGGTATTTTACCAGACCCTCCAGAATGGGAAAATACCTCCTGCTGTGAAAATGTTTTTGAATTTCGGATTTATGGACGAAGAGCTGGCTGGCTCAGACAATACTCATAGTCTGTATGATTTGACCCAGGAATTATCGCGCTGCAGGGCAGATAATGTATTCACCATATATGAATGGCTCTTAAGTATTTACCGTGGAGAGAATGAGCCGTCCAGAAATGAATTTGATATGGACTTTACAAATTATCTCAGCGAGCAGAAGAAGACAGGAAGAATTACAGCGGCACAGATGAGTGAGATGGCGGCGGATAACCGTCAGAAGGTAGATTTTGAGCTTAAGAATATGTTTGTATCTACAAACCGCGCGACCTATGGTAAATTTTCTACTTACTGTCCGGTTTTGTGCGAGGATGATATTATTGGTACGGTGGAAAATATGCTGATTACAGCAGAGAAGGCTAATAATGCTCTTGATATGATCCGAGGAGTAGATTTCTCTTTATTTTACCGGGAAGTTGGATATTCTGATCCCGAGCATGATGTTAATATGGAGATGATACAAAAGGAGGTGCTTCCCAATATAATTTTGATGCCTAATGCGGGAAGTAAAGCAATGATGTGGCAGGAGACAGCAGGGATCAAGAAAGACACTTCAGCCAGGTTTATTTTTCCAATTTTTACCGTGGTAGATGTGGAAGAAATGATGATCGAGGTCTCAGGACGGTTCCGCTGGGAGATGTGCCGTAAAATACAGGGCGTGCGCTGGAATGATATTACAGAAGCCTCACTGACTTCAGAATACAATGACTATGTTCAGTATTATCGTAAGAACCATGATTTATCTCCTGATGCCAAGCAGAAAGTAAAGAACGCGCTGACTAAGGCGAAGAATAATTTCCGGGAAGTTTTTGTAAAAGATTACCAGAGCTGGATTCGTTATGAAGCCAAAGGAAGCTTTCGTCTGAACAAAGTATCCAGAGATATTATTTTCCGGTATTGTCCTTTCAACAGGGAAATCAGAAATATGCTGCGCGCCAATCCAATGTACCGCGAAATGTTTGAAAAATATGAGATTTTAAAAGAACGGAAGAAACGCCATACAGAATTATGGTATGACCGCTATAAGAAAAAGGGCGGTGAGATTAACGAAGAGCTGCAGGCGAACTGGGATTATTATGATATGTAGAATAGTAAGCGTTCAGTACATTTGATGATTTAGGACGCAGATATTTATGTGAGAAATTATCAGGGAATAGGGAGTACCGTTAGTATGAAAAACCCTGGCAGATGGAATGAATATTTCATCTGCCAGGGTTTATGTTCTCTTATTGGAAAGACCGTGTTGCTGTGAAGTATTAAAGTCTATGATTTTCCTATCATAGAAAAATATTATGAGAAAAGACCAGCGGGGGAGCCACTGGTCTTTTCTATGAGGGGAGTATAAATAATTAATAAGGGGTATAACTTGTAAAAAGTTCTCCAAAGGAGAAATCCTTTTTACAAATATGATTATAATACAGCTTGTCATAAAATGCAAGCATAATTTGAAAAAAATTTGAAAAAATTTTTATGAATAAAAATAGAGATTTTTCAGATAATAAAAAGGCAGTAACTTAAACATTGCAGCAAACTTTTTAGGAGGGAAACTATCATGGCAAAAAACAGTGATATGAAGAACAAAGGAACAAATTCCTACGAAAACAGCAGTAAGAATGCAAATTCTCAGAATGGTACAAACGCATACTCTCAAAATGGCACAAACGCATACTCCCAGAACAGCAGCAAGAATGCAAATTCTCAGAACAGCAGCAAGAACGCAAATTCTCAGAACAGCACAAATGCAAGCGGATCTGACTGCCATAAATCTTATCAGAGATAGTAAGGCACTGAAAACAGAATACTGCATATTATAGTGTAGGAACAGATTGTCGGAAGAACTTCTGGTAATCTGTTCCTGCATTTTTAAAGAGGTGATTCTATGGAGTTTCAGACAATCAGCGTCAGGGAATTTAACGAGTACCGCAAACGTCCAGAGACATGGGTAATTGATCTGCGCAGCAAAGAAGAATTTGAGGAAATCCATGTGGAAGGGGCAAGAAATATTCCTTATGAAAATCTGGGAATGTATCAGAAATACCTTCCAAAAGATAAATTATATATTCTATACTGTGACAGGGGTTCCAGCAGTCTGATGGCAGCCAGAGAATTAAGCAGGGAGGGCTATCAGACAGTAACTGTGGTAGGAGGGATTCAGGCAGTTCTTCAAAATGTACAAAAACATTGACAGCCGGGAGGCGAAAAGATAATATAGAATTATCACAATCAATGATGGAGAAACTGAATGAAAACATATGAATTAATCGCTCCCTGCCATTTTGGATTAGAGGCGGTATTAAAAAAAGAAATATACGAACTTGGATATGAGATTACAAAGGTGGAGGATGGAAGAGTGACCTTTGAGGGAGATGCAGAGGCAGTCTGCCGCGCCAATATCTTCCTGCGCACAGCAGAGCGGGTTCTTTTGAAAGCGGGACAGTTTCATGCAGAAACATTTGAGGAACTGTTTCAGGGCGTCAAAAGCATTCCGTGGGAGAATTATATTCCAGAGAAAGGAAAGTTCTGGGTGACAAAGGCATCTTCCATCAAAAGTAAATTGTTCAGCCCTTCAGATATTCAGTCTATTGCAAAGAAAGCAATGGTGGAACGGCTGAAACAGAAATATCACAGAGAGTGGTTTGAAGAGAACGGCGCTCATTACCCTCTGCGCATTTTTTTGATGAAAGATGAAGTGACTGTGGCGATAGATACTTCTGGGGAATCTTTACATAAGAGAGGGTATCGTACTCTGGCAGGCAGAGCGCCCATTACGGAGACTTTGGCGGCAGCATTGATTCTGCTGACTCCCTGGAAGCGGGATCGCATTTTGGTGGACCCATTTTGTGGAAGCGGGACCTTTCCCATAGAAGCCGCCATGATTGCTGCCAACATAGCGCCAGGTCTGAACCGCAGTTTTACAGCAGAGAACTGGACAAACATCATTGAGCGCCAGTTATGGTATGAAACGGTAAAAGAGGCGGCCGATCTGGTAAATACAGATATTACTGTGGATATTCAAGGTTATGATATAGATGCAGACATTGTGAAGGTTGCCCGAGACAATGCCAGAAGGGCAGGAGTGGAGCAGCTGATTCATTTTCAGCATCGTCCCTTAAACCAGCTCAATCATCCTAAGAAATATGGATTTGTCATTACCAATCCACCGTACGGAGAGCGTTTAGAAGAGAAAGAGGCCCTTCCAGGACTGTACAGTGAAATCGGAGAAGCATTGCTTCGTCTGGACAGCTGGTCAGCATATCTTATTACCAGCTATGAAGATGCGGAACGATACATCGGAAGAAAAGCCGACAAAAATCGTAAGATTTATAATGGGATGCTGAAAACATATTTTTATCAGTTTTTGGGACCTAAGCCGCCCAGACGGGATCATGCGGGAAAAAATCAGAATTAGAAGGGAAATTTTGTGAGATATTCTAAAAAATATATTGTAATGTCATTGATACTTTTTCTGGCGCTGGTGCTGAAATTTTCTAATACCAGCGGAAAGAATGAGAAAGTAGAAGAGTTTCGGGGCGCTCAGCTAAAACAGGAAATTTGGAATCCTTTGATTGCCGAAGCAGTAAATGAAAAAAAACTGTCAGTGCTGGTGGACAGCAAAGAGCTGACCAACAAAAAAGACGGCATTTATATGGATGAAAACCTCAACATTATGATGCCGTGTTCTTTACTGGGAGAAAGTTTTAACTGTGGCTCACATCTGTATGATGAAGAGAAGCTTATGCTGGAGAAGCGTTCTGAGGTCATTACTTTTCAGCTGGATAAAGAGGAAATAACGGTAAATGGGAAAAAGGAGGCATTAAAGTCTCCGATGACCAGCAAAGAGGGCAGATATTATGTTTCAGTAGAAACCGTTGCTGATAAGCTGAATTTTGAATATGAGTGGAATACTGAAAAAAATCAGGCAATTGCAGTAAATAAGGCAGAAGAGACAAGTATTTTGCCGCCCCAGTACGACCTGCGGAAGAGACAGCGGACTCCCAGAGTGAAGAATCAGGGTTCCTATGGAACCTGCTGGGCGTTTGCTGCATTGTCTGCCATGGAATCTATTCTTATGCCGGAGGAGACGGAGGAGTTTTCACCAGATCATATGTCTATCCGCAACAGCTTTAAGATTGAACAGGCAGAAGGGGGAGAATATACCATGGGGATGGCGTATCTGGCAGCGTGGCAGGGGCCGGTGAGAGAAAAAGATGATCCTTACGGAGACGGGAAATCTCCCAAGAAGCTGAAAGCAGTGAAACATGTACAAGAGATACAGCTTATAGACGGCAAGGATTTTGAGAAAGTCAAAGAATCCGTGTTTAAATATGGCGGAGTGCAGACTGCTATTTACAGTGCCCTTACCAATGCCCAGGCTTATTCCCCTTATTATAACCAGGAGAAATATGCTTATTGTTATATAGGTGCAGAGAAACCGAATCATGAGATAATGATTATAGGATGGGATGACAATTATCCTAAGGAGAATTTTAACCTGGAAGTAGAAGGTGACGGCGCCTTTCTCTGCCAGAACAGCTGGGGAGAAGAATTTGGGGATGGAGGGGTATTTTATGTCAGTTATTATGATGTAAACATTGGAACTCACAATGTGACTTATACTTCGATTGAGCCCCCCGATAATTATGATCATATATACCAGTCTGACCTGTGCGGCTGGGTAGGACAGCTTGGATATAATAAAGAGAGCGTTTACGGGGCAAATGTCTACACAGCGAAGAAAAATGAAGCTTTGCAGGCAGCAGGATTTTATGCTACCGGGAAGGAAACTTCCTATGAGCTGTTTGTAGTAAAGAATTTTAAAAATACTGATTCGCTGCAAGAAAGGATTCCAGTGGCAAAAGGCAGTGTGTCAAATGCCGGGTATTATACCATAAAGTTTGACCAAGAGGTTTTGGTGGAACCAAAAGAACAATATGCGGTTATTCTGCATATTACAACTCCTGGTTCTGTACATCCTATGGCGATAGAATATATGGCAGGGGATTTTACAGAGGATGTGGATTTGACGGACGGGGAAGGATATATCAGCGCCAGCGGCAAAAAATGGGAAAGTACAGAAGACGCCCAGGATTGTAATCTGTGTCTAAAAGTATACAGTAATAATAAGAAATAATAAGGTTTAGACAGGAAAATGGAAACAAGGAACACAAGAGGCGGTGAAATATGGAAGGCAGAATATTAAAAATTTCATCAATGATTCTATTGATAACAGTCATTTCGTCGGCAGTTGTGCTGGGGCAGTTTTCCATGATCCACAAAAGAGAAATGAAACGGGAACAGATGTCTGGGCTTCAGATGCTTGCCTATTATACCAGCCAGGCTGAAGAGACAGGGGATATCAGTTTGCGCCATCAGCTTCGGCTTGAACTGCCAGAAGGAATGGAGGCAGGAGATATCATTGTTGAAAATAATTATGTTACCCAGAATATTATGATTCGAATTCCTGATGTGGAGAAAGATTATTTTGTGGAGCATCCTTTACTGGGACGGAGCAATCATATTAACGATCTGTATATGGAAAATGGGAGAATAGAAATTACCATGGACGCCGTCTATGAGCCGCAGATTAAAGTAAACAAAGGGATTATGTATCTGGACTTTGTGAGACCGCAGGAAATCTACGATAAGGTGGTGGTGATTGACGCAGGACATGGTGGAAGTGCGCCTGGCGCTATTAAGCAGGGAATCATGGAGAAAGATATTAATCTCAGTATAGTGCAGGAGTTAAAAGCGCTCCTGGATGAAAATGACCGTAATATCGGAGTCTATTATACACGCACAGAAGATGTGAATCCAACTTTTGTGCAGCGTGCACAGTTAGGGGGCAAGGCGGATGCAAATTTGTTTATCAGCGTCCACAGTAATTCTACTGTAGATGGGCAGATGTCCATATATAGTGGAACAGAAGTGATGTATGATGAATTAAAAAGTGAAGAAGGACTTAGCGGCAGGCATCTGGCGCAGATTTGTCTGGAAGAGGCCACAGCAGCAATGGGCAGCAAAAACAATGGCGTGACTCATGGCAACAGTATTTTTGTCATTCGAAACTGTGAAGTTCCAGTGGCATTGATAGAAGTGGGATTTATGACCAATCAGGAAGAATTAAATAAACTGACGTCCAAGGAATATCAGAAAAAAGCAGCGCAGGGTATTTACAATGCTATTTTACGTGCGCTGGAGGAAGGATACTAAAGCTTATGAAAAAAATTATATTTGCGACAGAGAATCAAGGGAAAATGCGGGAAATTCGGAGCATTTTATCAGATCTTAAGGCAGAAATACTATCTATGAAGGAGGCGGGTATTACAGTAGAGATCATAGAAAATGGCAGAACTTTTGAAGAAAATGCCTTGATTAAAGCCAGAACGGTAGCCGCAGCAATATCTGAGGAAGAAGATGTGGCTGTCCTGGCAGATGATTCTGGACTTGAGGTAGACTATTTGAATAAGGAGCCAGGGATTTATTCTGCCAGATATATGGGGGAAGATACTTCCTATGAAGAGAAAAATCAGAATATCATAAACCGGCTGGAAGGAGTTCCCAAGGAGCAGCGCACGGCACGGTTTGTATGTGCCATTGCGGCGGTGTTTGCCAATGGAGAATCCTTTTTGACAAAGGAGACCATTGAAGGATATATTGGCTGGGAGCCAGCGGGAGAAAATGGATTTGGATATGATCCTATTTTTTATGTGGATGAATATAACTGTTCCACCGCAGAACTGCCTGCAGAAGTGAAAAATCAGTTAAGCCACCGTGGCAAAGCACTGCGTGCCATGAAAGAAAAATTAGTTTGCAGAGAGAAATAAAGGGAGAGTTATGAAAATATTAGTTGTCAGCGACACACATAAAAAGCACAGAGGCCTGGAAGAAATTATAGAATGTGCAGGCCAAATTGATCTGATGATACATCTTGGAGACTCAGAGGGATGTGAAGAGTATATTGCAGGTCTGGTGGACTGTCCACTGGAGATTGTCGCGGGAAACAATGATTTTTTCTCAGATTTAGAACGAGAAAAAGAACTGCAGATTGGAAAATATCATGTACTCATTACGCATGGACATTATTATTACGTTTCTATGGGGGTAGAAGACATCAGAAAAGAGGCAGCTGGACGTGGTATGGATGTGGTAATGTTCGGACATACCCACAGGCCGTTTCTGGATTCTGCCAAGGGAGTTGTGGCATTGAATCCCGGAAGTGTCTCTTATCCCAGACAGGAAGGACATAAGCCTTCTTATGCGCTGATGGAGATTGATGAAAAAGGTGAAGCGCATTATTCTATTAATTATCTGGAGTGAAAAATAGATTCTAAAGGAGTGGAATAAAAACAGTGGCAAATGATATCTCTCAGCATTTAATAATAAAGACAGAATAATTTTGTAATTATTTTGCCTTTATTGTTGAAAAAAAAGGGAAGTGAGGAAATAATATGAGAGATATAACAGCGGTGCACCCAAGGTTACAGATAAAGGCGGCGCAGCTTAAAGAACAATGCAGCAAACAGGGGATATCTATTTTATTTGGAGAGTGTCTGCGGACGTCCGCAGAGCAGGATGCACTGTATGCACAGGGAAGAACAAAACCTGGAAATATTGTTACCAATGCGCGGGGAAGCACATACAGTTCCCAGCATCAATGGGGGATAGCTGTAGATTTTTATCTGAATATGGATGTTGATGGCGATGGGGCAAAGAACGATGATGCATTTAATGATTCCACCGGATTGTTTGAGCGCGTAGGTTCTATCGCCCAGGCGGTCGGTCTGGGATGGGGAGGAAACTGGAAAAGTATTAAGGATCTGCCGCATCTGTATCTTCCGGACTGGGGAAGTACTACTGCCACTTTAAAACAGATTTACGGGACGCCAGATAAATTTATAGAGACATGGAAAGAAGGTAAAACAGATGTGGAGGCGGCAGATTCTGTTCCTTCTGCCAAGTATAGCCAGACACAGTTTATTATGGATATTCAGTCTTGTACCGGCTCCAAAGTAGATGGTAAGGCGGGAAGAGAGACGCTTGAAAATACGGTGACAATATCCGCCACAGAGAACCGGAAACATCCGGCAGTGGTTCCTTTGCAGAAACGTTTGAATGTATTAGGGCATAACAGCGGAGCAGTGGATGGTATAGCAGGTTCCAAATTTACATCAGCAGTAAATTCTTATCAGAGAGATGTATTAGGTTATCATAACGTGGATGGTAAAATTACTGCCAGAAAGAATATGTGGAAATCATTGCTGGGAATGCGCTAGAAGAATTTGCGGCAGGACTGTTTGAAAGATATATAAAGTATTAATGCAGAACAAGAGCCAGTCGTATGGCCAGGAATAAAAACTGGTTATACGGCTGGCTGTTTGCTTTTAGCTGTTGTGAAACTGCAAAGGTGAGAAAATAGAAGATATTGTTGTTGGAGAATACTTTGAACTATAGTATAATGAAAAAGTATCGCAAAATATGACAAAAAACGACAAATTTTTTGTTCTGCAGAGAAAGGAGAGAGGGAATGAAAAAAAGGTTAGCAGCGGCAGCTATGGCAGTAACACTTTTGCTGTCATCAGTTTCACCAGCATCTGGTGTGTATGCAAAAGAGGTGCCAAAACAGGGGAAGGCAATAGAACTGTCACAATCAGAAGTTAAGACTGCAGAAGTTAAGACTGCAGAAGCACAGGAGATGGCGCAGGATCAGGAATATCAGGTGCATCTGGAAGAGGGGGAAGAGGCATGGTATAAATTTATACCAGAAAGTGACGGCGTGTATGTGTTTTCATCCAGTGGAAGCGCAGATACTTATGGACAGCTGTATTCTGAGACTATGAAACTATTATATGAAAATGATTATGATGAAGATGAAAATTTTCGCATTTCCTATTATTTGACAGCTGGAACGGTATACTATCTGAACGCGTATGAGTACTCTAAGGATTCAGCTTCTTTTACAGTAAGTGTGACAGAGAGAGAACTGGAAACATTTGAGATTTTTTATAATGAAAATGTGTTCGTTACATATGGAGAAAAAACCAGATTGGAAGTGATTGGCGTCAGCAGTGTGGGAGAAGTCACTTACCAGTGGTATAGAGGGGAAGCCAGTGACGAAAAAAATATGATTGCAGGAGCAGAAGAAAGCAGTTATGAAGTTCCGGCAGATAATACAGAGACAACATATCAGTGTGTGGCAACAAGCGCAGGAATACAGGAAACAGCGTATTTTACGCTGGATATTGATACAGGGCTGACAGCAGGCAGTGCAATAGTAGACGAAGACGGAAATGTGACAGAAACGGTTTTTGTGGACTATGGACAAAAAAACACCCTGCAAGTCACAGCCGCAGGAGGAATAGGAAATATCAGCTATCAGTGGTATCAAAGCATTATGGATGAAGAAGAGTATCTCATAGAAGGAGCAGCCGACAGCAGCCTTGAAGTGCAGGGGACGAAAGAATCAGAGGGATATTATTATTGTCTGGTGACAGATGGGACAGCCAGAAAAGGAGTACTTTTCTTTGTCAGTGTGGACACAGGATTGACAGCCGTCAGCAGTTCAGGAGTCGACGAAGACGGAGAAATGGGAAGCAGCAGTGACAGACGAGTGGAGGTGAAGCACCCAGACAAAGCTGTTTTGGAAGTGACAGCGGCCAGTACAGCGGGAGTATTGAGCTACCGCTGGTTAAGAAATGGGGATGAAATCGAGGGAGCTGTTGGGAATCGTTATGAGTTCTCTGTCAATGATGAGCTGGAAGGAAATTATACATGTGAAGTTTCCGATGGCATAAACACTGAGACGGTGAATTTTTTTGTGACGGTGGACACTGGTCTTAAAGTGGAGAGCAGCACTGGAACTGACTGGTGGGAAGAGGATGAAAGCAGTACTTCCAGAATATTGACAGTCAATTACATGGAAGAGGTTACGTTGAATGTGGCAGCCTCTGGAGGAGCTGGGGATTTAAAATATGAATGGTACAGAGGGCAGGAAGCGGATGACAGGAATAAGATTCCACAGGCGGCAGGAAACAGCTATACATTTACCGCAGATGGTGCAGGCAGTGACAATTATGGGAATTACTATTTTTACTGTAAGGTGTCAGATGGCGTTACCAGCATGGGAGTGGATTTTACCATTGAAATGAACACGGGCTTAAAAGCTTACAGTGATGTGGGAAAAGACTTATATGGTACAGCTGTAAACAGTTCTTCTAGATATGTGTCTAAAGAATATGGAGAAGACGTTACATTGTCTGTAAAAGCTTCTGGAGGCGCCGCCTCTGTGAACTATAAATGGTATAGAAATGAAAATCCTGACACAGAAAGTGAAAGTCCTGGCACAGAAATAGAAAACGCCAATGGGAGCAGCTACAATCTGAAAATGGACAAAAATGCAGCGAAAAATTATTACTGTGAAGTGACGGATGGCGTGGTAACAAAAAAGGTAGTCTTTGTCATTCAGATAGATAATGGTTTGACAGCCGTCAGTGACACAGGAGCTGACGCAGATGGAAAAGAAGGCGCCAGTGATAACAGAAATGTTACGATAAAGGAAGAGGAAGAGGTAACGCTGCATGTCACAGCGGAAAAAGGAACAGAGGGAGGAAGTCTGAAATATCAGTGGTATAGACAGACCATGGGATATATGTCTCAGATAGAAGATGCTGTTGGCAGCAGCTACCGGCTGAAAGGAGATTATTTTGACGCCAAATATACAAATTATGTCTGCCGAGTGACAGACGGGGTTGGCACGAAAGAAGTGAACTTTATATTTCAGGTAGATACAGGACTGAAAGTAACTGGAGCCACTGGCGAAAGCTATAGGTATGTCAAACATTTCCTGAGAGACCAGAGATACGTGAAAGCGCCGAAGGGGAAAATCCAGCAGCTTACGGTAGATGCCGTCAGTAAAAATGAAATTACTTATCGGTGGTATCGGATTGAGTCCAATCAAACGAATTGGATTCCTCTTAAAGGTCCGGGGAAAGAAAACAGTTATCTGGCAGAAGTAAAGGAAAATGAGACGTATTTGTGCAGAATGTTTGACGGTGTAAACGAGATAGAAGTTATGTTTGATATACTGGCAGATATTGATTTTTCCTGGGACCAGAGCAGAGAGACGCTGACCGTTGGCGGAACAGGAGTGGTACCGCAAAAAATATTCCAGTATGCGGGGTGTGATACAGAAGAATTGAAAAGCTTAAATGTTGTAGTCGATGACGGTGTAACAGGCGTGGAAGACTATGCATTTTTGCTGGAATGTAAATTGGAGGTGCCAAGTGACATTACCCTGCCGGCAAGTGTAAACAAGATCGGGCAGAAGGCAGTGGGGTACTGGTATGATGGTGAGACACAGAGCCGGATGAATGCTGTAAAATCAGAAAAGTGCGTGGTTCACTGCCACAAAGACACAGTGTCACATAATTATGCAGTTAACAATGGATTGAAATGGGTATTGCTGTCAGCACAGGCGGAACCAGTCGACTTAAATTCCTGTAAGGTAACCTATAGTTCTGATTATATCTATCATACAGGAAAAGCAGTGACGCCTCAGATTACGATAAAGCATGGAAATAAAATATTGGCAGAAGGTACGGATTATGAGGTTGTCTGCCAGAATAATGTCAATATCGGGACAGCTTATATGACCATAACCGGAAAAGGAAATTATACAGGAGCAGTGAAAAGAGCCTTTGCGATCGTAGAACAGAGAGGAAAAAGTTATACGGTGGGCGCGTATAAATATAAGATTGGCGAACGTTCAGAGGTAATATTTGCCGGCGTAAAAAATAAAAAAACTACGAAGGTCAGCATTCCTCAGACTGTAAAAATCGGAGGAAAAAATTTTAAAGTCACTTCCATTGCCGATGGTGCTTTGAAAAAAACGAAGATTGTTTCTGTCAGCATCGGCAATAATGTTAAACTTATCGGAAATTCAGCATTTGAGAACTGCAGCAGGCTTACAAAGGTGACAGCAGGAACAAGCACTTTTAAGATCGGGAAAAATGCGTTTAAGAATTGTAAAAAACTTAAGAATATTAATATCAAATCCACAAAGCTGAGAATCGTCGGGGCAAATGCGTTAAAGGGAGTTTGGGCAAATGCGAAGATAAAGGTTCCGGCGAAAAAACTAAAGACTTATAAGAAACTTTTGAAAGGAAAAGGGCAGGGAAAGAAAGTTAAAATTATAAAATAATTATCAAAAGAGCAAATGCAGCCGTATCATCAAGAAAAATTGATGATACGGCTGTAAATAACTGTGGTAAACAGCAAAATATATTATCCTTGGGTAAATCTTGAGAGAAACTGTCTGGTTCGTTCCTCTTTTGGATGTTCAAATACTTCCAGCGGGCTGCCTTGTTCCAGAATATGTCCGTCATCCATAAATATCACATGGTTTGCCACATCCCTGGCAAATGCCATTTCATGAGTGACAATTACCATAGTGGTATTCTGGTCGGCCAGTTCTTTCATGACTTTGAGAACCTCTCCCGTCAGTTCTGGGTCCAAAGCGGAAGTGGGTTCGTCAAAACAGAGAATGTCTGGCTGGAGAGCAAGGGCGCGGGCGATTGCCACTCGCTGGCACTGTCCTCCAGATAACTGGTGTGGGTAGTTGGCTGTACGGTCGCTCAATCCCATCTGTTCCAGCAGTTCGGTCGCATGTTTTTCAATTTCTGCATGAATGCTTTTACGGTTTGCTTTATAATTTGGCTGTTCTTTTGCCAGCAGTTCTTCCGCCAGCATAACATTCTGCAGAGCTGTGTACTGGGGAAACAGGTTGAAGGATTGAAATACCAGGCCGAAATGCAGCCGTTTCTTGCGGATTTCGGATTCCTGCTGGGTGGCAGGGTTATCTGCATCAAAAAGTGTTTCTCCGTTGACACGAATAACACCTTTGTCCGGCCGTTCCAGGAAATTCAGGCAGCGCAGCAGAGTGGTTTTGCCGCTTCCGGAAGAGCCGATGATGGAGACAACCTGTCCCTGTTCCAGAGAAAAGCTGATATCCTTAAGGACTTCTGTGCGGTCAAAGTATTTGCGTATATGTTCTACTTCTAAAATTGGCATATCTTTTCTCCATTTTCTACTTAAAATAATCCAGTTTTTTCTCTAGCTGTCCAAGAAGGACGGTCAGAATACCATTACAGATCAAATAGTATACAGCAGTGAAAAACAGGGGCCAGATGGCGCCTGAGATGCTCTGAGAGCCCTTCATAAAAGCCTGGCCGGCCCAGATGATTTCCTGCAGGGCGATGATTCTTGCGAGAGAAGTATCTTTAACGAGCGTGATAATTTCGTTGGACATAGGAGGGACAATCCGCTTAATCATCTGAAGCAGGGTAATCTTAAAGAAAATCTGGCCTTTTGTCATGCCCAGGACCAGCCCAGCTTCTTCCTGTCCTGCCGGGACGCCCTGGATGCCGCCCCGGTAAATTTCAGAAAAATAACAGGCATAGTTCAGTATGAAAGATACAGAAGCAGCAACAAAACGTCCAGTTTCACCGCCGCCCCAGACAGGATTATGTAATACCAGTCCAGGAAAATAGTAAATAATCAAAAGCTGAATCATCAGGGGGGTTCCCCGGATGATCCAGACGATGATTTTCGTAAAGTAACTTAAGGGCTTAAATCGGGACATGGAACCAAAGGCGATAATCAGTCCCAGAGGAAAAGCGCCGATCAAGGTTACAAAGAAAAGTTTTAATGTCTGCAGAAAGCCGATGTTCAATGCTTTCAGGACAATTGGAAGTTGTTCCAGAATCTGTTCCATGATTTCCTCCATCCGTGCAGTTTATGGTACAAACAGGCAGTTTACTGTTCAATGACAGCAGCCTGTACGCCATAAGTTTCTGCACAATTTGTCATGCTTTTATCTTTGTAACTGGAGGAGAAGAATTCATTCAACGCCTCAGTCAGGTCAGAGCCTTTACGGAAGCCAACGCCATATTCTTCGCTGTTGAGTCCTACGGTATAGGTAAGGTCAGCATAGCTTGTCCCTTCTCCTACCATAGCAGCAGCCATCAAAGAATCAATCACGGCAGCATCGGAAGTACCTGCGGCAACTTCCATCAGAGCATCAGCCTGCGCTTTTACAGCAGTATAATTTAAATCAAGTTCTTTTACCTGGCTCTCACCAGCGCTGCCTGCCTCAACTGCAAAGTTGAGATCCTTTAAGCTGTCCGTATCCTGGTACTGATCCGCCTTATCTGCCGGAACAAT
>CAJUCK010000007.1:15969-17962 GCA_910585395.1 uncultured Lachnospiraceae bacterium
CCTCAACTGCAAAGGTCAGGTCAGAGAGGCTGTCTTTATCCTGATATTTGTCGGCTTTGTCCTTGGGAACGATTACAATCTGTGCATTGTTGCAGTAAGCTTTGGAACAGGACATGGAGCTGGTTACTTCTTCTGTCAGAGTCATGCCGTTCCACACACAGTCGATGGTTTTGCCGTCTAATTCCATAATTTTATTGTCCCAGTCAATTTCTACAAATTCAGCCTTTACGCCAAGGCTCTCAGCAAAAGCTTTTGCCATATCTGCGTCGAAGCCGATCCATTCGCCGCTCTCATCCTTATAATCCATGGGCTCAAAATCAGTGATTCCTACGACTAAAGTTCCTTTGTCTTTGACATAAGCCATATCGCTGTCCTCAGAAGAAGCTTTGCCAGAAGTTTCCTTGCTGTCCTTTGAACCTCCGCATGCAGCCAGCGACAGTGCCATTACTAATGTCAGCGTAAGTACAAGTATCTTTTTCATAATAAGTAAATCTCCCTTTCATTTTCTCTAGAGACCAGGGTGTCAAAAAAGTTTTTGACACGCTGATCCCTTCTTATAAATTATTTCCACGTCAATATACTAACAAGTTAGTATATTAAAGTCAAGGGTTATTTCCCGCTGCGGAAATGATTTGTTGCTTATCTGGGGAAAAGCAGCACAGTTACAGCAGCATGATGCCGTGTTCTTCGGCTTCTTTTGTGATCTCTTCTTTCCACAGTGAGGACTGTACCTCTCCAATATGCGCTTTTCTTAAGAAAAACATGCAGATACGGGACTGTCCGATGCCGCCGCCGATGGTCAACGGCAGCTTCTGTTCCAAAATAGATTTCTGGAAGGGAAGCTCGGCACGTTCTGGGCATCCTGCCTTGTCAAGCTGAGAGAGAAGAGAGGCTTCGTCTACCCGGATGCCCATAGAGGATAGTTCTAGAGCAATGTCCAGCACGGGATAGTAGACTACAATATCAGCATTTAAGGCCCAGTCGTCATAGTCAGGAGCTCTGCCGTCGTGGGGTTCTCCAGAGGCAAGTTTATCACCGATCTGCATGATGCACACAGCGCCTTTTTCTCTGGAAATCAGGTATTCCCGCTCTTTTGGCGTGGATTTTGGGTACATGGTTTCCAGTTCTCTGGTAGTGATAAAGAAAATATCGTGGGGAAGAATTTCTTCTATGTAGTCATAGCGGATTGACATATATTTTTCTGTTTTCCGCAGGACTTTGTAGACAATTTTTACGGTCTCTTTGAGAAAATCAAGATTTCTGTCTTCACTGGAAATAATTTTTTCCCAGTCCCATTGGTCTACAAAAATAGAATGGATATTGTCTGTCTCTTCGTCCCGGCGGATGGCGTTCATATCGGTATAAAGCCCTTCTCCTATGGAAAATCCATACTTTTTCAATGCATAGCGTTTCCATTTGGCAAGTGAGTGGACGATTTCTGCCTGTTTTTCATTCTGCTCTTTAATGCCGAAAGTGACAGGGCGTTCTACGCCATTTAAATTGTCATTGAGCCCAGAGGATGGGTCTACAAACAGAGGGGCTGACACACGCCGCAGATTCAGCCGTTCAGACAGCAGGTTCTGGAAAAAGTCTTTTACTGTTTTAATGGCAATCTGTGTGTCATGCAGGCTCAGTTCTGAGTGATAGTTTTCTGGTATAATTAAATGTTCCATAATGTACTCCTTGCATTTTATTTATTTTTTCTACATAGATAGCTGCTGTTCACTCTCATTCCATTTGGAAAAACGCGTACAGTGTCTGTTGATTTCTTTTTATATTAGGAAATATGCTGCAGGCGGAATATCTTCATGCTGGCTGAAAAGTGAACTGTAACCAATTATATGCCTGGATTTATATTTTTTCAATAAGTAAGTTGAGCTTTTTGCAGAAATATGAGAAAATAAGGTTGCTGTTTACACAGATCAGAACATTTGCCGTACAGATTATCAAGACGGCACAATCACGCAGAAATTTGTTTAACAAGCGATTCACA
>CAJUCK010000007.1:18075-19127 GCA_910585395.1 uncultured Lachnospiraceae bacterium
AATTTAACCCACGGTTTTGGGGACAGGGCAATTTTTAATGATGTATCTTTCCGCCTGCTGAAGGGTGAGCATATCGGTTTAGTTGGCGCCAATGGAGAGGGAAAGTCTACGTTTTTAAATATTGTGACTGGGCACTTGCAGCCAGATGAAGGGAAGGTAGAATGGGCAAAAAATGTCCGTACAGGTTATCTGGACCAGCATACAGCGCTGCAGGCGGGAATGACGATTGGCGATGTGCTGCGCAGCGCATTTTCATTTCTCTATGATATGGAAGAAGAAATGAATCAAATGTTTGAGAAAATGGGGGAGGCAGATGCGGCAGAGATGGAGCGGCTTATGGAGCAGACTGGAACTATTCAGGATCTGCTGGACCAGCATGACTTTTACATTATTGAGGCTAAGGTGGAGGAAGTGGCGCGGGCTCTGGGTGTTCAGGAACTGGGGCTTGACACAGATGTGACGGAACTAAGCGGCGGGCAGCGCACCAAAGTGCTGCTGGCAAAACTGCTTCTGGAAAAGCCAGATATCCTTTTGCTGGACGAGCCCACCAATTATCTGGATGAGAGCCATATTGAATGGCTGAAACGATATCTTTGGGATTACGAAAATGCATTTATTTTAATTTCACATGATATCCCCTTTTTAAACAGTGTGGTAAATATTATTTATCATATGGAAAATCAGGAGTTGAACCGTTATGTGGGAGATTATGACAAATTTATGGAAGTCTATGAAATGAAAAAAGCTCAACGAGAGGCAGCTTATAAAAGACAGCAGAAGGAAATTGAAGATTTAAAAGATTTTGTGGCGAGAAATAAAGCGCGTGTTGCCACCCGGAATATGGCGATGTCAAGACAGAAAAAGCTGGATAAGATGGACGTGATTGAGCTGGCGGCAGAACGCCCCAAACCAGAGTTTTTCTTTCGAAATGCTAGGGCATCTGGAAAAGTGATTTTTGAGACAGAGGATTTGGTGCTGGGTTATGAGAAGGACAGACCGCTTTCAAAGCCTTTGAACCTTCGCATGGAGCGGGGAGAAAAGATTGCCATTGC
>CAJUCK010000007.1:19137-27168 GCA_910585395.1 uncultured Lachnospiraceae bacterium
AATGGAATTGGGAAGACGACGTTTCTCAAGAGTGTGCTGGGACTGACAGCGCCTGTCTGTGGCAGCGTGCAGTTAGGAGATTATCTCTATCCAGGCTATTTTGAGCAGGAGATGCCAGCCAGTGAGAATAGCTGTATTGAAGAAATCTGGGAGACGTTTCCATCTTTTAGTCAGTATGAGGTACGCTCCGCATTGGCAAAATGCGGGCTGACCACCAAGCATATTGAGAGCAAGGTAAAAGTATTGAGCGGCGGGGAGCAGGCAAAGGTGCGTTTATGCAAACTGCTGAATGTAGAGACGAATGTGCTGCTTTTGGATGAGCCTACCAATCATTTGGATGTGGACGCCAAAGAAGAGCTGAAACGTGCCCTCAAAGAGTATAAGGGAGCCATTCTGCTGGTGTGCCATGAACCGGAATTTTATCGGGAGATTGTAAAACAGGTTTGGAATATGGAAGAATATTCGTTGCTGCAGTAACATCATGATAACATATAAGAAGCGCCATAGAGAGGATAGAATTGAGTATGAAATACGCAACCAGAGATGAATTTGAGCATTTCGATTTTTCGGAGGCTTATATTCAGGATATTCAAGTGATGCAGGGATTGTTTCATTTTTATTTGGATAATGTTACCATCCTGCCGGAAAATTCCTGCAACCGTGATATCCGCAAGATGAGGACAAATAATTTTGTTATGAAAATGGAAGGCTGTACAGTGGAGGCCATAGTGGAGGAGGGTTACAAACACTACAATGCCGACGGGAAACTGATACATGCTTATGAGGATGTACAGGTGAATCCAGAAGAATATGGAAAGGTCTTGAAATCATTTTCAGAAGGGATGATTTATTCTGCTGAGAAGCAGGAAGAGGAATATAGATTCTATGTTGATGGGAAGGATGAAAAGACCTATCTGCTTCGCATCAAAGCGTCAGCAGATGTGGAGGAATGGGAACGCTTTCTCAACAGGGAGGAGAGTTAAGATGAAACAACTGTATTTTGGCGTCGATTATTATCCAGAACACTGGGAGAGAGAACGCTGGGAAGTGGACGCGGAATTGATGCGCCAGATGGGAATTCAGATGGTTCGCATGGCAGAATTCTCCTGGCATAAGCTTCAGCCGGAAGAAAACAAGTTTGATTTTGCATGGCTCGATGAGGCAGTTGCCTTGCTGGGAAACTATGGAATTTATACAATTCTGGGAACGCCTACAGCAGCGCCGCCTGCCTGGCTGATTCATAAGCATCCTGAAATTCTGCCTGTTGACCAGCAGGGAAGGGTAAGAGGATTTGGAGGCAGGCATCATGACTGTCAGTCTAATCCAGTATATCGGAAGTACATTTCTAAGCTGGTAACAAAACTGGCGCAGCATTACGGGAGGAATCCATGGGTGATTGGCTGGCAGCCAGATAATGAGCTGGGAAACAGCCATCAGGAGCTCTGTACCTGTGAAAGCTGCAGACGCCATTTTCAGGACTGGCTGAAGAAAAAGTATAAGACGACGGAAGAACTGAACCGGGCATGGGGGACGGCATTCTGGAGCCAGGAATATAATGAGTTTACAGAAGTGTGCGCCCCGAGGATTACCGTTACAGGGGAAAATCCCTCTGCTATGCTGGACTGGAAACGGTTTTGTTCGGACTTGATCGTGGATTTCACGAAGCAGCAGACAGATATTATACGAAAATTTACGGAAAATCAGTTTATTACTCATAATTATATGGGATTTGCAGATAAGGTGGATTATTATAAATTAGGAGAGCTGCTGGACTTTGTGTCTCACGACCAGTATCCTGGCGGATTTTATCTGTCAGAAACGCCGCATGAGAAGAATTATGTGCTTGCGGCAGCGCTGGATGTGGTGCGCAGTTATAAGAATCAGCCATTTTGGATTATGGAACAGCAGTCTGGGATTACAGGTTGGGAGGTTATGGGAAGAGCGCCGGCGCCGGGGCAGCTGACAGCCTGGAGCCTGCAGTCTGTTGCTCGTGGGGCAGACGCCATTGTCTTCTTCCGGTGGAGAACCTGTGCTATGGGTACAGAACAATATTGGCATGGCATACTGCCTCACAGCGGAAATCCAGGACGCAGATATGAAGAGCTGAAAAGCATGATTCAGACAATGGAACCGTTGATGGAACGGCTGCAGGGCAGTATGCCAAGACCTCAGGCGGGAATTGTTTTTTCATTTGAACAGGCATATGCTTTTCAGATACAGCCCCATCATGAGGATTTAAGCTATACAGGACAGATTCAGAAATACTACCGTGCACTGTATCAACAGAATATACCTCTGGATTTTGTGCCTGAGCAGGGAGATTTTAAAAAATATAAGCTGTTGATTGCTCCACTGCAGTATTTGATGTCTCCTGAGCTGGAAGAGAAATATATGGAATATGTCAGACAGGGAGGGCATCTTTTACTCACTATGCGTACAGGGGTAAAGGATGTACATAACCTATGTATGACAGACAGAGAACTCCCAGGCAGGCTCGGTGAGCTGGCAGGTATTGAGGTGCTGGAGTATGACTGTCTTAAGGGAACTCATGTGAAGGTTCAGTACCAGGGACAGAGCCTGCAGGCAGATCTTTGGAGTGACCTGATGCGTATTCTGCCAGAGACAGAGATACTGGCTGAATATGACAGTGAATTTTATAAGGGAGAGCCTTGCATTACCAAACATCCTTATGGAGAAGGGGTCTGTTATTATGTGGGAACACAGCCTGGCGAGGAACTGATGGAGGCTTTAATGACGGAAATTTGCCAGAAAGCAGGCGTGAAGACAGTATGCTCTGCTCAGAAAGATGTGGAGTGTGTGGTGAGAGAAAAAGATGGAAACCGTTTTCTGTTTGTTGTGAATCATTCCAGTGAGGAAAAAAGTTATATTGTTCCAGAAGGCTACCGTCTGATAAGAGGAGAAGAGGCTGGAAAACTTAAGAAATATGAAGTGCAGATTTTAGAGGGGTAATTTACCAAGAAACAGATAATGATTTAGATAAAGAAAGGAAATGAAAAATGAAGCAGATTATTAGAACAGCAGGACAGATTATGGAAGATTTGAGAGTGTTTACAGGTTGGAATTTTGCAGGGGGGATGAAAGGAGACACCTGTATTTTAAATGCACCTCTTGTCAATGAGCAAGGAAAAAAAGTAGAAGTGACGCTGCAGTTTTACAAAGCGGATGTCTTGATTAAGACTGTCGCCTGGAATGACAGCTTTGATAAAGAAAAGGTGGAACAGATCGTAGGCAGACTGGAGTTTACTGTGGAAACGGAGTTAAATGAAGCGTCAGTTGCGCTTAGTCATCACGAGCCTCTAGGCGTGCTGGAGCACAGCGTCAAAGGTGTGCTTAAGGAATGCATTATACCAATGGTGGATGCAGTGGCAGAAATAATTGCAGAATAAGGGATAGAGCAAGTAACAGGATCATATTTAAGCCTTCTTATTTAGATATTAAGAAGGCTTTTAGTTTCCTGTCAGTTTACTTTTACTGTTAAAAGTATCGTATAAATCTGTTGAACAATGAGGATAAAAAGATTTATACTGATATTGTTAAGAGATAGGAGGAATAATATATGAGTGAAATTCAGGAATTTTTACCGTTTTTGATCCCATTAATCTTGCTGGAGATGGCGCTCCTTATTTACACCCTGCGTCATATTCTGACGCATTCCAATTACAGGCGTGGAAACAGAGTGTTATGGATTATTGTAGTTGTGGCAGGGATGCAGTTTATAGGTCCTGTTTTGTATTTTCTGCTGGGGAAAGAAGAAGGGTGACATGAGATGAATATGCTTGAGATTTGTCATATTTCCAAACGATTTGGGGATAAGAAAGTTCTGGTGGATGTAGATTTTGCAGTGCCAGAACATGCAGTTTACGGTTTTGTGGGGCAGAACGGCGCCGGAAAAACCACTACTATGAAGATGGTGCTCGGACTTCTGCCAGCAGACACTGGAGAAATACTGGTGAATGGAGAAAGGGTTTCTTTTGGAGAAAATCCTGCCAACCGGTATATCGGGTATCTGCCGGATGTGCCGGAATTCTATCCTTATATGACGGCTGGAGAATATTTGAAATTCTGCGGAGAAGTTACGGGGATGGATGTGAAGGAATGCAGAAAGCGATCGGAGGAATTGCTTTCACTTGTTGGGCTTTTTGGAGAAAAGCACCGAATCAAAGGATTTTCCAGGGGGATGAAGCAGCGGCTGGGGATTGCGCAGGCATTGCTGAACCGTCCGAAACTGCTTATTTGTGATGAGCCTACTTCAGCGCTGGACCCGGTGGGCAGGAAGGAGATTCTTGATATTCTGGTTTCAGCGAAAGAGCAGACTACAGTACTTTTTTCCACTCATATTCTGTCTGATGTGGAACGAATCTGTGAACAATTTGCCTTTTTGCATGAGGGGAAAATTCTGCGTCAGGGCAGCATGGATGATATGAGGAAAAGCTGCAAAGAAGCGGGATTTGAGATTGAGCTGGAGAGAGCGCAGGATGCAGAAAAGCTGATAGAACATTTTCCAGGAGGAGTGCGGCGAGGCAGAGCATATATACATTACGAATCTGGAAAAGGGCAGCAGATGGAGACAGTCCTTGCCTGGCTCGTGAAGGAAAGAATCAGAATCCGCAAAGTGGAAAAATGCAGCCTTACTCTGGAAAATTTATTTATGGAGGTGATTGGCAGATGAAAACCGCGATTGCTTTTTGGAAAAAAGAGTGGATGGATCTCATACGCAGTGGAAAAGCGTTCCTTCTGGTGCTGATATCTGCATTATTTGGAGTTATGAATCCGGCAATTGCCAAGCTGACCCCATGGCTTATGGAAACTATGTCAGAATCTTTACAGGAAACAGGTCTGTATGTGACAGGAGTGGAAGTAGATGCTTTGACAAGCTGGACGCAATTTTATAAAAATATGCCTATGGCGCTGTTTATTATTATTCTGCTGCTGAGTGGTATTTTTACACAGGAGTATCAAAGAGGAACATTAGTGCTGGTACTGACAAAAGGAGCGCAAAGACGCAGTGTGTACCTGGCAAAAGCTATGATGTGCGTCTTAGTTTGGAGTCTTTGTTTCTGGCTGACCTTTCTAATTACCTGGCTGTATAACGGTTATTTCTGGGATAATGGGATTGTTTCTGAGCTTTTGACAGCGGCAGCGTTGTTCTGGCTGTTTGGAATCTGGGTATCTTTGACGACAGTATTTTTTTCCACAGTGGCAAAAGAGACTTCTGGAGTGCTTGCAGGTACAGGGATTGTTTTGCTGATTACATATGTGGCAGGAATAGTTCCCAAAATCCAGAAATACCTTCCCACAAAACTGCTGGAAGCACAGACACTGCTGACAGAATCAGCAGTGCCCAAAAATTTTTGTGAAGCTGTTGTAATCGCCATATTTTTAACAGCGGCAGCAGGACTGGCGGGGCTGCTGCTGTTTGAAAGAAAAAGAATATAGGAGATGTCCTGCGTTATTCAATTTCTGCGCCGCCGTTTAACATTTTGATCAAAACGAGTACGCCAAGCATCAGTACAATTCCTATGGGGAGAGCAATCCAGGCAGTCTGTACGAAACCAGCAATAATGTACGTGATAAAGGAAACGACTGCCACAGTAATGGCATAGGGAAGCTGAGTGGATACATGGTTTACATGGTTGCACTGGGCTCCCGCAGACGCCATTATGGTGGTATCTGAGATGGGGGAACAGTGGTCGCCGCATACAGCGCCTGCCATACATGCGGAAATTGACATGATCATCATATTTTCATCTCTTCCAGAGAACACTGCAACCACAATGGGAATCAGGATACCGAAGGTGCCCCAGGAAGTTCCGGTTGCAAATGCCAGGAAACATCCGACCAGGAAAATGATTGCCGGAAGGAGTTTTACTAGTCCAGCAGCGCCGGATTCCATAGCGCCTGCCACAAAGGATGCGGCTCCCAGACTGTCTGTCATTGCCTTTAAGGTCCAGGCAAGAGTCAGAATTAAGATTGCTGGAACCATTGCTTTGAATCCTTCTGGAATACATGCCATGGATTCATTGAATTTCAGCACTTTTCTCACAGCATAGAAGATTATGGTGATGATAAATGCAAAGAAGCTTCCCAGTACCAGGCCAACGGATGCGTCACTTTCAGAGAAAGCTTCTACAAAACCTGCTCCGCTGAAGAAGTCGCCTGTGTATATCATGCCGATAACACAGCAGATAATCAGGACAATGATAGGGAAGACCAAGTCGATAACTTTACCTTTTGCATTTCCAGTTTCATTTTTGTCATTGGAATACGGACGGTCTGCCGTAGTAAAAAGATCTCCGTTTAAGGCGTTTTTTTCATGTTGTTTCATTGGACCGAATTCTACTTTGATAAACAGCATGCCTATCATCATAACAATGGTCAGAAGAGCATAGAAATTATAGGGAATTGCGCGGACGAAGATAGATAGCCCGTCTTCACCTTCTACGAATCCAGTGACTGCTGCAGCCCAGGAAGAAATGGGAGCGATGATGCAGACAGGAGCGGCAGTGGCGTCAATCAGATAGGACAATTTTGCCCGGGACACATTGTGTTTATCGGTAACCGGGCGCATAACGCTTCCGACTGTAAGACAGTTAAAGTAGTCGTCAATAAAAATCAATACTCCCAGCAGAACGGTGGCAAGCTGCGCGCCTATGCGGCTTTTGATATGTACACTTGCCCAGCGTCCAAATGCTGCGGAGCCTCCTGCCTGGTTCATCATACAGACCATAATTCCAAGAATCACCAAAAATACGAGAATTCCCACATTATAGCTGTCAGACAGCACGCCAATGATTCCATCCTGGAATACGTGGGTAATGGTTTTCTCAAATGTAAAATCAGAGAAAAACAGACCTCCGATTAAAATGCCGATGAACAAGGAACTGTATACTTCTTTGGTAATCAGTGCAAGTACGATTGCTACAATCGGCGGTATCAGCGCCCAGAAGGTTGCGTACATGGCAGGTATATATTCTTCAGCCTCTTCAGCTGCAAATGCAAGCATAGGGCTGCATATCATCAGTGCCATAACTGCTGGCAGGACCAGCAGCAGTCTATGAGTTGTTTTTTTCATTACAAGTTCTCTCCTTTGTAAAAGACTGCCCCTTTACAATATTGATGGTGAAGGGGCAGTCTTAAATGTAATAACTATTTTTGTTTCACATATCCTATGAATTTATTCTGATACAGAATCTGTATATATTTTACAAGCCGTGGAACTACAGGTTCGGCTTTCTCGCCAAAGTGCGAAGACACAAGCTTTGAGATTTCAAATACATTGCGTCTGCCGTCCATCTGCTGCCAGACATAGCTTCCATATTCATCCAATGAAATATGGCTGACACGCGGCCGTTTAAAAAACTTCTGCGCTATCCAATTGTAAAATCCTTTGTTCACCATATGGACGGTGACATTTCCTTTTTTATCTGCATCCCAAGTATATGCCGGATTGCAGACCGGAATAAAATCCATAAAATTTTTCTTTGTTCTGCCCACGGATTCTCCTTTAACGCTTATGCTTTTTTCCTTTTACGAAAACAGAATGACCAGAGAGAAAGGGTCAGCAGTGCGAATGCAATTAATCCAATAATATTTCCTACATTTGCATCTGCAAGGGCAGGAATCATATTTGGCAGGAATTCGCCAACCATTGTTCCTACATTTGAGTCACCGACAGGGATAATTGCAAGGATAGCCAAAAAGATACCCACAAGCCCTTCTCCTGCAATTAAGCCGGAGGAATACAAAATACCGTTGGAATCAGCATCTTTCTTTTCTTTTTCACTGAGGCCTTTTTTCTTCTCAACAATCCATTTTACAACGCCGCCGACCATCATTGGGGTACTCAGATGGATAGGAAGATACAAACCGATAGCAAATGGAAGTACTGGGATACCCAGGATTTCCACAATAATGGCGATAAATGCGCCGATGCCTACCAGTGTCCAGGGAAGATTGCCGCCCATAACACCTTCTACAATCATTTTCATCAAAGTTGCCTGAGGAGCCGGA
>CAJUCK010000007.1:27178-39033 GCA_910585395.1 uncultured Lachnospiraceae bacterium
GAAGGTTTGTGGAACCGTAGCCCCAAGCAAGATGCAGAAGATATAATACCCCGCCGATGGCAAGGGAAGAGGCAAGAACGCCGATCAGCTCGCCGATCTGCTGTCTTTTAGGAGTTGCCCCTAAAATATATCCAGTCTTTAAGTCCTGTGAAGTATCGCCTGCGATGGCAGCAACGATACAGATTACACCGCCGATTGCGATAGCCGCTGTCATGCCGGCTTGTCCGGTGGAACCTGTTGCCTTTAAAGCAATGGTGGCAACCAGCAGAGTTGCAATGGTCATACCGGAAACTGGGTTGTTGCTGCTTCCAACAAGACCTACCATACGGGAGGAAACAGTTGCAAAGAAGAAACCAAATATAACAATCAGGAATGCCCCAAATAAGTTGATGGGGATTACTGGAACAATCCAGATAGCAAGGGCAAGAACAGCGATGCCTCCCAGAATGAATTTAATATTTAGATCCTGATTGGTACGTTCGTCTGTAGCAGCGCCTTTTCCAAAACCTTTTAATGCGTCGCGGAAGGTTCTGATAATCAGCGGAAGAGACTTGATCAGACTAAGTACCCCGCCGCAGGCAACAGCGCCTGCACCGATATATTTGATATAATTGGTCCAGATGGCAAAAGAACCGCCCTCGGCATATAATTCTGCGATGCTGACATCTGCCGGGAATAACACAATATCTGGTCCGAATAATACAATTAATGGCATCAATACAAACCAGCCCAGGATACCGCCGCAGAACAGATAAGAAGAAATCTTAGGTCCGCAGATATATCCAACGCCAAGCAGGGCAGGCAGTACATCCATACCTACACCAGAGCCTTTATAAGCTGGAATTTCATAATGCACTTCACTGGGAAATACTTTCAAACCATCTGTGATAAATTTATAAGCTGCCGCAATGCCAAGACCTGCAAATACAGTAGAAGCTTTATCGCCGCCTTCTTCGCCGGCCATCAGTACTTCAGCGCACGCCTTGCCTTCCGGATAGGGAAGGGTTCCATGCTCCTGTACGATCAATGCTTTTCTCAAGGGAACCATAAACAGGATTCCAAGAGCGCCGCCGATAAATGCAATAACGGCAATTTCCACCAGAGAAGGCGCAGAAGTGCCCCACTCACTTGCCCACAGGAATAATGCAGGCAAAGTAAAAATTGCACCTGCCGCTACAGATTCTCCAGCAGAACCGATGGTCTGTACCATATTATTCTCAAGGATGGAATCTTTCTTTAAAATCTTCCGGATAATACCCATTGAGATAACTGCTGCCGGAATGGATGCAGATACCGTCATCCCCACACGGAGACCCAGGTATGCATTTGCCCCGCCGAACACAATTGCCAGAATGATTCCAAGTATTATGGAAGTTGCAGTGAATTCCGGAAGTGTCTTGCTGGCTGGAACAAAAGGTTTAAAATCTTTGTTCTCATTCATTTGAATTTACTCTCCTTTATTTTATTTTTTACATTTTAACAAGTTTTTAACAATTTGTCCACTTTATTTGAAATTTAGTTTTCGTTTTTGGCAGATTATGCCAAAGAAGATTATGGCATTGGCGTTTCAAAGCTCTGGCTGGTGCAGAGCATCTGTCACAAAATGTGACAGATGAAGATTACATATAGACTGCATCTGGAAAACAAGTTTTCCAAGTGCAATCTAATGTAATTTAATCCTGCTGCATACGCAGCAGATTCTATGCACCAGCCAGAGCTTTGAAACGCCAGGTTTATGAATGTATTGCTTTTTAGAATATTCTGAATTATAATTTAAAAAAATTTGAAACAAAATGGAAATGAGGTTCAGTTTATGGAGAAAGTGTGATAACATGAACGATTTTTTATCCAGAAAATCATGATTGACTGACAGAGAATAATTAACTGTTTAAACAGAATAAAGGCTGTTTAGAGAGAGGATGGAAATGGAGGAATTTAGAGATGAGAGAATACAGAAAATCTTCAAAACTGGATAATGTATTATATGATGTGAGAGGTCCGGTGGTAGATGAGGCAGCCAGAATGGAAGAAGCTGGAACGAATGTCTTGAAGCTTAATATTGGAAATCCAGCTCCCTTTGGTTTTTGCACACCAGATGAGGTGATATATGATATGCAGCGCCAGCTGACAGAATGTGAGGGATACTCTGCTGCGAAAGGGCTTTTTTCAGCAAGAAAGGCCATTATGCAGTATGCGCAGATAAAGCAGATTCCCAATCTTTCAATAGAAGATATCTACACGGGAAATGGTGTCAGCGAACTGATCAATATCAGCATGTCTGCATTGCTGAATGACAAAGATGAGGTTCTTGTGCCCGCTCCAGATTATCCTCTTTGGACGGCGTGTGTTACGCTGGCAGGCGGAAAAGCGGTGCATTATATCTGCGACGAACAGGCAGAATGGTATCCTGACCTTAAGGATATCAGAGATAAAATAACAGACAAAACAAAGGCGATTGTAATTATTAATCCCAATAATCCTACAGGTGCGTTGTATCCACGGGAGGTATTGCAGCAGATTGTGGATATTGCCAGAGAACATCAATTGATATTATTTTCGGATGAAATTTATGACCGTCTGGTAATGGAAGAGGAAGAACATGTGTCTATTGCATCCCTGGCTCCAGATTTGTTCTGTGTTACATACAGCGGATTGTCAAAATCTCATATGATTGCAGGATTCCGTATCGGCTGGATGATCTTGAGCGGCAATAAAAAAGCAGCAAAGGATTACATTGAAGGACTGAATATGCTGTCTAATATGAGGCTTTGCTCTAATGTGCCTGCACAGTCCATTGTGCAGACAGCTCTGGGCGGTTACCAAAGTGTAAATAAATATATTGTTCCAGGAGGAAGAATTTATGAACAGAGAGAGTATATCTGTCAAGCGTTGAATGATATTCCAGGAATCAGCGCAGTAAAGCCCAAAGCTGCATTTTACATTTTTCCCAAACTTGATGTCAGGAAATTTAATATTTCTGATGATGAGAAGTTTGCGCTTGATTTGTTGCGTGAGAAAAAAATCCTTATCATCCATGGGGGAGGATTTAACTGGAAGCATCCAGATCATTTCCGAGTAGTGTTTCTGCCGCGGATTGAGGTGCTGAAAGATGCAGTGGAAAGTCTTTCAGATTTTCTCAGTCATTATCATCAGCCATAAAAGATATTATCAGTCGATTCCTACCTGGATGCCGCTGGTCCGTTCAGAGGGCTGGATCAGTACAGAAACGGGCTGGTTTCCAGGCCATTCAAAGGCATATGATTCTCCAGAATGCTGTCCGATCAGGTTTTTCCAGGACAAATCAGCCTTAATCTGAGGATCACCGTAGCCGTACTGGCTCATCCAGCAGATCACAGCGTCTGGGTCTGCCGAGATGACGCTGTTGGTGTGCACATTTGACAAAACAATGGGGTTTCCATCTGATAAGATTGCAACATAGGCATTTTCTCCGTTGCCGGTAAGAGTAGAGGTGGCGAGACCTTTCTGAGACAAAATCCCTACGCCGATAAAGCGCACGTCGTATTTACAATCCTGGGTGAAGGCAAGAATATTTTCAGATTCCACGGAAATTACTTCTCCCATTCCAAGTTTATATACAATTACATGTTGTCCATAGTTGGCATAGTAAGTAACAGAATTGCCAGACATGGTAACTTTCATCAGCGGAATATTTTCTTTTGTTACGCGGCGGGCCAGTGAACCAAGAGCTGCCTGGACAAAATTATTCTGCGGGCCCAGCAGTAGTTTTTCAAATTTGTAATTTTTGCCGCCGGAGCTTTCTCCTGCGATAAATGCGCCGGCTCTGGTGATAAGGACATCACTGCCGGTGCATGTTACCTTTAAGGTCAGTTCGTTTATTGTTTCGAATGTAAGCATATAATTCCTCCTGTGTATCAAATCGTCTCAACGCCATATAACTGGCATAAACCTGCTAAATCTTTTGCAACACCATTTCCAATGGCATTGCATTTCCACATTCCTTTGTACTGATAAATCTCACCGATCATCATGGAAATTACATTGGGGTAATAGTCTGTCATTTGAAAACTTACCAGTTCCTGTCTTGTATCTGCGTCAAGAATACGAATATAAGCATCTCTGACCATGCTGAAATTCAGATGATGTGTAAATGCGTCATTTATAGTGAGCACAAATACTATTTTTGCTGCGGCAGGATTTAAGCGTTTTAAGTCGACAGAGATAAATTCCCGGTCTGTGTGGCTGGAAAGAGAAAAATGGACGCTTTTGTCAGGGCTGTATTCCTGACCGTAAAAAACGAACCAGTCGTCTCCCAGTACTTTACCGTCTGCACCCAGAATGAATGCAGATACATCAAGGTCACACTGTGGATTTACAGTATGCCATCCCAGACATACATGGATATGTTTTGTAGTCCCCGCAGGGTCCAGGGGAACTTTCTGCCCTTTTTGTATGCGATGGAGCAGAGGCGGGATAACTGTTTCAGGAGCGGATGCCCCAGTCGTGCCGGGCTGTATCGTATCAGTGCTGAGCTGCGTCAGGTTTTTGTCAGATATATTGATACGCAGAATAGAATTGCAGTCCAGGGGCATTGACGACCGCATGGGAATATCTATCATTTGTAACCTCCTTGAAGTCAATTATTTACCATTTTATCAGAAATTCCTGGTGATTGCTATATGAAATTTAATGCACGGAATGGTTTACAGTACTTTTCTGCTGGAAATACTCTTTATACTTTATATAAGAAGCAGCTGCAAAAAACCTGGTCTATAAACGGCTTTCCCGCAGTACATCTTTAGGCTGGCAGCAGCAACAACTTTTAAAGCAGCAGATGATGTGTATTAAAAATACGGTAACTCAAGAAAAGAATACTTGTAAAAACAGAAAAAAGCCAGTACAATAGAAGAAATTGCACAAATGGAGGAGGAAAGAATGAATAAAGAAAAAAACAGAAACTCGTTTTCAGGTTCCATCGGTTTTGTACTGGCAGCAGCAGGCAGCGCTGTAGGTTTGGGAAATATCTGGCGGTTTCCTTATCTGGCAGCCAAAGACGGCGGCGGTCTTTACCTGGTAATATACCTGATATTGGCATTGACTTTCGGATTTACGCTTTTGGCAACTGAGATTGCCATTGGAAGAAAGACGAAACAAAGCCCTCTTACAGCTTATGGAAAAATGCATCCCAAATGGGGATTTCTAGGTGTGATTGCCTGTCTGGTTCCAATCATTATTATGCCTTATTACTGCGTGATTGGCGGCTGGGTGGTAAAATATTTTATTGCTTATCTTACTGGAGACGGTGCACAGGCAGCGGCAGACGGATATTTTACAGAGCATATTACCGGGGAAATTCAGCCGATTGTGCTGATGCTTGTATTCCTGTTTGTGGTGGCATTCATTGTAATCCGAGGCGTCAACAAGGGGATAGAAACATTTTCAAAAGTGCTTATGCCGATATTGATTTTGCTGGTGCTTGGAATCGCAATATTCTCTCTGACAATATCTCATACTGACGACCAGGGCGTTACCAGAACGGGTCTTGAGGGACTCTGGATTTATACAGTTCCGGATTTTACCGGGATGACAGTAAAAGGATTTTTTACAGTGCTTCTGGATGCCATGGGACAATTGTTTTTCAGTCTCAGTGTTGCCATGGGAATTATGGTGGCATATGGTTCTTATGTGAAGGATGACGACAATCTGGTGCGTTCTATCAACCAGATTGAGATTTTTGATACAGCAGTGGCATTTCTTGCCGGCGTCATGATTATTCCGGCAGTATATACTTTTATGGGCAGAGAAGGCATGAATGCTTCTGGACCAGGGCTGATGTTTGTATCGCTGCCCAAAGTGTTTTCTGCTATGGGGCGGGTTGGAAACCTGGTGGGATGTTTCTTTTTTGCCATGGTATTATTTGCTGCCTTGACCAGCGCAATTTCCATTATGGAGGCAGTGGTATCGAGTCTTATGGACAAATTCCATTTATCGAGAATGAAAGCTTGTCTCATTGAGACAGCAATTGCGTTAGTCGGAGGAATTGTAGTCTGCCTGGGCTATAATAAATGGTATTTCGAGCTTGAGCTCCCAAACGGAGCTGTAGCGCAGATATTGGATGTTATGGATTATCTGAGCAATAATCTGTTCATGCCTTTGGTGGCAATTGGAACCTGTATATTGATTGGCTGGATTTTGAAACCAAAGACTATTATTGATGAGGCGGAAAAAGGCGGGGCGAAGTTCGGAAGACGTGGTCTGTATACCGTGATGATAAAGTATATCGCGCCAGTTCTGCTGGTGATTCTGCTGTTAAAATCAGTGGGAATATTGACGATTATTTAAGTCAGAATCATAGAATATGGTAAGATTTAAACAGTAAGAAAAATCTTATGACGGAACAAATAAAACTATCCTGGGAAACAAGTTTCCCAGGATAGTTTTTGTACATATTGTCTGCAATGATCTGCAGGGGGTAAGCTTTAAAACGAATGTATGTCCTGCAATTTATATTTGTGCGGCAGCCCCTGTTCTAAAGGCTGTTTATTTCTTGCAGCCCGTTATCCAGCCGGACTATTCATCAAAAAGAATTTCTCTGTGATATAAGGAACGCTCATCAAGCAGCTGCTGGAAGCTTTTTTCTTTCGCTTTTTCTTCATAATCGGGTGACCACCAGTATCCCTTCAGCTCATCCATGTACTCTATATAATCACAAATATAAACATATATTTTTGAGGTGTCATATCCATTGATAGATGCTGTATTCTGGCATCCGGCGGCATTGCTGTCCATCAGAGTTCCGTTGGCATCCAGAATAACTGCAAAATAGTCTAAATTCTGCGGCATTTCTATGGTGACTTCTACAGGAGTTCTCGTGGCGGAAATGATTCCCAGGCCATTTTCGTCTATATCATTGATATCTTTACGGATAATGTCTTTGTTGTTCCTCGCTACCTCAAATTCAAATTCCCAGGGCCCATCCATCATCCAGTTATCATATTTGTTCGGATACTGCTGTCTTTCTGGATATATTTCATAATAAGCATTCCACATGTCGTTAAAAAGCTGATGTTCAATATCTTTCTGCTCTTCTGTAAATTGTTCATAGTCTTCGTCAGTCAGGCCAAGACCATGTTCTCTCATGGCACTTTCATATTTCTGCTTCAATTCCCATGGCATTTCTGGACGGGTATCTACCAGCTTTGTCCCAAAAATCTGAGAGATGGAAAGTTTTAACGGAAAGTTTTCTGGTACGTTTGTGCCCGTACCTTTATAAGCAAAGTATTGTCCCATATCAAACCGGATAACTCCAGCATAGGTGTAGTCGTCTACCATGGCGCCGTCAATAAAAGTATCTCCGCCCTCGTACCAGTTAACAGCGCCTTCACTATCAAAGTCAAAATCTATCAGACCTTGTATCTCAACGACGGGTTTGCCGTTTTCATCAAGATATGTCTCTGGAATTTTCTCTTCAGAATGAAGAATAAGACTCAGATAAAGCGCCGTTTCATTGCAGTAAACCTCGGAAAGGGTGAGTGTAGTTCCGTTTGCAGTTATGCTTTCAATTTCAGCTCCAGATTTTTTTACTGGCTCTGCCAGATTTGTGTAATCTCCTGCAAATTCAAGAGAATCTCCCAGGCCTTCAAAAATGTGTTCTGTAACAGGTATCTGTGCAGATACAGCTGGATTTGCGATGTAAACGCAGAACAGGGCTGCAGCGGCCACTCCAGCGCCTGCAAAGCCCCGGAAAAAAACTTTTCTTATCTTTTGGAAGTTCTTTTTGCGCTGCAGTTTCTCTGCAATAATGTCAGCATCTTTTTCCAGGTTTTTTTCTTCTTTCTCTGCTGCCAGGGTACGGATTTTTAAAAATGCTTTTTTCTGGGCGTTTTGCACAGCCTCGGGAAGCGGAAACGTACAATCCAGTGTTTTTTTAATCGTGTCGTCTAATTGTGTATCATCTAATAGTGAAACATTTATTTGCTTTTTCATCTGAATCCCTCCTTGATTATTTTTACTGTGTTATTCAGAAAAATGTCGATTTTATTCTTTCAAGTATGCAGTGCGGATCTGTTCCCTTGCTCTGGAAAGTCTTGTCTTTACAGTGTTTGTATTCATTTCCAGAAGCTCTGCAATTTCCTGGATTTTAAAGCCTTCCAGGTAATAAAAAATCAAAATCAGACGGTATTTTTCGTCGACTAAAAGTAACATCTCTTTGAATTCGAATTCTGCAAGTGATTGATCTGGCCTCGTTGTCTCTGGAATTTCACCAGGCAGATTTTCTCTTTTGTAATGCTGCAGAATGCGGTTGCATTTATTGATTAGAATCCGGATCAGCCAGGTTTTGAAATATTCCTGTTTCTCCAAAGTATGTATTTTCTCAAAACAACTTAGGATCGTGTCTTGAACAGCGTCTGCTGCATCGTTGTCATTATGCAATATTGCACGTGCCACTTTATACATTGCCAGTGAATTGATGTCCATCAATTCCAAAAATGCCTCAACATCTCCCTGGACAGCTTTTTTTATAAGTGTCTGCATATGTTCTGTCCCCCATTTTCCACAGCTGCAAGCTGTTTTATCATTCGAATGACGATTGCTGCTTATACCCATTAGATACGCATAGGGGGCAAAAGGTTTCAAAATTATTTTACTAGTATTTTACAGCGGTTCAGGTATATATTATATACGAAATTTAAGTTATACTGTTTTGAAAATACAGGAAAATTTTCTTTGCGTTCTTATGTGTTTCTGGCGTTTTTGCCATAAAATTAGAAAAATAGAGAAGCAGGGTATTTCAATTCTGTCATGTTTATTATGGATAGTTCAGAAAACGATCAAACAAAATGGACGCGTTGTTCATCTAATATATGTAACGCGAACAAGAGACCGGTCTTTTAAGAAAGAAAGGAAAGCACAATGAATTTGTTGATTAAAAAGGCAAGAAAGCATGATAAAGCTGCATTTCAGAGATTGATGGAACAAGAAGGCAGTTCCATGTACAAGGTAGCGAAGGCTATTCTGAAAAATGATGAAGATGTGGCTGACGCTATGCAGGAGACAGCTTTGGCATGCTGGGAAAAAATTGATACTTTGAAAAAAGACAAGCATTTTAAAACATGGCTGATTCGTATTTTGATCAATAATTGTAATGCGATTTACAGACAGCGGGCAAAGACAGTTGCAGAAGAAGCTGTTTCAGAGGCATGGACTCAGGATGAAGGGTATGCTGATGTGGAATGGCAGAGCTTTCTGAACTGCATGGATGAGAAATACCGTGTAATCATTATGCTGTACTATGTGCAGGGTTTTAAAACCAGGGAAATTGCTAAAATACTTCAGTTAAATGAAAATACAGTAAGGGGGAGGCTGGTCACTGCGAGAAAGAAATTAGAGAGCCAGTATATTGAGGGGGAGAGAACAGTGCAGAGGATGGAATTTGAAGAGCATAAGAAATTTTGCGTAGCTGAAAGGAGAGTTTAATATGAGTAAATTTAATGAAATTATTTATAAACTGCAGCATGACACAGAAGTCCCAGAGAATGTATGGATGAGATATACGGATACACTCTCAAAACTTTCGGACAAGGGTCAGAAAAAGCCGGTTCCTATCATTTCTAAAAGCAGAATGTGGCCAGCAGCGGCAGCCGCAGTATTGATAATCGGTACAATCAGTATGAGTGCAGCCGCACATTTACAGTGGAGCAGAGGTCTGGAAAGAAGACTGCAGTCGACGCCAGAACAGCGTCAGGAGTTAGAAGATAACCAGATGGCATCTTTTGTGGAACAGTCTGTCACCCAGGGGGAGGTTACGGTGACGGCAAAGCAGAGTATTGTGGACAATAACGTTGCCTATCTTTCTTTTAAGGTGGAGGGATATAAACCAGCAGAAGGTATGGAGCCTGGATTTTCTGATGTGAATGTCGTTGTGGGTGATGGGAAAGAACAAAATTCTGGAGGCTGGAGCGCTTCTTTTTATGATGGACTGGTTCAGGGGGCAGATGGAAAAGCGGTTCCTGCTGATGGCACGCCTTTGACTGAGGGGGAAACAAGAAGTTATACAATGGAAGACGGAAGCATGGAATTTCAGATTATGATGGTGAGCGTTGAAAAAGGACAGTTTATTGATAAGCCAATTCATGTAAAGCTCAAGGACTTAGGCACGTATCAAGAGAAAGCAGGGGATATCACGGTGGAAGCAGCAGGAGAGTGGAACTTTGACTGGACTTTGACAGGGAGCAGTGAAGTGAGAAAATATAAGTTAAATTCAGCTCTTGGAGATAGTGGAGCGACAGTGTTAGAGGCGGAAGTGTCGCCTATTTCTGTATCAGTGAGATATGATTTTCCACGGCAGGAAATAACAGAAAGAGTAATGGATGAAAATGGTAAAGAAAGTTTGAGTACAATGAATAAAGAAGCGCCGGTATTTACCGGAGTACGCCTGAAAGACGGAACTATCTATACTGGCATTTCAAACGGCACGTATGGCGGCTATACAGCAGAAAATTCAAATATATATGAAGATACGACGCTGTTAAACCGTCTGATTGAGGCAGAACAAGTGGAAAGTCTTCTCTTTATTAAATCGTATCCCGAGGGAGAACAGCCTCTCACAGAAGAAAATCTGTATTTTGTACCTGTAAAATAGAGAACGAAAGAGTTTCTTTTCTACTTTTTAAGAGCTGCTGAATGCAGGTAATCTGCATTCAGCAGCTCTTGATATTCCAATGTGTCAGCAGTTTCATGATGTTTGAGTTTTACTCCGGCGCTGTTTGAAAAATTATGTACGCTTAATTTGCAGTCTTTTGTCTTTTCTGACTCAAGACACTGTTATGATAATCTGGGGAATAAGTCACATCTTCACCAAACCAGCCTGGAGGAGTAAACTTTTTGGCTTCCTGTTCTGTATCAAATTCTACCTCGGCAAGAATCAGCGGAGACAGCTCTCCTTCAAAAATATCCAGCTCAACGGTGAGACTGGATGACAGAGGGATCAGATATCTTTTTTTAGAGATGAGAATGCCGTCCACTTTGGGAAGCAGATGTTCATAAGCCTCTTTGGTCAGAGGAAGATTGTATTCTTCCCGTACCATGAGTCCTTTGGATTTATAAGTGAGATAATAGTCCTCGTCCTGCCTGCGGATGCGTACTACTGGGTCAGTGCACAGATAGCCTTGTTCAATCTGATGAAAAGGGCAGGAATCCAGATTGCCGGGCAGGGATTGAATTAAAAATTTGCGTTCGATTTCCATGGAGTGCTCCTGTCTTTAAATTTTGGAATGCCTAAGGTGGCTGTTAGCGTTTCATTTTAACAGATGTCTGAGATGTTTGACAGATAAAGCGCTGTCAGTCGTTATCATTTATTATAAAATTTATTATAAAACAGAAGGGGAAAGTTGTAAAGTATGGAAACGAAGGAAACCGTCTGCTGTATGTATTATTCTGGCGGCAGGGGTTCACAGAGCAAGGATTTTTTAGAAAATCAAATAAAAGAAATCCCCCGCTTGTTCTTAATGACAAAGCAGGGGGATTTTTATATTGCAGATTTCAGCTTTCTGGATAATATTTACTGCTGTCCGCCAGACATCTGCTGTTCCTGTTTCATAATCATTTTTTTAACCATTTCACCGCCGATGGAACCAGCCTGGGCAGAAGTTAAGTCACCGTTGTATCCGTCCTTTAAAGGTACGCCGATTTCAGATGCAACCTCCTGTTTGAAACGGTTCATAGCCTCTTTTGCCTGTGGCACTGCCATTTTACTTGTGTTAGAACCAGAATTGTTAGTCATTTGATTCACCTCCAAATGTTTCTTAGTTTTTTATCCGCCGAAGCGTTATTATGTTGATAAGGACATCATTCCGAAATGGCTCATTCTTGGGAAT
>CAJUCK010000007.1:39043-48725 GCA_910585395.1 uncultured Lachnospiraceae bacterium
GTTTCGTAACTCTGTCGCTTACCATGGTGTTATTATCTGTCAAGAAAAAAATAATATGAATGGGAATTTTTATGATTTCTGGCAATTGCTGGGAAACTTAAAAATAGAACATACTTTACATATTTTAAAGCATTTGATACAATACAGGCAGCATATAGATGGAAACTGGAGGCAGAAGAGTGAATGTCCAATACAGAGGAGAAAATATTGAGTATTCCCTGGTTCAAAGCAGGAGAAAGACAATTTCTATTTCCGTTGAACCAGATCAAAAAGTTCTGGTAAAGGCTCCTATACAAGCTTCCAGAGAACAAATTCAGAAAATTGTTGAGAAAAAAGTTTCCTGGATTGCCAGAAAGAGAGAAGAGATGGCAAAATGCCAGACCAAAAAGCAGGATCTGGCAGACGGCAGAAAACTATGGTATCAGGGAAAAGCATATTCTCTGCAGATCATTATAGAAAAAGATACAATGAATGAGAAAGCAGACTGCCGGACATGTCTCTGCGGTGAGAAGCTTAAAGTATATGTAAAGCAGGGGCAGGAAGAAGAAATCCGGCAGAACCTTATGCAGTGGTATTACGCAGAAGCCGGAAAGTGGATTTCACAAAGAGTGGAATATTTTAACAAAGATCTGAAAGAGTATATAAACCGGATTTGCATTAAAGATCAGAAAAGCCGCTGGGGAAGCTGCAGCAGCAAAAAAAATCTAAATTTTAACTGGCGTATCATTCAAGCGCCGCCAGAGGTGGCAGATTACGTGGTAGTCCACGAGATGTGCCATTTAAGGCAGATGAACCACAGTCCGCAATTTTGGGCAGAAGTGGCTGGGATTCTGCCAGATTATAAAGAGAGACGGCAGTGGCTGCGGGAAAAAGGGCAGAGACTGATGGAAAAAATATAGAAATGGAGGAATTTTTTATGAAGAAAATAGGAGTATTTTTGGCACAGGGGTTTGAAGAAATTGAGGGATTGACAGTGGTGGATATTCTGCGCCGTGCAGGAATAGAAGTGGAAACAATTTCTATCATGGGTACCAAGGAGGTATGCGGCTCCCACAAAATTCCTGTGCTTGCAGATGTGCTCTATGAGGATGTAGACTTTGAAAAACTGGACGGCGTGGTACTGCCGGGGGGACTTCCAGGGACCACTAATCTGGGAGCCCATGCAGGAGTAGGTGAAGTTATCCGGTCATTTGCAGGACAAGACAAACTGGTGGCAGCGATTTGTGCAGCGCCCAGCGTTTTGGGACAGGCAGGTCTTTTAAAGGGCAGAAAAGCAGCGTGCTATCCAGGATATGAAGAGAAGCTTACGGGTGCAGACGTTATCTATGAGGAGGTTGCAGAGGCAGGCAGCATCATTACCAGCCGGGGCATGGGAACTACTATTGCCTTTGCACTGCGTATTACTGCTTATCTGACAGATGAGAGCAAGGCGCAGGAACTGGCAGAGAAAATTATTTACCGCCAATAGAGAACAATAAAAAGAGGATGGAAATAATGTCTTCTTTTAAAATAAGAGAGTATAATTTTTTGGAATGAAAAAGCTTCTTTGCAAATATACATGTAACAAAAAGAAAAATGCCTATGAAAGGGCATGGAGTGTTGACTGTGTGGAAAAAATTAGAAGCAAAATCTTTCTTTTTGGTACTTGTTTTATTTGTGGGAGCTTTTTTTCTGGGGCGGTTTGCAGCCCAGGTAGTGCCAGCGGCAGCCACGGCAGTCTGGCCAGAGGCAGATAACTGGGGATTAAGTTTTCAGGATGAAGGGCAGCCGCCAGTGGCAAATGCTACTTTTGAGGAAATGGCAGAATTCAACGCTTTTTATGCGCAGAATACTCAGGAAAAAGTGCTGTATCTCACTTTTGACTGCGGGTTTGAGAATGGCAATACGCCGCTGATTCTGGACGCGTTGAAAAAGCATAACGCCAAAGCCGCGTTTTTCATTGTGGGAAACTATCTGTCTACCAGCCCTGACCTGGTGAAGCGCATGGTAGAGGAAGGGCATATTGTGGGAAACCACAGTTACCACCATCCAGATATGTCTCAGATGAACAAAGATGAATTTTCCAAAGAGCTGGGTGAACTGGAAACCTTGTATGAGCAGACAGTGGGAACGCCTATGACCAAGTATTACCGTCCGCCGCAGGGAAAATACAGCAAAAACAATCTGCAGATTGCCAAAGACCTGGGGTATAAGACTTTTTTCTGGAGTCTTGCTTATGTGGACTGGAATCAGGACAGTCAGCCCAGTCATGAAGAAGCCTTTGACAAACTGCTGAAACGAGTTCATCCAGGAGCCATTGTGCTGTTACATAACACTTCCAAAACGAATGGAGAAATTATTGATGAACTGCTGACAAAATGGGAGCAAATGGGTTATACCTTTAAGTCTCTGGATGAACTGGCAGGCTGAGTGCATCCTTTCAAAATACTGGATGATCTGATTTTGCGTATCAGGAACTATGAGTTTATGAATATTATACCGTCCTGGAATTACTTAATTCCAGGCGGCAGTTATGGGCGTCTGTGCGGTTGGTCCAGATTTTTTTCTTTGATGATATTATAAATAATCTGTATTTTATCATAGAAATTCTCTTTTCTTATCGTTTTTACCCCCTGTTTTTTAGTTTCATATGAATTGCGAAAATTAGGAAAAAGTAACAAAAAATTTGAAACAGCAATCAGATTTCATGAGATTTTAGACAAGATATTGACAATGAGTGAAAAGTTTTTTAAACTTTTTAAATGAAAAATATATTTGAAGCAGATCAGAAAGATAAAATGATGCGACGCAGAAAGAGAAATGAAGAAGATGCTGTATGACAAAGATATTCGGGAACCATTATTCGAATTTCTGGAAGAATATTATGGTAAGGTACGTATTATAGAAGAAAAGAGAATGGGGAGGTCGAGGGCAGATGTGGTGATGATTCTGCCCAATGCCATCTGCGGATTGGAAATTAAAAGCGATGCAGATACCTATGCCAGATTAAAGCGCCAGGTGAGGGATTATAACCTGTATTGTGATTATAATTTTATTGTGGCAGGAACCCGTCATGCCCATCATGTGTCAGAGCATGTGCCGGACTGGTGGGGGATTATCACAGTGGAATCAGAACAGGGAAGGCCGGACTTTTATGTACTGCGCAAACCAGAGAAAAATTTAAAAGTGGACTGGAAGAAAAAAATGAGTCTTTTATGGAGACCGGAACTTGTCCATATACAGGAATTAAATCAGATGCCCCGGTATAAAGAGAAAAGCAAACAATTTGTGATAGAAAAGATTCTCCTTAAGGTTCCCAGAGAAAACCTTTATGCTCAGATCAGTCAGGAATTGTTTGAACGGGATTATACAATTATTGAGGAACAGATCAGAGCATATAAAAGAGGCAGAAATTAATGTTGTATCTATAAATAGTGACATTGATTTGTGAGGGTGCTGGTAGTATAATAAAGATACAGACTGTATAGTCAGAAATTGCAGGGAGGAACATGGGATGAAGCAAAAAAAGAAACTGCTGCGGTCATTGATTTATGTGTTAATTCTGTTAGCAGCGATTATCATTTTATTTCATTGGTACACAGTACAAAACAGTAAACGTATTGAGGAACGGAACAAAAGCTATGCGGCAGATTCTGCTGAGCAGACAGGGGAGCAGATCAATGTGGAATTGAGAAATGGTCTGAATATAATTCATACGTACACATTTTTCATAGGTGAGAGTTTGAAAAAACCTGAAATTAGTGACCAGATGCTCAAAGAGATAGAGAGCAATTCATTGTTTGACGCGATCGTTTTTACAAATAAAGATGGCATTAACCATGTTTCAGACGGAAGGACTTCCGATGGTGCAGATCGTGATTATTATCTCAACGGCATGAAAGGGGAGAGTGGAATATCCGTTGTGTTTGACTCCCATTTTTTTAATGAGACAATGTTATGTTTTTATGCGCCAGTCTGGCACAAAGGAGAAATTATCGGCGTGCTGCGCGGGGCATATCTGGCAGAAGAATATCTAAAGAGTATGCTTGCCACCACCTATTTTGGCCAGAAGGCGTCTGTGCATCTCTGTATGCGGGACGGAACAGTTGTCGCTTGTTCAGAAGCAAACACACATCAGGGAGATCTTCTGGATATGCTGTTGGAAGAAGGTACGATTGATAAAGGCACTGCCAGGAAAGCAGAAGAAATATTTGAAAAGGGCGGGAAAGGTTCTTTTATCTGCAGTTCTGACAGCAAGACGGATAATATCTGCCTGATCGATCTGCCTGAGAATGAGTTTATTCTTGTACAGACGTTTCCTAAAAACGTTACCCAGACAATGATAAGAGACGAGAATATCGTGGGGATTCAACTGGAGATCATGCTGCTGATCTTATTTGCCATCTATATATTGGCTCTGTTTATCCGGACAAGAAAGGAACAGAGGCAGCTGAAAAAAGAGAACCGGCAGATGGCATATATAATCAGTGGTGTAAACACGTTATTTTCCCGTTTTGTAATGGTAGATTTTGAGACAGGCACGTATGAGTATCTGGCAGGGACCAAACCGGAAAAGAGTGATATTTCAGTAAATGGAGAATACAAAGAGCTGGTGCCATATTTGAGTTCCTGGGTAAAAGAAGAGAAAGAACGCCAGGAGTTTGCCAGACAGATTCATATGGATTCCGTAATTGATGCGATGGCAGAACAGGATGATCTGCGTTTTGAATCGCATGTATTCCGGAACGGCAACGATGAATGGGAGCATGTAAATATTATCTGCCTGGAACGGAATAATGGGAAGGTAAGCAAGGTTTTATTTATCCGCCAGAATATCACAGAGGTAAAAGAAAAGGAAATGCGTATTACCCAGGCGCTGCAGGATGCCCTGATGCAGGCACAGCATGCCAACAAAGCAAAGACTACGTTCCTGTCTAATATGTCTCATGATATTCGGACTCCGATGAACGCGATTATTGGATTTGCAACGATTGCGGTGAGCCATATTAACAATAAAGACCAGGTGAAAGATTGTCTGCAGAAAGTACTTTCTTCCAGCAATCATTTACTGAGTCTAATCAATGATATCCTGGACATGAGCAGAATTGAGAGCGGAAAAGTGCAGATCAAAGAGCAGGAGTGTAATATATCTGAGCTTATGCATAACCTTGTAAATATTATCCAGCCTCAGGTGAAAGCCAAACAGTTAGAACTGTTTATTGATACGTTTGAAGTCGCAAATGAAGATGTGATGGCAGATGCTTTGAAATTGAACCAGGTATTTATCAATCTTTTGAGTAATGCGGTGAAATATACACCGGCAGGAGGAACGATTACTTTTCGGATTATGCAGAAAACTACGTTCCGCCATGGATATGGCGATTATATTTTTGTCATCAAAGATAATGGAATTGGAATGTCCCCAGAATTTGTGAAGCATATTTTTGAACCTTTTGAGAGGGAGTCTACGGCTACTCAGTCAGGAATTCAAGGCACAGGGCTGGGCATGGCAATTACCAAAAATATAGTTGAGATGATGAACGGCAGCATAAGCGTTGAGAGTGAGATTGGAAAGGGAAGCACATTTACTGTGGAAATTACGCTTAAGCTGCAGGACATTGAGAAAAATGCAGAGCAGCTTAAGGAACTTGACGGCCTGCGCGCTATGGTTGTTGATGATGATTTGAATACATGCAACAGTGTAAATAAGATGCTGACACAGATTGGAATGCGTTCTGAGTGGACTACTTCTGGCAGGGAGGCAGCATACCGGGCCAAAATTGCTTATGAAGAGGGAGATTCTTACCATACTTATATTATTGACTGGCAGATGCCGGAAACCAGTGGTGTGGAAACTACAAGACTGATTCGTAAAGCAGTAGGAGATGAGGCTCCTATTATTATCTTGACGGCGTATGACTGGACAGATATTGAAGAGGAAGCAAAAGAAGCAGGAGTTACAGCATTTTGTGCGAAACCGCTTTTTATGTCAGATTTAAAATCAGCGCTGATTGCGGCAAATAACCTAAACGAGAAAGAGTCGGAAGCTCCTATATGGACACTGTCAGACTTCAGCGGAAAGCGTGTTCTTCTGGTGGAAGATATTGAGTTGAACCGTGAGATTGCGGAAATGATTTTGACAGAGTCAGGATTCGAGGTGGAATCAGCGCCAGACGGAACAGACGCAGTGTCTATGGTGGAGAAGTCAGAAGAAAATTATTACGATATTGTTTTGATGGATGTGCAGATGCCGATTATGAATGGTTATGAGGCGACCAGAACGATTCGGAATATGCCAAGAGAGGATGTGAAGACACTGCCCATTATTGCAATGACGGCCAACGCTCTGGAGGAAGATAAAGAGGCGGCATTAAAGAACGGAATGAATGCCCATATTGCGAAACCGCTCGACATCAATATTTTCATGGAAGTTCTTGGAAAATTTTTGCATTAGCGGATTTTTTGAAAAGGATTGACAAAAAAACATATATTTAGTATGATGTAGGTACTTTATCAGTTTAAAGTTTAACAATTTAAAGTAAGAGTGTAAAAGATGCTGTTTTCGGCAAGTTAACCGCAGACAGCATCTTTGCGTTGTCGGAACACAGGATGGAGGAAATAAGAATGCAGGTTAAAAATTACAATAAGAGAACATTGATGGATTACAGCCCGGATATTAAGGTGTTAGACTGTACGATGCGCGATGGGGGACTTGTGAATAATTTTGCATTTTCCGATGATTTTGTGCGGGACCTGTATGAGGCGAATATTAAGGCGGGCGTTGACTATATGGAGTTTGGCTACAAAGCCTCAAAGGAATTATTTGATCCTAAAGATTTTGGGAAATGGAAGTTCTGTGAAGAGAAGGATATCCGTGCTGTAGTGGGAGATAACAAGTCATCTTTAAAAATTTCAGTAATGGCGGATGTGGGGCGCTGTGATTATAGGAAGGATATTCTCCCCAAAAAAGACAGCGCAATTGATCTTGTAAGAGTAGCCACTTATATCCATCAGATTCCGGCTGCGGTTGAGATGATAGAACATCTTAAGAGAAAAGGGTATGAAGTGACAGTTAATATTATGGCAGTATCGAAGGTAAATAGCGACGATCTGGACGCAGCTTTACAGCTTTTGGCAAAAAGTTCTGTAGATGTGATATACCTGGTTGACAGCTTTGGATCTTTTTATCCAGAGCAGATTACAAAGCTCTCCCAGAAATATGTGGAGGCAGCAGATGCGGCAGGGAAAACAGTGGGCATCCATGCACATAATAATCAGCAGCTTGCATTTGCCAATACCATTGAGGCATGCCGTATGGGCATATGTCTTCTGGACGCGACAGTCAGCGGTATGGGAAGAGGCGCTGGAAATTGTTTTCTGGAGGCGCTGCTTAGTTTCCTTAAAAATCCAAAATACAATGAAATTCCAATTATTCGTTTTGTAGAAAAGCATATGTTGAAATTAAAGGAAGAAGGCGTACGATATTCCCTATCTGCTTACTGGAATCCTGAATAGCCATCCTTCCTCAGCCATTAAATTTCTCAAAGATAAGAGAACCGATTATACGAATTTAATGCAGGAATTGATGGATATGGATTAAAAGTTAGCGGCAGTTAAGCCATCGACTGTATTATGTGTTCATTCATGCAGGCATGATTTGCCCATAATACAGCCGATGGCTTAATTGTATTAAAATTTTATACTGTACAAAAAAAATACTGGTATTTTATGAGGGAGTATGCTATAATCTCAGAATGGTGTAAGTTGGGGGAGTACCCTGCAATGCCACAATAGAGAAATATCCCAGAATGAAATAAGCTTCCGGCAGATGCTGGCGGCATTCTTGAATTTTAAGGAGGAAATAGCAGTAATGAGTGTACAGGTTGAAAAGTTAGAAAAAAATATGGCAAAGCTTACCATCGAGCTTCCGGCAGAAGAGCTGGAGAAGGCAATACAGGCGGCTTATATGAAAGAAAAGAGCAAGATCAGTCTTCCGGGATTCCGTAAGGGTAAGGTGCCGCGGCATATGATTGAGAAAATGTATGGACCGGAAATTTTCTTTGAAGATGCAGCAAATACATTGATTACTCAGTCCTATCCACAGGCAGTGGATGAGTCCGGTATTGAAATTGTTTCCAGACCTGACATTGACATTACGCAGATTGAAAAAGGAAAAGCCTTCATTTATACTGCAGAAGTAGCCGTGAAACCAGAAGTAGTCCTTGGCGAATATAAAGGAATCGCAGTTACTAGGATTGATACAGCAGTGACAGAAGAAGAAATGAACGCTGAGATTGACAAAGAAAGACAGAGTAATGCGAGAACAATCACAGTGGAAGACCGTGCGGTTGAAAATGGCGATACAGCAGTTATTGATTTTGAGGGATTTGTGGACGGCACTGCATTTGAAGGCGGTAAAGGAGAGAATCATTCTCTGGTAATCGGCTCCCATTCCTTTATTGATAATTTTGAAGAGCAGCTTATCGGTAAGAACACTGGCGAAGAGCTGGATGTAAATGTAACCTTCCCAGAAGAATACCATGCGCCGGAACTTGCTGGAAAGCCGGCAGTGTTTAAAGTAAAGATTAATGAGATTAAGACTAATGAGCTGCCAGAATTGGATGATGAATTTGCACAGGATGTATCTGAGTTTGACACGCTTGCAGAATATAAAGAAGATGTAAAGAAAAGACTGGCAGAGAGAAAGGCAGAAGATGCGAAACGCACCCAGGAAGATGAGGCTGTCCAAAAGATTGTAGAAGTTTCACAGATGGAAATTCCAAATGCAATGATAGAGACTCAGGCAGGGGCTATCATGGATGATTTCGCCAACCGGATTGCCCAGCAGGGATTGGCTCTGGAACAGTATGCACAGTTAACAGGCACTACGGTAGAGCAGATGCTGGAACAGATGAAACCAGAAGCATTGAAGCGTATACAGTCCAGCCTGGTACTGGAGGCAATTGCAGTGAAAGAGGATATACAGGTATCTGAGGAAGACGTGGAAGCTGAGATTGTCAGAATGGCTGAAATGTATGGCATGGAAGCTGATAAGATGAAAGAGTTTATGGGAGAAGCAGAAAAAGAAAACCTCAAGAAGGATCTTGCTGTTCAGAAGGCAGTGAAACTGGTGATGGAGCATGTAGAAGAAAAAGATGCAGAATAAGGAGGAAGTTTGATGAGTTTAGTACCTTATGTCGTTGAACAAACCAGCAGAGGAGAGCGGTCTTACGATATATATTCCAGACTGTTAAAAGACAGAATTATTTTTCTGGGAGAAGAAGTGAACGAGACGACGGCCGGGCTTGTGGTAGCGCAGCTTTTGTTTCTGGAGTCGGAAGATCCAGGAAAGGATATACATCTGTATATCAATTCGCCAGGTGGTGTGGTAAGCGCCGGGCTTGCAATTTACGATACAATGAATTATATTAAGTGTGATGTGGAGACGATCTGTATCGGACTGGCAGCCAGTATGGGGGCTTTTCTTCTTGCAGGCGGCACTAAGGGCAAACGATTTGCACTTCCCAATGCAGAGATTATGATTCATCAGCCCTCAGGCGGAGCAAAAGGACAGGCGACGGACATACAGATTGCTGCAAATAATATTTTAAATACCAAGAAGCGATTGAATACCATTTTATCAGAGAATACAGGACAGCCGTATGAGGTGATTGCGGCAGATACAGAGCGTGACAATTATATG
>CAJUCK010000007.1:48735-55191 GCA_910585395.1 uncultured Lachnospiraceae bacterium
TCGGCAGAAGAAGCAAAAGAATACGGTCTGATTGATGGTGTGATTACAAACAGAAAGTAAGATGAGGGGACAGCGAGCATATGCTACTGTCCCTTTTAAGAAATTTTAAGGAAACGGGAGGTAAATATGGCCGGAAGATTTGAAGACAGAATACGCTGTTCCTTCTGTGGTAAGACCGATGGTCAGGTCCGCAAATTGATTGCCGGACCCAGCGGTGCGTATATCTGTGATGAATGCGTGGATATCTGTGCAGAGATCATTGAAGAGGAATTAGAGGAAGAATTAGAAGAGGATGAACTTGTGGAGGAAGAGACAGATGATATTAATCTGCTGACTCCGGTGGAAATGAAACAATTTTTAGATGAATATGTGATTGAAGACGCCAAAAAAGTGCTGTCAGTAGCAGTTTATAATCATTATAAGAGAATTCTGGCGCCTCAGAATCTGGATGTGGAACTGCAGAAGAGCAACATTCTTATGCTGGGTCCTACAGGCTGTGGGAAAACGCTGCTGGCACAGACGCTGGCACGTATCTTAAATGTACCCTTTGCCATTGCAGATGCCACCGCGTTGACGGAGGCGGGATATGTAGGCGAGGATGTGGAGAATATTCTTCTGAAAATCATACAGGCTGCTGATTATGATGTTCAGCGTGCTCAGAGAGGCATTATTTACGTAGATGAAATTGACAAGATTACCAGGAAATCAGAAAATCCTTCCATTACCCGTGATGTGTCAGGAGAAGGAGTCCAGCAGGCATTGCTTAAGATATTAGAAGGCACTGTTGCAAGCGTTCCTCCTCAGGGAGGCAGAAAACATCCGCAGCAGGAACTGATTTCTATTGATACTACAAATATCTTGTTTATCTGCGGCGGAGCTTTTGAAGGTCTTGATAAGATTGTAGAGAACCGGATGGATCAGAAATCTATGGGCTTTAACGCAGAAATTGCAGATAAGCGGGAGAAAAACGTGGGACTGATTTTGAAAAAAGTTCTTCCACAGGATCTTGTAAAATTTGGTCTGATTCCTGAATTTGTGGGACGCGTTCCGGTAACTGTTTCTCTGGATTCTCTGGATAAGGATGCCCTGGTCCGTATTTTGAAAGAGCCGAGAAATTCTCTGATTCGTCAGTATGAGGCGTTATTCAGTATGGATGGCGTGGAACTTACCTTTGATGAAGAGGCAATTGAAGCGATTGCTGAGAAATCCGTAAAACGGAAAACCGGAGCGAGAGGACTGCGGGCAATCGTGGAGAAGGTGCTGATGGACTTGATGTATCGCGTTCCTTCAGATACGTCTATTACCAGCTGCAGAATTACAAGAGAAGTGGTTGAAGAAGATAAAGAGATCGAAATTATGTATGGCAGAGAGAGCAAATCTGCCTGAGGAGAGGACTTATGAGTGAAGAATACAGAAAAGTTCCGGCAGTGGCACTTCGGGGAATGACAATTCTTCCTGGTATGGTGGCACATTTTGACGTGAGCAGAAACAGATCCATCAAAGCATTGGAGAATGCCATGGTGGAAGATCAGACAGTATTTCTGATCACTCAGAAAAATGTTGATAAGGAAGAGCCGGAGAAGCCGGATTTATATACAGTTGGGATTCTTGCTGTGATCAAGCAGGTGATCAAGCTTCAAAATAATGTAGTTCGTGTGCTGGTTGAGGGAGAAACCCGCGCACGGCTTATGGAGCTTGCGTCAGAAGAATATCTTCTTGCTGAGATTCAGATTTTGGAGCAGGAGGATGAAGATCTTCCAGAAGAGCTTAAGGAAGCAATGCTGCGTGGAATTCAGGAGACCTTTGGGCGTTACTGCAGGCTGAATCCTAAGCCAGGCAAGGAACTTGCAAAACAGATACAGGATATGCAGGACTTATTTAAACTTCTGGATTATGTGGGAAATAATCTTCCAGTGGGATATGAAGAGAAACAGAAACTGCTGGAGGCAGAGGGGCTCCAGCAGCGTTATGAAGAACTGATACTGATACTGCTGAATGAGATTAATATCATTCAAATTAAGACAGAATTTCAGAGTAAAGTCAAGGAAAAAGTTGATAAAAATCAAAAGGAATATATTCTGCGCGAGCAGATGCGGCTGATACGGGAAGAACTGGGTGAAGATAATACCGTATCAGAGGCGGACAATTTTCTGGCAGAGACAGAAAAACTGGAAGCAGACGAAGAAGTAAAAGCGAAGCTGAGAAAAGAGATTGAACGTTTTAAAAATGTTTCTTCTAATTCTTCAGAAAACGCAGTGATCCGGGGGTATATAGAGACCATACTGGAGCTTCCCTGGAATAAGGCGTCTAAGGATAACCGTAATCTGGAGGATGCTGAGAGAATACTGGATGAGGATCATTATGGCATGGAGAAGGTGAAGGAGCGTATGCTGGAGTTTCTGGCTGTACGCAACCTCACTGCAAAAGGGGACAGCCCTATTATCTGCCTGGTAGGTCCTCCTGGTACTGGTAAAACCAGTATTGCCCGCTCTGTGGCACGTGCGCTGGATAAGAAATATGTCCGCATTAGTCTGGGAGGGGTCAGGGATGAGGCAGAAATCCGAGGGCACAGGAAGACTTATGTAGGCGCTATGCCGGGAAGAATTGCTAACGGACTGAAAAATGCAGGAGTGAAAAATCCTTTGATGCTGCTGGATGAGATAGACAAAATCAGCAGTGACTATAAAGGAGACACAGCGTCTGCACTGCTGGAAGTTTTGGACAGCGAGCAGAATAGCCGTTTCCGCGATCATTATGTGGAACTGCCCCTGGATCTGTCAGAGGTGCTGTTTATTGCCACAGCGAATTCTTTACAGGATATCCAGAAGCCGCTGCTGGACCGTATGGAAATTATTGAGGTCAGCAGTTATACAGAAAACGAGAAGGCGCATATTGCCAGAGAACATCTGATTGCAAAACAGATGGAGAAAAATGGACTGAAAGAGGGGCAGCTTTCTATCAGCGACCATGCGCTGGAGAAATTGATCCGGGGATATACCAGAGAGGCAGGAGTCAGGAATCTGGAGCGTAAAATTGGTGAAATCTGCCGAAAGGCCGCCAGAGAATTGTATCAGCTGGGAAAATCCCAGAAGAAAATGGTCAAGGTGACAGAGACTAGTTTAGCCAGACTTCTGGGGAAAGAAAAATACAGCTATGATTTGATCAATGAAGTTGATGAAGTAGGAATCGTTCGTGGACTTGCCTGGACCAGCGTGGGAGGCGATACCCTGCAGATTGAAGTAAATATTATGCCAGGAAAAGGTGAATTTCAGCTTACCGGGCAGCTTGGTGATGTGATGAAAGAGTCTGCGCAGGCAGGGATCAGCTATATTCGTTCTGTCAGCCAGCAGTACGGTATCGACAAAGAATTTTTCGGGAAATATGATATTCATATCCACATCCCTGAGGGAGCAGTTCCCAAAGATGGTCCGTCAGCAGGAATTACTATGGCCACAGCCATGCTCTCAGCAATCACAAAGCGGAAAGTGCGCAAGGACGTGGCAATGACCGGAGAGATTACACTGAGGGGAAGGGTGCTGCCAATCGGAGGCCTCAAGGAGAAGATTCTTGCCGCCAAAAATGCAGGGATTAAGACAATCTGCGTTCCAAAGAAAAACGAGCCGGATGTGACAGAGATTGCCCAGGAGATTAAAAGAGGATTGGAAATTGTGTTTGTTGAAAATATGGAACAAGTACTTAAGACAGCGCTGACAGAATAAGGAGAGATGCATGGTAATTAAGACGGTAGAATTAGAAATTGTATGTGGTGTAACCAGCAAACTGCCAGATACAGATATGCCAGAGGTGGCATTTGCCGGGAAATCTAACGTGGGAAAATCTTCACTGATCAATGGACTGATGAACCGGAAATCTCTGGCAAGGACGTCTGCACAGCCAGGAAAGACCCAGACCATCAACTACTACAATATCAATCATGCAATGTATCTGGTGGATCTTCCAGGTTACGGATATGCAAAAGTATCTATCAAAGAAAAGGAAAAATGGGGACAGATGATAGAGAATTATCTTCATACTTCCAGACAGTTAAAAGCTGTGTTTCTTCTGATTGATATCCGCCATGAACCTTCTGCCAATGATAAACAGATGTATGAGTGGGTTGCATACCAGGGCTATGATCCGATTATTATTGCAACAAAACTGGACAAGATTAAGCGCAGCCAGGTACAAAAACATCTCAAAATGATAAAAGAGAGTCTGCAGGTGAAACCGGGAACCCCGATTCTTCCTTATTCGGCGCAGACGAAACAGGGCAGAGAAGAAATCTGGAATTTGATGGATGAAATACTGGGGTTTGAAAGGCCAAAAGAGTAGAGGGCAGCATGAAGAAAAGTAAATATTTGTTTGTGTTTTATATGCTGCTTGCCATTTCATTGGCAAGCGGTATTTTTACAAAAGCATATATCAGTCTGGAAGAAAAACAGGATAACAGTATCAATCTGCGTGTTTTGACCTCCTTTTATCCAGTGTATATTGCAGCTTTAAATGTGATTGGAGACTGCAAGGGCGTGTCCCTGACAAATTTAAGCGAGCCTCAGACTGGCTGTATGCACGATTACCAGCTTGCGCCTCAAGACATGATTTTACTGTCTCAGGCAGATCTGTTTCTTGTAAACGGCGGAGGCATTGAGAATTTTCTGGCACAAGTGGCGGATTCATATCCGGGTCTTACCATTTCCCAGGCGTCTGAGGGATTAGATCTTCTGACAGAAGAAGAAGGAGCTCATGGGCAAGATCATGCAGAGGAAACGCATGCTCATAGTGATAAGAATGCACATGCCTGGATGAATACAGAGCTTTATGGAGAAATGGTTCAGAATATTGCAGCAGTTCTTGGCAGTGAAGATCCTGAAAATAGAGAGCGCTATCAGAACAATGCGGATCAGTACTGCGCACAGATTCAGAAGCTGACGGATCAGATTGATGAGTTGAGAGAACAGGTCGAAGGAGAGCCTGTGGTGATTCTTCATGAGGCATATGCCTATGTGGCAGAAGAACTGGGAATGGAGAACATTTACTGTCTCAATCTGGATGAAGAACGTCAGATCAGTGCCAGTGAGGCTGCCAAAGTCATAAGACAGATAACGGCTCATAATGTGAAGTTTGTCTTTGCGGAGGAACTCTATGGCCAGGATCTGGGTAATACTCTTGAGGCAGAGACAAAGGCGGAGGTCTGTTATCTGGATACAATGGTAAGAGGAAATTATGAGAAAGAAAGTTATCTGGCTGCCGTTCAGAAAAATATTGATGTGTTGAATAAAATCTGGAAACAATAGAAAAAGGAAGAGGTTAATTGCGAAAAATAATCAGGCCATGCGGTCTTCATTGTATAAAGATTAATCATTTAGGCGTTACACTGGGAGAACAGGAGATATTAAAAGATGTCAGTCTTCATATTCACTGCGGCAGCCTGAATGCAGTTATTGGACGGAACGGCGCCGGAAAATCCACGCTGATTCGTGCGATTCTTGGGGATATTCCTCATACAGGAACCATTGAATTTAAAGACAGAGAGAATGGGCATATCCAGAAGTTAAAAATAGGATATGTTCCTCAGTCTATGAATGTGGAAAAACAGACTCCGGTCAGTGTTTATGATATGATAGCAGCATATCAAAGCAATGTTCCGGTGTTTTTGATGCGGGGAAAAAAAGTCCGCAGGAGGATCCAGGAACATTTGGAAATATTTGAGGCAGAATATCTGTTAGACAAACAGGTGTGCAATTTGTCAGGTGGAGAACTTCAGAGAGTGCTTTTGTCTATGGCGCTGATGGATGATCCAAATTTGCTGTTACTGGACGAACCCGTTTCTGGTATCGATCAGAATGGTATGGAATTGTTTTACAGAACCATATACAATCTCAAAGAAAATTATGACCTGGCAGTCATTCTTATTTCTCATGATCTGGACTATGTGAAGAAATATGCAGATAAGGTGATACTGATAGACCAGAGTGTGCAGAAACAGGGCAGTGTAAAAGAGGTTTTCGCAAGCTCAAAGTTTCATCAGGTATTTCAGTATGGAAAGGAGGAAGATTAGATGGAAATATTTTCCTGGCTGCATTATGATTTTATGAAGTATGCGGCTCTTGCCATATTGATCATCACGCCGTTGTTTGGTTTAATGGGTACCATGATTGTGAACAGGAAAATGGCTTTTTTTTCTGATGCTCTGGGACATTCTGCATTGACAGGAATCGCAGTGGGAGTGGTTTTGGGAGTGAACGATACCAGCGTTTCCATGGCGGTGTTTGCAGTGATATTTGCCCTCCTTCTGAATCAGATCAGCAGCAGGGTATCAGCTTCCACAGATACTGTGATATCTGTCTTTTCTTCCTGCAGTATTGCTCTGGGACTTGCTATTTTGTCCAGAGGCGGGAATTTCAGCCGATATTCCAGTATATTAGTGGGAGACATTTTAAGTATCACACCAGAAGA
>CAJUCK010000007.1:55277-67986 GCA_910585395.1 uncultured Lachnospiraceae bacterium
TTCTGGATATTCGGCTTTAATAAACTTCTTGCAGTGAGCTTAAACCGGACGCTGGCCAAAAGCCGTCATATTTCGGCAGGCTGGATGGAGAATCTTTTTGCTGTGCTCACGGCTCTGATTGTTACCGTTTCTATCAAGTGGATTGGAATATTGATTATTAATGCATTACTGATTCTTCCAGCTGCAGCGGCAGGAAATATTTCTGAAAATATGCGGGAATACCATTTGCGGTCTTGTTTTCCATGTTTTCGGGGATATTGGGATTGCTTGTATCTTACTATGTAAATGTTGCAACGGGACCAGCTATTGTGATTCTGGCTTCTGTTATTTATTTTATTACTTACTGGTGGGGGAGGAAAAATAATGTGTAAAGTATTTTCTGCAATTGCGCGGCAGGAATAATGTCAGCGGATGTGTGGTATGTCTGTAAAATTTATGGAAAAGAAAGGGAAAAGCCTGTCTATGGAAAACAGTTATAAATATTTTAAGAACGAGAAGTGCCGGTATTTTCCCTGTCATCCGGGAATGCCGGGAGATGAATTTAACTGCCTCTTTTGTTTCTGTCCTATGAATCCATATGAAGATTGTCTGGGGAAGCCAGATTATATAAAGCGTCCTGGCGGAAAAATTGTTAAGGACTGCAGTGGCTGTGCGTTTCCGCATGATCCTCAGAATTACCGGAAAATTATGGAATTTCTCAAAGTCAGAAGCTTTACGGAGACTTGAGAGTGTGATAAAATATCCGGGAGGTGATGATATGAAACAGTCTACAAAGTATCTGAAAATATTGGTAAACCTGCTGGTGGCTGTGTTTACGATTGTTTGTCTGTGTTTTGTTTTTCCAAGATTGATTATCTTTTTTATGCCCTTTGTGGTGGGGTGGATTATTTCCATGATTGCTAATCCGCTGGTGCGGTTTCTGGAAAGAAAAATGAAAATTGTGAGAAAGCACAGTTCTATGTTTATTATTATTGCAGTGCTTGCAGGTGTGATTGGGCTTGGGTATCTGGGAATTGCCAGGATTGTGCAGGAATGCGGCAATCTTATTGATAATCTGCCCAAGATATATTCTAACTGGCAGAAGGATTTTCAGGAAATCGGAGAAAATCTTGAGATTTTTTATAACAGGCTTCCACGGAATACACAGCAGAATATACAGGATATTACTGCGGATTTTGCAGGCTATTTCGGAAACCTGGTGCAGGCAATTGGAGAGCCTACTTTTCAGGCGGCGGGGAATTTTGCAAAAAATGTGCCTGGAACTCTGATTTCTATTATTATGTCCATTCTCTCTGCCTATTTTTTTACAGCAGAGCGCGATTTGATATTGAAGAGATTAAAAAAGCATGTGCCTTTTGGAATATGGAATCGGGTATCTGGAGTGATAAACGATTTAAAACATGTGGTGGGAGGATATTTTAAGGCTCAATTTAAAATTATGGGGGTTGTCTATGTGATTCTTGTGATCGGCTTATTGATTCTGAGAGTCGATTATGTTCTTCTTGTTGCCTTTATTATTGCTTTTCTGGATATGCTGCCGTTTTTTGGAACTGGAACAGTGCTGGGACCCTGGGCTGTGATTAAAATATTGTCCTCAGATTACCAGTTTGCCGTGGGACTGATTATTCTTTATGCAGTTACCCAGATTGTGCGCCAGGTGATTCAGCCTAAAATTGTAGGAGACACTATCGGCATGAATCCGCTGGCGACTTTAATTTTTATGTATATCGGCTACAAGGTCAGCAGTATTATCGGTATGATTATTGCAGTTCCCGTGGGAATGATTCTGATCAACCTTTATAACGCAGGCGTTTTCGAGAATCAAATCCGATGTGTCAAGGAACTGGTGAATGATATCAATGAATTCCGGAAGTTCTAAAACTGGAAAGGTTCTGTAAAGTAGCCGTAATATGATACGGGTTCGCCTCCCATAAGCAGGTGGGAGGTGTCTCCCATTACCTGACAGCGGAAATATGCTTCTTTTGGGGTACGTTCTTCTGTGCCAATAATCGTTACAGAGGTGGGTGCAAGAAAGAAACCCTGCCAGAGCTGGCTGGGCGTGGTGTTAATCAAATGTGAGAGCAGTGCGCAAGTAATTCCAAGGTGGCAGAAACAGACAATAACGGCGTCTTTCTGGGTTTGAGAGCTGGTGCGGTAGCGAAAGCCTTCACGTACATAGCCGTAACTGGCAAGAAGTTTATCCAGTTCTCTGCAGACTCTCTGGTATTCTGCACCTACGCAGCCTTCTGCCATCACCGGGTTTTCCTGCCAGTGGTCAAGATGGAACAGCTCTGAATGAGCAGCCATGAACTCGGGATAAAAATCCCATGGTACCTTACGGCGTTTCATCATATCGTCCCATATAGGTGCCTCAAATTCCCGAAGCCATTCCAGCGTGACAGCTTCTCTGCCGTTTTCTTTTAAGGTGAGGGATGCCGTATCTCTGGCGCGTCCCAGTGGAGAGCAGTAGAAATCAGTTACCTTCCATTTTGCAGTTCTTTGGGCAAGCAGACGTGCTTCTCGCCATCCTTTTTCTGTCAGAGAATCAATGGAATAATCAGGTTCCCCGTGTCTAATAAAAATCAATTTCATAAGTATCTCCTTCATGATATGAATTATGGTAATAATTGTTGCAGCAGCTCACATTTTCTCCTATTATAATCCATAAAGAAGAAATAGAAAAGCTTATGTAGAATTTTGTGGTAAAATCTACTATTTTTTGATAAAATATTTTGTAGATATTGTATAGAAAGAACAACTTGTAATGAAAAGAAAATAAGTATAAGATAGAAGTAGCTTATTTGGCGGAAAGGATTTTACTATGAGGGAATATCAGAAAAAAACATATACGATTGCCATAATGCTGGGGGATACGCAGTCTGATTATTCCGGAGAACTGCTGAGAGGTTTTTATACCTGCGCACAAAAAGAAGGTGTGAATATTGTATTTCTCATGGGACCTAGAATGCCGTCTTATTGTATGGATGTATTTTCTGTGGAATCGGAGGGGGACTGTAATTATCAGTTTGATACAGTTTATTCATACGCAGATTTTACCAGACCCGATGCCATGATTATTACTTATGCCGCACTTTCCTATTTTCAGACAAAACAGGATAAAAAGGCGTTTCTGGAGAGGTATTCTAATATACCGTGCCTGCTGCTGGGGGAAAAAGTGGATGATGCAGGAGTGCCTTATATTATGGCGAATAATTATAAGGGAATGCGTGCTTGTGTGGAGCATTTGGTGGAAGATCATGGATATCGGAAAATTGCATTTTTGAGCGGTCCGTCAGCAAATCTGGATGCAAATGAGAGACTGCAGGCGTATTGTGATGTGATGAGAGAGCATGAGCTCAAGGTGGAAGATTCCATGATTGCTTATGGAAATTATTCAGAACAGGTAAAAGAACAAGTGGAGGAGCTTCTGGATCATAATCCTGGATTGGAAGCGATTGCCTGTGCGAATGATAATATGGCAAAATGCTGTTACCGTGTATGCGTAGCACGAAATCTCAGGGTAGGAGAAGATATTGCAATTACCGGCTTTGATGACGTGGAACTGGCGCGGACTATGGATCCGCTTTTGACCAGTGTTTCTCAGAATGGTTTTCAGTTTAGTTATGTGGCCCTGCGGAATGCCATTGCTCTTTGTGAAAATAGAATGATGTTTGCCCAGCGGATGCCGGTTTCTTTACATAAGCGTTCTTCCTGTGGATGTGGTTACAGGCAGATGCAGTCTCAGATGTTTGTGGAGACAAAGGATAAGGAACAGTATGTCTTAAAATCTGTTGGCTATCTGGCCAGGGAGTTGTTGTCATCTATTCCATACCAGAAAGAACGGAATTATTATTCTGGGTTAATTTTAAATTATTTTCACCATATTTATCTGAATGTCTGCCAACAGGGAAAAGAGACATTGGATATGGATTATCTTCTCGATATTTTAAAAGAGCTTACCGCTTATGAACATATGTCTACTTCTCTGCTGTTAGAGAATTTTTCAGACCTGCTTGAGATGCTGATATCGAATGCACAGAATGCCAGAGAGCAGGAACAGCTTCTAATGGTGCTGGATACTACCCGCCAGTATATTCATTTTGCGAATGTGTCCAAGCTGGAGCGCGAGGTGATGGAGACTAACAGGAAGAGCTGGTTTGTGCCCTCTTTTATCAGGGATCTTACCACCATTGCAGAGGGGGACGGGCTAAACACAGCTCTGCGCTACATTATGAAGCGTTTTCGAATGATGAAGGTAAAGAGCTGTTATATTTATCTTTTTGATAAGCCGATTGTCCATGAGAGCGGTATGTTTCCAGATTTTCCAGAGGAAATGTATCTCACCTCCTGGTTTGAGGGGGAAGAGATGGTCTGTTATGAGAAGGAAGAGAGGCCTTGTGTTACGACGACAAACGGTTTTACCTCTTTTATCCGTCCAGGAGGGTCTGCCATTATCACTGCTTTTGTGTTGTTTTCCGGTGAGAAACAGTATGGCGTTATGCTCTGTGAGGTCAGACAGGAGGATATTTCTTTTCTGCAGATCTGCAGTCTGCAGTTAGGTTCTCTTATGCGGTTTCTGGAACTGAATCAGACGGAAAAAGAGTCGCAGAAGGAGCTGGAGAGTTCTCTCCACACAATTCAGGAGCAGAATAATATTTTAAGTTTTATCTCAGAATATGATGATCTGACGCATCTGTTAAACCGACGGGGATTTATGGAGCGGGCAATCCGCCGATGCAGGCAGAATGATGGCAGAAAGGCGTATTTAATTTTTGGGGATTTGGATCATCTAAAGGAAATCAATGATTGTTTTGGGCATTCGGCAGGAGATTTTGCCATCAGCAATGCGGCTAAGTATCTTCAGGAACTGCTTCCCAGTGAGGCGATTACAGCACGTATTGGAGGAGATGAATTTGTCTCTCTGGTTCTTTCCGAGGAATCAGAATTTAAGGAGAAAATAAAGAAACATCTCAAAACAATGAGTCAGCAGTTTAACAATAGAAGTGGGAAACCATTTTATGTGGAACTGTCTATCGGGATCTATGGGTTTTTCTGCAGTGATGAAATTGAGCTGAATGAGCTGCTGCAAAAGTCGGATGAACTGTTGTATCAGGCTAAGATTAAGAGAAGAAAAAGTGTAAAAAAAATACCTTGTACTTTATAGAATATTAGACTGCATAAAAGCGGCGCCAGGATTTAACTCTGGCGCCGCTTTTGTGCAGTATTGCAAATATGTTTAATCAAAAGATTCTTTCAGAGCGTTACAATTCAGATTGCTTTAGACCTGCGCGCCAGCAGTATCAGCAGCGCTCCTGCCGCCATAACAATCTGGCTTATCAGCGCCCCCCACAGATAGCCTTTGATCCCGGTAAGGGGAATGATAAACAGTACAAATGCAATGCGGATTCCAAGTCCCAGAATATTTAAAAAGAAGGTGTGAGTCGTTTTGCCAAGCCCGTTCAGGATGCTGTGCAGTGTGGTGGACAGATACAGGAAGGGACAGATCCAGCCCAGGGTCACAATGAAAGTTCCTGCGAGTGAATTAGAAAATAAGGTCTCACCCATCCATCTGCCTGAGATTAAAAACAGCAGCGTACAGAGAAAACCGAGAAGAAGACTGTAAAAGCAGGTTTTTTTTACTGCATTGATAATATACTTATGTTCCTTTTTTTCCTGTGCTTCTGCAATGACTGGCAGCAGCATTACGGAGACAGAGTTCGTCAGTACAGAAGGGAACAGCACCATAGGAAGCGCCATTCCCGTGAGAGTGCCGTAGACGCTTAAAGCTTCTGCGTTGGAATAACCGTAAATCCGCAGTTGTCCAGGGAGCATAACGGCTTCCATGCTCTGCAGGATATTCACCAGTACACGATTGGCGCTTAAAGGCAGAGACATGAAAAAAATCTGTTTCAGGGCGCGAAATCTGCTGCCCTGGCTTTTCTTATGCCGCAGAAAGCTGACAGAAAACAGCACGGCGGCAGTCTCCCCTGCAACCATGCCCCATACTACGAGATTCAGAGAGATAGCATGGTATCTTTCCATGGAGATCTGGAAAAACAGCCATACGCTTAAAACACGTGCAAGTTGTTCCAGAAGCTGGGAGACAGCAGGGACAAAGGTTTTTTTCAGACCATAAAAATATCCGTTGATGCAGGCATGGACGGCTCCGAAAGGGACTGTAAAAGCCAGAACCTCAAGGAGGGGGGCGCACCGCGGCTCTTCCAGGAAATGTACAGCCAGAGGTTCAGCATACTGATACAGGAAAAAGCTGCACAAGAAAGCCAGAGACAGAGAGAGAAACAATCCTGCCAAAAGATAGCAGCTTTCATTGCATCTTATATGTCTTTTGCCAGCAGAGCCTGGAAAATGTCCGCAGGACGTGCTGACGGCAGCCTGTGCCACAAATCTGGAAATGGCAGTCTGGATGGCTGACGAGGTCAGGGAAATGGTGAGAACATGTATCGGAATGGTAAGCTGGTAAATTCCCATTCCTTCGGCACCAATTGTCTGAGAGGAATATTCTAAAGAAAAAGCCGATAATCCGTGAAAGAATTCCTGCCAGCGTCAGAAGCAGCGTGCCTGCAATCAATGGATGGTTGCGCAGTGAATCAGATTTCATAAAAGCTCCGAAATGTCATAAAAGTTATTTTTATTTTATGCGTGAAAAAATTCATCATGCATAGAAAAATGAACTTGACAGCAGAATAAAACCATGATACTATGCGATTGTAACAAATCCCGACTAAAATACTCGGAATTTAAAGAGATGAGAAATTTATCTTTCTGTGCCAAAAAAGATAGAAGGTGAAAGGTTGAAATTATCTACAAAAGGAAGATATGGATTGAGAGCTTTTATCGATCTTGCCGTCTGCGGGGAGAGCCAGCCAGTGCCTCTTGCAAGTATTGCACAGCGCCAGGAGATTTCCGTCAGTTATCTGGAGCAGCTTATGGCAAAACTTAAGAAGGCAGGGCTTGTGAAAAGCGTCCGGGGCGTAAACGGCGGTTACAGCATTGCAAGGCCGGCTTCAGAGATTTCTGTGGGGGATGTCTTAAGGGCATTGGAAGGGGAGCTGATTCCTGTGGAATGCGCAGGGATTGACGACAGCGGATCGTCACACTGCAGCGGTTCTTCCCAGTGTGTCAGCAAAATTGTCTGGAAACGGATTAACGACAGTATTAACGAGACTGTGGACAGCATCAATATCGGAGAACTGGTGCAGGAGAGCAAGAACAGCAAAGAAGCGGAAAATTAATATATACGAGGTGTAAAAGTATGAAGAAAATGATATATCTGGATAATGCGGCTACAACCAGGACAGCGCCAGAGGTTGTGGAGGCGATGCTTCCGTATTTCAGTGAATTTTACGGAAATGCATCCACCGTGTATGAATTTGGCGGAAAAAGCAAAGAAGCGATTTCAAAGGCACGGGAAATTATTTCTGGCGCAATTGGAGCAAAAGAAAATGAAATTTACTTTACTGCGGGAGGAAGCGAATCGGATAACTGGGCGTTAAAGGCCGCAGCGGAAGCATATAAGACGAAAGGAAAACACATTATCACCAGCAAAATTGAACATCATGCCATACTGCATACCTGTCAGTGGCTGGAACAGAATGGTTATGAAGTGACCTATCTGGATGTGGATGAGTTTGGCGTGGTGAAACTGGAAGAGTTAAAAAAGGCCATTCGCCCTGATACCATTCTCATTTCAATTATGTTTGCCAATAATGAGATTGGAACGATTGAACCAGTGGCAGAGATTGGAAAAATTGCCAGAGAACATGGGGCGCTTTTTCACACAGACGCAGTTCAGGCATTCGGGCAGGTGCCGATTGATGTGGATGAGCTGAATATTGATATGCTCAGCAGCAGCGGACATAAGTTAAACGGTCCGAAAGGAATCGGTTTTCTCTATATCCGCAAGGGTGTGAAAATACGTTCGTTCCTCCATGGAGGGGCTCAGGAGAGAAAGCGGCGTGCGGGAACAGAGAATGTTCCAGGAATCGTTGGATTCGGCAAAGCAGTGGAACTTGCGCTTGCCACAATGCAGGAACGTACAGAGAGGGAGCGGAAACTGCGGGATTATCTTATGGAGCGTGTCTTGAAAGAAATTCCCTTTACCCGGGTCAATGGTGACCGGATCAGCCGTCTGCCCAATAATGTAAATTTCTGTTTTCAATTTGTGGAAGGAGAATCTCTGCTGATCATGCTGGATATGAAAGGAATCTGCGGTTCTTCTGGTTCAGCGTGTACCTCTGGTTCTCTGGACCCGTCTCATGTGCTGCTTGCCATTGGCCTGCCTCATGAGATTGCACATGGTTCTCTGCGGCTGACTCTGGGAGCAGATACTACCAGAGAAGATATTGATTATACTGTGGACGCCATAAAAGAGATTGTTACCCAGCTTCGGGAAATGTCTCCTCTGTATGAAGACTACATGAAAAAAAGTCATTGATAATGAATTCAAAACCTGAAGAGAAACGGGCAGAATATTTATGAAAATCTGGAGGAAAACAAATGTATAGTGAAAAGGTAATGGACCATTTTAAGAATCCAAGAAATGTGGGAGAAATTGAAAATGCCAGCGGCGTTGGAACTGTGGGAAATGCAAAATGCGGAGATATTATGCGTATTTTTCTGGATATAGATGACAATGGAATTATTCAGGATGTAAAATTCAAGACTTTTGGCTGCGGCGCCGCCGTAGCTACCAGTTCCATGGCAACAGAGCTGGTGAAAGGCAAAACCGTACAGGAGGCCCTTAACGTTACCAATAAGGCTGTGATGGAAGCGCTGGACGGGCTTCCGCCAGTAAAGGTACACTGTTCTCTGCTTGCTGAAGAAGCCATACATGCAGCGCTTTGGGATTATGCTGAAAAAAATGGTATTAAAATTGAGGGATTGGAAAAACCCAAAAATGATATCAGCGAGGAAGAGGAAGAAGAGGATTATTAGAAACAGCGTCAGGATTGCTTATGGAAAAGAAAAAGGTAGTGGTAGGGATGTCCGGCGGCGTGGATTCGTCTGTGGCAGCATGGCTTTTAAAGGAGCAGGGCTATCAGGTGATAGGTGTTACCATGCAGATATGGCAGGAAGAAATGGCACAGCAGGAAAATGGCGGATGCTGCGGTCTGTCAGCTGTGGAGGATGCCAGAAGAGTAGCGTATATGCTGGATATTCCTTATTACGTGATGAATTTTAAGTTAGAATTTAAGAAAAATGTTATAGATTACTTTGTGTCAGAGTATTTGAAAGGGCGCACACCCAATCCCTGTATTGCCTGCAACCGCTATGTGAAATGGGAATCCTTGTTAAAGCGGAGCCTGGATATAGGGGCTGACTATATTGCTACGGGGCATTATGCAAGGATTGCACGCCTTGAAAATGGAAGAACTGCTTTATGCAGATCAAAGACAGCGGCAAAAGACCAGACTTATGCACTGTATAATCTCACTCAGGAGCAGCTTTGCCATACGCTGATGCCTGTGGGAGACTATACCAAGGAAGAAATACGCGCCATAGCAAAGCAAATCGGCCTTCGGACAGCAGATAAGCCTGACAGCCAGGAAATATGCTTTATACCAGATAATGATTATGCTGGATTTATTGACAGAGAAGCAGGAGAACAGGTGCCCAAAGAGGGAAACTTTGTGACCAAAGACGGCACAATTTTAGGCAGGCATAAAGGAATCACTCATTATACTATCGGGCAGCGCAAGGGGCTTGGAATTGCTCTGGGCACGCCGGTATTTGTCAATGAGATACGTCCAGACACCAATGAAGTGGTTTTGGGAAGTAATGAAGAAGTATTTGGAAATACAGCCTACGCAAATCAGTTAAACTTTATGTCTGTTCCAGATTTGGAAGGAGAAATGGAAGTAACTGCCAAAATCCGCTATAGCCACAGGGGCGCCCCCTGTATCATCCGCAAAGTGGAAAGTGATAAAGTCCGCTGTGATTTCGCAGAGCCTGTGCGTGCCATAACTCCTGGACAGGCAGTGGTATTTTATCAAGGCGACCTGGTAGTGGGCGGAGGATGTATTATGTAAGCGGCAGATCGTTCCTATCATGAGAGAAACACAAGTGCGTAAAGAGAATAAAATTTTTCCCCATTGGAGCAGGCTGCTTCAATGGGGATTATGTTATCCAGGGCATTTGGCAGGTGCAGATTTTTTCACTTGCAGCTTGTCAGCCGGCGTTCGTTCTGCCGGCCTCTACATATTTCATATCTGTTTCTAAAATATGGGCGATCAGCCATGTGACAAGAAAATTCAACAGAGATTTTACGGTCTTGTTCTGCTTTTCATAGTCATTTTCGATGGAATCCAAATCAAATGCCATCAGGCGGTCTTCAAATGCCCGGTGCTGTGCAGCGTGCTGTTTTAAGTCTGCATAGCCGATGCTTTTCTGGTATTCTTCTTCATGAGAAAAATGTATTTTAGTATAATTAATTAATTCAGAGATCAGGTGAAACAGGCTGTCGGTTTTATCCTGTAGTAAATCATTGTTCAGCAGGTCTTGCGTTTCCTGCGCCAGTTCAAATAATCTGGCATGTTCCTGATCAATAGAATCAATTCCAGTATAATATTCTGGTTTCATTTCGTACATTTGTTTTCATCCTCCTGTTGTGAAATTTTTTATTATATTACTTCTTTTTGGAAAAATAATCAAGAACCAGAGAAAAAAGTAAAAAGGAAAGTTCGAGTTTGTGTGTGCACTTTTTCAGAGGATTGTGCTATAATCTGGAGTAGAGAATTTGAAATGGAGGAGGGAAAAATGGTAAAAACAATCTTAAGACAGGTCAAAGAATTTAAACGAGATTCCCTGCTGACACCTGTATTTATGATTTTAGAGGTGGTTATGGAGATGGTGATACCGCTTCTTATGGCGGCAATTATTGATGAAGGAGTCAGTAAAGGAAATATGACATATATCTGCCAGACTGGGGCAGTGATGCTTCTTATGGCATTGCTGGGGCTTATAGCAGGAATGCTGGGGGCCAAATATGCTGCCAGCGCTTCCGCAGGCCTGGCAAGAAATTTAAGAGGAAGCATGTTTGAAAATATACAGAGCTTTTCTTTTGCCAATATCGATAAATTTTCTACGGCAGGGCTGGTAACCAGGCTTACCACAGATGTGACTAATATTCAAAATGCGTACCAGATGATACTGAGAATGTGCGTGCGTGCTCCCTTTAGCATGATTATAGCAATGATTCTGGCATTTATGATAAATGCAGAGCTGGCAGGTATTTATCTTATTGCAGTGGCAGCGCTGGGAGGCTGCCTGTTTTTTATAATGAGCAGAGCAGTCCGCTATTTTAATAAAATTTTCCCAAAGTATGATGACTTGAATGCAAGCGTACAGGAAAATGTGTCAGCCATACGGGTGGTGAAGGCATATGTCCGGGAAGATTATGAGAACAGGCGCTTTACCAGGGCAAGTGAAAATATCTATAAAATGTTCAGTAAAGCAGAAAATATTCTTACCTGGAATGCGCCTCTGATGCAGTGCACAGTGTATGGCTGTATTCTCGCCATAAGCTGGCTGGGAGCAAAAATGATCGTCATGGATGAACTCACGACTGGGCAGCTGATGAGTCTGCTGGCTTATTGTATGAATATTCTTATGAGTCTTATGATGCTGTCTATGATTTTTGTGATGGTGACGATGAGTATGGCAAGTGCAGAGAGAATTGCAGAAGTGATCAATGAGAAAAGCAGCCTTTCCAATCCTCAAAATCCTGTTATGGAAGTGCCAGACGGCAGGATTGTTTTTCACCATGTGGATTTTTCCTATGCCCAAAACAGTCAGGAGCCAGTACTAAAAGATATCAATCTGGAAATTAAGGCAGGAGAAACAGTGGGGATTATCGGTGGAACCGGAAGCGCCAAATCAAGTCTTGTCAATCTTATCAGCCGTCTGTATGATGTGACAGCAGGAAGTGTTTCTGTGGGCGGCAATGATGTCAGAACATATGATATGGAAGTGCTGAGAAACCAGGTATCGGTAGTGCTCCAGAAAAATGTTTTGTTTTCTGGTACGATATTAGAGAATCTTCGCTGGGGAGATAAAAATGCTTCCGAAGAAGACTGCGTAAGAGTCTGCGGGATGGCATGTGCAGATGAGTTTATAGAACGGTTTCCAGATAAATACAATACTTATATTGAACAGGGCGGAAGCAATGTATCTGGCGGGCAGAAGCAGCGTCTGTGCATTGCCCGCGCCTTGCTGAAAAAACCTAAAATTCTGATTTTGGATGATTCCACCAGCGCTGTGGATACGGCGACAGACAGCCGCATCCGTAAGGCTTTTGCCACAGAAATCCCAGATACCACGAAGCTGATTATTGCCCAGCGGATATCCAGTGTGCAGAATGCAGACCGCATCATTGTCATGGATAATGGACGGGTGGCAGATTTTGGCACCCATGAGGAACTGCTGGCCAGCAGTGAAATTTACAGGGATGTCTATGAATCTCAGACAAAAGGCGGTGGCGATTTTGATGAAGAGAAAGGGGGCGGCAGATGATGGAGAAGAAAAAGCCTGCGGCGAAAAAGAACATGGACTGGAAGATTTTTTCCAGACTGATGCGTTATGTTTTTGCTGGTTATAGATGGCATCTGCTGCTTGTAATATTCGGTATTTTTGTGGGAGTGATTGCCAATGTTCAGGGAACATTATTTATGCAGACTCTGATAGATGTCTA
>CAJUCK010000007.1:68113-80543 GCA_910585395.1 uncultured Lachnospiraceae bacterium
GGGATCGGTATCTGCTCCACCTGGATGTATAACAGGATAATGGTAAAAGTAACGCAGGGAACGCTGCGGGGGCTGCGGGATGATTTGTTCACTCATATGGAGAGCCTTCCGATTCAGTATTTTGACACCCATGCGCATGGAGATATTATGTCTGTGTATACCAATGACATTGATACGCTGCGCCAGATGATCAGCCAGAGCCTGCCGCAGATTTTTGCCAGTGTGGTGACCATTGTTAGTGTGCTGGTGAGTATGCTGATTCTAAGTGTTCCGCTGACTTTAGTGACTCTTGTGATGGTGGGGATCATGCTGTCAGCCACCAAAGCTTTTGCTGGAAAGAGCGGAAAATATTTCGTTGCCCAGCAGCAGGAAATTGGAAAAGTAAACGGCTATATTGAAGAGATGATGGAAGGGCAGAAAGTAGTAAAGGTATTCTGCCATGAACAGGAGAGCTTAGAGCAGTTTTGCAGGCTTAACGAAGATTTGTATGAAAGTGCCAGCCAGGCAAATAAGTTTGCAAATATGTTAGGGCCGGTTACCATGCAGCTTGGAAATGTAAGTTATGTAATCTGCGCCATGGCAGGAGGAATCCTTGCATTGAATGGTGTGGGAGGATTCACCCTGGGAGGGCTGGCAAGTTTTCTCACCTTTAACAGGAGCTTTAACATGCCGATCAGCCAGGTAAGCCAGCAGCTTAACAGCGTGGTTATGGCAATGGCGGGTGCAAAACGTGTTTTTGCCATGATGGATGAGCAGCCAGAGATGGATGAAGGATATGTGACGCTGGTAAATGCCAGAAAGGAAAATGGAAACTTACAGGAAGCGGATCAGCGCACAGGTCTCTGGGCGTGGAAGCACCATCATCAGGCAGAAGGCACTACAGATTATGTGGAACTTACAGGAGATGTGGTGTTTGATGATGTGGATTTCGGATATAGTTCAGAAAAAATTGTACTTCATAATGTCAAAATGTTTGCTAATGCGGGGCAGAAAATTGCATTTGTAGGTTCTACTGGTGCAGGAAAGACGACGATAACAAACCTGATTAACCGATTCTATGATATACAGGATGGCAAAATACGTTATGATGGAATCAATATCAATAAGATTAAAAAAGCAGACCTGCGCCGTTCTCTCGGGATTGTACTGCAGGATACGCATTTGTTTACAGATACTGTGATGGAAAATATTCGTTATGGCAAACTGGACGCTTCTGATGAAGAAGTTGTGCAGGCAGCAAAACTTGCCAATGCAGACGGCTTCATCCGCAGGCTGCCCGAAGGATACCAGACCATGCTTACGGGAGATGGAGCGAATTTAAGCCAGGGACAAAGGCAGCTTCTTGCGATTGCAAGAGCCGCCATTGCAGATCCGCCGGTATTGATATTGGATGAAGCCACCAGTTCCATTGATACCAGAACAGAACGTCTGGTGCAGGACGGTATGGATAAATTGATGAAGGGCAGGACTACCTTTGTAATCGCTCATCGCCTGTCCACTGTGCGCAACAGTGACTGCATTATGGTTCTGGAACAAGGGCGGATTGTAGAACGGGGAACTCACGAGGAACTGATGGAAGAACAGGGCAGGTATTATCAGCTCTACACAGGAAAAGTATCAGGAATGAACTAGGAATGGATTGAATGCTAAGGAGGAACGGATCGTGAAAGAGATGGAAAATGCAAGAAAAACAAAGATGATGGTTATGGGAATTCTACTGCTGCCAGCGGTATTGACAGGTATCATCTCATTGATAATTCTTCAGCTTATGGGGAATGGCTCAATGACGGTATTTGGCGGTACCATAGGTATGATTTTAGTGACAGCATGCGCTGTCTGCGCACTGTCTGTACTGGCAAAGCGTGTGTCAGACAGGATTCAGGAATTTACAGAAGATCTGGACCAGGTTGCAGAAGAGAAACTGGCAGCAAAGAGAGAAAAATTCTCAGAACGGGAAAAAGAGCTGGGAGAAATCCTGCGTTCTATGAATTGCATGACGGGCAATATTGCACCTGTAATCAATGAAGTGAAACATGCCTCTGCGTCTCTGCGGGAGATTTCAGAAGAGTTTACTCATTCATTTCAAGCGATGGCAGAATCCATGGAGCAGGCGGACAGTCAGGTGGAGAGTGCGGAACATAAGACCGTTTCCCAGACAGAGAGTGTCAAAGAACTTCAAGAGCAAATTGCCGAGATAAACAGGTCCGTGGATGGAATTTTGGATCAGGCAAAGGTTCTGGAGCAGAGTTTGGATAAAATGAAAGAATACAGCAAAAGCGCCAGAGAGACTATAGAAGAACTGGTGAATGCCAAAGAGACAGGAAACCAGGTAATTACAGATATGAGAGCGCAGACAGATATGGCGAGCCAGTCGGCAGAGCAGGTTAAAGCTGTCAGTGAAATGATCGCAGGGATTTCCGGACAGGCAAATCTTGCTGCGCTGAATGCCAGTATTGAGGCGGCAAGAGCGGGGGAAAGAGGCAGAGGATTTGCGTCTGTGGCAGATGAGATACGGACATTAGCAGACCAGGCCAGAGAGTCTTCTGAACGAATAAACACTATCGCAGAGAAACTGTCGGAGAATATTGCAATGAATGCAGAAAAAAAGCGATAGATGCTTATGAGGAACAGGCGGATAAAATTTCCTGCGCAGAAGAATTTTTCGCATCTCTGAACGAGGAAATGGAACAGGTAAGAACTGCTGCCGGCTCAATTGCTGACCAGGCGTCAAAATTAAAAAGTTCTGAGGAAATGTTTGACACAGATATTGTAACACTCCCTGAGCCAGTAAAGGAGAAGACGGTGCCGGATGAGCAGATTGACCATATTGGCAGTTTTAAAATTACAGATTTCAGAAAATAATGTAATCATTCAGCTTTCTTATTTTTCTGTACCGTATCGTGCAGAGAGATGAGAAGGCTGAATTGCTGTAAAAGCAGTGCAACATTTTAGATGAATGAGGACTCTTATACAATGAAATGCATTTCAAGGGAGGTTGAGGACATATGGAAGAGTTTATGCAGTATTATGAGAAAGTCTATCCGCAAATGTACCGAACCGCTTTATACTATATGAGAAACTGCCAGGAAGCGGAAGACGCAGTGCAGGATGCGGTGCTGACAGCATATGAGAAATTTTATCAGTTAAAGGACAGGGAAAAGTTCGCTCCCTGGATTATGCAGATTCTGGTGAACCGCTGCCGGAGAAGAATGAAAAGCTGGTTTCGCAGGGAAGAAGATATTCAGAATATTTCCATATCTGGGGAAAATGCACTGTCAAAGGAAACGGATTTTGCTATGGCAGCAGCAGTGAAACAGGTGTTTTGGGAATTGAAAGAGGAGGAACGCCTGATTGTGGCTTTGTCAGTGTTTGGAGGCTATACCAGCCAGGAGATTGCCGAAATTATGAAGCAGAATCATAGTACCATCCGTTCCAGGTATCGGAGGGCACTTCAAAAAATGAAAAAGAAGCTGGAGGTGTGATGATGCGAAAGAGCGATAGGGAAAGAAAATGGGAAGAAATAGATATCAGGAATTTCCTGCAGGAGAGCGCCAATGACCAGCAGATTCCCCAAAGCCTTCTTCCGCAGCATATGGAAGAGCGGCTGAAACAGAAGAACACTGGGCAGGAGAAAGACAAAGATAAGCTTCTGATAACAGAAAAGGCTGAATTCAGAAAGAGAAGGAAGAGGAATAAATATTTTGGCTGGTGGTGTGGTACGTTTGCAGCGGCGGCATGCATGGCACTTGTGCTGTTTGCGGCAGGACACAATCTCAATTGGAAATCTGGTATGGAAGATGGATGTATAGATATGACACAGGGGGAAGAAGAGGCGGCAGATGGAATGGCAGCATCTGACACAGAGAAAACGACTTATAAGAAACTGTATGAGAACTTTGATAAGATATGGTCAGAACAGGAAAAGCTTGACTTAGGACAGAAGGAATATGCTAAGGCTGACGGGGGCACAAACGGAGCTGAGACGGCAGGGCAAGCGGAGGAAGGCGCTGAGAGAGCAGATCTTGCAGCAGAAGATTCCTCAGCGGAAACAGAAACGAGCGCAGAAAATAGTTCTGAAGATTACGGAAAGACCAACCAGCAGGAACAATCTGTGGAAGAGGCAGATATTATCAAAAATGACGGCAGATATTTGTATCAGGTAATTTTCCAGAAAAGCAAAGAAAGCTATACAGTGAGAATTGCAGATACCAAAGACGGTCTGACTGAGATTACACGGATTGGGGATTTTGCTGAGATTCAAGATATTTATGTCTCAGATGATATGCTGATTGTTTTGGAACCAGGATGGGCTGAGAGTTCCAAAGAGCTAAAGAGGGAACAGACGGAATATCTCTATGAGGATAACAAAGAAAACGGTTTTATTCAAATCATTGAAAACCAAATAGAAAAAGTTTTTCACACGGACAGTGCTGTGGATTTGGATATGACAGATGAGATTTCAGGATATGCCTTCTGCCGTATTCGGATTTATGATATAGCAGACCGCAGGAATCCCCAGGAATGCCATACGTTTACTGTAAAAGGGAATTATATGGATTCCAGAATTTCAGATGGATATCTGTATTTCTTTGCATCCTGTGATGCCAGCAGGCCAGAAAGACCAGAAAATTTTAAGACTTATGTTCCTGTGATAGATGGTGAGCCGATGGCAGAGGAAAAAATTACGCTTCCAGAAGATACCAGTGCAGCGTCTTATCTTGTGATGGCGTCTGTAGATTTAGAGCGTCCGGATTCCTTTGCAGATACAAAAGCCCTGGTAACTTCAGCGGATAAATTCTATGTGAGCCAGAGCAGCATCTATGTGGCAGAAAGCCAGTATCTGTCCTATGGAAAAAAGGGGAAAAATACGGACAGCACTAGAATTTATCGTTACTCTTACAAAGATGGAAGAATGAACAAAGAGGCAGAAGGAAGTGTAAAAGGAACATTGCGTGATGATATGGCAATGAACGAATATCAGAATTATCTGCGTATGGTCACTACCGTTGAGGGCAACAATGGAGAAGAAGTGATAGACGATATCAGTGGAGAAGTTATTGGCTATGATACAGCAGATTTCTATACAGCCAACAGCCTTTATGTGCTGGACCAGAATCTGCAGGTGACGGGCAGGATTGAAGATCTTGCCGAAGGGGAGCGGATATATTCGGCAAGATTTATGGGAGACAAAGGATATTTTGTCACCTTTCGGGAGACTGACCCCCTGTTTTCAGCAGACCTCTCTGATCCGCAGAAGCCGAAAATTTTAGGAGAATTAAAGATCAGCGGATTTTCAGAATACCTGCATTTTTATTCAAAAGATCTGCTTTTAGGCCTTGGTATGGAGGCAGATGAGAGTACTGGTGAAACCAATGGGATGAAGATTTCTATGTTCAATATTTCTAATCCATCAGATGTGAGAGAACAGTCAAAATTGAATCTGCCAGAATATGATTATTCCGAGGCATTGTACAATTACAAGGCGGTGCTGATTGATCCAAAGAAGAATCTTTTCGGGTTCTCAGCAGAAGGATATGGAGAAGATTATGAACGTGTGTATCTGCTGTTTACCTATGAAAATGGCGAGTTCCAACAGATTTTGAACATTGACTGCAGTGATGATAAACGCTGGGGCAGCGCGATGCTCCGGGGAACTTACATCAGAGACCGTTTCTTTTTGACGTCGCAGAATGGAAGAATTGAGGAATACAGTCTGACCGACAAGAGCCGTACCAGAGAGCTGGAGCCATAACAGTTACTTCTGAATTTTGCCAGTTTAGAAAAATGATAATATTTCTCAAAATTTGAATAAAAACACAATCGAAAAAGCCGTGAAGCATATCAGTACGATGCTTCACGGCTTTTTAAGCAGATAACGGGAGTCGAACCCGCCTTTCCAGCTTGGGAAGCTGGTGTTCTACCGATGAACCATCTCTGCATATCCCTATTATAACAAATTTGTAAAAAATTGCAAGACTGAATTATAAGTTCATCTCGTATGAGATTTTACACTTTTTTTAATTATTTTTGTGTATTATTTTGGTCTGGTAAAAAATGAAGCGGTAAAGATGCTCGAAAATGCCAAATTTTCAATCGAAAATGAGAACAATTTTTACGAGGGAAATTGTATAATATAAACACGACAGGTTAATTTTATGTTTTTGATACTTTACATGAGACTGGCCAGCAAAGAAGGAATGAAAGGGATGAAAAAGATGAAAACCAAAGGCAAACGGCTGTTTTCACTGATTTTGGCTCTGGCTTTGGCGCTTACCTGCGTCAGTATTCCAGCAGAGACAGCAAAAGCAGCAAAAACAGTAAAAGTGAAGAAAATTCAGATTACAAAGCCCAAAAAGAAGAGCGTAACCCTCAAGAAAGGAAAATCACTCCAGTTGAAAATAAAGGTTACGCCCAAAAATGCAAAGAATAAAAAGGTGAAGTACAAAACAAGCAATCGAAAGATTGTGAGGGTGAGCAGTAAAGGTAAAATTAAGGCAATTAAGAACGGAAATGCCAAGATTACCATAACAGCCAAAGATGGAAGCAGAAAAAAAGCAGTTCTTAAAGTAAAAGTTGTGACACCTGTGAGCAAGGTAAGGCTGAATGCTTCATCCAGCACATTGACAGTGGGGCAGACGATGACTTTAAAGGCGACAGCATCACCGTCCAGTGCGTCTAAGAAAACAATGAAATGGAGCACTTCCAATAAAAATATTGCTACAGTAACCTCCAAAGGCGTGGTAAAAGGAGTGAAGGCAGGTACGGCTGTGATTACGGCAGCGGCAACAGACGGCAGTAAGAAGAAAGCAAGCTGCAAAGTGACAGTTAAGGCGGCTGCTCAGACGCCTAATCCGCCGGAAACGCCAGTAAACCCAGATACGCCTAATCCGCCAGAAACGCCAGAGAACCCAGACAATCCCAAGCCTCCCGTAACAGCAGTGACGCTTGAAAAAATCGAAGTTACCAGGCAGCCTGGCCAGACAGGTTACTGGATAGGCGAAACCTTTAATCCCAAAGGAATGGAGGTAACAGCATTTTATTCTGATGAGAAAGAAAAGGTACTGGATGCGGCGGCATATACAATAACTCCCAGTACAGATACACCGCTTACCCTTGAGGATAAAGAGGTGGTTATTTCTTATGAAGAAGGCGGCATTACAAAGACGGCTTCCTTGGAGATTATGGTCACAAAAGAACCGGAAGTGTCTCTTCGCAGCATTGAAATTACAAAACAGCCGGATAAGACGGCATATCGTGAAGGCGAGCGGTTTGATCCGTCTGGAATAGAAGTGACGGCTGTTTATTCAGATGGCAGCAGAAAGGCTGTAGAAGAAAATGCGTGCAGTTTTGAGCCAGACCGGGCCTTGACCCTTGATGACAAAGAGGTGACAGTGACTTATCAGGAATTTGGAAGACCACAGTCAGCAGCGCTGCCCATAACTGTGACAGAAAGGCCGAAGGTGGCTTTAAAGAGCATCAAGATCACGAAGCAGCCCGATAAGACAGAGTATTGGGAAGGGGAAACATTTGATTTTGGCGGTATGAGAATTACGGCTGTTTATGCAGACGGCACAGAGATGAGCATAGGCGGAGACGTCTGCAGCATTGAACCAGACAGACCATTGACTGCCAGCGACAGAGAAGTGACAGTTACGTATCAAGACGGGGATGTGAGCTTGTCAGAAAAGATCAGCATCACAGTAAAAAAACTTGTCCTAAAGAAAATTGAAGTTACAGAAATGCCTTCTAAAATTACATATAACGAAGGTGATGTTTTTGATAAGACAGGTATGGTGGTGACAGCTACATATGCGAATGGCAATACGAAAATCATAACAGACTATACCTGCAGTGAAGGGCCTTTGGACCCGGCGGATCAGGTAATCGAGATTTCCTATACGGAGAATGGAATTACCAAGAAGACAGCTATTGATATTGTGGTGGCCGCAAAGATTAAACTGACGGGCATTACCTGTGAATTAAAGAATACAGAGCCAGAGATAGAAGGAACTGTTTTCAGAGAGCAAGATATTACAGTTACTGCCCATTTTGAAGACGGCACGTCAAAAGCAGTGAGTATCTCAAAATGTGAAGTAAGCCCTTCTGCCTTTACACTGGAGACCACTTCAGCAACGGTATATTATACTTATGGAACCCGCAGAAAATCATGTAAGGTTACAGGCTTTACAGTAAAACCATACCGTGAGCGTTATACATTTGAGGATGCAGATACTGTGGGAACAATTGTAAAGCATAATGGCGAGGGAGAAAATCTGCCTGTAGAAGCTGATATGGCAGGCATAAATTTGAATTTTGCAGAGGGGCTCAGCGGAAATGCATTGAAGATGGATGGTACGTATGGAATCCGTCTTGATAAGATTGCAGGTACAGAGTCCCAAAGTTACAGCATTTCCATGTGGGTAAAACCAGATGCTGAATTCAAGGAAAATGTAGCGCTGCTTATTTCTACTGCCAATGGCTTTGGACTTGGCACAAACACGCAAAATTGGTGCGCACTGGCAGGAAGAAATTCTGAGGGCGGATTGAAACTTTGGTCTCGGGGAACTTCTGGGTTAGATTTGTATACGGCTGCGGAAAGCAGCATTCCAATCGGTGAAAATGCAGAATGGTCCCACATTGCACTAGTTGTAGATGGAACCATGACAGCAGAAGGAACGCCTCCGGCAGAAGGTTCCAAAAAAGCCTTGGGAACATTGTATATCAACGGAAGAAAAGCAGGTTCAGGAAATGTTCAGAATGAAAAAGGGCCCGATATGAAGACTTATCTGGGTGTAACCGGCTGGGAATGGGATGGATATTTTTCCGGTCTGATAGATGAACTTGTCTTTACAAACGAGGTATTTACTCCAGAAGATGTGGAAGGATATTATCTCGAACAATACGCAGATAAATTATCTAAGATTACACAAGTGACAGCCAATGCAGAAACGGATATTGAAATTGAGTATGGAACCAGCCTGGCAGATGTAAAAAGAGTTTTAGCAGAAAAAGTGACCTTGTCAGGCACAGACGGCAGCAAGCAGTTTCAATTTGAGAATACTGCCGATATCTGGACATTGAAAAATTATACCGTAACGGCCAAAGGAGAAATTACTGCTGAGGCTAAGGTGGAGGCGCCTGCTGGTTATGCATTCAATCTGGAGAATAACAGAGTATCTATATGGAAACAGATACCAGTCAAAATAATGGTTAAGAACCCTGAATTGATAACTCAGGTAACGCCTTCAGAAAATCAGATAGAGGTGCTTTATGGAACTACAGAAGCACAGATAAAGGAAAAATTGGCGGCATTGACGTTCGCAGTTACTACGGAACATAACAGCAGATATTCGATAAAAAATGGAAGTTCACTGTGGTCTTTAACTGAGACAGAAACTGGCTATACGGCAACTGCCACACTGCCCAGGGCAGACGCAGGTTATGAGTATGCAGAAGGAAAATCCAAAGTCACTGTTCAGATTACAGTAAAACAGCCCGTTATAATTACAGGACTGTCAGCAGATAAAGCTGAAATTTCTGTACCATACAATTCTACTGCCGGGTATGTGCAGAAAGAGCTTGCAAAATTAAAGATCACAGCAGCAGTTTCCAGCGGTCAAACGCCAGTTCTTGCCAATAAAGCAGAGTTTTGGACGATTGCTTCATATCATCCAGAAGCAGCGGGAATGTATACGGCATCCGCTAAGATTGCAGCGCCGCTGGGCTATAAGTTTGCAGAGGGAACAGAGAATATAGATACCATAACTGTTCAGGTGAAAGTAGCAGAAAAGAGTGACCAGAAGAAACTGGTTAGTATTGATATTTCCACACAGCCAGATATAACAAGATACATTCAGGGACATACCTTTAATAAGACAGGCATGGTTGTGGAGGCAGTTTATGCAAATGGTACAAGAGAAAATGTAACAGATAAGATTGTCATTTCAGATGAGACGAAGCCATTAGAACTCACAGATGCCTTTATAAAAATCAGCTACACAGAGGAAGACGAAACAGAGGAATCAGGCAAGATTACAGTAACTCAGGACTGCAGCATTTCTGTTGTAGAGTTAAAGGACGGCGCAGCAGTATACTACAGCTTTGATGAGACGTTGGCTGATAAACAGACGGAAGGCAGGACGGCAAAACTGGTGGACAACAGAAGCCTTGCTGATAATAAGGAATTGGAGCCAGTTTATGCAGATGGCGTGAAAGGGCACGGCATTTTACTAAATGACACGGCCAAAGAAACGGCGCTGGAACTGGGTGCAAATGTACCATCCGCTAAGAAAGATTTCACCATCAATATGTGGGTGCAGCCCAAGTCATTGGATAAGCAATGGGCAATTATGCTGTCGGGAGGGAATGCACAATGGAGCAAAGAACTTGTTCTCTATGCAAATCCATCAACAGCAGGGGAGAATTCCATTAACATACAGAATGGAATAGACGATGATGTAAACTTTAATGATTTACTGTTTAAAGACCAGTGGATTATGCTTACCTGTGCCAATAGTGGAGACAATATGGAATTCTATGCCAATGGCAGAAAGATTGGTGATGCACACAGTGTAAAAAATGGAATTACCAGGTTATTCTTAGGAGGCGGCTGGTGGGACCCCTTCCATGGAGTATTCGATGAATTCAGTATGTATGACTGTACCCTGACGGCAGAAGAAGTGGCAGAGCTCTACCATCATGTGCCATGGACAGTTTCAGAAATATCCTATGAAGAGGAATTGACAGTCACAAAGAAGAATTCATCAGAGGCGGCGGTGAAAGCAGAACTGGCAAGGCTGCCCCTTCATGCAGTGATGAAAAATGGAGAAGCGCCAATTCTTTCCAGCGATGAAAACTGGACCTTGACGGGAACACCTGCAGATGGATATACAGCAACCAAAGAATTAGAGCTTCCACAAGGATATGTGATGTCTGACGGTTCAAGGAAAGCAGTTCTTACGGTGCAAGTCAGCATCAGAAGCGGAGAGCTGACAGAGATTGAGCTTACACCTCCTGCGAAATGTAATTATCTTGAGGGTGAGATTCTTGATAAAACGGGAATGAAAGTGAGAGCGGTGTACACAGAAGAGGGAGCAGAATCTACATACAAAGATGTGACAGAGCTGGTTTCATTATCAGAAAATGGAGCGCCATTTTCAGCAGATGAGCCTTTGGAAAAGGGAACACATACAATCACAGTTACTTACACAGAAGGTTCTGACAAACAGGAAAAAGAGTTTACGCTTGTTGTTCAGACCATTGAAGAAGCTTTGAGTGAAGCCAGACTGGCACAGTATTCTTTTGAAGATAACTTAAATAACGGAGTGGAAGGCGGCACTTCTGCTAAAATGGTAGTAAACGGTACATTGACAGACTACAGTGGCGCGCCAGAGTATTGTGAAGGTATCAAAGACAGGGGAATTCTGCTTAACAGCACAAATACAAAGACGGCGGTAGAATTAGCTCAGACAATAGAGGCAGGCAGAGACTTTACCATCAACTTTTGGGTGCAGCCGAAATCTTTAAAAGAAGAATATGCAATGATTTTATACAGCAAGGGCGCTGACAGTGGAACGAAAGAGAAAGAGCTTGTTCTCTATGCTGATCCGAAAAAAGCTTCTAATTCTATCAGTATTCAAAGTGGTACTGGCGAAGTGATTCTTGAGAACCAGCTTTTTGAAGACCAGTGGACCATGCTTACCTGGGTGAATGCTCAAGATGAAATGAAATTATATGTAAATGGCAGAGAAGCTGGAACCGGAGTAGTGGCAAAAGAGGGATTAACCCGATTGTTTTTAGGCGGCGGTAAGTGGACGCCTTTCCATGGAATCTTTGATGAGGCCAGCATCTATAACCGAACACTCAAAGAGAAAGAAGTAGAATACCTGTATCACCTTGTGCCTTCTATTATTTCAGAGGTATCTGTCAGCCAGGAAGAATTGATGTTTTTGCTGGATGATGTAAAAGATAATACAGATAAGATCAAAGAGGCGCTGGGCAGGCTGGATATCAATGTTTCTATGAAACACGGAGAAATGTGTGAATTTAAAAATGATGCAGTCTGGAATGTGCCGAAGATAGAAGGGGCAGGCGCCGCGACAAAGACCTTGACGCTGCCAGAGGGGTATGTAATCAATGGCGCTGAGAACGCCAGAACAATCACCTTATCAGTCAGACTGGCAGTAAAAGACGCAGTGCTCAATAACCTTGCGATTGCAGTACAGCCAGACAGGCGGGCTTATCTTGCAGGTGAAACATTTGATCCGGCAGGAATGGTGGTGAAGGCAGAGTACACAGGAAGTTCTGGAGACTCAGAACAGGATGTGACAGATAAAATTACCATCATAGATGCAGAAAAGACATTGACAACAGCAGATAAGAAAATTACAGTCAGCTATGAAGAAGGCGGCATAAGAAAGACAGCCCAGGT
>CAJUCK010000008.1:0-3480 GCA_910585395.1 uncultured Lachnospiraceae bacterium
CGACTGGTTTTATACCTGTCGCTGATGCAGTATCTATCTTCAACTTAATTGATGAGCTGTCTGGTGGAAGTCAATTTTGGAGTGAAGAAGTAGAACTGCGGGTGGAAGATGCTGTATTTGAAATACAAGATATTATTAGTTCATTAGAAGAATAAACCATATTTTATATAGGAGGGACAATGGCAAAACGACCTGCATTCTTTGTTAATCAAGGAAAAGTTATTAGTGAAATGTATTCGTTTGAATGGTACTCTGGTTTTGCAGTATCACAAAAACAAAAATCTATAAAAAGCTTGCACAATGCAATTATAAAAGCAGACGTAAACGCTAATCCATTGGAAATCAGCACTAAGAGCATGGAAGCCATTGGAATTAAATTAAGTGCGTTTAATCTCAAGATAAATAGCTATACTCTTGAGAATATTTTTCAGAGCGCTAAAGTTTTTGAGGATGGAGGACCTTATCTTGATTTGCTTGATATGTCACCGAAAGAAGCCAAGCGTGATGAGAGATTACATAAATCAGGAAGCTTAAAAGCGTTTCGTTACCAAAATGAAGATTTTCCTTTAATGCCCCAAACAGCATTCTATGATTACATCTACATTACCGCTATAAAACAATCATTTACAACAGATGAAATCAAGGCCATTTTAAGTTACAATTATTTTACAGATATTGAATTTAATCCTACAAAAAGTATCAATACCCAAGCAAGAGCTGCCGCAATACTTAAGTTAATTGTAGAAGAATATGGGTATCTACCATCTTTTAATAAAGAAGGTTTTATTCAATATCACAAAGAACATATTTTTTGTTGACAAATTCCAGTTTGCTGGGAAGTTAAAACTAAAAAGAAATAAGAAGTTTTCGTTGAGTGTTTTCGAAGTAACTCCTTATTTTATAGAGATTCCACCCTCATTCTACTTATAAGGGATTTTATTCTATTGTAAAGAGTTTGTGTGAAGAACTTAGTATTACAGTAACAGAACTTATGGATGGTGAAATGTTGATTGACGTTTACGTTGTTGGAACGTCTTTAGCAGGAAGATAAACACTTTTTTATATGGTGAGCGTTTGCCTTATAGACTAAAAAAATAAAATTAACGCTTATCTATAATTTTATCAATCAAGCTTAGAAGTTGGCACACAAATAAAAAATATCGCAGTAATACAGGGATGTCTCAAGAACTGGCAGAATATGATGCCGCTAACGCGGCTGCACTTCGTCAAAGCATCCAAACCCCTCAATCTTGAGGGGTTTGGAAAAATGAAGTGGGCTTGCCCGCTTTGTTGTGTTCTTTTCCTGCCGTCTATTTACCGTTTTACCAGCAAAGATTTTCCTGTCATCTCTTCTGGCTGCTCCATACCCATAATTTCAATCAATGTAGGAGCAATATCTGCCAGGCAGCCTCCTTCTCTCAAAGTATAACTGTCATCATAATTGATCAGGATGAATGGAACTGGATTGATCGTGTGAGCTGTAAAGCTCTCGCCAGTCTTATAATCAATAAGCTGCTCTGCATTTCCATGATCCGCGCAGAGGAACATTGTTCCATCCACTTCCTTCAATGCTGCAACCGCCTTCCCCACACAGGCATCTACTGCTTCCACTGCCGCAATGGCTGCTGTTTCCACTCCAGTATGTCCTACCATATCTGGGTTGGCAAAATTAATGATAATCACATCATTTCTGGTTTCAGGTCATAAGTCGCCACTTTAGGAGAATTTACCAATATACGGTCTTCCCCCTTATTAGGTTCCTCCACCCCTCCGTTAAAGAAGAATGTTACGTGTGCATATTTCTCTGTCTCAGCAATTCTTGCCTGGGTTTTACCATTATCTGCCAAGAACTGCCCAAAAGTATTTGATAACTCTACTTTATGGAAGGCAATGGATTTATTGGGAATAGTTACATCATACTCTGTAAAGCACACATATGTTATATCTTTTCTGGCTCCTCTGTCAAAACCGTCAAATTCATCCATACAGAAGGTTCTTGTAATTTCCCTTGCACGGTCTGGACGGAAATTAAAGAAGATAATAGTATCTTTGTCATTTACGACTGCAACAGGTTTTCCATCCTTCTCCACAACAGTAGGCACCACAAACTCGTCTGTGATATCCTCAGCATAGGAAGCAGCTACTGCCTCCACTGCATTTGTCGTGCGGTTTCCTTCTCCTTTTGCAATGGCACAGTAAGCTTTCTCCACGCGATCCCAGCGGTTGTCCCTGTCCATGGCATAATAGCGTCCAGAAACCGTGGCAATCTCACCTACGCCAATTTCCTTCATCTTACTCTCCAGCTCTTCCATAAATCCTTTACCAGAAGTAGGCGCTGTATCTCGTCCATCTAAAAAGCAGTGTACATACACTTTTTCTATTCCTTCTCTTCTTGCCATTTCCAGAAGCCCATACACATGCGTATTATGGCTGTGTACGCCTCCGTCTGACAAAAGACCATACAAGTGCAGGGCTGAATTATTCTCTTTTACATTCTTCATTCCTGAAAGCAGAGCTTCATTCTTGAAGAATTCTCCATCTTCTATCTCTTTGGTAATTCTTGTCAATTCCTGGTATACGATTCTTCCAGCTCCCATATTCAAATGTCCTACCTCAGAATTACCCATCTGTCCATCTGGGAGCCCTACTGCAAGCCCGCTGGCATTGCCTCTGACAAAGGGGCAATCTTTCATCAGCCCGTCAATATTCGGGGTATCTGCCTGATATACAGCATTGGCCTCATGCTTCTCATTTAAACCAAATCCATCCAGAATCATTAATACCGTAGGTTTTTTACTCATAATGTCCTCCTTATGTTTCTGTTTCTATCTTAATATATCAATCGTTTCTATTTTATCATGCAGGGCACAAAAAAACAACTCTCTATGGAACTAATTCTGTCACAGAGCCATCACTTCCCACCAAAACCCCCGGTGCAGAAATCCTCTGCATATACTCCAGAATTCTCTGCTTTTCCTCTGGTTCTTCTGCCAGAGAAGTAAAACAGTTCCTCTGGGTACAGGGAAGAAATCGAAATTCTATCTCTCTGCTGTCTGTGTGAATCACTACTTGAGACAATCCTGTGTCTATGGTTCTGCCGTTAAACCAAAAATTTCCCAGGCTGTAAATAATAGGTTTTCCCTTATAATAGTCAAATCCCTGAAGACAATGCGTATGCCCGCCGATGATTACATCTGCTCCAGCATCAATAAAAACACGTCCCAACTCCACCTGCCCCTGGTCATAATACCTGGTATTTTCGGTTCCCCAATGTACAAAAGCAATTACATAGTCGCTTTGAGATTTTGCCTGTTTGATCACAGATACAAATTTATCAGGATTCAATGTTTTTAATACTCCTGCTGTCTTCTCTGCCGCCTCTTTGGTATAATTCAATGAACGCTCAATCTGAGTAGCCGCCACAATGGCAATTTTTCTGCCATTTGCTATAAAATATGCTGGCTCCTCTGCCTGTTTAAG
>CAJUCK010000008.1:3503-10445 GCA_910585395.1 uncultured Lachnospiraceae bacterium
CACCGTAATCATAGACGAGATTGTTAGCCAGAGACACAATATCTATTCCCATTTCTGTCAAAACATGAACGCGGTCTGGATTCGCGCGGAAAGTATATGGCTTTCTGGGCAGAGGCTTTCCCTGCTCACTAAATGTAAATTCATTGTTTATCATCAATATATCTGCTGCCTGCATTTCCTGCCACAAGGCGTCTGAAAAACAATCTTTGATCCCTCCAGGCTGTTTATCCAGATAATTCGTAGAACTCCATCCCTCTGACAAATTGATATCTCCGGTAAAGTCCAATATGACCTGATCATTTACCGCACATTCTTTGTCATATATTTTATTCAGATCATATTCTACATCTTTGGCAGAACGGCAGTATTCCACCCACAGGACATGAAGAGATTTTCCAGTGATCTCATGCCAGCTCTCTATATTCTGCGTTCTCTTTTCCGCTGCCTGCCCTAAATCATACAGACTCTTTCTTCCATACGTATTTGACATCCACCGCAGAAATAATTCATCTATCTCATAACTGGCCGTCATCTCTTTTTGTGAGTTCGTTAGTATTTTTTGAATCGCCTCTTTTTCTGCTGATCCCAAAATATGCTCTCTGATTATACGCCCACTTTGCTGTTGTCTTTTTTCCAAATGAATCTGACCATTCACAGGTATAATATCTTTCTGGCTGTTTACAAATTCTTCTCTCAAGAAATTGCCCTTGTCTGCCAGACTATCAGCAGCAAGCAGGGCACAGACAGAGACTACAAACAGACATCGCAGAATTTTATCAACATTTCTCATCTGTGTTCTTTACTTCCCCGCTTTTACTAATGTTTGATAACCTTTTTTAAAGCCTGTGAAATAGCGCTTCCCACCACAAAACATGCTGCCGCCTCTACCAATCCATTGATACCAACAAAAAGCAGGATAAATACCAGCGGATTTTTTGCACCCAAGGCTGAGGCAATTCCCTGGACATACTCACTCTGATAAAAGAATGCCGTCAAAGTTCCCATAAAAAACAATGTATTCAGTAACGGACAGCAGAGATTGGCAAGAGCCAGCGATATCTTTTTCAGCAGACTGCATGCCAGGAATCTCTGATATAAGAACCCTGTCAGCCACCCCATTAATATCCTGGTAGGTACACAGACAAGAAAAGTAAGTACTGGATTAATACTTAACAGCATAGCTCCAAAAGGACTCATGCCAAAACACTGAATAAAACTGGTAACACCGAAAATTCCTCCAAGAACTGCTCCAGCAGCGGGTCCCAATGTCACTGCCCCTACTGCTACTGGCACTACGATCAGAGTAATCTCCAGCCCTAATGTACGGATATATCCCACAGGCGTAAACGCCATAATTAAAATAATCGCAATCAGCAGCGCCATTTCCACCAGATAGGCGGTGTTTGTTTTCTGTTTACTATTCACTGAAATTCCTCCCTTTCTGTTCCATACCATGAACAATTTCTTTTTCCCGCGTAAATCATACACTATCTGTTGAAAAATAGCAAGCCAGGAATTTTTGTTAAATATGCTATAAAACGAAAAGTGCCTTTCCACTATACCCAGTAGAAAGGCACTTCTTATAATTTCAATTATTCTGCCAACTCAGCTTTTAAAGCTTCTGTCAGAGCTGGAACAATCTTATTCAGATCTCCCACGATACCATAATCAGCTACATCAAAGATTGGAGCATCCTCATCCTTGTTGATAGCGATAATAATATCAGCCTCTTCCATACCAGCTACATGCTGGATTGCTCCAGAAATACCGATTGCAAAGTATACATTTGGACGAACTGTTTTACCAGTCTGTCCTACCTGCAAATCTACCGGCAGCCATCCATTTTCCACTACCGCACGAGAACAGCTTACAGTTCCGCCGATTACTGCTGCCAGATCCTTTAACATCTGGAAATTCTCAGCGCTTCCAACACCACGTCCGCCAGATACCAGAATCTTAGCTTCCATGATATCCTCTGTCTCTTTGACAGATTTGATAATATTTAAGATTTCTACATACTTGCTGTCTGGGGTAAATCCAGGATTGTATTCTTCTACAACAGCTTTTGCTCCCTTGATAGGGTCAATCTTCTGCATAACGCCAGGACGTACGGTTGCCATCTGAGGACGGTTATCTGGACATGCAATAGTTGCAATGGTATTGCCGCCAAATGCAGGACGAGTCATCAAAAGCTGATTGTGCTTCTGCTCATCTTCCTTGCCAGGTACTGGATTCAGTGGGAAATCACCGATCTCTAATACGGTACAGTCAGCTGTCAGACCAGTCTTCACTCTTGCAGAAACACGGGGACCTAAGTCACGTCCAATTGCAGTAGCTCCTACCAGCATAATTTCTGGTTTGTACTGGTTGATAACAGAAGCGAGCGCATGTGTATAAGGCTCTGTTCTGTACTCCTTTAATTCTGGATCGTCTACAACGATCACTTTATCAGCACCATACTCTGCCAACTGGTCTGCCAGATCTTTTACACCGGAACCAATCAGTACCGCTGTTACATCTGTATCTAAATCTTTTGCCAAGTCTTTTGCTTTGCCCAGTAATTCAAAAGCAATTCCGCTTAATACATTGTCTACCTGCTGTGCAAAGACATATACTCCTTTATATGCTTCTAAACCCATTATTTTCACCACTTTCCTTATTTTTACGGATGTTCGCAATCTATTAGATTACATGCTTCTCTTTCAATTTTCCTACAATATAGCTGACTGCATCTTCTGCTGTATCAGGAACAATCTTTTCTCCGGCACCTTTCTTAACCTTATCAGATGCCTTTGCAATCTTGGTTGGTGATCCCTTTAATCCCAGGTCAGAGTCATCTACATCCTTAAGATCTGCTCTGCCCCATACAGTCACTTCTTTGTCATACGCATCGAAGATTCCGCCTGGTGTCATATAACGCGGCTCATTTAACTCAGAAAGAGCAGTAATCAGGCAAGGCATTTTTGCCTTTAACTCATGATATCTGTCCTCATACTGACGCTGAACAACTACATAGTCTCCATCAATCTTAATCTCCTGTGCATAGGAAATAACAGGAATATCCAAATGCTCAGAAATCTGAGGTCCAACCTGTGCAGTATCACCGTCAATAGCCTGACGTCCGGTGATAATCAGATCATATTCCAGGTTACGGATTGCACCTGCAATGGTAGTGGAAGTAGCCCATGTATCAGCTCCGCCCAGTACTCTGTCAGTTACAAGAATACCCTTGTCAGCTCCCATTGCCATAGCTTCACGGAGAACCTCATCTGCTTTGGGAAGTCCCATAGTAAGCACTGTCACTTCTGCATCATACTGTTCTTTTAATCTCAATGCTGCTTCCAGACCTGCTTTATCGTCTGGATTCATAATAGTAAGCATTGCACCTCTGTCCAGAGTACCGTCTGGATTGAATTTTACTCCGCCTTTGGTATCTGGTACCTGCTTTATACATACAACGATTTTCACGGTAATTCACTCCTTATAATTTATTTTTTTGTGTGGATTGAATGCAAGATGCTACGCATCTTTCGTGCGCGCTGCGCTCTCAAATATCAGAGATATAGATTCCGCTTATACAAGCACAGCTCTATATTTATCTCTTCCATTTTCAATCCGCTGAATCGCAACTATCTAAGCAATGCGCCGGAAATAACCATACGCTGAACTTCAGAGGTACCTTCATAGATCTCTGTAATCTTAGCGTCACGCATCATACGCTCTACGTCGTACTCACGGATATATCCGTATCCACCGAATAACTGAACGCACTTGGTCGTTACTTCCATAGCAACCTCTGCTGCGAATAATTTTGCTTTTGCTGCTTCTACGGAGTAAACCTTCTGTGTAGCTTTTGCCATAGCCGCCTTGTATACCAGCATCTGAGCAGCTTCAATTTTAGCTGCCATATCTGCAAGCTGGAACTGTGTATTCTGCTGAGCTGCGATGGAACGTCCAAACTGCTTTCTCTCCTTGGTATAAGCAATTGTTGCATCCAATGCACCCTCTGCAATACCCAGTGCCTGAGCTGCAATACCGATACGTCCGCCGTCCAGAGTATGCATAGCAATAGGGAATCCCTTACCCTGAGGTCCTAAAATATTGTCTTTAGGAATTCTGCAGTCCTCAAAAATCAATTCATATGTAGCAGATCCGCGGATACCCATTTTCTTCTCCTTGGTTCCAAAAGAGAATCCCGGTGTGTCTTTTTCTACGATAAATGCAGAGAAGGATTTTTTCTTTCTTCCTCTTGCATCCACTTTCACATCAGTGACAGCAATTACAATATAGATATCTGCCTCTTTACCATTTGTGATGAAGCACTTAGAGCCGTTCAAGATCCATTCTTCGCCGTCTAAAACAGCTTTTGTCTGGCAGCCCTGTGCATCCGTACCAGCTCCTGGCTCGGTCAATGCAAAAGCACCCAGTTTCTCACCTTTGGCAAGGGGCGCAAGATATTTCTGCTTCTGCTCTTCTGTACCATAAGTCATAATTGGATCGCAGCACAGAGATGTATGTGCAGATACGATAACGCCTGTGGTGCCGCATACTTTAGACAGCTCTTCCACACACATAATATAGGTCAGAGGATCACAGCCCTGTCCGCCGTACTCCTTGGGAATTGGGATACCCATGAATCCTATTTTCTGCATTTTTTCTACTGTTCCTCTTGGAAATTTCTCAGTCTCATCGACTTCCTGTGCAAGAGGCTTTACTTCATTTTCCGCAAACTCTTTGAAAAGAGTTCTCGCCATTTCATGTTTTTTATCTAAAGAAAAATCCATGATATTTTTCCTCCAAACTTTTTATATTTAATGATGTTATACAACTCTTTATTTGCTGTAATCATAGAAACCGATTCCGGTCTTCATTCCCAGCTTGCCTGCGCGAACCATTTTCTTTAACAATGGATGTGGGCGATATTTAGGATCACCTGTCTCATCATACAATACATTCATGATGGCAAGGCAGATATCAAGTCCAACAAGATCACCCAGAGCCAGCGGTCCCATTGGGTGATTTGCACCCAGTTTCATAGCAGTATCAATACCCTCTACGCTTGCAACGCCGTCTGCATAGATGCCTACTGCTTCATTAATCATTGGGATCAGGATTCTGTTTACTACAAAACCAGCAGCCTCATTTACTTCTACTGGAGTTTTGCCGATTTCCTTGGAAATTGCAACAATCTTGTCCTTCATATCATCTGGTGTATTCTCACCCTTAATTACCTCAATCAGTTTCATTACAGGAGCAGGATTGAAGAAATGCATTCCGATTACTGGTCTGTCTAAACCAGCGCCAATTTCTGTAATTGAAAGAGAAGAAGTGTTTGTAGCAAACATACAGTCTTTCTTTACAATATCCTGAAGTTCTTTGAATGTCTGTTTCTTAACGTCCATTACTTCCAGAGCTGCTTCCACGATCAAGTCACAGTCACTGCAGATTTCCTTTGTGCCTGTAGTGATTTTAGCAAGGATAGCGTCAGCTTTGTCCTGTTCCATCTTGCCTTTGGCAATTCTCTTCTCAAAACCTTTGGCAATCTTATTCTTGCCGTTTGCTGCAAATTCATCGTTAATATCACATAAGCATACTTCATATCCTTCTGTCTGTGCAAATGCCTGTGCAATTCCGGAACCCATGGTTCCTGCTCCAATAATACCTACTTTCATGATTGTCCTCCTTATTTCGTGTCAAGTGCGCCAAAAGGCGCACTTGTTATTTATAAATTAATCTCTCTCTACGATGGTTGAACATCCCATACCGCCGCCAATACACAGAGTAGCAAGACCCTTCTTCGCATCGCGTTTCTCCATCTCGTGAAGCAGTGTTACCAAGATACGGCATCCGCTGGCTCCAACAGGATGTCCCAGTGCGATAGCGCCGCCGTTTACATTTACTTTGCTCATGTCAAACTCAAGGTCATGTGCAACTGCGAGAGACTGTGCTGCAAACGCCTCATTTGCCTCTACCAGATCCATATCGCCAATGGTAAGTCCTGTCTTCTCAAATACTTTCTTAGTGGAAGCAACAGGGCCGACACCCATGATAGAAGGATCTACGCCGCCAAGTGCGCCTGCAACGAAAGTTGCCATTGGCTTAACACCTAATTCCTGAGCCTTCTCTTCGCTCATGACAACGATAGCTGCTGCGCCATCGTTGATTCCGGAAGCATTTGCTGCGGTAACAATACCATCTGGCTTAAATGCAGGACGCAGTTTGGAAATGCCTTCTGCTGTTGTGCCAGGACGCGGGCCTTCGTCTGCGTCTATCACAACCGTTTTCTTCTTCTGTTTTACTTCTACCGGAACGATCTCATCTTTGAACTTGCCGTCTGCGATCGCTTTCTCACATTTCTGCTGAGAGCTTGCTGCAAATTCATCTAACTGCTCTCTGGTCAGTCCCCATTTCTCTGCTACATTCTCAGCGGTGATTCCCATATGATACTGGTTAAATGCATCCCACAATGCATCGTTTACCATGGTATCTACCAATGTGGCATTGTTCATTCTGTAGCCATAACGTCCCTGCATTGCTGCATAAGGAGCCATAGACATGTTTTCCATACCGCCCGCAACAACGATATCTGCGTCGCCCGCCTGAATCATCTGTGCTGCCATATTTACACAGTTCAAACCAGAACCACATACAACATTCACAGTAACTGCAGGGGTCTCAATCGGCAAGCCGGCTTTGATGGAAGCCTGACGTGCTACGTTCTGTCCCAAACCTGCCTGGATAACACAGCCCATGTACACATGATCAACCTTATCTGCCGGAACACCAGCTCTGTTCAATGCTTCTTTGATTACGATGGAGCCCAGCACTGGCGCCGGAGTTGTGCTTAATCCTCCACCCATAGTTCCGATTGCAGTACGGCATGCGCCTGCTAAAACAACTTTCTTTGCCATTTTCTTCTTCTCCTTTACCTTATTATTATCA
>CAJUCK010000008.1:10455-13822 GCA_910585395.1 uncultured Lachnospiraceae bacterium
AAACTGGTCTGACTGCCTGTTAAAATGTATACTGTTTATATGTTCTCTGTATGTTATTTTTTTAACAATCTTTTTTTAAAAAAAAGGAAAACAGGTCTGGCTATTGCCATCATGCCTGCAAGATACACTTTGATTTCTTGCCGTCCCATGTTTTCAGTCCTCACTAAAAATATCCTATCACATTTTCCCTTTTTTTGCAATCTATTTAATAAAAAACATGGTTTCCAATTACTGTACCGGGAATACTGCCATCATTCCGCCTGAAATACAGGCAGTTATTGGTAATATTTCCCCTCAGCACTTCCTGCGCCGCCTGCGTGCAGCTGGCATTGGCGCCGCTGGCAAGCACTGACGCAAACCTGCCGCTGGCCACTGGTGAGAACTGTCCTCCCTGGTATATGACTCCTGCCACAGTATTCGGAAAATGAGAACTTCTCACACGATTCATTACAACGCTCCCCACAGCAATTTTTCCCTCATAGCTCTCCCCTCCTGCTTCACACTGAATCAGCGCTGCAAGAAGAGCTGCGTCTGATGCGTCTCCCTTTACCGATGCAGGTTTTTGATTCTCATTCTGACTCTGGTTCTGATTTTGGCTTTGAGCCAGCCTCTTCTTATTTTCTTCCTCCTGACGGCGGATTTCCTCCATGCGTTTTGCGTCTTCCTTGGCCTTCTGTGCTTCCAGCTCCGCCTCATATGCTTTCTGCTGCTCTATTTTTTTCTCATAATCCGCTACATTTGCCTGGGCGTCTGCAAGCTGCTTCTTCGCCGCCGCCAAATGCTGTGAGGTATCATTAATCAACGCATTGATTTCTTCCTTTTTACTCTCCTGCTGTTTCAGCAGAATGGCAAGAGAATCTTCATGTTCATCTAATTCTTTTTCCTTGCCCGCAATTTCATCTTTGGTATTTCGGTATTCCTCCAGCATATTCCTGTCATATTGATGGATGCTGGAAAAATATTCTGCCTTATTCAAAAAATCTGCGAAACTTTTTGCTCCCAGCAACACTTCCAGCATGCTCTCCCGGTCCATTTCATATAAGAAACGGATGCGTTTCTTCATTGCCTTATACTGTTTGTTTTCCCTCTCCCGTGCCTTTTTTAATGCCTTTCTGGTATCTTTCAAATTCTGGCGGGTAATTTTAAGCTGCTGTTCCGTCTCATTCAGTTCCGCCGTAACGCTGGCAAGCCTGTTGTTGAATTCTGCAAGATCGCCTTCCAGGCCTCCTGCCTCCTTAGACAAAGTATCCGCCCGCTGCTGTGCTTCTTCCTTCTGATCTTTTAGATCCTCAATTCCTTCCTGCACCTGATCTATCTTCTGCTGGGTGGCATCGGCCCCCATAGGAAACAAGCTGCACAAAGCCAGAACAACTGCCAGATTCTTTAAAAATGATTTCTTCATTTGTCACTGCCTCCTAAGTAAAAAAGGAAATTACTGCTAAAATAAAAAGTCTTTTTATCCGATAACATTAATATAACTGATACATTATCTATATGCAAGAGAAACAAACTTTTGTTTTCTTTTTTCTTGTATCTGGATTTGAATAGATACGATAATGGAGGTGTTTTCGTGCAGTACATAAAACTCAACCATGTGCGCCCAGGCATGCGTCTTGCCCGGCCCATTTACAATAAAAACGGCGTTCTGCTATATGAACGCGACACCCGTCTCACTCCTCAGGGCATTTCCAGCATTAAAAATTTCGGTCTATGGGGACTGTATATTCTGGAACCAGCGGAACCTGTGCCTCCGCTGTCTGAAGAAGACGTGGAACTGGAACGTTTTCTTACTGTATCCACTTTCCGCCTAAAGGACGACTTAACGCTTCTTCTAAATAACATGAAGCCACAGAATATCCTGCCTCTTGCACAGGAAATAATTCGAAAATTCGGCGGAGTTGACCACCGGATCAATTTTGCTGTGACTTTGCGAAGCAACGGGGACTATATCTATAAACACAGTTTGAATACTGCAATCCTAGCTTCTATTATGGTAAACAGACTTCAATATTCTTACCCGGAACAGCTTGCCATTGTGTGCGCTGCACTTCTTCATGATGCAGGACTGCTGCTGGTGCCAGACGAAATTCTAGAAAAAGGAGAGCGGCTTCTGTCTCCAGACGAACGAAGACTGATCCGAGGCTATCGGGAAAAGGGCTATCAGCTTCTGCACCCGGATTACAACGACTATAAATTCCCAGAGCTTACTCTTAAGATCGTAGGACAGATGACAAGGCTGGAGCACAATGTTTCCACTCCTATGCCTAAAAATATCCGCTGGAAGAATGGGACACACGTCCTTCACACAGCAAGCATGTTTGATGAAATGACCTCTATGCACCTGGACAAAGAGCCTGTCTCTGAACTTGCCGCCATCCGGTTTCTAAGGAAGCACACAGACCATTATCCAGCTGCTTTCGTAACTGCTCTGACTCAATGTATTCACATTCTGCCAGGCGGACGCTGCGTGGAATTCTCCAATGGACAAAAGGGTATCGTAATCGAAGAAAATCAGAAGAATTATGCCCAGCCTGTGGTGATTCTATTTTCTACTAACCAGCGGGTAGACTTTAAGGATTCAAAATTCCAGAAAACCATGCACATTTCTGACGTAATGAAGACTATGGACGCACGGCTTAAGGTGGACCGGGACACATTTAAACAGTATGCCACCGACCCCCGTACCCGAGAAACCGCCGTACGGTTCCGGGAAAAGCGCAAGAAACTGGCTGCTGCCGGGCGGATATAATATTACGGACAATTTCTATACAGCTGAAAACACAGCGGCATTTCAAAACTTTTTCCTACATTCAAAGTTTCGAAATGCCGCTGAATAATTTAATGTATCCTTTTAATAAGATCCGCTAATATCAGCTCCGGTATCCATCTGGGTTCGTGCTCTGCCATCTCCAGGAATCCTCGCACATCCTGTCAATGCCATATTCTGCTTCCCAGCCCAATTCTTCCTTAGCTTTCGTGGCATCAGAATAGCAGGTTGCAATATCTCCCGCACGCCTTGGTTTGATTTCATATGGAATTGGCTTTTTGCATGCCTTCTCATACGCTTTTACAACATCAAGAACACTGTAGCCGTTTCCCGTTCCCAGATTGTAAATGCTGACACCTGATTTATCCTCAATCTTCTTTAATGCTTTTACATGTCCTTTTGCCAGATCTACCACGTGAATGTAATCTCTGACGCCGGTTCCATCCGGTGTATCGTAATCATCGCCAAACACACCCAGGCATTTCAATTTGCCAACTGCGACCTGTGCAATATAGGGCACCAGATTGTTGGGAATTCCTTTGGGGTCCTCGCCGATAATACCGCTTTCATGCGCTCCGATTGGATTGAAATAGCGCAGAA
>CAJUCK010000008.1:13832-17938 GCA_910585395.1 uncultured Lachnospiraceae bacterium
CATTCCACTCTGGATCTGCCACATGGAAATCTGTCAAAATCTGTTCCAGCATCCCTTTTGTCTGTCCATAAGGATTGGTAATTTTTCCTTTAGGACACTCTTCTGTAATAGGAATGATGGCGGGATCTCCATATACTGTCGCTGAGGAAGAGAAAATGATATTTTTCACTCCATTTTTACGCATTACGTCACACAAAATCAGCGTTCCTGTTATATTATTGTGATAATATTCCAGTGGCTTCTGTACAGATTCTCCCACTGCCTTTAAACCCGCAAAGTGGATGACACTGTCGATTTTCTCTTTTTTAAACACCTCTTCCAGGGCAGGAGCATCTAAAATATCCACCTGATAAAAAGGAACCTTTGCGCCTGTAATCTTCTCCACCCTTTTTACTGCTTCCTCACTGGAATTTACCAGATTATCCACAACTACTACCTCATATCCGGCATTGATCAGCTCAATGCATGTATGGCTTCCAATATAACCTGCTCCGCCTGTAACTAAAATTGCCATAGAAATTTACCTCCTGTTATGTTTTATAGTTCAGTCTGTCAAAATTTATGATTGTATTTAGTATAGCACATTCATTTTATTTAGTAAATACTTATTTTATTTACCCAATTATTTAGTAAATTTCTCATTTTATCCATCTAGTTCTGCGCACTCAGCACAAAAAATCCCAGAGAACGATACAGCAAAAAGCTTTGGACAAGCTTGTATTTTACGGCAAAGATTGACACTCATGCACGATTTGCTCCATCTCCTGCCATTTTGCTTCCATATCTGCCACCAGTTTCATCTGTGTTCGGCACCGGTCCAGATTCTGTCTCTCCCTGTGAATTTTAAAATACGTATCTCCCTGTAAATAGTCCGTCAGAAAACGCATGCCGCACTCATAAGTCATGACTTTTGCCCCCATGGGCAGCATCTTTTGTTCCATTTTTGTAAGGCTTCCCCGGCACCCCTTCAAAAACCCTTTGGTGTATAATTTAAACAAGTGCATATCGCAGCTTATTTTAGATAAATCCACTTCATCTTCTGCCCCTGTACTGGCGCCAAAGCGTATGGCATCCCCAAAATCATGGACTGCAAGCCCTGGCATAACAGTATCTAAATCAATGACGCAAATCCCTTTTCCAGTACGCTTATCCATCATAATATTATTTAATTTCGTATCATTGTGGGTGACACGAAGAGGAAGTCTGCCTTCTGCCATCAGTCCTCCCAAAATCTCTGCTGTTTCTTTTCTCTCCTGATAAAAACTGATTTCTTTTTCCACTTCTCTGGCTCTGCCGCAGACATCCTGCCGGACAGCATTCTGAAATATTTCATATCTGGCTTTTGTATCATGAAATCCAGGAATCGTTTCATGAAGTGTATCTGCCGGATAGTCTGACAGAAGCTGCTGAAAATTCCCAAAGGCGAGGGCGCTCTCATAGAAATCCTGCTCCGTTTCCACCTGGTCATAGCTTACCGCATCTTCAATCATATAATACATCCGCCAGTAATCTCCATATTCATCTCTATACGCCGGCTGCCGGTCTCTGGTATAAACCACCGTCATTGTTTCCCGCATCTCATCGCCGCCAGCTTTTCTTATTTTTTCTTTCAGAAAGGACGTCACTCCTATAATATTTTCCATCACCTCCAGAGGTTTTGCAAAAATATTCCCATTCATCCTCTGAAGAATATACCTGCTGTCTCCTTCCACCAGAAACGTATCATTGATATGCCCGCTTCCCCAGGGACAGGGTGTGCACGGTTCTTGTGACAGACTAAAATGCCTGACTGCCTCTTTTGCACGTTCCTGCAGCTTGTTCTCCATAAGCTTCCTCCTCTCTGTTCTCTTCTGTACTTAAAACTCTTCTGGATATAAGCCTTCTTTCTTTAACTGTGAAATGGCATTTACTACCATTTCCTTATCTTCTTTGTAAGTCACCCCATACCATTTATCCTGAGAAGTCAGAACCTGCACGCTTGCTTTGCCTTCCTGAAGCAGTCTATCCACTGCAAAGGGCAGAAAGTATTCTGCCTTCTTTGGATTCTTTGGAAGTTCATTTTTGAGAAACTCTGTAAATCCACATTCCAGCTCCTGCAGTATGCTCCTGGAAAATCCCCACATATTCATGGAGACTGTGCTGTCCATAGATACTTCTGTCCAGGTATTTCCATCGTCTTCTGTAAATACTGCCTTCTCTCCCTGCTTCTCAATGCGGGTCCGCTCATCAATGCCTGTAAGAAAACCTTCTGCGTCAGTTCGGCAGATGCCTCTGGCCACATGTCCATGTTCTGTCAGAGTATTTTTGAGAGCATAACCCACCATGGTATAACGGTACCTGTCATCATCTTGATGATTCATAAGATAATCATATATGGCTGTGTAAGCATGCTTTCCATAATAATCATCTGCATTGATTACTGCAAACGGTCCATCCAGAACATCTTTGCAGCAAAGGATTGCATGACCTGTTCCAAACGGCTTTTCCCGTCCATTTGGAACCTCAAATCCTTCTGGCAGTTTATCAAGTTCCTGATAAACATACTCCACCTGAATTTTTTGGGAAACACGGTTTCCGATACTTTCCTTAAATGCTGCCTCATTTGCTTTTTTAATGATAAATACCACTTTTTCAAAACCTGCCGCCATAGCATCATAAATAGAAAAGTCCATAATGATATGTCCCTGTTCATCGACAGGATCAATTTGTTTTAGTCCTCCATACCTGCTGCCCATGCCTGCCGCCATAATCACTAATACTGGTTTCTCCATATTCTACGCCCTCCTTGAAAATATATTTCACTGTATTGAAAAAAAGGGCCGCCGCATTAATGAAAGACAACTATATTACAAAGTTCAATATATCCTGCCGTTAAAACGGCAAAGACAACTATAAACTCTCTAAGTTCCTTTAATGCGCCAGTCCCTAAAAATATTTAATCATACTGCAGCATTTCATCCATATGGTCATGGAGCTTCTGCAGATACTCCTTCATTTCATCTTTCAATTCATCGCTGCGAAGGGCAAATTCAAGGTTGGCCTGAATAAATCCTGTCTTGCTCCCCACATCATAGCGGTGTCCTTTAAAATCATAGGCATACATGGCCTGTTCCTTTGCCAGGCGTTTCAAAGCATCCGTCAGCTGAATTTCACCGCCTTTTCCAGCATCCTGCGTTTCCAGGAAACGGAAAATTTCTGGTGTGATAATATAGCGGCCTAACACAGCAACATTAGAAGGCGCTTCTTCCAAAGCAGGTTTCTCTACCATGTCATTTACTTTATATACCCGGTCATCCACCTGTTTTCCTGCTATGATGCCATATTTATCCACCACTTCATGCGAAACGGTCTGCACACCCAGAATGGAGGTTTGGTATTCCCGGAATATATCCAGCATTTGTCCCAGACAAGGCTGTTTTGCAACAACCACATCATCTCCCAGCAATACGGCAAAGGGTTCTTCTCCTATAAAATGCCTTGCCGCAAGAATCGCATGTCCCAGTCCTCTCGGCTCTTTCTGGCGAATATAATGGATATTTGCCATCTCAGATATTTCCTTTACCATATCCAGCATTTCTTGTTTGCCGCTTTTTTCCAGTTCCAGCTCCAGTTCAATCGAACGGTCGAAATGATCTTCTATCGAGCGCTTATTCCGCCCTGTCACTACAATAATATCCTGAATCCCTGCTTCTACAGCCTCTTCAATAATATATTGAATGGTAGGCTTGTCCACAATTGGCAGCATCTCCTTGGGCTGCGCCTTGGTAGCCGGCAGAAATCTTGTCCCCAACCCTGCTGCTGGGATAATAGCTTTCCTTACATTCATCATGCATTCTCTCCTTTTTCTATATATGACAGTTTCTTATTCTCAAGAAAGTGTAAAATCCCTGGACTCTTTGGACTTGATATGCATCTGGATGGAACAGTCCGCCAAATGCTCATAATTAACTTCCAGATTATATTTCACCTTTACGTCTATATCATCCTCTGTCTCTGCAATATCCACACTCTTGGCATCAATACCGATGAGAAGACTTCCAAAGGGCGTATTATAGTAAGAAACATTTTTCTTATTTTTCTCAAACACCATATGTACATTAGAGACG
>CAJUCK010000008.1:17948-48792 GCA_910585395.1 uncultured Lachnospiraceae bacterium
AGTAATATCCAGAGAATCCTCCGTGAGTTTGATGATATTCCTGGTATTTCCATCAAATCCTTCCATCACCTCATCATACAGAATATAGTGTTTTCCATTTTTCTTATAATAATCTCCGGCGGTAATCATCTCCACCGGTTCTATTTCCTCTTCTTCCTGGGCTGCAAACTGAAGCCCCCGGATGGATAACAGTACATCTTTCGTCATAAGCTACTCCTCAATATGTATTAAACGTGCTTTCTCTATTTCACAGGGCAAAATAGAATTAGCAAAATTTTTAAATTTTTCTGCGGCATCACTGACATAGAACTGGTACATAGGCTCCCTTGCATCCTGGCCGTCGTTAACAAGATCATGCTGTTCCAACAGCCTTTTTAATCCCTGTGCCGTCTCATAAGCCGGATTTACCAGATTTACCTGCTCTCCCATAATCTCATGAATCATAGAGCGGAGCAGGGGATAATGAGTGCACCCCAGTATCAAAGTATCAATGTCTGATTCCTGAAAGGAAGACAGATACCGTTTTGCCACTTCAATGGTAACAGAGTCCTTCAGCCATCCCTCTTCCACCAGGGGAACAAACAGCGGACATGCTTTGCCTTCCACGACCGCCTCAGGATTATGCCTGTGTATCATTTCCGTATAAATGCAGCTTCCCACCGTTCCCTCGGTTCCAATGACGCCGATCCTGCCATTCTGCGTAATCTGAGCCGCCACTCTGGCTCCCGGCTTCACCACGCCGATAATCGGCATTTTCATTTCCGGCCGAAGCTCTTCTAACGCAAAAGCGCTCGCTGTATTGCATGCAACCACAATAGCCTTTACTCCCTTGGACTCCAGAAAATGAATAATTTGCCTGGAATAACGGATAATCGTCTCCCTGGATTTGCTTCCGTAAGGCACCCGTGCCGTATCTCCAAAATAGATAATCCGTTCTCTGGGAAGCTGACGCATAATTTCCCGCGCCACTGTCAGTCCTCCCACACCGGAATCAAATACCCCTATGGGGGCATATTTTTTATTTTCAACTGATTGCTCCATCTTATTTTCTCCACAAAATAGGTCATACACATTTATATTACCCGTTTTAGCATAAAAATGCAAGTGCCATCAGAGATTTTCAAATATTTCCTGAATTCGCTCTGCCAAAGCAAACCTTACTTTATAATTTTTTTCTTCCATAAGGCTTTTATACTCTTCCTGAGTCAAAGCACTTTTGAGAGATTGCTCTGCTTCTTCGTCTACTACCTGGTAAACACTGTTAAAAAAGCACAGGTTCGGGTACATCACACACCACCAGTTATGACCTTTTCCAGCGCCGATGACCACCTCCAGCGCCTCATAATTTCCTGCCTTAAAGGTATAATCTCCATATGTTTTTTCTGGAAAATCTGTGACAGTCAATGCAGCAGTAACTCCATATGTATACCCCTCCGACTGAATGACGTTCAAAGCAGTCTGTTCAATCCCAGACAAATTATTTCTCACTATCTGACGGCTGGTTTCTATATCTGAAATTCCTGAAAGCCTGGGCTGCATATATGTTCCCACTGCATCCCGGACTTTCAGTTTCAGCTCCTGGTCTGCCTTGTCATCACTGTTCGCCCGCACATGAAAACGGATGATTTTCTCGGCAATTTCCTCTGTCATATGCTGCTGCCTCCACTGCCAGACGCCGCCCAGCAGCACAGCAGCTATCATCAATACGATTCCTTTTCTGATCCAGTTTTTCATTTTTCTTACCTTCCTGTTATAATTGATAGTAAGAATATTGCCAGAAAAAACAGATTTATACATTTACTGATATTTTATTTCCAATTTAAAAGATTGATATCCACCTCAAACACCTGCTGCGCTTTCTGATTATATACCTCTGGCTGCCCTAGATATTTCCTGTAAAGCTTTCTGTTTAATCCCCCAAGGGAACTATACGTATTTGCCATATCTATGGCATATTCTGTTCTCAGCTTTTTTGCCGTCTCCTGCAGGTCTGCGGTAAAACGCTTCTCAATCTTCTCTTCCAGCCGGTACTGCTGCACGGAAGAACTTGGCTCTCCCGTTATCATTCTTCCTTTTCCATTAATAGAAATGGTTATGACTGGCACATCTTCATTTTCTTCCACCCTGGCCAATACCTGCAGTTCTGAAATCTCTGCCACCTGGTATTCTGACAATTCACAGGTAAACTTTTTCAACAAGTTCTGGCACAGAAAAATTTCCATTGCCTCTTTCACAGATAAAGTCCCGCGATATTGAAAATTCAGGACTGCTCCATATGCGGTAACTGTTGGACGATTTCCCTGTTCCGTCAGCATTGGTATCAGAAGAAGTTCATCTTGGTTATGCCACTGGTTCATAAGGCTTCCCAGCGTCGCCGTTTTATTCTGTCTGAAATCTTTCTGACTTTCCAGCATTTCCTCCAGATATTTTCCCATAGACCCTTCTGTTTCCTCTGTAAGCGACAAAATCTCTGCCGCCGAACTTCCAAGAAACAGATTGACGTTTCTTGCAGAACTCTCCTGCTGTTCCCACGCCAGCAGAAATCTTCTAAGGCTCTTCTGATTCTTGATCAGATCTTCTCCCAGCACTACTGCTTTCAAATGATTATAGTCTAAAAGACGATTTGTATTGTTCTCATAAGATTTTTCCACATGATACATATCTACACCCTCCAGGGACATTCCCATAGGTGTATCTGTCGTTTTCCCTTTTTCTGATATCTGGGCAAGATCTGGAAAATCAAAGCTGACTACGAGTTTCCTTTCTTCCCCCTCTAAAGATTCCTCTTCCTGCTGCAGATCAATGCCTGCGGCCAGCGGAAAACTGCGCTCTTCCAGCTGCACTGATTCACAGCCGCAGAGAAACATCATACCAGACAATACAGCTCCTATTAATTTCCACATCCGCCAGTTCCTCCTTTCTGAATCTTTCTTTCTGCCTTCATCCAGTGCAGAAACAGCAGAAGCAGCAATATCAAAAACATACCTGGCAGCGCCACCCAGATCTGATAAATTTCAAATACCTCTGTAAGAAAACTATACTCAAAAAAACCTTTTCCAATTAGAAGCACAATCACTGCCACCACCCAAAGACTAAAACGATTGCGGGTCATCTGGCATAACTCTTTTAAAACAAGCGTCCCCTGGAAAATCCCTGTATTCAGCAATGCAAACAGTGCGAAAAACCATACCGCAGTCATCAGTACATCCTGTCTAGTAAAAAATCCTCCTGGCAGATTGACCATTCCCATTAGAGTTATGACTGGCCGGCTTAAAATCCCCATCGTATTTCTTCCGAACACTCCCAGAAGAATCAGATAAATTACAATATTTAAAATGATTACCACCACCATGGCCATCTTTCCGCAAGAAACCAATTTCTCTGGTTTTCGGCAGAATGGCTTTAAAAACATCAGGGCTGTCAGAGGCAAAAGAAATATCAGCACCGCCAGGCTTCCCTGAGAAAAAGATGCCAAGTCTGACGCCACAAGCGGCGTAAAATATGCAGTCTTTACATCTGACACAGCAAGAGCCAGCATAATCAGCAGAGGAATCCCCAAAAACCAGAAAATAATCTCATACACTCTCGCCCTTCCTTCAATCCCCCTGGCGCTTCCATACATTCCAAGCAGCAGCAGAATTAGGCTGATTCCCAGCCAGGAGCCATCTGGCAGCAGCCACGTCAATACAAGAGCTGTGAGTTCATAGAGCACATATCCGCACAATGTGACAAAATACAGAAAGTAAAACACCATAAAAATGTCTCCCAAAAGCTGCCCTGCCGTCTCTTTCATATAACTGTAAAAATCTTTTTCGATATATCTCAGATTCGCTCCCATAAGACATAAAAGCAGAGCTCCTCCTGCCATCCCCAGAATCAGACAGAAAATACCGTCCGCGCCTGACATGGAAGATAAAATTCCTGGGAGCATCAGGCTGCTCATACCAAAAATATCCATGATAAAAAGTCTTCTTATCTGTCGTAACGATATTTTCCAATTATCTGCAAACATAACAATTTTTCCTTTTCTTTATTTCTTTTCCTTCTCTTTGTTCAAACGAAGCCTGGTGCGGGCACCTTCTCTCGTATATACTGGACGTTTTTTCAAATAATTCAGAGGCAGCCTCAGGAATGTATCGCGTTCATCCTGATAGCCATTTAGATCTGCCCCCACAAACGGCGCCAAATAGGGGATTCCGAAACTTTCCAGATGGGACAGATGAATCAACACTGCCAAAAGCCCTGTCAAGAACCCAAAAAATCCAAGCGAACCACAGAGAAAAATAAAGACAAATTTCAAAATCCGGAATGCAGTGGCAAATTCCTCATTGGGCACGGCAAAAGAACACAACGCTGTCAGCGCCACTACAATCACCACAATGGGGCTGACAATATTTGCGTCTACTGCCGCCTGTCCAATAATCAATCCTCCTACAATGCCAATGGTGTTTCCGTTGGCCCCCGGCAGCCGCACGCCTGCTTCCCGCAGCAGTTCAAAAGCAATTTCCATAAGAACGACCTCTACCATGGCCGGAAAAGGAACACCCTGCCTTGCCGCTGCCAGAGACAGTAAAAGGTCTGTGGGAAGAATCTGCGTATGAAAATTGGTAATGGCAAGGTACAATCCTGGAAACACCATGGCAAGAAATGACGCCAGATACCGAAGAGCTCTGGTAAAAGATGCAATCTCCCATCGGCTGTAATAATCGTCGCTGGTCTGAATAAAGGTATTGTAGGTCGCTGGCAGTATCAATGCCACTGGAGAGTTATCTGACAGCAGAACAATCCTGCCTTCCAATATCGCCATGGCCGCCCGGTCTGGACGCTGGGTCGTCTGAAACTGAGGAAAAGGCGAATACTTTCTTCTCTCTGTAAGCTGTTCAATAATTCCGCTGTCCAATGTTCCGTCAATTTCAAATTCACCGAGCCGTTTCTCAATTTCCTCGAGCATTCCTGGATGAATCAGGTCTTTCAGATAAACCAGATCTACATTTGTATTCGTACGTCTGCCGGCAAAGCTTTCTTTTACTTTCACATGGGGACTGCGCAGACGTTTTCGAATCAGCGCAGTATTTAGTTTGATAGACTCTGAAAAGCCTTCATTGGAACCGCGGATTACTTTCTCTGATTCTGTCTCATAGACCCCTCTGCCCGGATATCCTTTATCGGGAATTTTTAATGCCTTATTATAACCGTCCAGGAAAAAAAGTACATCTCCAGTAAGCATTCCCTCGGCCGCCTCTTCTATGGTAGGAAAAGGCTGAGAATCTGAAATGTCTTCAATATTATTCTTCACATAAGCGGCCAGCTCCTGCTCCGGCATTGTCCTGAGTTTGCCCAGAAGCTTTCCAACTGCAGAATCCTTAAAGTCTACACTGCTCAAAGTCACTTCAATATAGGCGATATAGCACTCCTGGCTCAGATGCTGCCCAACCTTTATTTTCCGCTTTTTAATATCCTCACAGTCCGAAAAAAGCTCTTCAAAATTTCTGATATTTTCCTGTAAATCAGAAGTGATCTGAATTGACATGATTACCTCCTTATTTTTATTCATAAAAAAAGAATAGGCATCATCCTATTCTTTTTCTCATTATTATTATGTTTTCCCATATTTTCCTGTTTATTCCTGTTTATGGATAATATTTTTCACCATAATCTCCTGATTTACCACATGATAACCCACAAGCTCCACCACCATTTTCTTATCTTTATGCTTCAAACCCTCATAAATTTTCTCATGTTCCTGAATCAGCACCGGATACACATCATCACTTTTCAAATATTCCACCCGGTAACGGTACATCTGCTCTCTAAGGTTATTCAGCAGATTCACTAGTTTGGGATTATCTGCCGCCTGGTAAATCACCTCATGAAATTCAATATCTGTCTGGGCAATCTGCCTCACATCTCCTGTCTTCGTGCTCTTCTCAAAACGAACCAAAGCTTCATGAAGTTCTGCCAGTTTCTCTTCTGTCATATTATCACAGGCAAGCCCCACCGCAAGCTCGTCCAAGGCACGGCGGATCTGAAGCACGTCTTCCATATCCTTCTCTGTCATTTTGGCAACTTCTGCGCCTTTTCTTGGAACTGTCACTGCAAGCCCTTCCAGTTCCAGCATCCGTATCGCCTCGCGAATCGGCGTACGGCTCACCCCCAGTTTGGCTGCAAGCTGCAGCTCCATCAGGCGTTCCCCAGGCTTTAATTCCCCCTTCAATATTGCTTCCCGCAAGGTGTGAAACACCACATCCCGCAAAGGGAGATAGGCATTCATATTTAATTTTAACTGATCTGTCATCTGTTCCACCTCACCGTCTGTTATTATAAATCTCTGTCAAATACACCTGTTTTGCCAGTTCTCCTTCCCTCAGGCTGCTGTACGCTTTCTCTGCCAGCTTTTCATCTTCAAACAATCCAAACACCGTAGGACCGCTGCCGCTCATCATGGCATTTAAGGCCCCATGTCTGAGCATTTCATCCCGAATCGCACTGATAACCGGATAGTTTGGAATGGTGACACTCTCTAATATATTGCCCATATTGGAAGCAATTTTCTTAAGATTCCCTTCGTCCAGCCCTTCCAAAAGCACATCAATATCAGGATGTTCTGCAGACCCATCTAGTTTCAGGTTCTCATAGACAAACTTTGTAGAAACACTGACCGGCGGTTTTGCCACTAAAACCTTACAGTTCGGCATGGGCGGCAGCGAAGAGAGCTTCTCTCCAATTCCTTCTGCCAAAGCAGTCCCACGCATAATACAATAAGGTACATCTGCTCCGATTTTTACCCCACGTTTCATCAATTCTCTTTTCGATAAATTCAAATGAAACATCTGATTCATACCATACAGCACTGCCGCCGCATCCGAACTTCCTCCCGCCATTCCTGCTGCCACTGGAATAAATTTCTGCAGATCAATATACACGCCAGATTTTATGTCAAATTCATCCATCAGAAGCTTTGCCGCCTGATATACCAGGTTATTTTCATTTTCTGGAACGTAAAACAGATTGGTCTTTACCTGTATCTCCGGTTTTTTGAGTTTTTGTATAATAATTTTGTCATACAGGCTCAATGTCTGCATGATCATGCGTACTTCATGGTAGCCATCCTCCCGGCGCCTTAATACATCCAGTCCAAGGTTGATTTTGGCAAGTGCTTTTAATTTCATCTCTATCATTGCATTTCTCCTGTATTTTGTATACACTTTATAGTAACAGTTAAACATTTTTTCAAAAAAATGTCAATTGTTTCTCGCCTGAGTTTCCTCTTTTTTTCATGTACCTGTTGCATAACTGTACCTCTGCCCTCCAGAAAACCCCTCCAGGGCAGTCATTTTTTTCAAGAAGAGTGTTAATTTTTTCCTTCTGCTTCCGATATAAGTAATAGAACTATAGAAACCAAAGCAAGGTTAAGGAAAACCATATTTTTTGCCAAGGAGGGGCACATTATGAGCGTAAACAATGTAAGCAATACGAATACTGCGGCTTATACATCCAACGTTTATCAGAACAATTACAAGTATAACAGCAACACTACAAAGACTGATGACAAAGAGAAGGATAAGAATCAGGGCGTGGTATATGAGAAAAGCACTGCTGCTTCCAAAAATGTATATGCTAAGGAAGACGTAGTTGCACGTATGAAGAAAGATGCAGAAGACAGAACCAATCAGCTCAGAAGTCTGGTTCAGCAGATGATGGGCAACCAGGGAGGCAAAATCGGACAGGCAGACGATATGTGGAGATTCCTGGCAAAAGGCGATTTCACTGTCAGCCCTGAAGTGAGAGCTCAGGCTCAGAAAGATATTGCAGATGACGGCTATTGGGGAGTAAATCAAACCTCTGACCGTATCGTTGAGTTTGCAAAAGCTCTGGTAGGGGATGACCCTGAGAAGGCTGAGCAGATGCGCGCCGCTTTTGAGAAAGGCTTCAAAGCTGCTACCAAGTCCTGGGGCAAAGAGCTTCCAAGCATCTCCCAGAGAACTTATGACGCTGTAATGGATAAGTTTGATGACTGGGCTGGCGTAGAGACAAAAGCATAAAATTTGCACGGAAAATTTGTGTCAGACACACTTCTGTAAATTAAGAACTCTGAAAGCATCTCCTTTGCGGGATGCTTTCTTTAATTATAATTATAATTACAGTAAGCAGTTACACAATCGCATAAAGGAATCTATCGCTGAAAGGAGTATTTATTTTGAACATTTTAATTATTGATGCCCAGGGAGGCGGCATTGGGAAGCAAATCATATCTGCCGTTAAAAAATCTTACCCCTCTCTTACTGTAACGGCTATCGGCACAAATTCCACTGCCACAGCCAATATGCTCAAAGCAGGGGCAGACCATGCGGCTACCGGAGAAAATGCTGTGATTGTAGGCTGCCGCAAAGCGGACCTCATTATCGGTCCCATCGGAATCGTGATTGCAGATTCCCTTTTCGGCGAGGTAACCCCAAAAATGGCGGCGGCTGTGGGACAGAGCATGGCAAAACGCCTGCTTATCCCCATAAATCAATGTGATAATATTGTGCTGGGCGTCACCAGCATATCTGTCCATGATATGATCTCCCATATCCTTGAATACTTAAAGTCTGAAATAAACCATTGACAAATTATTTCAGCAAAACTATAATAATAATGTAAATGCCTGGTATGAATCTGGCAATAACACAGAAGTGTCTGCATGAATTACAGAAATTTTATCTTAAAATGCTATTGAAAGCATATGATTTCCTGAAGGAGATTGTATGCTTTTTGTACGCAATTTTCAGTATTCATGCAAAAGGCAAAAGGAGGATAGGATATGGCATGTTTTGTAGTACCTGCTGCGGAAGCCGTTGTAACAACCGTCGTACATAAGGTAGTAACAGCAAAAGAAAAAAAAGAAGCAAACTCCATTAGTTCTGAGGAAAATGGAAGGATTAAGCCGAAAAAAGTTCCTTTTTCCCATAAACTGAAATGGCTGAATCATATGCTGTGGGGGGGCTCTGCTCTTCTGGCATTTGAACACATCTGGCATGGAGAAGTAACACCATGGTTCCCATTTTTATCTGCTGCAAATTCAGCCAGCGACACTGCTGAAATGCTGCACGAAATGTCCACCACAGGCGTTGCCATGGCAGTATTGGTAACTGGAGTCTGGCTGGGAATGGCCTTGGTAACAAGTGCCATCGAAAAGCGTCCCGTCCCGGAAACAGAATGTCAAAAGGGAGAATTATCATGACATTGCTGACAGCTGTTTTTGCAGCAGTTTCTACAACTGTTCTGTGGTACTTTAAAGACGGCGAGAACCAGATCAAGCTGGGAACCCTCAGTTTGATGTACTGGGGCGCTGCATTAATGTGGATGGTGGACGCTGTTTTTGAATATGCTGAACTGGGCGTGGAATATTTTATTCCTATGCCAGCAGATATGCTGAACGATTTCTTCTTAGGAATCTCTGTAACAGCTTTGGGACTGGTTATCTGGCTTGCCCTTCTGCTGTTCAAAGACCCAAAAGGCGTGATCAGACATGCGCTGCACAAAGCAGGTAATTGCTAAATTTGAGTTTCAATTTTTATAAAATAGTCTGCTGCCAGATAGTATCCAATAAATATACTGTAATATTTATTGGATGTTATTGGGCGGCAGGCTCTTTTTCTCTGTAATTTGACTTTTCCGCTGACAGCGTTTATTATATTATATATCTATTCACACCTCATTTTCATACAGAAAGGACGCAAGGTTATGGCAGTTATTCTTCTCTTATGCTGTGCCGTCATCCTCTCCTGCATCATAGCAAATCGTTTTTCCAGCAAATTCGGAATGCCGGCACTTCTGTGTTTCATGGCTCTTGGTATGATTTTCGGCTCTGACGGACTATTTAAAATTTCTTTTAATAATTACCAAATCACGGAACAGCTCTGTACCATCGCATTGATTTTTATCATGTTTTATGGCGGATTCGGAACCAAATGGCAGACTGCACGCCCTGTAGCTGCCAAATCTGTGCTCCTGTCCACCCTGGGCGTCATTATCACCGCGCTCTTGACATGCCTGTTCTGTCATCAGATTTTACATTTTTCTTTTACAGAAAGTTTTCTTATCGGCGCCGTTTTAAGCTCTACTGACGCAGCTTCTGTATTTTCCATTCTGCGCTCTAAAAATCTGAATCTAAAGCACTCCACTGCTCCTCTTCTGGAAATTGAAAGCGGAAGCAACGATCCAATGGCTTATATGCTGACTATGATCGCTCTTGCTATGATTTCTGGAGACAACAGCACCTCTGTGCCGCTCATGCTGCTCTCCCAGGCCGGCTTTGGAATAATCATTGGAATTGCCAGCGCTTTTTTCGGCATCTGGGCACTTCAAAAAGGAGAACTTATTTCTCAGGGAATGGACACTGTTTTTGTGATTGCCCTTGTTCTTTTTTCCTATGCGCTTCCCACTCTGATCGGAGGCAACGGCTACCTGTGCGTATATCTTACAGGAATTATCCTGGGAAACAGCTCCATCAATAACAAGGTAACCTTGGTTCATTTCTTTGACGGTATCACTGGGCTTGCACAGATTCTGATTTTCTTTCTCTTAGGGCTTCTGTCTTTCCCTCATCTGCTGCCAGGATTGTTCGTACCCGCACTGTTCATTGCACTGTTTTTGACTTTTATTGCCCGCCCAGCAGCGGTATTTCTCATTCTCATTCCTTTCCGCTCTTCTATCCGGCAATGTCTGCTGGTGGCATGGTCTGGGCTTCGTGGAGCCGCTTCCATCGTTTTTGCCATTATGGTAATTTCAAAAGGGACTTTGCTGGAACACGATTTGTTTCACATTGTATTTTTTATTTCTCTGCTGTCAGTAGCAGTCCAGGGTTCCATGCTGCCCCTGGCAGCAAAAAAACTGCGCATGGTGGATAACAGCTCTGATATCCGCAAAACTTTCAACGACTACCAGGATGACTCTGACCTCACATTGATGCGCATGTACATTCCACACGGACACAACTGGGAAAACCATAAAATTGAAGACGTAAATTTTCCCACTGGCTCCTTAGCTTTGATGATCAAACGTGGCAGCGATACATTGATTCCGCGGGGAAATACCGCTATTCTGGCCGGAGATACTATTATTTTAAGCGTTCCTGCATACCGAAGTGAAAATGACGGCAAATTGAAAGAAATTCTGATTGACGCCTCTCATAACTGGTGCGGTTCTGCTATTACAGACTTGAAGCTGCCAGAAAATATTCTAATTGCCCTGATTAAACGAGGAGATGAAAATATCATTCCACAGGGCAGCACCGTTATCCATACTGGAGACCGGGTTGTGATTTATAAATAGCTGCCGGCTTCATTGCCAAAAGCAGCCGCCATGCAAAATAACAATAAACGGTCCCGGCAGCTAAGTTTTGACTGCCGGGACCGTTTTATTAAAAAATTTTCTGTTTTCCTTTATTTCTTAGCAAATTTCACTTTAAATACATACCACAGCGCGCCTGTAATACATACAGAGGAATAGCCTCCACAGACAATACCTGCCATCAAGGGCAGCGCAAACTCACGAACGGAGCTGACACCCAGGATAAACAGGACAAATACCATGATAAAAGTGGTCAGTGAAGTATTGATACTTCTTGTCAGTGTCTGCGTGATACTTCTGTTTGCTATTTCCATCAGGCTCTGCGGATCTTTATTCTTCAATCCACCCATATTCTCACGGATACGGTCAAAGATAACAATCGTGGCGTTGATAGAATAACCTACAATGGTCAGCATACATGCGATAAAGGTATTTCCTACAGAAATTCGTACAATTGCATAGAATGCAAGAACTACCAGCACATCATGGATCAATGCAAGCACCGCACTTCCAGCAAACCGGATATCTTTAAAACGGAACCAGATATAAATCAGCATACAGATGGTAGCGATCACAACCGCCCAGACCGCATCAGACCGCATCTCAGAACTGATCGTAGAACTGATATTTTCAGCCGTAATACCTGCCTCATCTACCTTAAATTCATCTGCCAATGCCTGATTCAATGCTTCACGCTCTGAAAGTTCCAGAGAACGCGTCTTGATCACTACTTGATTGCCGCCTTCAATCTTCTGTGTCTGGACATTGGGATCATTGGTAACTTTCTCCACCACAGGCACAATCTTTTCATCAATTTCTGCAATCGAATAATCTTCATTGAAGGTTACAGTCGTGGACGTACCGCCTACAAAATCAAGACTGTAATTTAATGCATTTCCCTTGGAGCCATTGATTCCCATTCCTACAAATCCTGCCACAATAACTATCAGAGACAGTGCAAAGAAAATCGCTTTTTTGCCCAGGAAATTGATAGTTTTCAGCTCCTTAGCTTTACCATAGAGTTTCGCATCCTGCAGGCCCAGCGCATAGAAACATTTCATCAGCCAGCGTGTTACAACTAATGCTGTAAACATAGATAGTACAATACCGATTCCCAGTGTGTAAGCAAATCCCTTTACAGGACCAGAACCTCTCATTCCCAGTACCACTGCTGCAATCAATGTGGTAATATTGCCATCCACAATCGCAGACAATGCCTTTTCATATCCAAGTTTTATGGCTGAATTGACCGTCTTTCCTGCTGCAATTTCCTCACGGATACGTGCAAAAATAATGACGTTGGCATCAACCGCCATACCGATAGACAGGATAATACCTGCAATACCAGGCAGTGTAAGAGTAATATCAAAAATCCACAGCGCATATACCGTCAGCGCAGAATACAGAATCAAGGCCAGGCTGGCAGTAAATCCTGGCAGCAGATATACAATGATCATAAAGAGCATTACAAGTACCAGTCCGATAGCTGCCGCTTTCAAACTTGTGGAAATGGCCTCTTCACCAAGCTGTGCCCCAACCACCTTAGAATTCAATTCCTGCAGTTCTAAGGACAGAGAACCGATACGAATTGTAGAAGCCAGATTTTCTGCCGCCTCAAAGCTCTCCATACCGTCAATCTGTGCATGTCCGCCGCTGATTGCGGATTTTACCTGAGGCGCGCTGATAGTCTCTCCGTCATAGACAATCGGCATGGTCTTGCCTACATTGTCTGAAGTTGCCTGTTCAAACTTCACTGCACCTTCGTCTGTCAATGTAAGTTCCACTACATATTCTGTGTTGCCCATTTCATTCTTATAAGAAGCTGCCTGGGCATTCTGAATATCTGTACCGCTTACCAATGTCTCTCCGCTCTCATTCTGGAATTCCATAGAACCCGGCTTGCCCAGTTCTTCCAAAATTGCATTGGCATCGGAAACGCCAGGAATCTCAATATTGATTCTGTTATTTCCTTCCTGATATACGCTTGCCTCTGTACTGTAGTTTTCCACACGCTTCTGCAGCTTGTAGATGGTATCTTTCATGTCTTCTTCTGATGGATTATCTTCCACCGCGCCGTAGGTGATGCTGACACCGCCTGCAAGGTCAAGTCCCAGCTTAATGTTACGGTTCTCTCCTACGCCAACCGTCGAGATAATGGTTCCAGCATACCAGGACATCCCTGCCATTATCGCTAAAATCAGAACCAAAATCCCCAAAGCTTTGCTTTTTTTCATGATTTTATCCTCTCTTGTCTTTTATCTTACCGGCTGATACAGTCTCACAAGAAACCAAAACCGGATTTTTAACAGTTATCTGGACGGCCTGCGGTCAGCCTTCCTCCGCCAGCGCAGCCTGAATCATAATAGCACATTCAATCCGCTTCCTCTGAAGCTGGCATCCAATATCATAAGCATCTGTAATACTGCCATGAAAATTATAAGAATTGGCAGCACAGCCGCCGCTGCAGTAAAATTTTGCAAAACAATCTCTGCATTTTTCCTTAGCGTATACATTACAGCACTTAAATTCATTCTGCAGTTTTGTATTCTGAATGCCATCCTTTACATTCCCCATGAGAAATTTTTCATTTCCCACAAACTGATGACAGGGATAAAAATCTCCCCAGGGCGTCACTGCAAGGTACTCTGTACCTGATCCGCAGCCAGATAACCGTTTTGCCACACAGGGCCCGCCCTCCAAATCAATCATAAAATGGAAGAAATTAAAATCGTTTCCTTCTCTGCGGCGTCTGACCATTTCCACCGCAAGCCTGTCATATTCTTCGAACAGGCTGGGAAGATCTTCTTCTCTCAGTGCATATTCATCTTCTGGCTGCGCCACCACAGGTTCTACGGAAATCTGTTTAAACCCAAGTTCTGCAAGATGCAGCACATCCTGAGAAAAATCCAGATTATGATGCGTAAACGTCCCTCTCACATAATACCGTTCCTGTTTCCTGCTGTCCGCAAGCCTCTGGAATTTCGGCACAATCAAGTCATAGCTCCCCGCTCCCTTTGGAAAAGGCCGCATTCTGTCATTTACTTCTTTTCTTCCATCAATGCTTAAGACTACATTCGCCATTTCCTGATTAACAAATTCCATTACTTCATCATCCAGAAGAACGCCGTTGGTCGTCAGAGTAAAGCGGAAATTCTTGTTATGAATCTTTTCCTGCTCTCTGCCATATGCCACCAGCTGCTTTACCACTTCAAAATTCATCAATGGCTCACCGCCAAAGAAATCCACCTCCAGATTCCGTCGGTTCCCAGAATTCGCAATCAGAAAGTCCAGCGCTGCCTTCCCCACTTCATAAGACATCAATGCCCTTCTTCCATGATACTCTCCCTCTTCTGCAAAACAATAACGGCACTTAAGGTTGCAGTCATGAGCAATGTGCAGGCACAATGCTTTTACTACGGTTGGCCTTGCCTTAAAGTCTTCCATATAATTCTGGTACGCATCTTCTGTAAAAAGCTCTCCTCTGGCACAAAGTTCCTGTATTTCCTCATAACTTTCTGCAATCTCTGTCTCAGAATATCTTTCCTTTAAGTTTTCTGCGATCTCTTCTTTGGTACTTGTCTCAAACAGGGGAATTACTTCGTAAGTAACATCATCCACCACATGTACGGCACCGCTGTTTACATCCAAAACAATGTTATATCCATTGTTTCTATACTGGTGAACCACTGTCATTCCTCTCTTTCTCTTTTCAATTCTTTCAGTATTGCCAAATTTCATCAGAAAAACAAGAAATTTCCTGCCTCTGATATAACGCACAAATGACCGCTCGACTTTGGCGAACGGTCTGTGTTCTGAAAAATGTTCATTTTCTGAAAATTATCTGTTCTCACAGCTCTGATTGCCAACAGTGCAGCTTGTCTTGCATGCAGACTGGCAGGAGGTCTGGCATTCGCCACATCCGCCCTTCTTTACTGTGTTCTGCAGTTTTCTTGTATTTAATGTTTTTACATGTTTCATAATTCTACTTCCTTTCTATAATGACCTGGGCATTCCCGTCTGCCCATTATCACAAAATGACGATGCAGCAGCACCGAATCATTTTCCTATTTGGAAACATCAGGCTTAGTATAACATATTTTCATTCATATGCAAAGCATTATTTCAAAAATTCCACTGCTGCTTTAAACTGGTCACAGTCAATATTTACATCAAAAGTTCCTCCCAGAGCTGCTGTATAAGTATTGACGATGGCAAGTCCCAGTCCATTTCCGTCCGTCGTCCTGGATTCATCTCCACGGGCAAACCGTTCTACAATCTGCTCTTTTGTAAATTCCATCCGGTAACCTGCCGTATTTGTAACCTCAAAACATACTTTCTGCTGTCCTCCCTGGCAGGGCATTACCATGGTCTTAAGAAAAATCCTAGTGTGCTCCTGGGAATATTTCAGAGCATTTTCCAGCAGATTTTGACAGATACGATACATATAACCACTGTCTGCCGTGAATCCTGTGTCATCCTTTGCCAGAGATACGACCAATTCTCTATCACTCTGGATAATCCGGTCTTCCATATCCGCATATACCTGCTCAATAAGACGGTTCATTTCCAAAGGCTCTATTTTCAGCTCTACATTTCCACTGCTGGTCTTTGCCAGATCAAAAAGACTGTCAATCATCTCTTTTAGCTTCTGCGCTTTTCTGGACAGTACTTCCACATAATCGCCGACCACATCTGTCAGCTCTTCTTTTTTCATCAGCTCAATATAACCCACCATAGAAGTAAGAGGCGTTTTCAGATCGTGGCTGACATTTGATATTAAATCTACTTTCATCTGTTCACTGCGCAGCGCGGTTTCCAGATTTTTCTTGTTAATCTTCTCCAGAGATTCCATATGCTCTTCCAGTTTCCGTTTCATAAACGACAAAACAACCACTTCGCATAAAATACCTTGAATCAGAACTGTTATCACCAGTACATATCCAGTACTTAAATTGGCATACTTCCACATGTGGTCATAAATATACTTAAAATTCATAAGAGAAGCCCATAATGCCGCCAATTCTGCTGCCCCAAGAAACATTTGCTGTCTTTTCAGTTTGTGTTTCCATTCTTGATAGAATCCATCATGCCCAGGGTTCCACCTGCGGTTTTGGAAACGGAGACAGAAACTTACGATCCCCCAGATTCCAAATCCCAGAAAAAGGTTCATAACCCCCCCTTTTTTCAGCGTCTCTTCTGTAACAAGCCACCGTCCATGTAAAATATCATCAAACATAAACAGGGCGAAAATCGTAGAGACAATCCTCACAATCAGTCTGATTTCTTCCCGTCTCAGTATTCTTTGGATAATCTCTTTGCCGTTTTTCCAATGATCAGTATTTTTCCATTTTATAGCCAATGCCCCACACCACCTTTATATACTTTGGATTTTTTGTATCGATTTCAATTTTTTCTCTGATATGGCGGATATGTACCATCACCGTATTTTCCACAGCTCCTGTGGCAAGTTCTTTCCAGACCTTTTCATAGATTTTTTCTGCTGAAAATACCTGGCCTGGGTGTTCCATCATCAGCTCTAAAATCTTATACTCGGTAGCAGTAAGCTTCACTTCTGCACCGTCTACAATTGCTTTTTTCGTGCGTTTATCCAATACCACACCACCGTTCACAAGCTGCTGTTCTTCTGCCTTGGGTGCACTGCCGCCCCAGGTATGATAGCGCCGGAGCTGGGCGGCCACTCTTGCCGTAAGCTCCGCTGGATTATAGGGCTTTTCCACATAGTCGTCTGCTCCCATCACAAGTCCGGATACCTTATCGCTCTCCTGGTTTTTTGCCGACAGAATTATCACCGGAATCTGATTGTTTTCCCTGATTTTCATCAATGCAGACAAACCGTTCAGCCTTGGCATCATCACATCCAAAAGAATTAAATCCACCTGATTTTCTCTGAGCACGTCTAATGCTTCTATCCCATCATATGCTTTTAGAACCCGGTACCCCTCATACTCCAGCAGTTTGCCCAGAGAGAATACGATTTCCTTGTTGTCATCCACCACCAGAATTGTCTGTTGTTCCATGTCCTTTCTCTCCTTATTTTTTTACTCTGCCATTATAATAAGGATTTCAAAAATAAAACTCAAGAAAATTCTTAAATATTCCTTAAAAATTGCACATAAAAAGCGGTACAGCCCCAATGGCTATACCGCAACCTTTTATTCTCTGCTCTTATACTCTCGATAAATATTCCCCTGTTCTGGTATCAATCTTAATCACATCTTCCTGTTCCACAAACAGCGGAACATAAACAGTAGCCCCTGTCTCCACCACTGCCGGTTTTGTTGCTCCAGTAGCTGTATCACCTTTGAAACCTGGCTCCGTATCTGTGATCTTCAATTCTACAAACAGAGGCGGTTCTACTGCAAACACACTGCCATTGTGGGAACACATCTTTACCATCTCATTCTCTTTGACAAACTTCAGTGCATCGCCAATCGCCTCTGCGTCCAATGCAATCTGTTCATAAGTTTCAACATCCATAAAATGAAAAAGATCTCCATCAGAATACAAATACTGCATGTCCGCCCTATCAATACGTGCCTGGGGGCATTTCTCAGTGGGACGGAACGTCTTCTCCACGACGCCGCCGTTCTTGATATTTTTTAATTTGGTCCGGACAAACGCTGCACCCTTTCCTGGTTTTACATGCTGAAATTCAATAATCTGGTAAATATTATTATCTAATTCAATGGTAATACCGTTTCTGAAATCTCCTGCTGAAATCATTCAAACTTCCTCCTTAAACTATGGCTTGGGCCAATTGCCCGCATACTTTTCTCATTCTATACTATAATGGAAGAATTTTCAACCTTTTTCTTCAATCTCATGAATCATGTCTACCCTTGTCTGATGCCTTCCGCCCATGAACTCTGCTTCCAAATACGCCTTCACGATATCCTTTGCCTGCTCATTTCCTACAATCCTTGCCCCAAAGGCAATAATATTTGCATTGTTATGTTCTCTAATCAAATGAGCCGTTGTGGTATCAGAACATACACCGCACCGTATCCCTTTAATCTTATTGGCTGCCAGTGAAATCCCGACACCTGTGCCACAGATAAGAATGCCGCAGTCTGCTTCCCCTGCTGCCACTGCACGTCCTACTTTCTCTCCATATATCGGATAATGGCAGCTCTCTGTGCCGTCCGTCCCCAGATTCACTACCTCATGCCCAAGACTTTTTACATACTCCATCACTTCCATTTTCAAATCAACTGCTGTGTGGTCATTTCCAATTGCTACCTTCATCTCATTTACCTCCGTTTTCTGGTTCTTTAAAATTCTGCCCTTTTCATGTACGTCTCATAAAATTTTCTCTGTTTACTCTCTGCTTCACCAGGCATCGTGTCAGCCTGAAATTATATCCATAAAGCAGGGATCAATAACATCCTCTGCCATGCGGCCTTTTTGACAATTGATTCCTCTTATTCTTCTCCCTGTACTCTAATCCTTCTCCTTCTTTTTCTTTCTGGTATAAAAAAATAATACTATTTTCTCCAGATACCGCTTTAGTACGATCTGAATCTCTTCTTTGGGGTGAATAGGCTTCGTCAGTATCGTCCGGATTCCAGCGCGGTTAGCGCCATATACATCTGTAAAAATCTGATCTCCCACAAACAGAGTATTTTTCTGATTGGTTCCCATCAGTCTCATGGCACGCTCATAACCGATCATTTTGGGCTTTCCTGCCTTAAAAATATACTGTACCTGCACCACGTCATTGAACATCTTTACCCTGGGCTCTTTATTGTTGGATAAGAGACAGCACTGATATCCCAAATCCTTCAAATGGACAAACAGCTTTCTGGCACGTTCATCTGCTGGCGCTCCATGAGGAACCAGCGTGTTGTCCACATCAAAAATAATCCCCCGGTATCCTTCCGCGTACAGCCGGTCAAACTCAATCTGATAGGCTGAATCAAGATATTCATCGGGATAAAAATTTTTTAACATTCTCTCAATCTCCTGAAACAAATTCTCTTAATTGTCCAGCATTTTCTTCAGCTCATCCATAAAGGTGTTTACATCTTTAAATTCCCGGTATACAGATGCAAAACGGACATACGCCACCGGATCTAATTCCTGAAGGCGGTTCATAACGATTTCCCCAATCTTAGAGCTTAAAATCTCTCTTTCCTCTTTGTTGAAAATATCCACCTCAACTTCATCCACCAGCTGGTCAATCTGCGCAGCAGACACCGGACGCTTATGGCATGCTCTTAAAATTCCTGCCTCAAGTTTTGAGCGGTCATACTGCTCTCTGTTATCATCTTTTTTAATAACGATCAATGGAATCGTTTCCACTTTCTCATAGGTAGTAAAACGCTTCTGGCATTCATCACAGAGGCGGCGCCTCCGAATAGAATTATTATCATCTGCGGGCCTGGAATCAATCACTCTGGTATTGTCACTATTACAAAATGGACATTTCATAGAAAATCCTCCTTGGTACAGATCTTCGAAATACTTTAACTTTATACTAGCATATTTCCATTTAAATGCAAAGTATTTTCGCATATTCTCGTAAAAAGAAGCATTTCTCAATGTTTTGCAGAAAAGAAATCTATCAGTATTTCCTTTATATAATGATATCTCCTGGCATAGCAGCTTTCCACACTTATCATCTGTAAACCTAATGTTCTGCATAATTCCTGCTTCTGATTCCGGCGATACCTTATAATCTCTTCTTCTATATGTTCTCTGCCATTAAGTTCAATGGCAAGCACTGGAAGCTGCTGCTGTCCCTGCTGCTCATACACCACAAAATCAAGCTTTTCTGAGTCAAACAAACTGCTGTCACTGGCATGTTCTTTCAAGACCTCTGAGAGTTCTACTTCCCTGCGAACCTGAAATCGGTTTTGCGACAGCCAGATATTTTCCAGTCCATGGGTAAGATTTTTGAGAAACGCCTCTTCTGTGGCAGTGGTAAAAGGTTTCACTCCCAGGGCTCTGGAATTAGCTTTTTTCTGCGTCACCTGGGATTCCCCATTCATCCTGGCATACTGCACCAGCTCATACAAATCATCTTCTCCATCTCCCTGGTGAAGATATTCAAGGCTTGCCAGATCGGACAGAATAATCAGCTTTTCTTTCGCCCTGGAAGTGGCGACATTAATCAGTTCTTTATTGTTTTTCAGCCATTCATACGTCCCTGCCTGCGTCTGTTTTGTGACTGCCGTGGAAAAAAGCACAATATCTTTTTCATCTCCCTGAAAGGCATGAACTGTCCCGCAGTCAACATTCGTAATCTCTGCCTTCCTCACTGCTTCCTCCAAAAGCTTCCTTTGATTTACGAAGGGTGTAATAACTCCTATCGTCTTATCACGGTTCTTTGCAGCATATGCCATAATTTCTTCTACCTCGGCAGGAGCCGTATTTTTTCCATTACTCTGGCTGTCTTTCACATCAATAAGCAGCAGCGGCTCTTTCTCTTCACTTTGGGTTTTGATGCAAAGCTTTTCATTGTAATATTTCTTGTTATTAAAACCGATAATTTTCTCATGGCAGCGGTAATGATAGTGAAGAAGAATTTCATCACTCACGGCGTCGCAGGCTAAAAACGTTTTATAGATCGAATTTTTCCGATAATCATATTCATCGGAAATGCCATACCGCTTCCTCAATTTCTGGTTTACCATTTCTTCAAGCTGAATTACAGGATTTAACTGCTGAGGATCTCCCACCATCATCAAACTGCTCCCCCGTATAATTGGGACCAGGGATACTGCCGTATTACACTGGCTTGCCTCGTCCATTATCACCATGTCAAACATAGGAGCCGGTTCACCCAGCTTATGTGCAGAGATACAAGTAGTGGCCACAATGGGGAAAATTTCCTGCAGTTTCTTGATATTCTCCTTCTTACTCAGATATTTAGCAAACTCCTCCAGCCTTCCTTTTTTATCCACCCTCTGTATGATCTTCTTCAAGTCCTTATGTCTTGGAGCATCCAGCTGAAGTATAATACAGGTACTTCTTCCATTCCTCCTGATTTTCCTCTAAAAGGGCAAATGCTTCTTCCTCTGTAATATCTCCTGTCTTCTCAATTCTGTGCTTTATCTGCTCCATCTGCCTCCCTTGCAGATCTGCCTGAAAGGGCAGCATTTGCAAAGAAATTTTCTTTTCATTCTCAAATTCCAGCATTCGGCTGATAGTTTCTTGTCTCTCTTCTAAATCCAGTCTCTCTTCATATCTTCTCAGCAGGTTTGACAATCTTCTTGCCCTTTGGATTCTGTCGTCTTTATTTCTGTCCAATGTGGATTCATAAACTTGAATTTTCTGGGTTTGTCCATACAAATATTCCATCTGTACCAAAGCTTCCTGCATTTTTTCACTGCTGCCGAGTCTCAGAACGGGAAAGGGAATGGTTCTGCCTTGATATTTCATTCCTTGAAGTTTTTCTACCACACCGTTGACAGGGTGGTTATTATAAGAGACAAACAATACTGTTTTCTCATTGAAAAAAGCTGTCACAATGGTATTGATGATGGTACTTGTTTTGCCGGTTCCCGGCGGCCCCTGAATATATGCCACTGGATATTTCATGGCATTATTGATGGCTAGAAGCTGATCAAGATTCACCTTCTGATCTGTCAGTACCACCGGATAAGCCTTTCTGCGGACAGGCCTGCTTACCATTTCTCCAAAAAAAGCATGGAGGGGAGCTGTTACCTGCTGCTTCTGATACATGTCTATGACAGCTTCATATTCTTTGTGCAGATCCAGTATGATATCCATACCCAGCCCTATCATATAAGGCATATCGTCCACACTCAGCGCCTGTCGGTTATGATTGGTAATACATTCCTTGATTTTTTCCTGATTCTGTTCAAAATCTCTCAAAAGTTCATATTCTTCTGCGTCCAGATATTTGCGCACATTTTGTTTCATGCCATCCAAAGTATATTCCGTACAAATCACAATCTCATCGTCTGGGCGCAGAACTCTTTTCTTTACATCGAGCTTGAGCTTACGGTAAGCAAGGACATAAAGTCCCTGCGGGGTATAAATACTCAAAACATTCATGGCAAGCTGCTGGAGTCTGAGCTTTCCGCCTTTTTCTCTTTTTTCTTTTGCCTGATACTGAAAATTCTTTACGATCATACAGAATTGTTCTTCATTTAAATGATATTCTTCTCCGCGGAAACTTTCCCGGTCCAGATACCGTATCAGCTCAAAATCTGAGTAATATGGAACTGTGTCCATACGGCTGCACATTTCCAGATAATTCAATATTTTCAGATTTACGGTATGATCAAACAATCCTTTATATTTATGGGGGTTCAGATAAATGTCCTCAACCAGACGCTGGTTTACCTGGCAATAGGAGCCTTCCACAATATGGGAAGATAAAATGGAATCAATATAAATCAGCTCAAACGTTTCTGTGGTATATCTTCCAAGATGCAGTCCTTCTACCTTCAGCGTGCGCTTTAGCGGATTTACTTCGTAAATCCCAATCCAGTATCTTGAAATCTGTTCTTCCTTATTCCGATACTCAATACTGAGCCATTTTCCTTCATGGACAGCTCTGAAAATATCCCGGCAAACACTGTTCATTCTCTTTCACCTCATGTCTTATCTTCTGTACCCTGCCGCTTTATCTATGCTCTGGCTCTGGGATTTCCACCAGAATGATATCTGGTCCTACTCTCACTACCTGTTTCCAGGGAATCAGAATTTCACTTCCTTTGCCAAAAATGCCCCAGACCCTTCCACAGCCTGGAATAATCAGCGCCAGCACCATTCCGGTACAGACGTCAATATCAACGTCTGCCACAAATCCAAGACATTTGCAGTTGCAGACATTGATGACTTCCTTTTCTCTCAGTTCACACAAACGCATGGCTTTCCTCCCGGATTATGTAGTCGGGAACAGCATTATCACTCCAACGGATACATGTCAGAGTCATAACATGTAATAATCCCTCTGCATTATTATATGCTGCAGAGGGATACTGTGACATTATGCAGAAGTTCTGATAAAGATTTTACATTGCCGACAGTAAAAGTTCAGCTAAACATGACCGTTGCACATATAGAATAGCGCAGTCCCTTTTTATCTTATCAGCATAAAACATTCCGGGTAGCCACCACCTCCACACCTGTGTCTGCCGCATTACTGACAATCACATCACCGATGTGGACTGGAGCCTGTACTTTTATTCCTTTCAGAACTTCTATTACCTCAAAAATTTTTTCTTTTGGAATATCCTCTTTTGTCTTAACGGAAACCACCTTTTGCTTTCCCCCTTCCACCATCACAGAACTTGTAACAATCCTGGTGGGATTGGTGATCTCTTTTCTTGCATAAACTTCCCCCCTCCTGCAGGTATTTCCAGTGACCTTTAACGATTGTCCCTGATCTGTCTTTACCGTAAGAGAACAGCCCATGGGGCAGCCAATACAAATTAATTCCCTTGTTTCCATTTTCAGTCTTCCTCCAGTTTCACCGTAATCTGAATTAAATCAGGAACTGCATCTAGTTCTTCCTTCTTCAACACCACTTCTTCCATCTCTCCAGGCGCCAATATCTGCTTTTTCTTGTGATAAACTCTATTTTCATTTAAATAAACTGACACATAGCAGTTTTTGTATACATCTCCCACTCGGAAACGCAGTGTGAGCTTTTCCTCCATACGCCCGGAATTAATGGTATTGGGCACGGTATAACGCACCCCTTTTTCTGCTGCAACTGGAATGTCTTTGGCATTCCCCTGTTCCGCCTGGCTTTTTACATAAAAAGCTGCATGTTTTCCTGCTGATTCTGCTTCTTTGGAGACAAAATCCACCAGATCATGTACATGCAGTACATTTCCGCAGGCAAATACTCCCTCTGCACTGGTCTGAAAACTTTCGTTTACTTTGGGACCAGAGGTTACCAAATTCATCTCAAGTCCCAGCCCCTTTGACAGCTCATTCTCTGGTATCAGGCCGCAGGACAAAAGCAGTGTGTCACACTCATAATATTCCTCGGTCCCTGGCACCGGTTTTCTGTTCTCATCTACCTGGGCAATCGTAACCCCCTCCAAACGTTTCCTGCCATGGATATTGACAACCGTATGGCTTAACTTCAGAGGAATGCCAAAATCATCCAGGCACTGCACAATATTTCTTTTCAGCCCGAACTTTAGCTCCTTCTAAGGTCATTCTTCTGGCCATAATAAGCCCGATATCGCCTGAACCCAGAATCACTGCCTGGCGTCCTGGCAGATATCCTTCCATATTAACCAGACGCTGTGCCGTCCCGGCAGAATAAATCCCTGCTGGTCGAAAACCTGGAATATTCAAAGCTCCCCTGGAACGCTCTCTGCATCCCATGGCAAGAATAACCGCCTTTGCTTGTATCTGCAGAATTCCCTCTTCACGGTTCATGGCTGTTACCATCTTCTCTGTTGAAATATCCATCACCATTGTATTTAATTTATATAAAATTCCTGCTTTCTGCAGTCTATCAATAAATCTTGCCGCATATTCCGGCCCGGTAAGTTCTTCCTGAAAGGTATGAAGCCCAAATCCATTGTGAATGCACTGGTTTAAAATCCCTCCAAGTTCCTGATCTCGTTCCAGTACCAGAATGGATTCCACGCCATGCTCCTTTGCCGCTATGGCCGCTGCCAATCCTGCCGGACCGCCTCCCACAATTACAATATCAAAATTTAGCATGTTCTTTTCCTCATCCATATCTTCGGCAGTCTCTTCCTGCCAAATATTATCTGTCCTTATTGATTCCTGCAATCATCTGAGATCCTGCACCAGATTTGGTAATCTCAGAAACATTAAGATTCCGCTCTCCTGCAAGGAGTTCCATCACCTTGGGGGAACAAAAACCTCCCTGGCAGCGTCCCATTCCTGCCCTTGTCCTGCGCTTAATGCCATCTAAAGATTTTGCCCCCAAAGGGCGGTTGACAGCATCCAGAATCTCTCCCTCTGTAATCATCTCACAGCGGCAGACAATATTTCCATATGCCGGATTTCTGCGGATTAATGCCGCATGTTCTTCTTTACTCAAAGTTTTGGGGTCTAAAATTCCTTTTCTGTACCCTGTAAAATCTGGATTCACCTGGGGATGTTCCAGTTCACAAATGATATGCGCCGCCATTTCCCCGACTGCAGGAGCGGCCGTAAGCCCAGGGGATTCTATCCCGGCACAGTCAATAAAACCTGGTGCATCCTCCACCTCCCCGATACAAAATTCATGGCCATCTTCATGGGCGCGCAGTCCGGCAAATGAGGTAATCACCTGATGAAATGGAATCCCTTTCACCGTAGCTTCTGCCTTCTCCATCAGTTCTCGTATTCCCGTCTGAGTGGTGTTAGTCCCTTCTCTGTCTTCGATATCTTCCGCTGTGGGGCCTATCAGAGTGTTTCCATGAACGGTAGGCGTCACCAGCACTCCTTTTCCATATTTGCCAGGAAGCTGGAAAATCGTATGTGTCACAAAGCCCGCTGCAGAACGGTCCAACAGACAGTATTCTCCCCGCCGGGGAGTAATGTGAAGCTTTCTATTGCTCACCATATTGTGTATCTGATCAGCATAAACGCCCGCTGCATTTACCACATATCTGCTCTTAAACTCTCCCTGATTGGTGTGGATGCTCCACCAGCCTTCTCTTCTGTCAAACCCAGTGACTTCTGTGTCAAACCAAAACCCCACGCCGTTGCCGGCGGCATTTTCTGCCAATGCCAGGTTCATGGCAAAAGGACATACAATTCCTCCGGTGGGGGCATACAGCGCTGCCACTGCATCATCTGAAATGCTGGGTTCCAGCTCCTTCAATTCTACTCTGCCTATAATCCGCAGATCCTTGACACCGTTTTTCAGGCCTCTGTCATACAATGTTTGCAGCCCCGGCAGCTCTTCTTCATGCAGACAGACTACCAGAGAACCATTTCTCTGAAAAGGAAAATCCAGTTCCCTGGAAAGCTCTTCCATTCTTTCATTCCCTTCCACATTCAATTTTGCCATAAGAGAACCAGCTGGAGCGTCAAAGCCTGCATGGACAATGGCGCTGTTTGCCTTGGAAGTCCCACAGCAAACATCTTCTTCTTTTTCTATCACACAGATATTCAGTTGATATCTGGATAGCTCTCTCGCCACGGCGCATCCTGACACTCCTGCGCCTATAATCACTACGTCATACATGTGTCTCTACCTTTCCTTTGCCCAGCCATAAGAATACTTCACTGCCTTTTTCCAGCCCTGAATCCGTTCTTTTCGTTCTTTTTCAGAAATCTGTGGACAAAATGTCTGATCCACCTTCCAGTTTTTGATCACATCTTCTTTATCTGTCCAATAATCCACAGCAAGACCTGCAAGATAAGCAGCGCCCATAGCTGTTGTCTCCACACAGTGAGGACGGTTTACTGGAGCGTCTATCATATCCGCCTGGATCTGCATCAGAAAATTGTTGGCGCTTGCCCCTCCATCTACTTTCAGGGCATTCAATTTGATGTCGGCATCTGCTTTCATTGCCTCTAAGACATCATTTACCTGAAATGCCAAAGATTCCAGTACAGCGCGGATGATGTGATATTTATTGACGCCCCGCGTCAGCCCTACAATAGTTCCTCTTGCATACTGGTCCCAGTAAGGCGCTCCCAGCCCAGTAAAGGCGGGAACCACATAACAGCCGTTGGTGTCCTCCACCTTCTTTGCCATATACTCTGAATCTGCCGCACTGTCAATCAGCCTCATTTCATCCCGCAGCCATTGAATCGCCGCCCCAGCCACAAAAATAGATCCTTCCAGGGCATAATTGATTCTGCCGTCTATGCCCCATGCAATCGTGGTTACCAATCCATTCCTGGAAAACACTGGGCGCTCTCCCGTATTCATTAACATAAAGCATCCTGTGCCGTAGGTATTTTTTGCTTCTCCGGCACGAAAACAAGTCTGCCCGAACAGCGCTGCCTGCTGGTCTCCTGCAGCGCCGCTTACTGGTATCTCTCCTCCAAAAAATGACGGGTCCGCCATGCCGTACACGCAGCTTGAGGGTTTTACCTCTGGCAGCATACATGCCGGAATATCCAACTCTGCCAGAATTTCCTCATCCCACTTCAAATCTGTAATGTGAAACAGCATGGTCCGGGAGGCATTGGAATAATCAGTTACATGGGCCGCTCCCTTTGTCAGTTTCCAGATCAGCCAGGTTTCCACAGTTCCAAAAAGAAGTTCTCCCCGTTCCGCACGTTCTCTGGCATTTTCCACATGGTCAAGAATCCATTTGAGTTTCGTTCCAGAAAAATATGCATCTATCACCAACCCAGTTTTCTGACGTCCTGCGGCACTGCCATACAATAGCGTTATAAACAGGTTCTCCTGTATTTTTATCCCAGACTATAGTCGTTTCACGCTGATTGGTAATACCGATAGCCGCGATATCTTCTGCTGAAGCTCCAATTTTCTGCATTGCTTCCACCGCAACCCCAAGCTGTGTCGACCAGATTTCATTGGCATCATGCTCCACCCAGCCTGGTTTTGGAAAATACTGGGTAAATTCTTTCTGCGCCACACTGCACATCTCTCCCTTTTCATTAAACAGAATACAGCGATTACTTGTTGTCCCGGCGTCCAATGCCATAACGTATTTTGCCATTTTTATACCTCCTGTCTCTTTTTTAAATAAGTACTACTTTGTTTTTTCCACTCTTCTTCGCTCTGTACAATGCCATATCCACACGGCTGCACAAACTGTCCAGAGTATCATCGTCTTTTGCCTGTGTGACTCCCAAGCTTATAGTCTGGGGCCGTATAAAAGGAAACTCTGTTTCTGCAAAACATTTCCTGATAAGATTTGCAGTATAAGATGACGCGGACCCTTCCATTCCTGGCAGAAGCATCATAAATTCCTCTCCGCCCCATCTCCCGGCAGAAACATTACGCGTCTCATCTGCCTGCTCCCTGTGGAGGATATTCGCAAGTTCTATGATCACATTGTCTCCCTCCTGGTGCCCATAAGTGTCATTGACCTGCTTAAAATTATCTATATCAAGCATAATCAGCGAAAATTTCTGCTCTTTAATCTGTAAAAGGGACTGTTCAATCCTGTGCTGTATTTCTTTGCGGTTATAAAGCCCTGTCAGTCCGTCAATGATTGCCGCCGACTTTAATTTCTCATTGGCCGATTCCAGTTTTTGGTTGCTTTCCTCCAGTTCCAGTGAAGTTACACTGATGAACGTAGCCAGCCGGGAAACCAGAGGAACTTTTGAAAGACGGCTTTCTTCTACAAAAACCGCTGGCACAGATGCACGTTTCTTCCCTTCTCTCATAGCCGCAATCACAAGAGTCACATTATGCTGATTTAGATTTCCGTTTGTCCGCAGAAATTCACCATGCGAGAAAAATCCGCACGATGGCGACAGGCCCTGAAAGGGATAAATCTCATAGGTAGGCTCTTTGGCAGTCCAAAAGGTACGTCTTGCTGCACAGGAGAAAATATGTAATAAATCTGGCTGGAAATCAGCAATCTGCCTGCTGTCATGGCGGATGCTCTCTACAATAGTTCCTGGATCTCCATAGGAAATCCGCACAACGGAACCAATCTCAATATCTGAGGTCATGATAATAGATCCATCTGCATTGCTGGCCACCGGCGTCCGCAGGATTGTGGTATTATTATGCTCATAAAACAGCGGAAATTCCAGCGTATTATAGAAAAAATTTTCGTCGTTTTTAATGTTCAGATACTTATGGTATACTTCATAAGCAGGAATCCCATCCAGTTCCTGCAAAACTGAGCCCTTCGATTTTGTAACCTGAAATTTTCTTCCCAGAGGCTTCCATCCTGTCACGCTGATGGAATCCACATAGAAATCATCCCCGCCATAAAATATAAGCACTATTGATTTTTGTGAAATTTCTCCTGTTTGGGAAAATACGAAAGACTTATCGCTTGTGATGTCATCACTGCAGGCAACTCCGCCAAAAATCTGAATATCCGCTCTAACTGTCTTAAGTCCTTCGCAAAATCTCGTAGTGGAATCTTCTGGAATAGTAAAAAACGTCTCAATCGCCTTTACCCATGGATATTTCTCAAGTTCTGCCAGAATAGATGCAGTGATTTGATCTATATCATTTCGTTGCAAATCATATTGAAAAATCCTGACCTGTGTTGAGGGAAACTCAAAAGCCGTACAGACAATCGTTATTTCACTGGAAAGTTCACAGTCAATAATATTTCCGCTGGTAGAGCATCCCATATACAGTGTATCAGGAAAAATCTGTTCAATGGCGCTGCATACTTTCTGCATGGTATGGCATTCTAATATCTCTGAATAAACCTGAAACATCTTTGCCCGGATATTTTCAGATTCGCACATGATTTTAAAATCGGAAAGGTCCTGAGAAAATGATTCTAAATCATGGTACTCAAAATGAAACTGCTTCATAAGCTCCCGCCCCTTTCTGTGCATATATGCTGTCTGCCTTGCCGCCCTCCAAGACAAAAAGCGGAAAAAGAGCGTAAACCTATTTCTGTACACAATAGAATCTACACTCTTCTCTGTTCTCTTTTATTTCAAACTGCCATCTGCGCTCTGGAAGCAATGTTGGGGCTGCTTTCAAAAAGCGCAGTATCATTTACAGAATCATTATAACAGATTCTGAATATGGTGTAAACCCTGTTAAAGACTGCGCCAGCACGGATAATTCTTGTGTGAATGTATCTTTTACTTTGGCAGAGTCATATTTATTTACTGAAAACGATTGCATTCCTGTTTCTTTTATACTAAGATAATGAAATGATACAGAAATTGAAATCATCTTTTATTTCAGAAAGGACAAACCATGCGAATCTGGTTTAAAATTTTTAAAGACAACCATCTTTTACGGGATACTGTAATTACAGACGAAAGCAACGACACCCGCACCCACAAAATTTTCCGTGCTCTGGAACAAGTCTGCTATGATTTTGATCTGAGCAGGCCCCTCTGGTTAGACGCCACCATATCAGAATTTAAACATCATGCCAAGGCAAGATTTTCCCAGGATAATTTTGTAGAAGACATTGACTTTGATTTTCTGGAAATCCATGTTATAGAAGAATAGTCTCCTTTGTTTTCCTAAAATCCATCTAAGGGAGATATTATCTTCGCTGCCGGTTTACTTCATACATCAGCAGCGCTGCTGCTACCGCAGCATTGAGAGATTCCACCTTTCCCTCCATGGGAATTCGGATATAAGTGTCTGCCAGAGAAGCAATTTCTGCGCTCAATCCATTTCCCTCATTTCCAATGAGGAATCCACAGGAACTTGTATAATCTGGTTTATCATACGATATGCTTCCCTTCAAATGCGCCGCATACAAAAATACCCCCTGTTCTTTTATCACATGAATTGTCTGAGCCAGATCCTCAGCGATATAAAAAGGCACACGAAATAGGGAACCCATAGTAGCACGAATCACCTTTGGATGAAAAATATCCACAGTCGTCCTGCTCATAATAACACCTGTAATGCCTGCCCCTTCTGCAGTGCGCAGCATAGTTCCCA
>CAJUCK010000008.1:48802-52426 GCA_910585395.1 uncultured Lachnospiraceae bacterium
AGGGTCCTGGATATCCTCTAAAATCAGCAGATTTGCCTTCTGAACCAGCAGGGAGTGCAAATCATACTCTGGCATTTTCACCAGGCAGAGAATTCCCTGAGGCGTCTTCGTATCACAGACTCCCTGAAATACCCGGTCAGATACCACTTCATAAGAGCAGCCTTTCAGAAGTTCATTCCTTCGCGTGTCTTTCGTGAAACTCTCAGATACGTATATTTTTTGTATCTGTCCTTTGGGTGTTTCCTGCCACATCTTGATTCCTTCAACCACAAAAACCCGCTGTTCATAGCGGGTTTTTGCTTTTTTATTTAACTGTATAATATATTTCATCTGTGAATTAGAAGAACTTGTTATCATATTTGTGCTCCTTTTTGACATCTAAATCACACCTGTCAAAAAATATCTATCATAATTTCTTTGATTTACAGACTCAGATTCCTGCAGATTTCAAATTGATAATCCGAAATACCTTTCTGCATGGCAAGCGCTTCGTCAATGTCAAAATCCACATACTCTCCATCACGATATCCCACCACACGGTTAGACTTGCCCTGACAGAGCAGATCCACCGCATAGGCCCCCATAGTTGACGCATAAACGCGGTCTTTGCAAGTAGGGCTTCCGCCTCGCTGCATGTGACCTAAGATTGTAGCCCGCGTCTCTACTCCGGTAGCCGACTCAATCCGCTTTGCCATACTTGCAGAGTGTCCGATTCCCTCTGCATTGATAACAATATGGTGCTTTTTGCCTTTCTTGCGGTTGTTAATAATATTATTGACAAGAGCCTGTTCATCATAATTATACTTTTCCGGAAGAAGAATATCCTCCGCACCGTTGGCAATACCGCACCACAACGCAATATAACCTGCTCCCCTGCCCATAACTTCAATAATAGAACACCGCTCATGAGAAGTTGAAGTATCACGAACTTTATCAATAGCTTCCATTGCTGTATTTACCGCTGTATCAAATCCAATGGTGTACTCTGTACAGGCAATATCTAAATCAATGGTTCCAGGAATGCCAATGGTATTGATCCCCAAACTTGCAAGCTTCTGCGCTCCCTTAAAAGAACCGTCTCCTCCAATGACAATCACTCCCTCAATGCCATGTTTTCTGCAGATTTCCGCTCCCTTCTGCTGTCCCTCCTCGGTAGTAAAATCTTTGCATCTTGCGGTCTGTAAAATGGTACCGCCCCGCTGGATTATATCAGAAACATCACATGCCTGCATATCTATTATTTCTTCCTGAAGCAGACCTGCATAACCTCTCTTTATTCCTTTTACTTTTTTGCCTTTTACAATTGCCTGCCGCACAACTGCACGGATGGCAGCGTTCATTCCCGGTGCGTCACCGCCGCTGGTAAGCACGCCGATTGTCTGAATCTCCTTCGCCATAACATGTCCCTCCTGTCTTTCTATTTTTCACATCATTTGTTCAATCTATTACATTCTAATCTCTTTTTCAAAGATTTTCAATACTCTTTTCTACAACTTTTACGTTATTTTCTCCCAAAATCTCCGTCAGTTTTAAGATAAGTTCCTGCTGGACAGAAACATGCCTGCTGGGAGGCAGCCGTTTCATCCTTTTCTCACTGGAAATATAGATCACAACGCTGTCCTTTCCGTCACTCTCTTTAAGCAGCTCCATAATATGCGATTCCTGCTGCCCATACTCTTCTCTGGTGGAAAACTGCAGCCACAGCTCCTTCTTAGTATCATCAAAAGAATAAATCTTTTCACAGATCAACTTCGCATTTTTCTCGTCTTCTGTCTGCACTCTGCCCCGCACAAACACCTTCTCATCTACATTCAGAAGACGACTGTTCTTTTCATAGCTTTTGGGAAAGATAATAATTTCCAGCGTTCCCACAAGATCCTCCAGAGTAATAAATGCCATAGCCTGGCTGTTCCTCGTGTATTTTACAGTCTTATCCACTATCATTCCGCCAACCATCGCCATTTCCCCTTCTTTTACCCTGGTCTGTCCACTGTCCTCTTCAAGCTGAAAATCTGTGGTGAGTCTTGAAATATTCTTTCGCCATTTTTCTTCATATTCTTCCAGGGGATGTCCGCTGATATAGACGCCCAGCACTTCTTTCTCAAAGCCTAGATACACTTCTTTGGAGTATTCCCCCACATCAGGGAGCTTCACCTCGAAATCTGCTTTTTCTTCCTCCCCTGCAAAGTCAAAGAGCGTCATCTGCCCTGCCATAGTATTTTTCTTATCTTGGGCAATTCCTTCCATAATCCCTGCGTATACCATCATACTTTGTTTTCTGGTAGCGCCTAAATTATCCAAGGCGCCTGCCTTAATGAGATTTTCCACCATTCGGCGGTTGATTTCCCGGTCTGCCATCCTGGTCAGAAAATCTTTAAGACTGGTAAATCTGCCCCGCTCCTTCCGCTCTTCACAGAGTTTTTCTATAAAAGTATGGCTTACGCTCTTAATAGCTGACAATCCATAGCGAATCCCTTTGTCTGATACAGAAAACCCGGATTCTCCTTCATTTACGCTTGGCGGAAGGACCTGGATTGCCATCTGCCGGCAGGTAAAGATATACTCTGAGATCTTTCCAACGTGGTCCATAACAGAACTCATCAATGCAGCCATATACTGCAAGGGATAATAGTATTTCAGATACGCTGTCTGATATGCCACCACTGCATATGCTGCCGCATGGGATTTGTTAAATGCGTATTTTGCAAAATCTGTCATATCATCAAAAATCTTGTTGGCAGTCTGCTCACTGATCCCATTGCTGACACAGCCAGGAACTCCTTCTTTTTGATTCCCATAAATGAAATTCTTCCGCTCCTGTTCCATCACAGACACTTTTTTCTTAGACATGGCACGGCGCACCAGATCGCTTCTGCCCAAAGTATATCCAGCAAGATCCCGTACAATCTGCATCACCTGTTCTTGGTACACAATACAGCCATAAGTCGGCTCTAAAATCGGCTCAAGTTTCGGGCAGTCATAGGTGATAGACTGGTGATTGTTCTTTCCCCGGATATAAGCTGGAATAAAATCCATAGGCCCCGGACGGTACAAGGAGATTCCAGCAATAATATCTTCTAAAGTCTGGGGCTTTAGCTCTTTCATAAAGTTCTTCATCCCTGCGCTCTCCAGCTGGAACACTCCTTCTGTCCGGCCAGTTCCCAGAGACGCCAGCACTGCTTTATCTTCAAAATCTATCTTGTCAATATCAAGAAGCTGTCCTTCTGCTATTTGAGGATCTGACTCTCTCTGGCTGATGTGAATAAGATTTACGGCATTTTGAATGACAGTAAGATTTCGAAGCCCCAAAAAGTCCATTTTTAACAGCCCTAATTCCTCCAGCGTGGTCATGGTAAACTGCGTGGTCACAGCGCCGTCGCTTCCTCTGGAAAGAGGCACAAATTCATCTACTGCTTTTGAGCTGATAACAACTCCTGCTGCATGCATAGAGGTATGTCTTGGCAGACCTTCCAGGCGTTTTGACATATCAATGAGCCTGCGGACACTCTCATCACCTTCATAACTGCTTCTCAGCTCAGGATTCATCTTCAAAGCTTTGTCTATGGTAATTCCCAGTTCTGTGGGGATCTGCTTTGCGATATTATCCACAAAAGCATAAGGCAG
>CAJUCK010000008.1:52436-59325 GCA_910585395.1 uncultured Lachnospiraceae bacterium
GCCCACATCACGGATCACTCCTCTTGCTGCCATCGTACCAAAGGTGACAATCTGAACTACCCGGTCTCTGCCATACTTTTCACTGACATAGTCAATCACTTCCTGCCGCCGTTCCACACAGAAGTCAATATCTATATCCGGCATAGTGACACGCTCTGGGTTTAGGAAACGCTCAAAAATCAGATTATAACGGATGGGATCTATATTGGTAATCTCCAGGGTATAAGACACCAGGCTTCCTGCTGCACTTCCCCTTCCTGGTCCCACAGCGATTCCATTTTTTCTGGCAAAATGAATGAAGTCCCATACAATCAGGAAGTAATCCACATATCCCATTTGATTTATAATATCCAGCTCATACTGCAGTTTTGCTTTTAGTTCTTCCATTTTCACAGGTTCTTCAATTCCTGGAATAGATACAGCGCCATTTTCCTGAAGATAACGCTGTTTCAGTCCCTGATGGCACAGTTTATTCAAGTATTCCCAGGAACTGTAACCTTCTGGCACATCATATTTCGGCAGTTTTGTAACGCCAAACTCAATTTCCACATTGCAGCGGTCAGCAATTTTCTGTGTGTTATCCAAAGCCTGTCTGGCATACGGAAACAGGGCGCGCATCTGTTCCTCTGATTTCACAAAATACTGCCCTCCTTCATAGCGCATTCTATTTTCGTCGGAAAGCTTTTTTCCAGTCTGAATACACAGAAGGATGTCGTGAGAATCCACATCTGCTTCATAAGTATAATGTACATCATTGGTAGCCACCAGTTCAATTCCGGTATCCTGGCTCAAGCGCATAAGCTGCTGGTTGACATGCTGCTGTTCCGGCAGCCCATGATCCTGCAGCTCCAGAAAATAATTTCCGTGTCCAAAAGTCCTGTCATGCCAAAGAGCTGCCTCTTTCGCCTCCTGATACGCACCACGCAGCAAAAGTTTCTGTACTTCTCCAGCCAGGCAGGCGCTTAATACAATCAATCCTTCATGATAAGTCTCTAACACCTCTCTGTCCACCCTGGGACGATAATAATATCCTTCTGTGAATCCTCTGGAAACGATTTTCATCAGATTCTGATATCCCTTATTATTTTCGGCGAGAAGGATGAGATGAAAATAACGGTCTTCCCCTTCAACCTTTTCCCTGTCAAACCGGGAGCCTGGCGCGACATAGACCTCGCAGCCCAGAATCGGCTTAATGCCCTGCTCCCTTGCTGCCCGGTAAAAATCAATTACGCCATACATAACACCATGGTCTGTGATGGCTGCCGCGTTCATGCCCAGATCCTTTACTCTTGAGACATACTCTTTAATTTTATTTGAACCATCCAGAAGACTGTACTCTGTATGAACGTGAAGATGTGCAAATGACATGATAATCCTCCTCTCTGCCGCAATATTTGAGGGGTTTGTACGCTTTGGCGCGGCAGCACGGTTTTTCCTATAATAGAACAAAACGCCGGAGGATTTACTCCTGCCGGCGCACTTTCTTTACAATACCTTAGATAAAAAATCCTGCAGTCTTTGATTTTGGGGATGTTCAAAGAATTCCTGAGGTGTATTCTCTTCACAGATTACCCCTTCATCAATAAACATCACTCTGGTTGCCACTTCTCTGGCAAATCCCATTTCATGGGTTACCACTACCATTGTCATGCCGTCTGCTGCAAGTTCTTTCATCAATTCTAATACTTCTCCCACCATTTCAGGGTCCAGCGCTGAAGTAGGTTCATCAAACAGCATTACATCTGGATTCATGGCAAGAGACCGGGCAATGGCAATCCGCTGCTTCTGTCCGCCTGAGAGCATTGCCGGATAAGCATCTGCCTTGTCTGGAAGCCCTACCCGTCCTAAAAGCTCTTTCGCACGCTTTTGTGCCTGCTCCTTATCCATCAGCCCCAGCTTTACAGGCGCCAGCGTAATATTATCTTCAATGGTCAAATTAGCAAACAGGTTAAACTGCTGGAACACCATGCCGATTTTCTGACGAATCTTATTGACGTCTGTTCCGTGAGCTGTAATCTCATTTCCCTCAAAAATCACACTTCCTCCCGTGGGAGTCTCCAGCAGGTTCAAGGATCTTAAGAATGTAGATTTTCCACAGCCAGAAGGCCCAATGATCGCCACCACTTCTCCCTGGCAGATCTGGGTGCTGACGCCCTTAAGTACAGCATGGTCCCCAAAATCCTTCTTTAAGTCCTTTACTTCCAGCAATACGTCACCGCTCATTGACTCTCAGCCTCCTCTCAAGCTTATTCACACACCAGGAAAGCCCTGTCACCAGCAGCAGATAGATCAATGCAACTGCAATCAAAGGCATAAATGCGGAAAAAGTGATTCCCCTTATAATGTCTCCGCCATGGGTCAAATCTGTCAGCCCAATATAACCGCTGATAGATGTTTCCTTCAATAACACAATAAATTCATTTCCCAGTGCTGGAAGCACATTTTTAAACGCCTGAGGCATAATAATAAACTGCATGGTCTGACGGTAATTCAATCCCAGGCTCCTGCCCGCTTCAAACTGTCCCTCATCCACAGACATAATACCAGAACGGACAATCTCTGCCACATAAGCGCCGGAATTCAGACCGAACGCCACCACTGCCACAAAAACCTTGGGAATATTTACCGTAGCAAATATGACATAATAAATAATCAAAAGCTGGATCATGGTAGGTGTTCCCCGCATCACCGTGAGGTAGATCCTGCAGATAAAATTTCCTACCTTCATACGCCCTGTTTTATCATGGCTGGAGCGGATAATGGCTACCAGAAATCCGATCGCAATTCCTACCAGCACTGCGAACAGGGATATAATCAGTGTATTGATAAAGCCTTCTATTATGTACCGGTAACGGTTGTCATCTATAAAATTCAGTGTAAATTCATTGATAAAGTTCTGCACAGCGGCATTTCCTCCTATTTTGCACGGACAATGATCACCTGTTTTGCTTTTGCGTAAGTATCACTGAAATCAATGCTCTGAAGACGTTCCTCGTTCACCGTCATTCCTGCTACACCGATATCTGCCTTGCCAGACTGCACGGCATTGATGATTGCGTCAAAATCCATATCAAGAATCTCAAGTTCCATGCCCAGCTTGTCTGCAACTGCCTGCGCCATCTCTGCGTCAATGCCTACAATCTTATTATCTTCATAATACTCATAGGGCTTAAATGCTGCATTCGTCGCCATTACCAGCTTTCCATTGGAAGTATCTACATCTGCTGGAGATTCATAAGGGCAGGTTCCCATCGTATCGTCACCCGTATAATTTGCCATAATCTGATCCAGTGTGCCCTCTTCCTTTAATTCCGCAAGGGCGCCGTTAATCTTTTCTTTCAGCTCTGTATTCTCTTTGGCAATTGCAATGGCATAATCTTCATCTGTATACTCTGTATCCAAAATAGTCAGATCCTTATTCTGGTCTGCAAATGCCTTTGCCGGCTCAGAATCAATTACTACACAGTCAATTTTGCCCTGTTTTAAGGACTGTACTGCATCCGCTCCTTTTTTATAGCGCTCGACTGTAGTGCTGCTGTCACCTTCAAATTCATCTGTAACCAGCGTATCTCCAGTCGTTCCAAGCTGTACTCCGATTTTCTTTCCTGCCATATCCTCCGGCGCATGTACTGTATTGGCTGGAACTCCGCAGCCCATAATACCTGTAATCAAAGCTCCTGTCAGTAACAACGCTGTTAATCTTTTCCAATTTTTCATAAATATTAATCCTCCTGACAAAATATGTATAAATATACGTTATTTTGTATCTTATAACAATTTTGGAAAAAAAGCAACAGATTTCTCCTTATTTTTCATAAAACACAGTTGCAAACCCATTTCTGTACTGTTACAATAATACAATAGTATCTCTGGGAATTTCAGACCATGATATAAGAAAGGAATGATATTTTAATATGAAAGTATTGAAAAAGATCGGCAGTATTTTATTCTGTCTGCTGCCAGTTCTTCTGGCATTCGGCATTCAACTAATTGTATCTATTGCCGGAGTGTTTTTGAAACTGTTTCTGGAAATCGCCTCTCATCCAGAATCCATAAGCCAAATAGCAGATCCTGATTTTATGATGAGCTTCCTTATGGACAGCCAGTTTCTTACCGGCATCTCTGCCGTTTATGCTGTGATTGCAGCCCTGGCGCTTGGTTTTTGGTACTGGAAACGTTTTGTGCCGAAAAAACAGCCCCGGCGGGAAATTTCTTCTCTAATCAATCCCTGGATATTGGCATCTCTGGTGCTTTTAATGCTTGGTATGCAGTACATATCCACTTACGTGGTGGCGTTTCTTGCCGCTGTCAATCCAGGCTGGTATCACACGTACGAAGAATTGATGAAAAGCATCGGCTTTGGAAACGTTACACCGCTGCTCGCGCTATATTCCATTTTGATAGCCCCCATCAGTGAAGAATTGATTTTCCGGGGCGTCACATTGAAATATGCCCAAAATATCATGCCCTTTTTGGCCGCAGATATCTTCCAGGCATTTCTCTTCGGCGTATTTCACGGAAATGTAATTCAGGGCTCCTATGCCTTTGTGGTTGGCTTATTCTGCGGTTATGTATGTTATAAAGGCGGCAGCATCTATCTGTCCATTTTATTTCATATGCTGTTCAATATCTTTGGTACCTTTATGCCCGAATCTTTTTTCTATTCTGGTGATTCATTTGTGATTCACCTTGCAATCTTTTCCGCAGCTGTATGTATCGCAGCTTTGGGAATATTCTTATACCGAAGAGGCATTGATAAGCGTAAACATATGCCCGAAGCATATACAAACAGTCCTGATTAATCCAGCAGGCGGGAAAATCTCTAAAAATTTTCCCGCCTGCCTACTGTATTAAATTAATCTGTTATCCTTCAATGGCAATATACTTTCTCTGCTCAAGTTCTGGTTTCTTCTCTTCCATCTTTGGTATACACAATCTCAGTACACCGCTTTCATACTTTGCGTGAATATCTTCCTGCCTCGTCTCTTCTCCAACGTAAAAAGATCTGCTCATGCTTCCCGCATAACGCTCCCGGCGGACAAACCTGCCGCTGTTGTCTTCTCTCTCATCCTGATCAAATCTTTTGCACGCACTGATGATCAGATATCCATTCTTCAGCTCTAAAGAAAGCTCTTCTTTTTGGAAGCCAGGCAGGTCAATGTCCACTTCGTAATGGTCATTATGCTCCTGTACATCTGTCTTCATCATATTTGCTGCATTGCGGCCGTACAGTTTCTTCTGCGCCTTCTGCATTGCTGTATGATGAAATCCAGGAAAATCAAAGAATCCATCAAATAAATCGTCAAATAAATTTTCTCCAAAAATGCTAGGTGTCATCATAAGCCATCTCTCCTTTTTCTTTGCTCAAACTTTGTTCTATCTGTGTTATAACACATTTATCAGCACTCGTCAACAGAGAGTGCTGATAAAAATTGTGAACTTTTTGTGACGCCTTTATTCTATGCAGATTTCGGAGTTTCCATTCTGTTCTCTTTTTAATTTATATCATTTTCAATTCCATTTTCCAACATTCCTTTTGCCAATTGCAATCTATGCAAATGGATTTTCTGTTGGATACATCATGCCTTTGGGCTGGTTAAAATCAATCTCATCAACCGGCACGCCTACATATTTAAACACTTCATATAATGTTCTGCCGAAATGTCCGAAAGCAACAGCCCCATGGTGAGGATAATTTTTCTCAATCAGCACATGACGGTAAAATCTTCCCATTTCTGGAATAGCAAATACGCCGATTGCTCCGAAGGAACGTGTTGCAACCGGAAGGACCTCTCCCTGTGCGATGTAAGCGCGGATCTTAGCATCAGACGTACTCTGAAGACGATAGAACGTAATATCACCAGGTACAATATCTCCTTCCAATGTTCCCTGGGTCACCTCTTCTGGAAGACTTCTTGCCATGATAAGCTGATATTTCATTTCACAGAAGGACAGCTTGCTGGAAGCTGTATTTCCACAGTGGAATCCCATAAAAGTATCTTTCAAGGTATATTCATGTTTTCCTTTGATTTCAGCATCATACATATCTGCCGGAACAGAATTATTGATGTCAAGCAGGGTTACTGCATCCTGACTGACGACTGTGCCGATAAATTCACTCAATGCTCCATAAATATCCACCTCGCAGGAAACTGGTATTCCCTTCTGGGTAAGACGGCTGTTGACATAGCATGGTACAAATCCAAACTGTGTCTGGAATGCCGGCCAGCATTTCCCTGCGATTGCCACATAATCCCGGCTTCCTTTATGTTCCTCTGCCCAGTCAAGAAGTGTTACCTCATACTGAGCCAGCTTTGTGAGGATTTCCGGTTTCTTATTCCCTGCCCCAAGCTCCTGCTCCATTTCTGACACAATTCCTGGAATCCGTTGGTCTTCTGCATGATTATTGAAAGCTTCAAAGAGATCAAGCTCTGAATTTTCTTCAATTTCCACACCCAGATTATAGAGCTGTTTAATGGGGGCATTGCAGGCCAGGAAGTCCTGCGGGCGTGGGCCAAAAGATATAATTTTCAAGTTCCTCAATCCGATAACTGCCCTGGCAATTGGTCCAAATTCATGGATCATATCTGCGCACTCTGCCGCTGTTCCCACTGGATATTCTGGAATATAAGCTTTCAAACTGCGAAGCTTTAAGTTATAACTCGCATTCAAAACGCCACAGTAAGCGTCGCCACGTCCCTGAATCAGGTTATCTCCTGTCTCTTCTGCGGCTGCAACTACCATAGCTGGCCCATCAAATTCTTTAATCAGCAGCGTTTCCGAAGATTCTGGACCAAAATTTCCAAGGTAAACTACCAGTGCATTACAGCCCGCTTCCTTGATATCTGCAAGAGCTTTGCGCATATGTATTTCATTTTCTACACAGACC
>CAJUCK010000008.1:59335-65828 GCA_910585395.1 uncultured Lachnospiraceae bacterium
GGCATTCATAAATTTCACCGTATTTCTCCTGATATGCTTTTACCACTGCTTTTCTTCTGTTTTCGGACAGGGTCATAGGGAAACAATCCCTGCTTACTGCTACAATTCCAATTTTTTCTTCTGGCATGTTGTTCATAATGTGATTCCTCTCTCTCTTATTCTCTACATGTATTCTTAAATAACTGTCTGCATGCAGGATAAATTTCTTTAAACTTCTGATACCGTTTCTCGTACAAAGCTGCAATCTTGGGCTCTGGCACAATGGTTTCTTTTACTTTAACGATTGCCTCTGCTGCCTCTGCCACAGAGTTATAAGCTCCGCATGCAACAGCTGCAAGCATAGCGCCGCCCAGGGCAGGTCCTTCCTCATTTTCCAATACATCTACTTTAATATTGAGGACGTTTGCCACAATCCTTCTCCACAGAGGACTTTTAGCGCCGCCGCCGCAGATTTTTGTCCTGGAAATCTCAATACCAAGCGATTTTGCAATCTCCAATGAATCCCGGAGTGCAAATGCAACTCCTTCTAAAACGGCCTGCGTCATATCTGACCTCGTACTGTCCATAGAAAGACCCATAAAAATCCCCCTGGCGTCCGGGTCATTGTGGGGAGAACGTTCTCCCATTAAATAGGGCAGAAAATAAACGTGATTTTCTCCCAGCTGCCCAATGCCTTCCTGTTCTTTTTCATAATCTTTCGTGCCAATAATTTCATCCATCCACCATTTATTACAGGACGCAGCGCTCAGCATACACCCCATGAGGTGATAGCTTCCGTCTGCATGGTCAAAAGAATGGAGTGCATTGTGCTGGTCTACGCTAAATTTCTCTGAAGAAATAAAAACGGTTCCACTGGTCCCCAATGAAATATTACAGGAACCATTTCCCACAGTTCCAGTTCCCACAGCCGCCGCTGCATTATCTCCCGCTCCGGCTGCAATGACAACTCGTTCAGAAATGCCAAGTTCCGCCGCAATGTCTGGCTTTAAGGTTCCCACTGCTTTACTGCTCTCATACACACTCGGCAGCCAAGACGCTTCTATCCCGCAGATTTCGCACATTTTTGGGGACCAGCACCGATTTTTCACATCAAAAAACAGTGTTCCAGAAGCATCTGACACGTCTGTACAGTGAGTCCCGCATAAACGATATGCAAGATAATCCTTCGGCAGCATCAATTTGCGGATTTTTGCAAATAATTCTGGTTCATGCTTTTTCATCCACAACACTTTGGCGGCAGTAAAGCCGGCAAAAGAAATATTTGCAGTATATTCAGACAATGTTTCTCTGCCAATCTCCCGGTTCAGATAATCAGACTCTTCTGCCGTCCTGCCATCGTTCCACAGGATAGCAGGACGTATCACCTGATCTCTTTCATCCAGCACCACCAAGCCATGCATCTGTCCCCCAAAACTGATACCGGCAACCTGGGTCTTATCGCTTCCCTCCAATAATTCCTGAATTCCTGCCATAGTCTCTCTGTACCAGTCTTCTGGTTCCTGCTGAGACCACCCTGGCTTTGGAAAGCTGATCGGATATTCTCTGTTGACAATTTTCAAGATTCTGCCGTCCTGCTGCATCAGCAAAAGCTTTACCGCAGAAGTACCAAGATCAATTCCTATATAATTCATAACCTCCTCCTTTCATGTGCACGTGCACGGTTTTATTTATTATAATCCTGGGATTTATTTTTTACAATAGATTTTCCTCTCATCTTATTTTTTTATATATTTTTACCAATAGCTGCCCGCTATGTTTGTGCAGTTTTCAGAGTAAACTGCACTCTATTTTATTCTTTACAAATTCACTTATTCATGTTATATTGGAACAACCACAGATTCTGTGGTTTCTGATTTACGGCAAGGAAAACATATGCTTTCCATATGCCTGCCGGAATTCTTACCCTCCAGAATGGAGGAATTACAATGTCTAAGAAAAATAAACTTTTACACACAATCATCACGATTCTTATCATGGCGTCTGTACTGTTTCCCTCTATGGTTTCCCCTTTAAAAACACATGCCGCCTCCAGCCTTGGATTCGTAATCTTAAATTCCTATTCCAAAACACTTAAAATCGGAGACGAATTTTATCTCGCTGCCGTTACTTCAAATGGAAAAAAGCCCACGTTCAAGTCCAGCAGCAGCAAGACTGCATCCGTCAGCACATATGGAAAAGTCACAGCGAAAAAAGCTGGAACTGCAATCATTACCGTAAAAACCAAAAACGCTGAGGCGAGCTGCACGATAAAAGTACAGGCAACAAAAATTCAGTTAAGCGCCAAACATATTTCTCTGGAAAACGGTTATTCTGCGCAGCTTAATGCTGCTGCCTCCACTGGTCATGCCGTTACTTTCCGCTCCAGCAAAAAGAGTATTGCCGTAGTGGATGAACATGGAAAAATTACAGCAAAAAAGCCAGGAACAGCGACCATCACTGCAACTGCAGATCAGTCCTGCGCAAGCTGTACTGTTACCGTGAAAAAGCCTCGCGTCAGCCTCAACAAAAGTTCAGTCTCTCTTTACAGGAAACGAATGGTATGTCTTGCCGTCAAATCCAGTTCTAAAAGCACTCCAAAATGGAAAAGCAGCAAGAAAAGTGTGGCTGTGGTGGACAGCAACGGAATGGTAACAGCCGTAAAAAACGGCACAGCTGTTATCACTGTAACCATAGACGGCGTCAGCAAAAACTGTAAAATCACAGTAAAAAAACCCACCGTCACCTTTGAAACAAACGAGGTGATTCTTGCCGTGGGTAAGAAAAAAACTGTAAAAGTCTCTGTTTCCTCTGGAAACAAACCTATATTCTCAAGCTCCAACACCTGTATTGCCACTGTGGATGAACATGGAACAGTTACGGCTCAGGATGTTGGAAAAGCTTATATCTATGCCAGTGAAGACGGTGTAAAATGCCGTATGCGCGTCATCGTAAAACAGAAATAATTCTATTATGTTCAACCAATAAAACACTATAACTCAGGGTAAGAATTCTGGCTGTCAGATGTTGATTTGTATTATAGAATACTCTATAATAATGATAATTGCTTACAAAATGGAGGTTTCTTATGGCAACTATGAAAGAAATTGCCGCCTTATCAGGTGTCTCACGGGGAACCGTTGACCGTGTTTTAAACCATCGGGGATCTGTGAACCCAGATACGGCTGCACGGGTAATGATGATTGCAGAGAAGTTGAATTACCAGCCTAACAAGGCAGGGCTGATCCTTGCTGCACAAAAGAAAAATTTAAAAATCGGCGTCGTTCTTTTCCAGGACACAAACCCTTTCTTTCAAGATGTGTTAAAAGGTGTTTATGCCAAAGCAGACGAGCTTTCCGGCTACAATTGTCAGGTGCTGGTACGTCAGGTCCCTTTCGACGAAAACTGCCAGAAAAAAGTCATTCAAAAGCTGGAACAGGAGGGCGTTCACGGTCTCGTGATCTCTCCCTTTAACGCTCCTTCCATTGCCGCTGAAATCAATCGTCTCAGCGAAAAAAACATTCCCACAATCACGACAAACACAGATATTTTATCCAGAAGAATCGCGTATGTGGGAAGCAACTATTTCCTTTCTGGACAGACAGCCGCAGGACTTCTGGGACGCATGACCTTTGGACCTGTAATTGTAGGCATCATCACCGGTTCTTCTCATGTTCTCTGTCATACAGACCGGATCGCAGGATTTCAAGAAACAATTAGAAATTATTATCCTAATGTTAAGATATTAGAAGATATCGTGGAAAATCATGATAACGATGAAGAGAGTTTTCTGACTGTAAAGAAATTTCTGACAAAACATCCAGAATGCAATGCATTGTACTTTGCTGCTGCCGGAGTTTATGGCGGCTGCCGCGCAGTATTGTCTCTGGGACTTTCCGAAAAAATAAAAATATTTACTTATGACAGCGTAGACACCACTGCCGAATTAATCCGGCAGGGCGTTATCACTGCAACTATCTGCCAGCAGCCTTTCCAACAGGGTTACCGTCCTGTGGAACTTCTGTCTCGCTATCTGTTGGAAGGCATCATGCCAGAAGCAGAACTGCAGTATGTGAATATTGATATTCGTATTCGTGAAAATATATAGCGATTATTTATTTTACAAGCACCTATTAATCTTTATTCCTGTTCTGCCGCCTGTACTCTCTTCTGAATCTCCAGATTCAGTTGATTTAAATACGCATCCACATCTATATTTGCCTGATAATTGCTCATATAGGCAGACCAGTTCTCTTCAAATTCTTCTTCTGACGACATAATAATTTTGGGAAGCCATAGTCGTTTTATCCGTTCCATTTCTGCTCTTGCCTGTCCATAAGCGCTGTCCGCAGGCCAGTCTGCAACACAAGAATACAGGGGAAACCAGGGACTTCCTTTTAGTTCCTCTCCCAGAAATTCTTTCCATGTCTGAAAACCATATGCATCCAGAACTTGTTTATCATAATCCGAGAGTTTATCATAATACTCTCCAGGCTGTTCCGCAGGCTGCACAGTATTGATATTATCTGCAAGCATTCCTTCATACGCTGGAAAATATGCATAAGAAAAAACATTTTCTTTCTGAAAATCTCTATTTGCCCAGTTTTTTCTCTGTTCTTCTGTGCGGTAAAACAGTCCCTCCTGATCTACCTCATAGTCAATCCCCTGTTCTCCCCAATAGCGCAGAACCATAACTTCTGGCATCAGCAGATCGTTCAGAAACTGCAAAGCTCCTTCTACATCCTGGCAGTCCACAGAAATTCCCAATCCGGATCCGATATTCAAATTTGGCTCTGTACAGTTATATTTACCTTTGATTTTTTCATTCGCCGTAATAGGAAGGGGAACGTACGTCCTGTCATCTCTTCCATTGGCATATAGAGAGTTCTGTGCATCCATAATCTCCCAGTACTGGTCTACAAACCCCAGCACGTTGCCTGCAGAAAGCTTATCAATGTACTGGCTGTAAGACAGTGTAAATGTTTCCGGATCAACCACGCCTTTGTTGAACATCTGGCACAGCTTCTGATAATACTGCTTTGCTTCTGGAATCGTGTCATAGACAGCAGCTTTCTGTGTCTCTGTGTCCACAATGGCGCAGCCCTCGTTAGGATAACCTGCCAAAAACATGGCTGGGTTCTCCAGACAGAAATACCGCCAGTCATCACATAATATCTCAAACCCGATATTTTGCTGACCGTCAGACTGGGGAATAGCTTCCAGATAGGAGACAATCAAATCAAAATACTCATCCAGTGTCTTCACTTCTGGAAAACCTGCCCATTCCAGCACTCTTTTTTGTATCCAGAATGCCTCTCCTGAAAGCATTGTCTGAGTATTGTGCCCCTTTACAACACCAAAAGGAGGAATATAATAAATGTGGCCATCTTCCTTGCGCAAAGACTCCCATTGTTTTGGTGTAAGATAATGATACAAATTGGGATAGTCTTCGAGATAATCTTCCAGAGGAACCAATGCCCCTGCTTCAATCAGCACACTGGATGCATCTGCTCCATTGATAAAATCAGGATATTGTCCATTCTGGATCATAGAGGCAATTTTTTCTTCTGCCGTCTGCCCGCTGAGCCATTCTACTTCTGCCCTGGCTCCAGTATACTCCGCAATTTTGTTGCGGATTCGATTGTCCTTCATCTTTTCTTCCCCAGGTACTGCCATAAAAGCCGTAAAGGTCCTTGTCTCCTGCGCAGATCTGCGCAGGGCATATATATATGCCAGCCCAAATATCAGCGCTGCCAGAACTACTAAGCCTGCCAGCCATGCAAATTTCTTTTTTACCAGGCTTCTCATTCTTTCCTCCTTACATTCCACCGTCCTGCTTCCGGTTACGGATGCGGTATTGATTTGGCGTCATATGATAAATCTGCACAAACTTATTGATAAAATATTCTGGCTTTCCAAATCCTACCTGCTCTGCAATGGCATAAATTCTCAGATTCGTCCCAACCAAAAGTTCTTGTGCTTTTTCCATTCTAAGATTATTCAGATAATCACGAAATACAATTCCGTATTTTTTCTTATAGAGCTGTCCGAGATAAACGTTATTTACATAAAACAATTCTCCCAGAGATTTCAAACTCATTTTCTCCATATAATGTTCCTGTACATACTCATCCACCCTGTCCAGCACTTTTCTGGATTCCTGTGTGCGTACCTGAGCCAGATAACCTGCGTAATCAGAAAAAAATCCGGTGATTTCCTCCGTACTGCCGCTGATTACCAGCTTATTAAAAGATTCCTTGCCAATATATTCCAGAATCTCCTGCTGGTTCGTCTCATCATCAAACTCCTGCACCATCTCCATCAGACGGTACAAAATATGGTAAATACTGGCATTCACCATTTCCATGTTCATATCACTGCCCCGTATCTGTGTAAATATACGCTCTGCACAAGTCTCTATCTCTGATACCTGATTATTTTTTACCGCTTCCAGAAGAGAATCCACATCTGACTCCTGAACCTTCATAGAAGATTTTCTATGGCGGAAATCCTCATA
>CAJUCK010000008.1:65838-73455 GCA_910585395.1 uncultured Lachnospiraceae bacterium
AGCGCGCCACCCTTATGGAGAGAAAAGATGAGGGCAGCTGCTCCAAAGTTTCCACCGTCTGTCCCACATAGATTTGGACTGCACAGGAAAAATGCTGAGTTACCCGCTTCTGAAGATTTTCCAGAAATTCTTCTTCACTGGAATCTGCTTTCTCATACAGTTCTCTCGTCAGTAACAGTCCCGCGCCAAAAATTTCTTCTTCTGCTTCTACCAGAGGTATCACATGATAGGAAAATTCTTCCATCAAATCCTGCAGATACTGCACTAGTTCCCGCTCCTGCTCCATTCTCTGCTCTCTTGTAAGCAGAATAAATTCTTTCTGATTTTTATCCAATTCAAAACTGACATATTTTTTACTTCCCTGACCGCTGAGATAATTCTGCACCCAGTTTATATTTTCATCAGAAAATTTGCCCAAAAGAATCTGAGAAATATGAAAATCGTATTTCTCTCTCTGTTCTTTCTGTTCTTTCTGATAATCTTGATTGATCTTTTTTAATACGCTGAGCAGTTCTTCTTCCTGGACAGGTTTTAAAATATAGTCCAGCACCTCCATCTGCAGCGCCCTTCTTGCATATGTAAATTCTGCATACCCTGTGAGAATCACAAACCGAACCTGGCGTTCCAGATTCTGCTGCACATAAGAAATCAAATCCATTCCGTTCATTCCAGGCATTCGGATATCCACAAATACAAGATCAATTTCAATTTCCTCAAGAATTCGAATAGCATCCATCCCATTCTCTGCTTCCGCTGCAATATGGTAACCATATTTTTCCCAGTCCACCAAATGCCGCAGCCCCTGACGGATAAACTGCTCATCATCTACCAGCAACACTTTAATCATTCCATTTCACCTGCCTTCACCACCTTCGGAAACTGTATACAAACCTCCGTTCCCTCCTGAGCAGTACTGTTAATATCAATCCTTACCTGATCTCCATAATACTGATACAGACGTACCACAGTATTTGCGATTCCAATGCTCTTTTTTGCCTCCTGAATATATCTGATATCTGCCTGCTCTACCAGATTTTTCAGATGTTCCAGTTCTTCCGGTTCCATTCCTCTTCCCTCATCCATAATCTCAAAAAGCAGGCTTTCTTCATCCTCTGACACTGCTACTGTGATGGAGCCTCCCCCTACACTTTTTTCAATACCGTGGACACACGCATTTTCCACAAAAGTAATTATTGTAAATTTAGGAATTGTACGCTTCTGGCATTCTGGCTGTATGTAAAGAAAAAATTCCAGCCGTTCCCCAAAACGGTACTTCTGTATCTCCAGATATCTTCTGACATTGTCACATTCTTCTTCAATAGAAACAAAGTCCTGATTCCACTGAATATTCTTCCTCATCAGTACTGCAAAACTCTCCAATATCTTTGCCGTCTCCGTCTCCTGCTTTAAAATACTGTGCATTCTGATGCTCTCTAATGCATTAAATATAAAATGCGGATTTAATTGGCTCTGTAAAGCTTTCAGCTCTGCCTGCCGTCTGGAGATTTCCAGATTTTGTTCCCGCTCCTTATTTTTGAATACTACTTCTACCAGTTCCTTTATCCGCAATGCCATAAGATTATATCTATGGATCATGCCGCCGATTTCATCCGTTCCTTTCTCAAAAGGAATAACTTCATACGTTCCCTTCTCCATGCGCTCTAAATATTTCTGTGTCAGTTCCACTCTGTCATGCAGAGATCTGTATAAAATATAAATAAACAGACTGGGCACAATCAAATTTGCCATGTACAAAAGAAGAATGGATACTTTCTGTTTTTTAATCACATCAAACATAATAGAAGGCGCCGCCGTCAATACAAGTTCCATATCCAGCCCATACATTTCAATCGGAACTTTTAGAGAACAGCCTTTTTCCTCATATTCTGAGAGTTCCCAAAATTCTTTTTCTTTACTATTTTTATCCCTTGTAGATAAAATAATCTTATCTTTGGTACAAAGATATCCCTCCACTTCTTCACAGATGAGATCCATCTTGTCCACCAGCGCCTGATAGTCCAGCTCCAGCATTATAATATTATCTCCCCCACAGTAAGGCATTCTCTGTATCAGTACCAGCCTTCTGCCTCTTGAAATATAACCTCCTGATTCTTTTCCATCTTCATAATAATTGTACAGGTAAATATTTCTCCCACTATTTTGGAATGCGCGATACCAGCTGCTGTTTTCCACATCCTGCTTTTTTACAAAATAAGTGCCATTTGTGACAGTTGCATTGTCCGTACAGATTACAATACTGTAAGCAGACTGCGCTGTATAGTAATATTGAATTACCTGATTATCCATTAGTTCCACATAAGCTTCATAATAAGATGACGAATCCTGATATGTCTCTTTCAAAAATTTTTGCAGATTTACATTGCGGTCCAGATAATCTGCAATTGACAATTGTTTACTGATATCACTGACAAACTCAAGTTCCAGGCGGTCTGCAATGCTGTCAATTCTCTGCATCTGCTCTTTGTCCATGTCATCCTTCATACTCCAGATAATAAATCCATTGGTGGTAATCAAGGGAATCAACACACAGACCAGAAAAAGGATCAGAAATTTTCCTCCAAGTTTGATGTCGTCTAATTTTGTCAGTATCTTCTTTCTCATCCCAGACCTCCTTTCCCTCTATTCTAATAAATTTTCTTATAAATTACCAGTCAAAATTATAGAATGGAGTGAGGGATACTGTCTTTCCTGTAGAGCAAAGGGTATCCTCAAAGTTATAGCACTCCAAAAGCCATACCAGAAAATATTCGTTCGGGAAAGGGATGCTTTTTCATCTGATATGTGCTTTGGGGAGCTACAACTTTAAAGACACCCCCTGTTACATGCAGCCATCTCTGCGCCTTGCGGCGCAAAGATGATTGCAAAATATTACATTTCCTATTTCACTTTATAATTCTTTGTTTTTGCTTTTTTCAACAGTTTCTTATAATATGCTCTCTTAGATTTCTTCACACTGAACACCGCGTTCTTCTTGATACCCTTGAATGCATTCTTGCCTATGGTCTTCACTGCAGTGCCGCTGAATTTAATCTTAGCCAGTTTCTTAGCTCCGCTGAAAGCCTCGCTTCCAATACTCTTGACATTTTTGCCAATTACTACGCTCTTAAGCTTCGTCTGCTTGCGGAACGCCTTCTTATTCACTGCCGTTACCTTGAAGACCATTCCATTGAATTTCACTGTGGCTGGTACATTGACAGATGTAAGTTTCTTCGATGATCCAGTAACGGTAACTTCTTTCACAGATGCAGTACATTTGGTAATTTTGTACTTCAAATTCTTAGCAGTAAAATTCTTACTCATGGTAAATACTGCCTTCTTACCGATATTCTTAAATGCATCTTTGCCTATGGTCTTCACTGCTGTTCCTCTAAAGGTTATCTTCACCAGTTTCTTATCGTTCATGAATGCCTTCTTGCCGATTGTAACGATATTCTTGCCGATAACAGCGCTCTTAAGACTCTTCTGGTTTGCAAACGCAGAATCTCCAATTACTGTAACCTTAAATGTCTCTTTTCTGTATACCACCGTATCTGGTATGGTAACGCTGGTAAGCTGTCTGCTGGCTTTTGTTACAGTTACAGTTTTCGCTGCGGCGCTATAAGCAGTAACCTTATAGGTCAGCCCGTTTGCCTCGGTAAAGATCTGGTTCACTCCTGGCTTTTCTTCCTGTGCAGGAGGTGTTGGTGGAGTTTCCGGCTTCTGCGCTTCCGCAATCGCTGCGATCAACTTATCCAGCACGGCTCTGATTTCTGCTTCTGTTGCATCTGGTCTGCTCAAGATAGTTTCTGCTTCACTGATTACAGCCTCAAGCGCTGCCTTCTTAGCTGCACTCAATGTCTCCAAAAGCTTCTTTGCAGCATTAATCTTGTCAGCCAGCTGTTCATCTGCTGGTTTGGTGATTTCAATCGCTTTGTCTACTGCTGCTTTCAGGTTAGCAAGAACTTGTTCTAACTGCTCCTTGGTTGCTCCTTCTGTGTTCAGTATTTCTTTGGCCGCATCAATCGCTGCCTGCAGTTCCTCTTTATCAGCGCCGGTGAGTTTCTCTAAGAGTCTCTCTGCCTCAGCAATCTTGTTGTTTAATTGCTCTTCCACTGGTTTTGACTCTTCGACCGTATTCGTCAGATTACGCAGAGCCTCTTCTAACTGTTCTTTGGTCAAGTCTTCTTTCTTAAGAAGCTCTTTCACTGCATCAATCGCTGCCTGCAGTTTTTCCTTCTCTGCACTGCTCAAATTCTCCAACAGTTCCTCTGCTTCTGCAAGTTTGTCATTTAACTGTTCTTTTGCCTCAATGTATTCTTCTGCTGCTTTGACTGCCTCTTTTAAACTGTCAAGCACAGGCTGAATCTCTTCGTCTGTTGCTCCTTCTGTGTTAAGCATTTCTTTGGCTGCATCAATCGCTGCCTGCAGTTTTTCCTTCTCTGCACCGCTCAGATTTTCCAGCAGTTTCTCTGCCTCTGTAACTTTATTGCTCAGCTGTTCTTTCAGCGGTTTCTTTGACTCAATGATCTCCTTCGCTGCTGTCACGGCTGCAGATAAGGTATCAAACGCTTCCTGAAGCTCTGCTTTTGTAAGGTTTTCTTTTTCAAGAATCTCCTCTGCTGCTGTAATTGCATTCTGCAGATTCGTCTTGTCAGTTCCAGTCAGATCATCTAAAAGTCCTTCTGCCTCGGCAATTTTATCCCTCATCTCAGCAATCTGGGAAGCTGTGGGAGCATTTGGATCTGTCGGTTTTATGCTTGCCTGTGCATTTTCAATAGCTGCAACCAGATCATTATAAATTTTTTCAAACTGTTCCTGGGTTATAACAGGTAACTCCAGGGCATCTTCTGCTATATCAATCGCTGCCTGTAATTTTGCTTTTTCAGCGTCACTCAGTTTACTCAATAATTCTCTGGCAGCGGTGAGTTTTGCGTTCATCTCAGCAATCTGCTGTTCTGTAGGTCTCTCAGGTTCTGGCTCGTCGCCTTTTTCTGTAAACTGGAAGTAATCTACATTCATGATATTCTCTGTTTCAGAACCGCGGAATATCAAGAAAATATTTCTAGTTCCAGTTACATTTCCGACCTTGCAGGTCACTGTCTGATAAACGTCCTCTCCACCTGTTGCCGGAACGTCTGCCATGCCGATCAACGCTCCTTCTGGGCTGTCAAGACGTACCTCTATTTTTCCTCCCTTTGCGGATGCTGCAGATACCTTAAATTCTCCTGCTCCATCTGTAAAATTCAACTGTGATACAGAAGTCCAGTCTCCATCCTGCAGATCTGTCAGCATCATATTATATCCTTCAAATAATGCGCCGCCCTCGTTACAGGGTCTTGCCTTTACGCCTGCATTCCATGCGATAGTTTCTGCCTCAATTCTTTGATATGGATTCATCTCATGCAGCTGTGGAATACCTGCATAAGTTCCCTTAATCGGCCTGATACTGCCGTCCTTATTCATCTCAATCTTGTCAATATGCGTAGAACGATAGCCTTTCTGGGCTCCCAATGCCTTAGATACTGTCTGGGCATGGTAAATAAAGTAACTCTTGCCTTCATACACAAATGTTGCATGATGGTTATTTCCGCCTGTGCCAAACCATACCGACGGATTGCTGAATATTTCTCCTGCATAAGTAAATGGTCCCATTGGGTCATCACTTACCATATAACAGATGCTTCCATAGCCAGGATAACCTTCTTTGTGAGGTTTTATAAAGTTAGAGCAGTAAGAATAGTAGTATTTATCGTTATATTTGAAAATACCGCCATCCTCAAACATACAGGGAGCATCAATTTCTTTTGCTTCTCCGTCAATACTGATCATATCAGCGCCCAGTTTTGCAACTCTCGCTGTCTTAGGATTGTTCTGTTCTCCATTCTTGCCATCATTTGGAACACCGCCGCCAAAATAAATGTATGCGCTTCCGTCGTCATCCACCAGCACCGCCGGGTCAAAGCACCATACTACGCCTTCACATCCAGGGCTTCTGCCTGTCAGAAGCGCCTTTCCGATAGGATCCTTCCAGGGACCTAAGGGGCTTTCTGCTTCCAGCACGCCAATTCCAGAGGCATCATTTGCAAAATACAGGAAGAACTTATCCTTGCCGTCAACCTTTTTGTAAGCAACTGCCGGAGCCCATGCATGACTTGCCCACATTGCAGGGCCTTTTCCTCCATTTTGACCTGCCACATCAATCTCGCCGTGATCTGTCCAGTTCATAAGGTCTGCGGAAGATACCACTCTCAGACTTGTAATATAACTAAAATTATTGGGAATTAAATCACCCTTCTTATATGTTTCTCCGTTGATAACAGTGTCTTCCTGTGCATACTGATAAGCGTCTGCCGTCATATATACGTAGACCCTGCCATCATAGATAATAGCATAAGGATCTGCGCCGAATTCCTGGGTAGTAATCGGATTTCCATATCCCAGCTTTTTCGCCAGCGCTTTGGTATCCAAATATTTTAATTTTACAGAGGCTCTGCATCCGCTTACATCGTAATCCAATGCACCGTCGTCTACCATAATATAATCTGCTGCGACTGTTTCTGTCTTATCTTCGTCAACATAACCCTTCATCTGCAGCTTAATAGTTGCGAACAGCTTATCTGCTGCGCTAAAGGAAACATCACTTCCAGCCACCTCAATGAGCAGTCTGCCGTTTTTAAATGTATAGCTGGCATCTCCTTTGATTGCATCCTCATTAAATACCACATCTTCCACTGCCATAATATCTGGTATAGATAAAGACGCCTTTAAACTGGAATGATTTCCTGCTGCCAATGCGTCCAGGTTCAACTTCACTTCACACTCGCTGTTCATAACACCAGTGATTGTTTCGGGCCCTGCCATGGCTGCATTCAATGTTTCTGCCGGCTGCCCTGCACCTGTAATCTGATCTGATACGCGGAAGTAATCAAAGTCTGCATAGCCTCCTGCTGCCCTTGTAGCATAATTGAAGACTGCAAATCTGCTTGCCATAGAATGATTCTTGTCATAAGCCATCTGCATGGTTTCTCCTAGTTTCGTCCATGCACTTCCGTCAAAACTATAATAGAAGCTTACGGTATCTTTTTCACTTCCATCTGCTTTTCCTGCAAAATTAAATTCTTCTTTGAGGTATACGATATCTTCTGTACAATCAGCGCTTGCTTTTTCAACTGGCGTATCTACTCCTGCTTTGCTGTTTCCAGAAGCATCTACCATTACAAGTTTGGCTCCGTCAAAATCCTTCTTTACTGCAATATAACCATAATCGTAAGCAAACGCTGCCAGTCCTGCCACATCTCCGGATCTCATGCCGCTGATATCCATCCTGATTTTACCAGAACATGCGGGGCCGAAAGTTCTCTGTGTCAATGTATTTCTTGCACCCAAAAGACCAGCTGTTTTATTTCCGGTTGTCAGTCTCAGCCAGCCATTGCGTGCTGTCAGTGACCAGTTATTATTATTGGGATTATGATTCCACTGCCATACGTGGTCCAGATTAGAACCCTGGTTATCGCTTTCGCCAGGCTGCGGTGTTTCCTCACTGTCTACCTGAGCGTACAAAGTTACATCATCTATTAAATAGCTTAAAGTTGGATCTGGCACATCAAAATATAAGAA
>CAJUCK010000008.1:73465-74554 GCA_910585395.1 uncultured Lachnospiraceae bacterium
TCGGCAGGCATCGTCCATTTGCCTGTTATCTTCGTCCATTCTCCTTTTTTTGCCTTTCCGGACGCCATTCCCTCATATTTAGTATTCTCTCCTTCTCCGCCTCGCATCGTTACATTGAATGCCTGTTCCGCATTTGTACCCTCTGTATATTTTACATAAGCAGTAAATTGATATGTAGTTCCCTGTACCAGCTTTCTGTTTAGCTGAATACCTGCCGCATTCCAGGCTGCGGAACGCCCGGTTACTGACAGACACTTGTCATCTCCATGACCGTCTGCTGCCACAGCAAGCTGTGCGGGACCAAACGGTACCCATTCTCCAACTTCACCGCTCTTAAAAGAACCGTCTGTAATAATGCTTTCCGGAGGCGTGGTCATTGAGAAATCATCCAGATAATAATCTCCTGTGTCATTGGAACCAGCAGGCGTCTCTACAAACACATAATTCTTTTCTGGGTCAAATTTGTGTTCTGCATCTTTATCGTGTACTTGATAAGATCCCTTAAATGAAGTCCATTCTCCCTTTTTCGCATCCACGCTGCATACTACTTCACGATAACTGTAATCCTTGCCGTTTTGGATTGTTATATTAAATTTCCTGCTGTCTGCATCTCCGTTATACTTTATTTTTCCGGAAATGGTATAAGTCTTATTCTCTTCCAGTTTTCCGCTGATATCCTGACATGCGCCTGCACCTGTGCCTTTACGTTCTGACACCAGGATACTGTACTTTCCTCCTGCTTTTTCTGTTTCAACAGCCTCAAGCTTACATGCAGTCTCTCCTGGAGTTGTAATCCATTTTTCCGCACTTCCTCTCTCAGCGTCTCCATTGGAGAATAATTGAATCAAGAATGCAGGATCTTCAAGTTCTTCATTATCACCTGGGTCCTCTGGATCTCCGCCTGGATTTTCTTCAGTTGGCGGTTTGGGTCCTTTAAACGAAATATCGTCCAGATAAAGGTCCATAAATTTGTTTGTTCCCTCTTCTTGATAAGAACCTTCAATCATAAAGACATTCCTGTCTGTGGTGAACTTATCTCCCGCCGCAGGTATATATTCTACCTCAAAGGTCGACCACTGTCCTTTTGCT
>CAJUCK010000009.1:0-2332 GCA_910585395.1 uncultured Lachnospiraceae bacterium
AGACGGAAAGCGGGAGGGAAGCGGAATCTGGTATTATGTCAGCAGCCATACGGAAGATGGAAGTCTCTACAAAGAAGTGTACCATGGCGAGTGGAGCCAGGATATTCCCAATGGAAAAGGCCACCAGTTGGTTGCTTTGGGTGACAAAGTAGAAACAGATCAGAAATTCAAAGTAAAGAACGGGTTGTTTTACGGAAAGTATAAGATTAAAGATACACTGGAGGACGGCACAGAAGTAACTGGGAAATACAGACTGAAAAAGGGAAAGTATGTTACGATTTCTGACGACGAGCTGGTGGCAAACAATTTTGAAGTACCAAGCGAGCCTCATCTTGCCATAGCTTTTTTATATAATGATGCAGGGGAAATAAAAAGCTGTAAGATGATATACGCTGAAGATGCCACAAAAGGAGTAAAACATTTTTATTCCCGCGAACAATGAGATATATTTAAAAAAGCAGGCTGGTCCAAGGGGCCAGCCTGTTTCTTCAAATTCGTTTATTTATTGTTTTTTTCTATCTCAGCCATCTTCATAGCACGAACTTTTAAAGGAAGTCCAAATAAGGTGATAAAGCCTTCTGCATCATGATGATCATACAGGTCGCCAGTGGTAAAGCTTGCCAGAGATTCACTGTATAGGGAGAAGTGGTTCCAGCTTTGATGATATTTCCTTTATAAAGTTTGAATTTTACTTCTCCTGTTACATATTTCTGAGTGGAGGTCACAAATGCCTGTACGGCTTCACGCAGCGGGGTAAACCATTTTCCTTCATATACTATCTGAGCCATCCTGTTACCCAGGTCTTTCTTTACTTCCATAGTGGCACGGTCAAGTACAAGTTCTTCTAGCTGCTGCTGAGCTTCCATTAAAATAGTTCCGCCGGGAGTTTCATAAACGCCCCGGGACTTCATGCCTACTACACGATTTTCTACAATGTCAATGATTCCAATACCATGCTTTCCGCCCAGACGGTTCAGTTCCCGGATGATATCAGCAGGCTTCATTTCTTTGCCGTTTACGGTTTTAGGTACGCCTGATTCAAAGGTCATAGTTACATATTCTCCCTGGTCGGGCGCTTTCTCAGGAGACACGCCTAACACCAGAAGATGGTCATAGTTAGGCTCGCATGCAGGGTCTTCCAGTTCCAGTCCTTCATGGCTGATGTGCCACAGGTTCCGGTCACGGCTGTAACTGCTGTCGGCAGAGAAGGGAAGGTCAATGCCATGTGACTTACAGTATTCAATTTCTTCTTCCCGCGACTGCATGTTCCACTTGTCACTTCTCCATGCTGCGATAATTTTCAGATCTGGGGCCAGAGCTTTGATACCCAGTTCAAAACGGATCTGGTCATTGCCTTTGCCAGTTGCACCATGGCAGATAGCAGATGCTCCTTCTTTTCTTGCGATTTCTACCAGACGTTTTGCAATTCCTGGGCGTGCCATGGAGGTGCCCAGAAGATATTTGTTCTCATAGACTGCACCAGCCTGTACACAGGGAAGTATGTATTCTTCTGCAAAATCGTCTGTGATATCTTCAATATAGAGTTTGGATGCTCCAGATAATTTTGCACGCTCTTCAAGTCCGTCAAGTTCTTCTTCCTGACCGCAGTCGATACAGCAGCAGATTACGTCGTAGTCATAATTTTCCTTTAGCCATGGGATGATTGCAGTGGTATCCAGACCGCCGGAATAAGCTAAAATTACTTTTTCTTTCATTGTTTTTCCTCCGTTGTTGAAAGACTGATACCCTGTCCTTTGATTAAGAAGGCAGAATATCGTATGCTTGTTACCTGATGTATAATATACAATAATGGCTGAAAAATGGCAAGCTGGAATTTTACAGTAGAGTGTGATATAATTTGAGATGGCCCTCAGCAGCCGAATTTGATATGAGGAAGGAGCCCAAGACGCCAGATAGAAGGAGTTCAAGACGCCAGATGAAAGGAGCACGGATGTTTTTAAGTGCACGACAAAATACATAAATATAATACAGAGGAAAAGACGAATGAAAATAGTAATCTGTGATGACAGCATGAAAGACATTAAGAATATAGAGAAGCTGCTTGAACAGTATAAAAAATCTTGCTCAGGAACAGAGTTTGAAGTAGAGAAATTTACAGATTCCGTTGAATTAAAGAATATGATCTGGAAGAAGGAGTTTGCAGATATTTATATATTGGATATTATGATGTCGAACATGACGGGAATAGACCTTGGAAGTGAGATCAGAAAAGCGCAGGGAAAGAGTGTGATAATTTATATTACTTCTTCAAACGATTATGCACTGGATGCCTATGAGGTACATGCAGTAAGGTAAGATCGGAAGAGCACAC
>CAJUCK010000009.1:2342-4230 GCA_910585395.1 uncultured Lachnospiraceae bacterium
TGTATACAAGTGAAAAAGGGACCTGTATATCTGGTGAAAACGAAAGAAGGGCTGGTGCCTGTTTCACATTCCAGAATCGAGTATGTTGAGAATGCTTCCAGAATGCTGGAGTTCCATCTCACAGATGGCAGACAGATAAAAAGTATTTTTATGAGAAAAGCTTTTGAAGAGGAAATTGGAACGCTGGCAGAGGACAGATCTTTTATGCAGGTGCATAAATCCTTTATGATTAATATGGGATGTATAAAAAGGCTGGACGGAAACAGTGTGATTATGGACAGCGGTGTCAGTATCCCAATAAGCAGAAAAAACATAGCGAATGTGAAAAGAGAATATCTTTTGTTCGCAGCAGAACAGTACAGATAGGAGTAACATGAATTATTTTGATAATATATCATATACGCTCAGCCACATGTTTTTATTATTATTTTTATATTTATTTATCACTCACCGCTATACCAAAATAGTTACAGTTGGAATATGTTTTTCATCATTTATGCTGTTAAATATTTCGGATTGTGTGAAATTAAATATTTTTCCAGACAGCGATCTGTGTTATGTTCTTGTAACCATAGCTCAGATCATTTTAACACAGGCAACAGGCATATTTATTTCTGGGAAACGGAACAGGAAAGTCCTGTTTATGGGACTCAGTGCATCCAATTATGTGATAGTTGGGAGTGTTGTCGCCCGCATTTTGTATATCTATACAGAGAATCAGCTGATTTCTCTGAGCGGAAGTTTTTTTGTGCATTTAATAGTGCTATGTATTGTATACAAAGGCATCCGGGAATTATGGATTAAACAGTATGAGACAGAATATACTGAGGGATGGTGGGCATTATGTCTGATTCCTGTCTTTTTTTACTGCAGTTTTACGTTTCTTGCGTTTTTCCCTAATACGCTGTATGATATCCCGGAAAATATTCCTTCAATTTTCTGTTTTATGGCAACCATGTTTGTGTCTTATGTGGCGGTGCTGCGCTATATTGAAAGTGAGTCCGAGCGAAAAGATATTTTTTGGAAAAATATGATTTTTGAATCATATATTAAAGGGCTGGAGAATCAGTATTATTTGGTGGGACAAGCTGAAAAAAATCTGAAAGTGATGCGTCATGATATGAGGCATTATTCCAGCATGATGAGGCTTTTGATGGAGCAGGAGGAATACGAAAAGGTTAAAAAGATTATTGACCATATCAATGATGTAACAGAAGAAAATAAGATTGTAAAATATTGCAATAACCTGGTTGTCAATTCCATTATGGTGGAGATGGCAAAGATAGCAGAGAGATATGATATTGATTTGCATCTGAATCTCTCAATTCCCAAAGAAATTCCAGTAGATGAATTTGAATTTACAGCTGTAATTGCAAATTTGTTTGAAAATGCGATTCACAGCGTAAAAAATTTAAATACAGAGAAAAAGTATATAGATGCAAAAATTCTCTGCAGCAATGAGCGTCTGCTGATTCAGATGATCAATGAATACGAAGGAGAAATTGTCTTTGATGCTGTTACAGGACTTCCCAAAAGCAGGAAAGGGGCGGAACATGGACTGGGGATGCAGAGCATACAGGTATTTTCAGACAAAATAAAAGGAGACTTTGACTGCTATTGCCAGGAAGGAAAATTTTTTATAATGATGTTTGCTAAATTTTAGAAATCAGTCGCAAAATTGACACTTTTTTGCGCAAAAACAAACAGTGGGCATTCTTAAAAAAATGATATAATCAAGAAATAATTTGTGAAGAAATTTTGGAGGAAGAATGCCATGCAAAAAATCTTTATACGATACGTCTTTGTCATTATGACTGCCGCTGTTCTGCTGATTTTTGTAATTAATTGCCTGTTTACTATGCATTCATTGGAATCCCAGCAATATAAT
>CAJUCK010000009.1:4240-4564 GCA_910585395.1 uncultured Lachnospiraceae bacterium
GATGATACATACTTTGGAAAATAATCAGATGGAACTTTCCATGATGAAAAAGAATCTGGATGAGGACTATCTGACCCGTGCCAAGGCGGCTGCTTATGTGCTGGAGCGGCAGGAAGAAGTATCTATGGATGTGGAAGAAATGCAGTATCTGGCAAATCTTTTAAATGTAGATGAGCTTCATATGATAGATGAAAATGGAATTATTGCATCTGCTTCTGTTCCAGAATATGTAGGCATTGATATGGCTGACCATCCTCAGACAAGGGCATTTCTTTCTATTTTAGAAAGTGAGGATGAAAATGCATATCTAATTCAGGAGTCACA
>CAJUCK010000009.1:4574-6488 GCA_910585395.1 uncultured Lachnospiraceae bacterium
GGTCGGCTTTACGCCCACCAGACAGCTGGAAGCCCAGTCCAGAAATACCTATGAATATATTTTTTCAAAGTTTCCCACTGATGTTGGGGAAGAACTGTTTGCGGTAGATACCAATACCGGAACAGTTTTAGGCCATTCTGCGGGAATGAGAGCGTTTGAGAGCGAGAGTTATCAATTAGATCAGCTTTTGGAATGTACCAAAGGCGCCTATAAAAAAGGAGAAAATGGCAGCAGTATGTATGTGTTTACAAGAAAATACGGCGATATACTCATCTGTGCAGCGCTGCCCCAGAGTATTCTGTTGAAAAAACTGCTGGATCAGGTATTCAGTACGCTTTTGTATCTCTTATTTGTAGAGGCAGTTGTAATACTTCTGCTGAATTATCTGGTTAAGCAGAAGGTGGTTAATGGAATCCACCGGATCATGGAAAATCTTTCTTCCATCACAAATGGAAATCTGGACACAAAAGTAACAGTGGGAGGAAATCAGGAATTTGAAACGTTAAGCAATGGAATCAATGCCATGGTAAAAAGTATTGTCAGCGTTTCTGACAGGATTTCTGCCATTATTGAAATCAGCGGGGTTTCTCTGGCAGCTTATGAATATGAGCCGGGGGTAAACCATGTTTTCGTAACCTCAGGGTTAAGAAAACTGCTGGATATTCCGGACGAAGAGGCAGAAGAGCTCTATCAGGATTTTCGGAGATTTGATCAGTATATGGACAAAGTAACTGCAGTTCCCATAGAAGGGGAGACCGATATTTTTCGGATTAATGATTCCAGATATGTGCGTATCCATATGTCAAAATCTCAAGAGAGAAACCTTGGCGTTATTACAGATGTGAGTACAGATGTTATGGAAAAGAAGCAGATGCAGTATGAAAATACGCATGACGCTTTAACGGGACTGTACAAATTTTCTTATTTTAAACAGATTGCAGAGGAAATTCTGACGGAAATGCCAGAGGGAAATATGTGCGCAGCAGTGATGCTGGATCTCGATTTTTTTAAATCAGTCAATGATACTTTTGGGCATGATGCAGGCGATAAATATCTTCAATGTTTTGCCTCTGTCATGCAGTCCATGCCCCTAGATCATTTTCTTACTGCGAGGCGTTCTGGAGACGAGTTCTGTATGATGATTTTTGGGTGCAGAGATAAACTGGAGGTGACCAGTTTCTTAGACCGTTTTTATGAGGCTTTGAGAAACAGGCGCGTAGAGTTATCACCAGAAGAATCCAGGTGTGTAAGTGCTTCTGGCGGTTTTGCCTGTACAGAGCAAGCAGCGGCGAGTGTGGAGGAACTTTTAACTCACGCAGACGAGGCGCTCTATGAGGTGAAGCGGCAGAAAAAGGGTTCTTACAGGGAGTATAAAGAGTGAGAACAAAGCAAATAAATCTTTGCCAAGTCTGTAATTTCTTATTCTAATTAAGAACTAATATTAAGAAGGATCTCTGATCAAGAGGTCCTTCTTTTGTATAATAAACCGAAAAATATGAATATTTATGCACGAAAATGAAAAAAGGTCTTTACGAATATGGAAAGTTGTATTATTATACCTTATGAACGCTGAATGGCATAAAGGGTGCCTGGGAGCACGCCTTTGTGTGGAAAAGACAAGAAAACATGGAAGAGGAAAGAGAGGAAACAGATATGATAAAGGCAGGAATTATCGGAGCAACTGGATATGCAGGTGCAGAGCTGGTAAGGCTTCTGCTTGGACATAGAGAAGTGGAAATAAAATGGTATGGTTCCAGAAGCTACATTGATGAAAAATATGCAAGGGTGTATGGAAATATGTTTCAGCTTGTGGAGGATTCCTGCCTGGGTGATAATTTAGAAGAGCTGGCCAAAGAGGTGGATGTGATTTTTACTGCCACGCCCCAGGGACTGTGCGCTTCTCTGGTCAATGAG
>CAJUCK010000009.1:6498-13401 GCA_910585395.1 uncultured Lachnospiraceae bacterium
TTGGCAGGAGTTCTGACAGAGAATATTCTGCAGAATGCCAGAGTGGTAGATTTAAGTGCAGATTATCGTTTGAAAGACGTAACTATTTATGAAAAGTGGTATAAAATTGAACATAAAAGTCCTCAGTTTCTGAAGGAAGCCGTCTACGGTCTGTGTGAAGTGAATCGTGAGAAGGTGAAACAGGCAAGACTGGTGGCGAATCCAGGATGTTATACTACATGTTCTATATTGACAGCATATCCCTTGATAAAAGAAGGGCTGATTGATACAGAGACTTTAATTGTGGATGCCAAGTCAGGCACTTCTGGCGCAGGAAGAGGGGCGAAACTTCCCAATTTGTTCTGCGAAGTCAACGAAAATATGAAAGCATACGGCGTGGCAGTCCACAGGCATACGCCAGAGATTGAAGAGCAGCTGGGCTATGCGGCAGGAAAAGAGATGACCATCAGCTTTACCCCGCATCTGGTGCCGATGAACCGTGGAATCTTAGCCACAGAATATGCTTCACTTAAGAAAAAGCGGCAGCCAGACGGAAGTTTTTCCTTACCTTCTTATGAAGAGATAAAAGCAGTTTATGACAAATATTATGACAAAGAATATTTTGTACGGGTACTGGACCAGGGCGTATATCCAGAAACTAAATGGGTAGAAGGCAGTAATTATGTAGACATTGGATTTCAGATTGATGAACGCACAGGAAGAATTATCATGATGGGAGCCATAGACAATCTGGTGAAAGGGGCTGCAGGACAGGCGGTACAGAATATGAATCTGATGTTTGGAATGGAAGAGACAGAGGGATTGAAGCTTGTGCCTGTGTTCCCATAAAGGGCTTTGGCATAGAAGAAAAACAAAGGAAAACACACGATGGAAATAGAAAAAAATAAGTATATTATTCCGATAGAAGTGCGGGCAATGACAGAAGAGGACTATGATCAGGTGTACTGCTTGTGGAAAGGCATCAGAGGCTTTGGCATTCGGAGCATGGATGATTCCAGAGAAGGAGTGAGCCGGTTTCTGCGCAGAAACCCTGATACAAGCATAGTGGCGGAGGCAGAAGGGGAGATTGTCGGCGCTGTCCTTTGTGGGCATGATGGCAGAAGAGGATGTTTCTACCATGTGTGCGTCCGGGAAGATTACAGACAGCGGGGGATTGGAAAAGCGATGGCTGTTTCAGCAATGCGTGCCCTGCAGAAAGAACAGATCAATAAAGTATGCCTTATTGCGTTTAAGAAAAATGAGGTTGGCAATTCTTTCTGGAAGAGTGTGGGATGGACGTTTCGGGATGACCTGAATTACTATGATTTTGTGCTGAACGATGACAATATTACAACATTTCAATAGCGGAGAGGAAAAGTATGAAGATAATTACAGGCGGAGTTACCGCAGCAAAAGGATTTCAGGCGGCTGTTGCAGCAGCAGGCATAAAATATAAAGACAGAACAGATATGGCGATGATAGTCAGTAAAGTCCCGGCAGTTACAGCAGGGACCTTTACCAGAAATGTGGTGAAGGCAGCGCCAGTAGTTTGGGACCAGCAGATGGTAGCACAGAAAGAGTGTGCTCAGGCAGTGGTGGTCAATGCAGGAATCGCCAATGCATGTACTGGTTCTGAAGGGATGGGCTACTGCAAAAAGACAGCAGAGAAAGTGGAACAGGTCATGGGAATTTCAGCCGATCAGGTACTGGTGGCGTCTACTGGAGTTATTGGAATGCAGCTTCCCATGGAGAAATTAGCGTCTGGTATTGAACATATGGTTCCCAAACTCAGCAGCGCCATAGAGAGCGGACATGAGGCGGCATGTGCTATTATGACGACAGATACCAAATCAAAAGAAGTGGAGGGAAAAACAGTGACTCTTGGAGGCATGTGCAAAGGTTCTGGTATGATTCACCCCAATATGTGTACGATGCTGGGGTTTGTGACTACAGATCTTGCCATTTCAAAAGAACTGCTGACAGAGGCTCTTAAAGAGGATGTAAAAGATACCTATAATATGGTTTCTGTGGATGGAGATACTTCGACAAATGATACCGTGCTGCTGCTGGCAAACGGCATGGCGGGAAATACACAGATTACCCAGAAGGACGAAAACTATCAGAAGTTTGTGGAAGCTTTGAATTATGTGAATACAGCTCTTGCAAAAAAGATGGCAGGAGATGGCGAAGGAGCTACAGCATTGTTTGAGGCAAAAGTGGTTCATGCTTGTACCAAAGAAGACGCCAGGGTTCTGGCGAAGTCAGTAATTTGCTCTTCTTTGACCAAAGCAGCGATTTTTGGGCATGATGCCAATTGGGGAAGAATTTTATGTGCACTGGGATATTCTGGCGCAGTATTCGATCCAGAGAAAATTGAACTGTTTTTCCAGAGTAAGTCAGGGAAAATTCAAATTTATAAAGACGGAACAGCAGCAGATTACAGTGAAGAGGAAGCCACTAAGATTTTGTCAGAAGAGGAAGTGACCGTGCTGGTTGATATGAAGAAAGGGGAAGAAGAGGCAACGGCGTGGGGATGTGACCTGACCTATGATTATGTGAAAATTAATGCCGATTATCGGTCTTAAGAGTATTTCGTAATAGATAAAAGGGAAAGAGGAAAAAGTGATGGAAGAAAGAGAAATGCAGAAAATTTTACAGAAAGCAGAGGTATTGATCGAGGCGCTGCCCTATATTCAGCGTTTTAACCGTAAAATTATCGTGGTAAAGTATGGTGGAAGCGCTATGGTAGACGATGAGTTAAAGAAAAATGTAATTGAAGATGTGACATTGTTAAAACTGGTAGGATTTAAGCCCATTATTGTCCATGGCGGCGGCAAAGAAATCAGCAAATGGGTTGAAAAGGTGGGCATGGAGCCAGAATTTGTCCATGGTCTGCGTAAAACGGATGCTCCCACCATGGAGCTGGCGGAGATGGTCTTGGGTAAAGTAAATAAATCTCTGGTGCAGTTAGTTCAGGAACTGGGGGTCAATGCCATTGGAATCAGTGGAAAAGACGGTGGCCTTCTGAAAGTGGAGAAAAAATATTCTCAGGGTCAGGATATCGGCTATGTGGGAGAAATTAAAGAAGTAAACGCTAAGGTGCTGTATGATCTTTTGGAAAAAGATTTCCTGCCCATTGTATGCCCAGTGGGGCTGGACGATTCTTTTGAGACATACAATATCAATGCAGATGATGCGGCATGTGCCATTGCGAGAGCCGTCAATGCAGAGAAGCTTGCTTTTCTGACAGATGTGAAGGGAGTATATAAAGATCCAGAGGATAAAGCGTCTTTGATTTCAGAGCTGTCAGTTTCTGAGGCACAGGGGCTGATAGAAAATGGAAATATCGGTGGAGGCATGCTGCCGAAACTGAATAATTGTATCGAAGCTATAGAAGATGGTGTGTCTCGGGTGCATATTCTGGATGGACGCATTCCTCACTGTCTTCTTCTGGAAATTTTCACCAATAAAGGGATTGGAACAGCGATTCTGGGAGATGGTGAAGAGCGGTTTTTTTCAGCCGCAGAAAGGGAATCATAAAGATGGAAACCAATATTTTAATGGAACAGGATAAGAGCAGTATATTGCATACATATAATCGTTTTCCAGTGGCGCTTGATCACGGCGAAGGCGTTTACCTTTACGACACAGAGGGAAAAAAATACTTGGATTTTGCAGCAGGGATTGCTGTACAGGCACTGGGATATGCAGATCAGGAATACAATCAGGCGTTAAAGGACCAGATTGATAAATTGCTGCATACGTCTAATCTGTATTACAATCAGCCCACGATAGAGGCGGCAAAGAAGCTCTGTGCAGCAGCAGAATTAGACCGTGTTTTCTTTACAAACAGCGGGACAGAGGCGATTGAAGGCGCCATCAAAACAGCAAAGAAGTATGCTTATGAAAAAGACGGATCTACAGACCATGAGCTGATTGCAATGAATCATTCCTTTCACGGCAGAAGCCTGGGAGCCCTCGCAGTGACTGGGAATGCTCATTACCGGGAACCGTTTGAACCGCTGCCAGGAATTGTAAAATTCGCAGATTATAATGATCTCAATAGTGTAAAGAAACTGGTAAATGACAAAACATGCGCTATTCTCTTAGAGACGATTCAGGGAGAGGGAGGCATTTATCCGGCAGAACAAGAGTTTTTAGAAGGAATCCGCCAGATTTGTGACGAAAAGCATATTCTTCTGATTCTGGACGAAATTCAGTGCGGTATGGGAAGATGCGGAACCATGTTTGCATGGCAGGAATATGGCGTGAAGCCAGATATTATGACTTGTGCCAAGGCACTGGGATGCGGGGTTCCAGTGGGAGCTTTCGTGATGACGGAAGCAGTGGCAGACGCGTCTTTAAAACCAGGAGACCATGGCACCACTTATGGTGGAAATCCCTTTGTTGGAGCAGCAGTGAGTAAGGTTCTTGATATTTTTTCTGAAAGAAAGATTACAGAACATGTAAAAGAAACAGGCGCCTATCTGGAACAGGAACTGGAACGGCTAAAGTCCCAGTATCCGTTTGCAGCTGCCAGGAGAGGCAGGGGGCTGATGCAGGGACTCGAACTTAGAGTTCCAGTTAAAGAGGTGAGCAGCAGAGCTCTCAAACAAGGACTTCTTGTGATTACTGCTGGAGATAATGTGCTTCGCTTTGTGCCGCCCCTGGTGATTGAAAGAAAGCATGTAGATGAGATGATTCAAAAACTGAAAATAGTGCTGGATAGTTTTTAGACGATACATAAAAATTCCAACATTGGATATCCTATGAAAAAGAACGTATTTAGGAGGAATCTAATGATTGGAATTTTTATTGCACTTTTATCAGGTGCTCTGATGAGTGTCCAGGCTGTTTGCTGATAGAGGCAGCTTTATGGCGCTTTGGCAGGTACAGCCCAAATACATGCTGCTGGGCGGTGTAATTGGGGCGTTTATCACTTATACAGTAATCAAGGCTATGGCGTCACTGGGACCAGCGCAGGCTGTGATGCTGATTGTAGTATCTCAGCTGCTGATTGCCTATATGATTGAAATTTTTGGAATTTTCGGCGTGGACAAGCAGCCTTTTGAGTGGCGCAGAGTACTGGGAATGGCAATCTGCATCGGCGGCATTATTCTGTTTAAGTGGGAGTAGAAAAATTTGTGAGAACTTTTAGAAATAGTCTTGTAATAAATAAGGAATTTCGTTACAATAGAATGGATTCGTGAATAAGGCTTTTCTCATCTTAAAGATTACAGAAAGGTGGGAAAGGTATGAAAAAAATAAGAAATATCATATCCATTCTGATGCTTATGGTTCTGGTGTCAGCCTGTGGGCGGCAATCCAAAGATGCAGAGGGAATCCTTCTGTCCAGTCAAAAGGAAGATACAGAGAATGAAAAGCAAAGTGAGGACATAGAGCAGGAGCATACGGAGGCAGGAACAGAAGGTGAGAGTCTGATTTATGTTCAGGTATCCGGCGCTGTAAAATGTCCAGGTGTTTACGGGCTGGCCGAGGGCAGCCGGGTATTTCATGCCCTGGAACTTGCCGGAGGTGTCACCAAGGGTGCAGACCCAACAAGCCTGAATCAGGCAGAGCGCGTGACAGACGGTCAGATGATCCAGGTACTGACCGCAGAGGAAGCAGCCCAGAGAGAAGAATCAGGTAAGGCGCAGCCAGAGGATGACGGAAAAGTAAACCTGAACACTGCAGACAAAGAAGAACTGATGACATTGACAGGAATCGGGGATGCGAAGGCTCAGAGCATTCTTGACTGGCGTATGGAGCACGGAGGCTTTGCACAGATTGAGGATTTGATGAAAATAGAAGGAATCAAGGAAGGCGTATTTTCCAAAATAAGGGACAGCGTCAAGGTTCGATGAGGTGAAATGATGGCAAAAAAGGTTCTTGTGGTCGATGATGAGAAATTAATAGTAAAAGGAATCCGTTTCAGTCTGGAGCAGGACGGCATGGAGGTAGACTGTGCATATGACGGTGAAGAGGCTTTGAGGCTTGCGACAGAAAACACTTATGATATGATTCTGCTTGATATTATGCTGCCCAAAATGGACGGCTTTGAGGTGTGCCAGCAGATTCGGGAGTTTTCTATGGTGCCTGTTGTCATGCTGACTGCGAAAGGTGACGATATGGATAAGATTCTCGGGCTGGAATATGGAGCTGACGACTATATAACGAAGCCGTTTAATATTCTCGAAGTTAAGGCGCGGATTAAGGCAATTATGCGCAGAACTTCTCCGATTCAGCGAAAAGGAGAGGAAACCAGGGTTGTGGAAAACGGTGATATGAGTCTGGACTGTGAGAGCCGCCGTCTTTTTATTCTTGGCAAAGAGATCAATGTTACAGCAAGAGAATTTGATCTGCTGGCGCTTTTAGTGCTGAATCCCAATAAGGTATACAGCAGGGAAAAACTTTTGAATCTGGTATGGGGCAGTGACTATCCTGGCGATGTGCGTACCGTGGATGTGCATGTGCGCCGTCTTCGTGAGAAGATTGAGGCAAATCCCAGCGAGCCCAAATATGTACAGACGAAATGGGGCGTAGGCTATTACTATCAAGGTTAAGCAGCGGAGACGAAGATGAAGAAATTAAAAATATTACATAGCCTGAAATTTCGTTTGTTTCTGCTGATTTTGCTGATTGGTACGATACCGAGTATCGTGCTGCGGTTTGGGATTTTGACCAGTTTTGAAAATCGGTCAGTGGCTAATCGCAGTATTGATATTTTAAGCCAGGCAAAAATGCTGGGAAATCAGGTTGTCACTTACAATTATATGACCGACACTTCTGTAGAGATTATCAATGCTCAGTTAGAACAATTATCCAATATTTATGACGGAAGAGTGCTGATTGTCAATAACCGTTTCCAGATTGTAAAGGATACTTATGGGCTGGATAATGGCAAAATAATTATTTCAGAGGAAG
>CAJUCK010000009.1:13411-19838 GCA_910585395.1 uncultured Lachnospiraceae bacterium
GGCCAACCATTTAATTACCTATCATTATCTGCAGGATACCTCTTCCGAAGTGATCAACGCCGAGCTGGACCAGTTGTCCAGTCTTTATGACGGGCGTGTCCTGGTAATCAATAATGATCTTAGGATTGTAAAGGACACATATGGGATCAGTGAGAACAAGACGATTATTTCAGAGGAAGTGGTAAAGAGTTTTCAGGGAGAGGAAATTAATAAATATGACGCTTTTAACCGGTATATTGAACTTGCCTTTCCCCTGAAAAGCAAAGAATCCCGGGAGGCTCTGGGCGTAATGCTGGTCAGTGTGTCTACAGACAGTATTATGATGAATTATGATTATCTGAAGAAAAATGCACAGGTGATTGAGATGGCAAGTGCAGTGATTATTCTGGCGCTTGCATTGTTCTGGTCCAGGCATCTGGTCCAGCCTTTCCGCAAACTCACCAAATCCCTGGAAGAGGTTCAGACCGAGGATGAAGAAGGCGAACTGATGATTTCAGACTATACAGAGACAGAAGCCATTTCAGACGCTTTCAATGAAATGCTTGGAAGAATGCGGGTGATTGACGAATCCAGACAGGAGTTTGTGTCAAATGTGTCTCATGAACTAAAGACGCCTTTGACTTCCATGAAGGTGCTTGCAGATTCTCTGCTGGATCAGGAAGATGTTCCAGCAGAACTTTATAAGGAATTTATGAGTGACATTGCAGAAGAAATTGAGCGGGAAAAGAAGATTATCAATGATCTGCTCTCTCTGGTGAAAATGGATAAATCAGCAGGAAGCCTGAATATTTCTGTAGTCAATGTAAATGAAATGCTGGAACTGATTATGAAACGTGTCAAGCCCATTGCAGAGAAGCAGAATATTGAACTGGTTCTTGAAAGTTTTCGGCCTGTCAGTGCGGAGATTGACGAGGTGAAGCTGTCTCTTGCGCTGACGAATCTGGTGGAAAACGCCATTAAGTACAACAAAGAAGAGGGATGGGTGCATGTATCATTAAATGCGGACCATAAATTTTTCTTTGTCCGTGTGGAAGATTCGGGGATTGGTATTCCAGAAGAGGCTTTGGAACATATTTATGAGAGATTTTTCCGTGCAGATAAATCACATTCCAGAGAGATCGGAGGAACCGGACTGGGACTTGCAATTACAAGAAATGCGGTGCTGATGCACCGGGGAGCAATCAAGGCACACAGTAAGGAAGGAGAAGGAACGATTTTTACTGTTCGGATTCCGCTCACTTATATTGCTTAGGAAGGGATTTGCATGAAAATATGGAAACGGGCATTGCTTCCGCTGATGATATTTCTCATGACAGCAGCTGGCTGCGGAAATTCTCAGGAAGAAGTGTCAGAATACAGTATTTACTATATAAATAAAGATAATACGAAAACAGTTGCCGTAGGATATGAACCGGAAAAAACAACTGCAGAAGAAATGATTGAGGAATTTTTGGACAAGCTGTTTCAGGACACAGACGTTGTGGATTACCGCAGACCGGCTCCAAAGGGAGTGGAGCTGGAATCATGGGTATTGAAAGAAGATCAGTTATCACTTTATTTCAGCAGTGCATATGTGGAAATGGGTAATGTTGAAGAGGTACTCTGCCGTGCTGCCATTGTGAGGACATTGGTACAGGTGAAAGGTGTGGAATGTATCTCTTTCTATGTAGGAGACGCTCCGTTAGTGGATTCAGAGGGAACTCCGGTGGGGCTTATGACGGCAGAGAGTTTTATTGAGAAACCAGGTGAACAGATTAATACCATTCAGGATGCAAGCATTACCCTGTATTTTTCTAATGAGGCCGGGAATGGTCTCGTGAAGGAGGTGCAGGAGGTTCATTACAGCAGCAATATTTCGATGGAAAAGCTGGTAATGGAACAGCTTTTAAAAGGACCTAAAGGGAAAAAAGGACGGGCAGCTATTCCGGATGGGACGAAACTGGTAGGTGTATCTGTGCTGGATGGAGTTTGTTTCGTTAATCTCAGCGAAGGATTTCTGAATCAGAATTATGAAATTGCAGAGCCAGTGGTGATCTATTCTATTACCAATTCACTGGCAGAGTTAAAGGACATCAATAAGGTGCAGATTGCAGTCAATGGAGACAGTAATATGGTTTATCGGGAAAAAATGAATTTAAGCGATATGTACGAACGGAATCTGGATTATTTGGACAGCAGTGCGGAGGCAAAGGATAATCTGGAAGAGAAAAAGAACAAATAGGAGGAAAAAATGATCAGACGGACAATTTGTTGTCTGTGTCTTTCTCTGGTGTTGGGACTTTTGTACGGAAGAGCCGGACAGTTGTGGTGCGTTCTGGTGTTTTTACTGCTTCTGTGCCTTCTTGCAGCAGGAATTTTTCGGTTTGGGAAAGAAAGAGGAAAGGTGTTCCTGCTGCGTGCAGCCTGCTGTATGTGCCTCTTTTATGCAGGGACAATGGATATGCAGGCGCATCTGGCAGTGAGAAATACACTGGAAAGGAATTTGTCACAGGGACAAGAACTTACCGTACAGGGGCAGATTTCCAGAAAAGAAGAAAAAAATCAACAGTTTATTTACTATCTTACAGACACCCAGGTTGTTTCAAGGGGTGCGGTTTATCCCAGCTATGGGATTCTGATTTACAGTTCTGAGGGACAGTATCATCCAGGTAATGTATTAAGAGTTCTGGGACGGTATGAGTCCTTTCAAATATCCCGCAATGAAGGGAATTTCAATGAAAAGCAATATCAACAGAGCAGGAAAAGAGAATTTCGTGTTTTTGCAGATTCCATATTTTTGGTGTCAGCGAAAGAAAACAGATATCTTATATTTCTCAAGAAGATTCAGCAGAAAATGCGAAAAGTTTTTGTGGATTCCATGGAAGCAGAAGATGCAGGAGTGATGGCCAGCCTTGCATTAGGAGACAAATCCTTGATGGATGAGGAAATGAAGCGATTGTATCAGAGGGCGGGAATTTCTCATATTCTTGCCATTTCGGGGCTGCATGTGTCCCTCCTTGGCATGGGGCTGTTTCGGCTTTTGAGAATGGTGGGCTGTTCTCAGAAACTAGGTGCATTTCTTGCCGTATTATCAGTTGCAAGTTTTGGATTTCTTTCTGGTATGGAGGTTTCTACCGTGCGCGCCCTGAGCATGTTTGTGATCTTGATGCTGGCTCAGGTTTTAGGTTACAGTTATGATTCTTTAACAGCTCTTTCTCTGACAGCGATGATTCAGCTCTGGCAAAATCCCTTTCTGCTGGAATATGCAGGATTTCTTTTTTCTTATGGCGCAGTATTGGGTATAAGCCTGGTGTATAAGATTTTTCAGAACGCCAGAAAGGAAGACGGTGAAAAGAGAAGAAATGGTTTTGGTATTTTGGGGAAAGCAGCATGCAAAGTCAGGGACACCATATTTGTAAGTCTGTGTATTCAGCTGACGGTTCTGCCGCTGTCACTCTGCTTTTATTATGAAATATCCTGCTATAGTATGTTTGTAAATGGCTGTATTCTGCCATTTCTTGGAATTCTTTTGTTTCTCGGTGTTCTAGGAGGCGTTTTAGGAAGTTTTGTTCCTCTCTGGGGAAGTGTGATACTAGAACCGGCAGGCTGGATTCTGGGGATGAACCAGGAAATATGCCAGGCGTTTCTAAAGCTTCCGGCAGCGGAATACATTACTGGAAAGCCTGAACTGTGGCTGATGGCAGTTTATTATGGAGGATTGGCGGTTTTTCTGTATTTGATTTGGCGGAGGAAAGAAAGACGATGGTGTATAGGAATTGGGATTGGACTGACATGCCTTATATTTATCCGCAGCCAGCCGCATTTTGAAATCAATGTGCTGGATGTGGGGCAGGGAGACGGAAGCCTCATACAGACAGAATCGGGAGAACATTTTTTTGTGGACGGAGGCAGCAGTGATGTGAAAAAGCTCGGCCAGTACCGGATTCTGCCCTTTTTGAAATATCATGGAGTCCGCTCTATTCAAGGCTGGATTGTGAGTCATGCAGATTCTGATCATATCAGCGGCTTAAAAGAGGTCCTGCAGCAGGGATATCCAGTGAAATATCTTATATTGGCAGAAGGCATGGTGAAAGACCAGGCAATGGATGAGCTGCGCAAGCTTGCCAAAAAAGCGGGCTGTCAGATTCTGTATGTAATGCCAGGAATGAAATTTGGGACAAGAGATACCGTATTTACAGTACTGGCTCCTGAATGCGGCGGGAATGTTTCGGAATACAGAGAAGCGGACAGGAATGCATTATCCCTTGCGTTTGTCTTAAAACACCGGAAATTTACCGGGATTTTTACGGGAGATATAGGGAGTGAACAGGAGCAGCAATTGCTGGAACTGGATTTCATGGAAAAATATGAAATTTCTTCTGTGGATTTCTATAAGGCGGCGCATCATGGATCAAATGGCTCTAACAGTCAGGAATTTTTAGAAAGAATGTCGCCTGCAATGAGCGTGATTTCTTGTGGGAAAAAGAACTCCTATGGACATCCGGGAACGGAAGCAATGAAGCGGATCGAAAAAGCGCAAAGCAGGATTTTCTGCACAATGAATCAAGGACAGATAAGGGTGACGTATGAGGGAGAGACTGTGCGGGTATGGACATATTTACCCTAGATAGTGTATGATAGAAAAAATATGGGCTGACCAGAAAAGGAGAAGTATGCAATGAAGAGCATCCAGGAAGATATTGAAACAGGAATTTTTCGTCCAGTATATCTGCTGTATGGAGAAGAAACTTATTTGAAGCGGCAGTACAGACAGAAGCTGCGCAGGGCTTTGGCGGCAGAAGGTGATACCATGAATGTAACCTTGTTCCAGGGAAAAAGTATCAATGCCGGCCAGATTATTGACTTGGCGGAGACGCTCCCTTTTTTTGCAGACCGCAGGCTGATTCTTATTGAAGACAGCGGTGTTTTTAAGACTTCCTGTGAAGAGCTTGCTGACTATATGAAGCAGATTGCCCAGACAGCCTGTTTTGTATTTGTGGAGGAAGAAGTAGATAAGCGCAGTAAAATGTACAAAGCCGTGAAGAAAGCAGGGCGGGCAGTAGAATTCGTTCGCCAGACAGAGCAGGTTTTGACACGCTGGATTTTGTCCAAAATGAGACGGGAAAATAAGAAAATTACGCAGGCAGTTATGCAGCTGTTTCTGGAAAAAACAGGAAATGATATGGAGAATATTGACAGAGAACTAGAAAAGCTGTTCTGCTATACTTTAGGACGGGAAGTAATTACAGCAGAAGACGTGGAGGCAGTCTGCGTGGCACAGACTACTGGGAAAATTTTTGAAATGGTAAATAAAATTGCTGAGAAACAGCAGAAACAGGCATTGGATTTATATTATGACCTGCTTGCCATGAAAGAACCGCCTATGCGGATTTTGTTTTTAATCGCACGCCAGTTTAAGATTCTGCAGTTGGTAAAAGATTTGAGAAAGCAGGGGTATGATAACAGATTTATTGCATCCAAAGCGGGGATTCCGGAATTTGCGGTCAGGAAAAACATTTCCCAGGCAGGCGGTTTTTCCACGGAACAGCTTAAAAAAGCGCTGGAGGATTGCGTGCAGACAGAGGAAGATGTAAAGACTGGAAATCTCAATGACCGGATGGCGGTGGAGCTGTTGATTGTGAAATATAGCAGTTAGACAGAGTGATCCCCAAATATAAGTACTTTTCTCAGATAATAACCAACGGATGAAATCAAGGTCTCCATAGACAACCTGAAAGTATTTATGATAAAATAGAACAAATATCAAGAATCTGGAGGAACAGTATGTCAGTAATCGACCAAAATAAAATCAGAAATTTTTGTATCATTGCACATATAGATCATGGAAAGTCCACTCTGGCAGACCGCATCATTGAGAAGACAGGTCTTCTTACCAGCCGGGAGATGCAGGCGCAGGTGCTGGACAATATGGAACTGGAACGGGAACGGGGCATTACCATTAAGGCACAGACCGTCCGTATCGTATACAAAGCCAAAGATGGAGAGGAATATATTTTTAACCTGATAGATACGCCAGGACATGTAGACTTTAATTATGAGGTGTCCAGAAGCCTTGCGGCGTGTGATGGGGCAATTCTCGTGGTGGATGCAGCACAGGGGATAGAGGCACAGACCCTGGCAAATGTATACCTGGCCCTGGATCATGATTTGGATGTGCTTCCGGTCATCAATAAAATCGATCTGCCCAGTGCAGAGCCAGAGCGGGTGATTGAGGAAATCGAAGATGTGATCGGGCTGGAGGCGCAGGGTGCTCCGCAGATTTCAGCCAAAACTGGATTGAATATTGAAGAAGTATTAGAACAGATTGTAGAAAAGATTCCATCCCCTGCAGGGAGCCCTGACAATCCGTTGAAAGCTTTGATTTTTGATTCCCTGTATGATTCTTATAAAGGAGTGATTGTGTTCTGCCGGATAAAAGAAGGAAAGG
>CAJUCK010000009.1:19946-36378 GCA_910585395.1 uncultured Lachnospiraceae bacterium
AAGCCCGACCCTGCAGCAAGCCATTGCCAGGTTATAAGAAGGTAAATCCTATGGTATATTGCGGCATGTATCCTGCGGACGGCGCAAAATACCCAGATTTGCGGGACGCTCTGGAAAAACTGCAGCTCAATGATGCGGCCCTGCAGTTTGAACCAGAGACTTCGATTGCTTTAGGGTTTGGATTTCGCTGTGGATTTTTAGGCTTACTGCATTTGGAAATTGTGCAGGAGCGTCTGGAGCGGGAATATAATCTGGATCTGGTGACCACAGCGCCTGGCGTTATCTATAAGGTGCATAAGACCAATGGGGAAGTGATTGAACTGACCAATCCCTCCAATCTGCCTGATCCGGCAGAGATTGAATATATGGAAGAACCAGTAGTCAGCGCAGAGATTATGGTGACAAGTGAGTTTATCGGAGCCATTATGGATTTGTGCCAGGAACGGCGGGGAACTTATATCAGTATGGAATATATGGAAGAGACCCGTGCGCTGTTAAAGTATGAACTTCCTTTAAATGAGATTATTTATGATTTCTTTGACGCTTTAAAATCACGTTCTAGAGGATATGCTTCCTTTGATTATGAGATGAAGGGATATGTCCGTTCCGAATTGGTGAAACTGGATATTCTTATCAATAAGGAAGAAGTGGATGCATTATCTTTTATCGTCCACAGTGGTACCGCTTATGAGCGGGGCAGAAAAATGTGTGAAAAGCTTAAGGAGGAAATTCCCAGGCATCTCTTTGAAATACCGATTCAAGCAGCGGTGGGAAGCAAAGTCATTGCCAGAGAGACAGTAAAAGCTATGCGCAAAGACGTGCTGGCAAAATGCTACGGCGGTGATATTTCCAGAAAACGGAAGCTGCTGGAAAAGCAGAAGGAAGGAAAGAAACGGATGCGCCAGATTGGAAATGTGGAGATTCCGCAGAAAGCTTTTATGAGCGTACTGAAACTGGATGATAAATAGAGAACAGCACAGATTCGTGAGAGAAGGAAATGAGTTAAATATGAAAGACATAGAATTGTATGTTCATATCCCCTTTTGTGTGAAAAAATGCCATTATTGTGATTTTTTGTCAATGCCTGCGGATGAAAGCATCCGCAGGCATTATATAGATAAACTTATAGAAGAAATCAGGCAGAAAGCGCCTGGCTGCAGCCAATATCGAGTGTCTTCTGTATTTTTTGGAGGAGGTACACCTTCGATTCTCCCAGGCGTACAGATCAGAGAGCTTATGGAAGCTTTGCGGGAGAATTTTAACATAGGGCAGGATACAGAGATTACATTGGAGTGCAATCCGGGAACAGTCACCAGACAGAAGCTCGCTTTTTACAAAACAGCTGGCATTAATCGTTTGAGTCTGGGGCTGCAGTCTGCCAATAATCAAGAATTGCGCAAAATGGGCAGAATTCACACGTTTGAAGAATTTTTAGAAAGCTTTGATCTTGCGAGAAAGGCAGGATTTTATAATATCAATGTGGATATCATGTCTGCTCTGCCAGGTCAGACTTTAAAAGACTGGATGTTTACCTTGAAAAAAGTGTTAGAGGTGCGTCCTGAGCATATCTCGGCATACAGTTTGATTGTGGAAGAGAGGACGCCTTTTTATGAATGGTATGGGGAGGATGAACTTTTAAGGCAGCAGGGAGAAACGCCCTCGTACCTTCCCACAGAAGAAACAGAACGTCAGATGTATGATTTGACCAGGGAGGTATTGGAAGACAAAGGCTACCTGCGCTATGAAATTTCTAATTATGCCCAGCCAGGCAGAGAGTGCCGCCATAATATCGGTTACTGGCAGTTAACGCCTTATCTGGGACTGGGACTGGGGAGTTCTTCTTATCTGAACCAGGCAAGGTTTTCCAATACGCGGAATCTGGAGGAATACCTGGCTGGCAGATTCAGTGAGCTGACAGAAGTTTATCCTTTATGTAAGAGTCAGCAGATGGAAGAATTTATGTTTCTGGGGCTTCGGATGACAGCCGGGATTGAAAGGAACAGCTTTCGGAAAATTTTTGGCATAGAGCTGGAAGGTGTCTATGGCGGCATACTGGGCAAACTGCAGCGGCAAGGACTGATTAAGCAGAGCAAAGGCAGGGTTTTTCTGACAGAGGAAGGTATCTCTGTCAGTAATTATGTGCTCAGTGAATTTTTGCTGGAGATGAAGTGATTGAGGACTGCAGTTTATGACGATGAATATGTATTTCAAACATATGACGTGGAGACATTTCATTATTTTTTGGAGTCACTCGGGAAGGAAAAATTTTGCGGAACATGAAATCTGCGAAGAGAATGACAAAATTTTATATAGAATAAAATCTTAAAATAATATACCTTATATTAAAATATTATACAAATTTTGGATTTTAATAGATGAATCATAAAAAAACTAACTAAGAGATTAATTTATTATATTGATTTTTTATCGTAAAATGAGATAATAGAACTACAGTAGCAGCGTATGCTTTTGTGCAGATAGTATAAAATATGATCTGCGGTTTTTCAGGGGAAAGGAGAGAGGATATTACCTGAGTAAGAGGTCAGAAGGAGAGGAATTTTGTGCAGCATGGCCTCAGAAAAAGGAAGCTTACACTGTAATAAAGGTGTATATCACCAAAGAAAGGGATGAAAGCATATGAAGAAGAAAATTCTGTCTGGTATTCTGGCGTTTTCTATGATGTTCGGGATTGCTGCGCCAATGCCTGAGACAGTATCTGCAGCGAATGCAGAACCAAAAGAAATTGTACTTGAGAAAAGTACGCACGGTAACCCAATCGCAGGTTTTAATGAGAAGGGAGAGGTCACTTACGCAGGTGACCCGGCAATTCTTGTGGATGGAGATACCGTATACCTCTATGTAGGCCACGATGACACCAGCAGCGGCGGCGGATATACGATGCCCAATTATCTCTGCTATTCTACCCAGGATCTGAAAGAGTGGAAATATGAAGGGGTAACCATGGAGATGACAGATGTAACATGGGCTGACAATGTATCTGCCTGGGCAAGCCAGGTAATCAAGTATCAGGATATGTATTACCTTTTATACTGCGCAGAGAAAGCAGGCGGTAAAGGGAAGGCAACAGGAGCAGCAGTTTCGAACAGTCCGACGGGTCCCTTCAGGGATGTGGGAATCCTGATTAATCCGGAAGATACAGATGCTTCCAAATATACCAGCGTTTCAGGAAAGACAAGAAGAGGAAGTTTTGGCTGGGAAGACATTGACCCGACGGCATGGATTGACACAGACGAAGAAGGCAATGATCATGTCTATATGGCATGGGGCAATACCAACTGCTGGATGTGCGAGCTGGAGATTAACGGTGATTCTGTAAAGGTAAAAGATCAGAATGGCGACGGCAGCATTAAGCAGGAAGATGATATCTGGTGGCAGGATGCAGGAGCCATAGAACTGATCGCATCAGATACCACCAATAAAAATGATATGGTGGACTTTACAGAGGCGCCTTATCTGTACCGCAGACAAGATGAGAACGGTAATTATTATGGGCCCTATTATCTCTTTTTTGCAATGCACTGGCGGGAAGGGATATGCAACCATTGACAAACTGGGACATCCAGACGATCCTGAACAGCCATATAATGTCTGGACGTACGGAGGGCAGGTGATGGAGCCGACAGGTACTTCCAATACCAACCATCCGGCAGTTTTTGATTTCCAGGGACATACATATTTTATATATCATAACGGCTCTCTTCCGGGAGGAAGCGGATACCGACGGGTAATCTGTATTGAGGAATTGAAATTTGACGAGGACGGCAAAGTGCAGTATGTGCAGGAGACCTCCACAGGATTGACAGGAGTGACAAGCCTGATTTACGACAGCAGCAATAAGCCGCTGGCGCATGATGCGTTTAATAATTCCATCAACAGTGCGGAATATCCTTATAAAGACGTTGCTGTAACACCTAACAGTTCTGCTGCGAAGGCAGATATGCTTTGGGAGATTGAAGAAGGAAAGGCAGATAAGAGCAAAGCTTCCTATGTAACGATTGAATCTTATAATAAGCCTGGCATGTATCTGACGGTAGACAGTTCCCGCAATGTAGTGCTGGCACATGACCATAATGATGATAAAGCGTGCACATCGAAGGGAATTACCAAAGATTCCATGAACATGACGTTCCGCACACTGGCAGGGTTTGCAGGTGGTGGAGTTACATTTGAGAGTGTTGCATTTCCCGGATATTATCTTGTTTCCAAGGACGGTAAGCTGTCTGTGAGCAAGAATCCTGATGCACAGGCATGTACATTTGGGGTTACTCCAGACGCTAAGGAGACAAAGGTGACAGCGCAGAAGAGCACAAGAACTTATATGGCAGGCGATAAAATCAGCGACAGTGATATCCGCATCAAGATTGAGTACGATAATGGAACTTCTTATACCAGAGCATGGGATTATACAACGAATGCAGCTTCCATTAATACAGATACACCAGGCACAAAAGAACTGGTGGTAACTCATAAGCTGAATGGACAGACACTGGAATCAAAGATTAATATCAATATTCTGTCCAAACAGGCGCCGATCCAGATGGATGTTGATCCAGAAGGTGATCTGCCAAAGGTAAACAGCATCTATACTGTTAAGAAGCTGAAATATAAGATTACCAAGACGGATGAATACAATACGGATGGAAGCAACGGTACAGTTACCCTGATGGGATATGCTGGCAATAAAATGACGAAACTTACTGTTCCAGATACAGTAACCATTGAAGGATATACCTTTAAGGTAAAGGCAATTGGCGCTAAGGCATTCAATAAGAAATCCAAGCTAAAGACCATTACCATTGGTGATAATGTGACCAGTATCGGCAAGAACGCCATTACCGGAATCAATAAGAAAGCTACGATTAAGGTGTCTTCTGACAGATATAAGAAAGTGAAAAAGATGCTGAACAAAAAGGCTGGTTTTAAAAAACCTATGAAGATCAAGCAGATTTAATAATTTATACAGCTGCCTGATGGAACAGGCGGCAATAAAATTTCTACATGGAAGGGAGAAATTAAACATGAGATTTAAAAAGATAGTGAGCGGACTGCTTGCCTGTGCGATGGTCGTTACCTCTGTATTTACCGGAAATGTGACTACAGCAAAAGCAGAAGGAGAAGGTGCAGCGGATCCAGTACCAGTTTCAACTTACAACTTTGATGTATCAGGAGATAATGGAATCGTGTCCTTGGGAGATGGCGTAGAGTTAAAATCCAGTCCCAATAATGCGTCAGGATCACCAGAATTAAATGATTATACTGGAGCGCCCAAATTTGTGGCAGGAAGAAGCGGCAAGACCGGAGATTATGCTGTCGACACAGAGGGAAAACATGGAATTATTCTGCCAGATAAACAGCTTGGCGAAGACTACACAGTTTCCTTCTGGGTAAAGCCTACAGATCTTTCCAAAGGAAAATGGGCAACTTCCTTATTGTTTATAGGAAGATCTGAAGTTACTGCAGCAGCACAGTGGGTATCAATATGTACGTCAGACAATAAAGGGGCGCTGACTTGCTGGAGTCTTGGAAATGAAACGGGGGGAAAAGGAATATCAGTTAAGCAGGATGAGTGGCAGATGCTTACGATAGTTCAGTCAGGTACAAACGCAAAGTTTTATCTCAATGGAGAAAAGAAAATTGAGCAGAATAATTATCATAAGGGTATGACAGAAGCCGATCAGTACATTGCACTGGGCACGAATCATTGGGATGGAAACTTCTACGGCTGCTATGATGACGTCAATGTCTACGGTCAGGCTCTGACAGATGATCAGGTATATAAGCTGTTTGATTCCAGAACAGAAGAAGAAATTTTTGCACAGGCAGAGATCGAAGTGACTGAGAGACTTGATATGATAAAGGGCGGAAGCGTTGAGACGATCGACGTGGAGCTTCCCGGCGGCATTGCAAGGGATAAGATGGAAGTAAGCTTTACCTCAGAGGATTCTGCCATTGCGGAGGTTGATGAGAAGGGCAATGTTACACCAAAGGCAGTGGGAAATACAAAGATTACAACTACAGTTGCGCTTAAGGACAGTGCGATAGCTCCGAAGACGAAAGAGACCATTGTTGCTGTCACAGAAGGAAATGGCAAAATACTGGCAGTAGATTACGATTTTGATAATTCAGAGGGAACTGTTCTCAAAGATAAGTCCGGCAATAACCATGACGGAGAAGTGCATGGCGACGTCACATTTGCTGATGGCGGCATGACTCTTAAAAACGACGGCTATGTAGGTTTCCCAACCAGTATTATGGATGATTTGGATAATAAGGAACAGTTCACCATTGAAGTGGAATTTGCAAAGAGCTCCAGTGCGAACAATGCATGGTTATTCTGTTTCGGTTCCAAGCCGCAGGGTACAGGAACAAATTATATGTTCCTTTCTCCGAACTTTGGAGGAAATACTTTGAGAGCAGGTATTAAGGATTCTACTGATGAAAAATTATTCAGCACTTCGATTCAGACAGAGGTTAACAAGTCTTATACTGTTAACATGGTGTTTGATCAGGGAAAGATTAAGCTCTACTGGAATGGTATCCTGATTCAGGGAAGCAACGGAAACGTGCTGGATTCTGAATATAGTATTATGAAAGACGTTGTCACTCCAGGATGTGAAGATGACGTTTTAGGATTTATCGGAAAATCCTGCTGGTCTGCTGACAAAAATTTTGAAGGCACAGTTTCCAAATTTAAGATTTATAACAGAGTTATGACAGATGAAGAAATTCAGGTTTCTTTTTCAGAGACGTTCAGCAAGATCTTCCAGCAAGATTTGAAATCTAAAATTCTTGGAAGCAATGCCTCCGAGGCTGAAATAAGATACAATCTGTCTCTGCCGTCAATGTATGAAGAGACGCCGATTACATGGACTTCCAGCAACACAGATGTTATTTCTGCGAGAGGTGTTGTAAAAAATCCTGCAGCGGCTACTGAAGTGAAAATGACAGCAGCTGTTAAATCTGGATATCTGGAAGGAAACGCAGAATTTAATCTGACAGTTCTTCCGGCGGATAAAACAGAATTGGCACAAGCAGTTGAAAAGGCGAAAACAGAAAAAGAAAATCCATATCGTTCAGAGGCTTCAAAAGCGGAACTTCAGAAATTGATTGACCGGGCAGAAACGGCATCGAGTCAGACAGAGATTGATAATTTAGTTAAGAGCATTCAAAAGGCTGTTGCAAAGACAGATTACAGTAATCTGTATAAAGATCCGTTTACAGAGATTCAGGGAGAAAAGCTTGTGAAAACAAGTATAGATCTGGTTCCGAACGCACCTGCTGTAAGCGTATTGAATGATTATAATGCAGCTATTCCCAGTGCTGTGAGAGAGGCTGTCACTGTCTCTTACAAAACACAAAATGCTGCGGTTGCCACTGTAGATGCGGCAGGTAACGTTACTGGAAAAGGCATAGGTTATACACTGATTATTACAACTGTTACTGCAAAATATGATTCCTTTGCCTTGGAATACTATACACAGGTTAAGGTTGATCTGAATCTGAGCGGCGTGCAGGTAAGTGCAAAAGATACTACATTATCAAAGGGCAAGACTACCAATATTATTGTTCCTGCAAGCATAAGCGGAGTGACGCCCAGCGTGACATATCGTGCAAAAGGCGCGGTGGCTGTGGATAAAAACGGCAAGGTAACTGCAAAACAGGGCGGAACAGGTACTGTGACGGTAAAAGTAAGCGCTGGCGGAAAGAGCATTACCAAGAAAGTCACAATCAATGTGGCAGATATTACAGGTCCTACAAGTGTTAAAATAAAGAAGTCTGTCAAGTTAAAGGTAGTTGGAGTTAAGGGCAAGGTAAAATGGTCCTTAGATAAAAAAGGTAAGAAACTGGCAACTCTTAAGAATGGTAAGCTGACTGCTAAGAAGAAAGCAGGTAAAGTAAAAGTAACTGCCAAAGTTGGCAAAATAACTATGACAAAGACGATTACCATTAAGAAGAAATAATAGTTGACAGACAGGAGGAAGTCAATATGAAACGTAGAATCGTGAATGTATTACTTGCTGTTTGTCTTACCGCAGGAATGGCGGTTGGCTCTCTGCCAGCCGCCGGCCTGAGGGTACAGGCGGCAGGAGACAATTCAGCAGCAGTTGAGAGCGGGCTGACTATCCGGAGTCTGAGATCAATCAGCTTCTCACAAAAGACTTGAAACTTCCCACAACTGTGGATGGATTAGAAGGTGCAGCCATTACCTACAGTGTGCCTGCCAATGATTATGCTTCCATTGAAGGAAATACATTAAAGGTAACAAGGCCTGCTGCTGGAGAAGATGATTATAAATTTATACTGACAGCAACTGTAACAGCAGGCGGAGAACAGATTAAAAAAGAATTTCCAATGACTATCCGTGCAGGACTGACAGAAGATTCTTATGCAGGTTATGTATACGTATGCTTTTCCGTACCTAAGGGAAAAGATTATGATGTACAGCAGATTCATTTCTTCTTAAGCGAAGACGGTATGAATTGGACAGCGCTCAACGGCTGTAATCCTATTTTTGAAACAGGGTCAGATTACAGTGAAAATATTCGAAGATGTGGTGAAGGAAGCGTTAATTATGAAGTGGCAGAAGGAACTAATATAGAAGCGACGACGGTTGGTGATGCATCCGTTCTATTCCCCTTTGAGGGAAGAGACCAGGGGGTCCGTGATCCTTATTTGATTCGCGGCAGCAGGGCAGATGGAAGCGATTCCAATAAAGTATGGCTTCTTGCAACAGACCTGAATACACATTCTGATCAATATGGCGGAAAGAAAGGCAGCAACACTCTTGGAAACTGGGGACTGACCTCTACGGTCGGAGTTGGAAGCCAGAAACTTTTCGTATGGGAAACTGAAGACTGGGTCAATTGGGAGAGACGTTATATTGATGTCGGCAAAGAAGTTAATTCTGCAATGGCATGGGCGCCAGAGGCAATTTATAACCCAGAGAAGGATAATTATCTGGTATACTGGTCTGCACGTGTAGATGAAGATGGAGCTTCCAGAGACCGTCTGTACTGCAATGAAACCAAAGATTTTAAGACATTTGGGCCAACGAAACTGTATGAGGCAGAGCCTTATTTTGAGAACTATAAACCCAATGGCACAGCGAACAATAGTGGTTATGGCAATATTGATACTTCTCAGCTCTGGGTAGCGGGGAAGGACGCGGAAGGAAAAGAAACTCCATACGGCAAGCTTTACCGCGTGGTAAAAGATGAGACCAACAACCACATTGAGCTGATGAGCGCAGACAGCGTGCTTGATCCCCAATATGAAGGAACTGCAAACCAGGATAAGTACGATGCGACAAACGCGATTGGAATTACTCCGTTTGAGTTAGATGGAAAAACTTACAGTACCAAAGCCGACTTGAGTGATATTCCTGGCGACAGCAATTTGATCAAACGCGCTGAAATTGTACATAATTGGTTTATTGATCAGTCAGTTGGAAACCATTTTGAAAAAATCAGCCAGAAGAATATAGAGAAGTTGACAGGGGCTTATGAAGGAGCCACAATGTTTAAATTCATCGACCGTGATGAATGGTGCGTTATGATTGACTTCTATGGAAGTATGCAGGTTCGTTATGAGCCGTATGTGACTACAGATTTGTCTGATCCAGACAGCGTTACCAAAATGCCGGCTGGAACTTATGGCCGTACTGGCGGGGATATTGGAACACATGGCGGCATGATTCCGATTACTGTGAAGGAATATAATACTCTGATTGACACATACAATTCAGATCGAAGTGTCAATAATTATCATAAAATTGATTATATTCCTGTAGATACCAGAGAATTTGATGCTAAAGTGGATGCTTTGGAGGCAGCTGTTAACAGTAATGACTATACAGACAGCATGAAAGCTCAGATGAAGAGGATCATTGATTCCGGTCTGAAAGGGAATGAAACGATTGCGGAGGTTAAGACGGCGGCCGCACGTATTGATAGACTGATTGCCAATAAGCAGGTAAGACTGCCAGAATTGCAGGCAGACGCTGTATACCTGGACGAAGAAGAATTGACGCTCTGCACTAAGAATACAGAAGGGCTTAAGACCACTGCCACTCTGCAGGCAGAGGCGAGCATTGACAGCCAGACCAGCAAAATTACTTTTGCCAGCAGCAATCCCACGGTTGCAGATGTAAATCCTGCGACAGGACAGGTAACAGCAAAGAAACAGGGAAGCGCTGATATTACAGCATCATTGCCGGGCGGGGCAAAAGCAGTCTGCAAGGTGACGGTTAAAGGTGTTCCTAGTAAAATCAGTTTGGCTAAAACACCGAAGAGCTTAAAGAAGGGTAAAACTTTCCAATTGAAAGTGAAGATACCGAACGGAACAGTTTGCTCTAAATTTACTTATAAGTCAAGTAAGCCAAAGATTGCATCAGTAACAAAGACAGGCGGAAAGATTACTGCTAAGAAAAAAGGAACAACAGATATTACAGTTACAGCTGGAAACAGCAAGGCAAAAAAGAAATTTAAGCTGAAAGTAAAATAAGAAATAAAAGAAAGAATACCGCAATCCTTGCGAAGCTAGGGATTGCGGTATTTTGCCTGCAGAGTTGTGGCGTAAACTTTTTGGAGTTCGACAAATTTGCGTAATTCAGTCCGTATTGTATTTACCGCATATCTTATTAGCAGATAGCGGTTCCTGGAGCGGGAAACGGAAATTATTTTAATTATAAATAAATTATTAAATTGTAAAAATACTATTGACAAGAAAAAATGATAGTGCTATCTTAAGTACATGGATGTTAGCACTCTTATATGTTGAGTGCTAACAATATAGAAATGGAGGATAGTGATGCAGGAATTAGACGAACGAAAAAGAAAAATTTTAAATGCCATTATCCGTAATTATCTGGATACAGGAGAACCAGTCGGTTCCAGAACCATTTCGAAATATTCAGATTTGAATCTGAGTTCTGCAACCATTCGCAATGAGATGTCGGATTTGGAAGAACTGGGCTATATTTTGCAGCCCCATACTTCTGCCGGGCGGATTCCTTCTGATAAGGGCTATCGTTTCTATGTAGATAATCTGATGATGGAAAAGAATCAGGAAGTTACAGAAATGAAAGAATTTATGATTGAACATACAGAGCGGATGGAACAGGTACTGCAGCAAATGGCAAAGGTGCTGGCAGAGAATACGAATTATACGGCAATGATCACAGCGCCTTCCTATCACCATAACAAGGTGAAATTCCTACAGCTTTCTCAGGTGGATAAAGAACAGCTTCTCGCTGTTATTGTGACAGAAGGCAACCTGGTTAAGAATAAGATGATTTCCACACGGGAAGCCTTAGATAATGAAACCTTGCTGAAGCTGAACATTCTTCTTAATACTAGTCTGAACGGGCTGTCAGCGGAGCAGATCAATCTGGGGACTATCGCCAGGCTCAAAGAACAGGCGGGAATTCACAGTAATATCGTAAGTGATGTACTGGATGCACTGGCGGGTGTTTTTCAAGAGGATGAGGATCTGGAAGTTTATACCAGCGGTACCACCAATATTTTGAAATATCCAGAGCTGAGTGATTCCAGAAAGGCAAGTGAACTGCTGAATGCTTTTGAAGAGAAAAAACAGTTAGTTTCTCTGGTCAATGAAACGTTGTCCTCAGAAGAACAGACGGGGATTCAAGTATATATTGGTGATGAGTCTCCAATACAGAATATGAAGGACTGCAGTGTGGTGACGGCAACTTACCAGCTCGGTGCAGGAATGACAGGAACGATTGGAATCATTGGACCAAAACGAATGGATTATGAGAATGTCATGGATAATCTAAAGACGTTGAAAAGTCAATTGGATGCCGTGTTTCAAAATAAAAAAGAAAATTAAGAAGAACAGAAAGGTGAGTTGATATGGGAGATACACAGAATAAAGATTTGGATTTGGAGCAGGAAACGGTAGTGTCTGAAACAGAAGAGAATGAGCTTGCTGGAGATGAAGCAGAAGAATTAGAAAATACAGCAGAAGATGAGTCAGAAGATGATTCTCAGAAGATGGAAGAGGCTGAGGAAGAATCTGGGGAAGAAGACGCTGTTCAGGAAGAGAAAAAAGGTTTTTTTAAGAAAAAAGATAAAAAGAACAAACAGGAAGAAAAAATTGCAGAGCTCACCGACCGCGTGCAGCGGCAGATGGCGGAATTTGATAATTTCCGCAAACGGACAGAGAAAGAAAAAGCTCAAATGTTTGAAGTAGGAGCTAAGAGTGTTATTGAGAAAATTCTTTCGGTAGTAGATAATTTTGAGAGAGGTTTATCCGCTGTTCCTGAGGATCAGAAGGAAGATCCCTTCGTCCAGGGAATGGATAAAATATATAAACAGCTTATGACAGAATTGGAAGGCTTAGAGGTAAAACCAATTGAAGCCATAGGTGCAGAGTTCAATCCTGATTTTCACAATGCGGTGATGCAGGTGGAAAGTGAAGAATTTGAAACTGGTATTGTGGCGCAGGAACTGCAGAAAGGCTATATGTATCGTGACAGCGTGGTCAGACACAGTATGGTAGCAGTAGTACAGTAGGAAACAATTTAGATTTTCATTTATATGAGGAGGTCTCTATTATGAGCAAGATTATTGGTATTGATTTAGGAACAACAAATAGCTGTGTGGCAGTTATGGAAGGTGGTAAACCCGTGGTTATCGCCAATACAGAAGGAGCAAGAACCACACCCTCTGTGGTTGCATTTACAAAGACCGGTGAACGTCTGGTAGGAGAGCCTGCAAAACGCCAGGCGGTTACCAATGCTGAGAAAACAATTTCTTCTATTAAAAGAGATATGGGTACAGAACATAAGAGAAGTATTGATGAGAAGAATTATTCTCCACAGGAAATTTCTGCAATGATTCTGCAGAAATTAAAGGCAGATGCAGAGAACTATCTGGGAGAAAAAGTTGCAGATGCAGTGATTACTGTTCCAGCATATTTCAATGATGCACAGCGTCAGGCAACGAAAGATGCGGGCAAGATTGCAGGTTTAGAGGTAAAACGTATTATCAATGAGCCTACTGCAGCAGCTTTGGCTTATGGACTTGACAATGAAAAAGAACAGAAGATTATGGTATACGATTTAGGAGGCGGTACCTTCGACGTTTCCATTATTGAGATTGGTGAAGGTGTCATTGAGGTATTGTCCACTTCAGGAGACAATCGTCTGGGCGGTGATGACTTTGACCAGAAGGTTACAGATTACATGCTGGCTGAGTTTAAGAAAACAGAGGGAATCGATCTTTCCAATGACAAGATGGCATTACAGAGATTGAGAGAAGCGGCAGAAAAGGCAAAGAAAGAATTGTCTTCAGCAACTACAACCAATATCAACCTGCCATTTATCACTGCAACTGCAGAAGGACCTAAACATTTTGATATGAACCTTACCAGAGCTAAATTTGATGAACTGACTCATGATTTGGTAGAACGCACAGCTGTTCCTGTACAGAATGCATTGAAAGATGCAGGAATTACTGCTTCTGAGCTTGGGCAGGTGCTTCTGGTAGGAGGTTCCACCAGAGTTCCAGCAGTACAGGATAAAGTAAAACAGCTGACGGGCAAAGAGCCCAGCAAGTCTCTGAACCCTGATGAATGTGTGGCGCTGGGAGCTTCCATTCAGGGTGGTAAACTGGCAGGAGATGCAGGCGCAGGTGAAATTCTGCTCTTGGATGTCACACCACTGTCTCTGTCAATTGAGACTATGGGAGGTGTTGCGACCAGGCTCATTGAGCGTAATACAACTATTCCTACCAAAAAGAGCCAGATTTTCTCAACAGCGGCAGATAATCAGACAGCTGTGGATATCAATGTAGTACAGGGTGAGCGCCAGTTTGTAAGAGATAACAAATCTTTGGGCCAGTTCCGTCTGGATGGCATTCCTCCAGCAAGACGCGGTGTTCCTCAGATTGAAGTAACCTTTGATATTGATGCCAATGGTATCGTAAACGTATCTGCAAAAGATCTGGGAACTGGAAAAGAGCAGCATATCACTATTACTGCAGGTTCCAATATGTCAGATGCAGATATTGAAAAGGCAGTCAAAGAAGCAGCAGAATTCGAGGCGCAGGATAAGAAGCGTAAAGAGGCAATTGATACCAGAAATGATGCAGATTCTTTCGTATTCCAGACAGAGAAAGCATTAGAAGAGGTTGGAAATAATATTGATGCAGCAGATAAGTCTGCAGTGGAAGCGGATTTGAGCGCATTGAAAGCGCTGGTTGAGGCTCATCCCAATGCAGAAGAAATGACGGATGACCAAGTAGGAGAAATGAAGGCTGCAAAAGAGAAATTGATGGAAAGCGCACAGAAAGTCTTTGCAAAAATGTATGAAAATGCACAGGCAGCTCAGGGTGCGCAGGGTGCAGGACCAGATATGGGAAATGCATCATCCTACAGCAGTGCAGATGATGATGTGGTGGACGCAGATTATAAGGAAGTATAATCATGGCAGAACAGAAGAGAGATTATTATGAAGTCCTGGGAGTTGACAGAAATGCAGATGATGCGGCAATAAAGAAGGCATATCGCCAGCTTGCGAAAAAGTATCATCCAGATATGAATCCAGGAGATGCAGAAGCGGAGAAAAAATTTAAAGAAGCGTCGGAAGCCTATGCTGTTTTAAGCGATCCAGATAAAAAACGCCAGTATGACCAGTTTGGGCATGCCGCCTTTGATGGCGGTATGGGCGGCGGTGGATTTGATTTTTCTGGCATGGATATGGGAGACATTTTCGGAGATATTTTCGGAGATCTGTTTGGAGGAGGAAGAAGACGTTCCTCTTCCAGCAACGGTCCTATGAAGGGCGCAAACTTAAGGGCAGCAGTCCGTATTTCTTTTGAGGAAGCAGCATTTGGCTGTGAGAAGGAGATTGAGATCACCTTAAAGGACGACTGCTCCACCTGTCATACCACAGGAGCCAAACCTGGAACAAGTCCAGAGACCTGTACAAAGTGCGGCGGTAAGGGAAAGGTGGTTTATACCCAGCAGTCTTTCCTTGGCATGGTGCAGAATGTACAGACTTGTCCAGAATGCCGGGGAACAGGAAAGATTATCAAGGATAAATGTCCAGACTGCCATGGAAGCGGTTATATTGCCAAGCGCAGGAAGATAAAAGTATCAATTCCGGCAGGGATTGACAATGGGCAGAGCGTCCGTATCCGGGAAAAAGGAGAACCTGGCACCAATGGAGGACCAAGAGGCGATCTGCTGGTGGAGGTGAATGTCAGTAGACACCCCATTTTCCAGAGACAGGATATGAATATCTATTCTACAGCGCCCATTTCTTTTGCACAGGCAGCATTAGGTGGAGAAGTGCGTATCAGCACCATTGACGGAGATATCCTGTATGATGTGAAGCCCGGAACGCAGACAGATACCAGAATCCGTTTGAAGAATAAAGGAATTCCATCACTGCGTAATTCTTCTGTAAGAGGAGATCATTATGTTACCTTGGTGGTTCAGGTACCTACCAGTTTAAATGAAGAGGCAAAGGAAGCTCTGCGCAGGTTTGACGAGGCAAGCGGCCAGTCCTTAAAGAAGCAGAATGGTGCGGCAGGTACAGAGAAACATACCAAGAAAAAGGGGTTTATGGGTAAGGTCAAAGAGGCTTTTGAAGATATAACAGATACAAATTAAAAACAGGCTGGAAACTGGTGAAAAGCGATGACAGTTTCCAGCCTTTGCTGTTATTTAGAAAATTCAAAGAAATTCCTATATTAGGGATAGGATAAAAATTGTTGCACTGCAGTTTGGAAAGATTATACTGCTAAGTGCTTCACAGCAGACAGGAAAGATCTCAGCACGAGATTTATTCTTGTCAATCTGATTTCCATATTATATAATAAGGGCAGTATATAAAGAAAACAGGAGGTTGATTATGAAAAGAAAATATACTGTAACGGTTTTAATGGTAATCATGTTTCTTTTTCTTAGCAAAGTTCCGCTGCAGGCAGAGACAAAGGATATTCAGACGGAACATGTAACTTTATCGGATGAAAATCGTTTTAAAGAAGAATATTACCAGAAGCCCCAGGTTCGTTATCCAGTTGAAAAAGATAAGATGCACCGTGCTTCCAGGGCAGTACAGAATCTGGAACAGTATATAGTAGAGGCTTTGGAAAATTACCAGCAAAATATTGATGTTTCTGCGTATCAGATTTCCAGAGAAGAGGCATATAATATTATTTTTCAAATTCTGAACCATAACCCGGGGCTTTTTTATGTAGATGGCACAGTGGGAACATCCTATAATCCGACGACGAATATGGTGACATCTTATAAAGTAACCTATTTAGGAACGCCAGAGGAAATTGACCAGCAGCGGCAGGAGCTGGAAGAAGCGGCAGATCAGGCAGCAGCACAGACGGATATTTCCATGACAGACGTGGAAAAGGCTTTGACAGTGCAT
>CAJUCK010000009.1:36414-50671 GCA_910585395.1 uncultured Lachnospiraceae bacterium
CCAAATATTTCTCATACAGCATATGGCGCGTTGGTGAAAGGGATGGCTGTCTGCGACGGTTATGGGGATGCTTATACCTATATCATGGAAGATAAACTAGGTATCCCGTGTGAATTGGTGACGAGCGATGCCATGGCACATGCCTGGAACATGATACAGATCGGCGGCAAATGGTATCATGTGGATGTTACCTGGGATGATCCCGTAAGAGACTGTATTGGAAGAGTGGGACATAATTATTTTATGCTCAGTGACAAAGTGATCAGTGATGATAACCATAGGCATGAAGGATGGAGTACGACACGGACAGCAGATTCTGACCTCTATGATAATGCATTCTGGACAGAGATTACTTCTTCTATTTGCTGGTATCAGGGCGAATGGTATTTTTCAAGATTTCAGAATGGTGATTATAACAGTATGGGAGTGAAACTTCTGAAAAGAGAAGCGCTTTTAGATGGTACAGAATCAGAGGTGCATAGTGAAGGCGTATGGACAGGAAATAATAATATTATTTTTCCATTTAGCTGTATGTATCTTATAAAAGCAAATGATATGATTTATTTTAACACAAAGACAGCTATTTACCATTTAGATGCAGAAGGAAATGTAGAAGAGGTTTATAAGCCTCAGATTCTTTCAGGGCAGTGGATTTTTGGATTTACTGTGAGAGGAAAAGAATTGTGGTATGCACTTCAGAATACAGCGCAGACCAGTAATAAGCAAGTGATTCTTACATATGCTCTTCCAGAACTTGATCTGCCAGAGATTACAGACATTTGGGCGGAAGATGTGGCAGCAGTATACAATGGCAGTGCACACAGAGTTGCTGTGTCTGGAATTCAGGAAGGCGATGAGGTGCAGTATGCCGGAAATGGCGGAGCCTATCAGAATGAACAGCCTGAAATGATTAATGCAGGGATTTATCAGATCCGGTATCGCATAAAACGTCATGGATATCAGCCATTTGAGGGAACGGTCCAGGTGAAAATTGCTAAAGCTGTGCCTGATTATGTTATACCCAGCGGATTGACAGGAGCCAGCGGAAAAACTTTGGCAAGCGTTAGCCTTCCAGAAGGCTTTACCTGGCAGACAGATACAGAGACAAAGCTTTATGAGGAAGGCAGTAAAATTTTTCTTGCAAAATATACACCCAAAGACAGCAACAATTATGAGATCGTTACAGATATTGAAATTGAAGTTGCCATTGGCTGTCTGGGACATCAATATACATCAGAAATTACAAAAGAACCTACAGAGACAGAGAACGGAGAAGAGACTTTTACCTGTATCTTTTGCGGTCACAGCTATATAGAACCGATCGATGTAAGTCTGCCGCAGATAGAAGGAATTCATGCAGAAATTGAGCCGGCAGTATATGATGGGACAACCAAAAAAATTACCCTTAAGGGAACGCAGGCAGGAGATATTGTAAAATATGCAGGAGAAAACGGTGTTTACCAGGAAGAACAGCCAGAAATGATAAACGCAGGAGTTTATCAGGTGCGGTATCAGGTGAAGCGTCAAGGATATCAGCCGTTTCAGGGGACAGCACAGCTTGAAATAGCAAAAGCCGTGCCCGTATACGCCGTGCCTGGCGGGCTGCAGGGACAAAGTGGAAAGACCTTGTCAAGTATAGTTCTGCCCAAAGGTTTTACCTGGCAGACAGCTCTCACTAATAGATTGTCCACAGAGGGAACTTATATTTGGCATGTGAATTATACACCAGAAGATACACAGAATTATCACATAGTTCAAAATATTGAAGTGCAGGTTAAAGTGAGATGTCCCGGCCATCAGTATCAGTCAAAGGTGACCAGACCAGCTACAGAGACACAGAAAGGATTGAGAGTGTATACCTGCAGTCTCTGCGGAAACAGCCGTACAGAGGAAATCCCTGTATTGAGTCCTGTAAGACCAGAAAGTGTATCTGGGCTCAGGGTGAAAAAGAGCGCAGCAGATTCTTTGGCATTTACCTGGAATCCTGTGGCAAAGGCAGGTTATTGTCTGAAACTTTATAGAGGAATCACTTTGGTTTCCACTCAGTATGTTACCAAAAATGCCTATTCTTTTGGCGGTTTGAAAGCAGCTTCAAACTATACTTTACAAGTTACTCCTTTTTATATTGTAAATGGGAGCAGGGTTTTTGCAGCAGAGACTAGAGAAATCAAGACGGTCACAGTTCCATCGGCTGTAAAATTAAGTGCAGTAAAAAAGAGCGGCAAGAATAAAGTAAAACTGACCTGGAAAAAGACTCCTGGCGCAAGCGGATATGAGATTTATATGAAGACAGGCAGCAAGAGCTTTAAGAAAATCAAGACAATCACCAAAGGAAAGACAGTTGCTTTTACCAAAACAGGGCTGAAAAAGGGAAAGACGTATAGTTTCAAGATATGTGCCTATAAATCATGGAACAGAACGAAGATTTACGGAACGTTCAGTAAAATAAAGAAGATAAAAATTCGTTAAGTTTCATTGCTATTTTCCGTGTAATATTGTAGAATAGAACAAGTTGGTGCGGAATTGTCCGTTTCAGTGCAGATACGAAGGAGGAAAGGAAATGGACCAGCCCAGATGTCAAGTAGAGACTCAAGTAGAGACAGTGATTCAAAAGACGCAGGAAGAGACGGTACAGCAAAAATCAGAAGAAGAGGAAGTACAGTACAGGACGGAAGAAGAAGGAATTCGGCAGAAGCTGGAATTAGAAGCGGCGAGGCAGCGCTGGGAGGAACAGCAGAAAATTCATCAGAAGCATTGGGAAGAGCAGCAGAAGATTGCTGAAAAGAGACGGGAGTTTCAGCGTGAACTTGCAGAAGACAAAATTAGATTCCGGGAAGAACTTGCAGCGGATAAACGCAGATTTATGCAGGAGCTTACCGCGGACAGACGCAGATTTGAGCAGGAACAGCAAGAGTTTTATTTGAAAAAAGAGCGGGAAGAAAGGCGTCTGGCAGAGAAGGAACGTCTCATAAAAGCCAAGTGGGAGCTTCTGGAAATGGAACTGCAGAAACTCGCTGCTGAGAGAGAGGCATTTGAGAAGAAGAAAGAGGATGAGGCAGTCAGAAATGATGGACGCCAGGCTAGAGTGACAGTAAAATATCCGTCAGAAATGGAGCTGTTTTTTTCTGGTGTAGAGAATGAACTGGATATGAAGAAACGGTATCGTGAGTTGATAAAAATATTTCATCCAGATAATTCCACTGGAGATACACAGACTCTGCAGATGATCAACAGAACTTACGAAAGCTTAAAGAAGCAGTTTAGTGCATAATAAAGCAAAACGGAACATAAATTTGTTCCGTTTTGCTTTGAAATCTGATATTCTGTGCGCAGATTGGAGAAATTTATGAAATGGAAAAAATATACTATAAAAACAACTACCCAGGCAGAAGATTTTATCAGCAGCATGCTTGCTGATCTTGGGATTGAAGGAGTTCAGATCGAGGATAATATTCCTTTGTCATCAGCTGATAAAGAAAAAATGTATATTGATATTTTGCCAAAACTTCCACCAGATGAGGGAATTGCGTCTATCAGTTTCTTTCTGGAGGCAGAAAAAGAGCAGGAAGAGTTTCTCTCACAGATGCGAAAGGAACTGGAGAATCTGCGGTCATTTGTGGACATTGGAACAGCAGAAATTTCAGAAGGAGAGACTGAAGATAAGGACTGGATCGACAATTGGAAACAGTATTTTAAAGCTTTTACCATTGAGAATATTTTAATTAAGCCGACTTGGGAGGAGCTGCCGCCAGAGGGGGAGTACCGCCATGTGATTGAGATTGATCCTGGTACTTCTTTTGGAACCGGAAAGCATGAGACGACTCAGCTCTGCATCCGTCAGCTTTGCAGATATATGAAGCCTCAGGATCGGGTGCTGGATGTTGGATGTGGAAGCGGGATTTTGTCTCTGGTAAGCCTCAAACTGGGAGCAGGCCATGTGACAGGGACCGATATTGATCCATTGTGTATAGCAGCTTCCACCGATAATATGAAAGTAAATGGACTGCCTATGGAACAGGCTGATTTTTATCATGGAAATCTCAGTGATGATGTCATACTTCAGAATAAGGTGGGTATGGGTTATGACATTGTGACAGCAAATATTCTTGCTGATGTCATCATTCCTCTGACGCCAGTGATTCCAGGCTGCCTGAAAAAAGGCGGCATCTATATTACCAGTGGAATTATTGACTTTAAAGAAGAAGCTGTAAAAAAGGTAGTTATCGAGGCCGGGCTTGAAATTCTTGAGATTAGATATCAGGGAGAATGGCTCAGCATCACTGCCAGAAAGTAGAACAGGAGCAGAAGAATGTTTCAATTTTTTGTAGAACCAGATCAGATCCGGGAGGATAAGATTGTCATTACTGGCAGTGATGTCAATCATATCAAAAATGTTCTCCGCATGCGGACAGGGGAGCAGTTACGTATCAGTGACAATGAGGGAAGAGATTTTTACTGTGAGATTGATCATATGGAAGAACGGCAGATCATCCTTCATATTACCAGTCAGGCAGAGGATACAGAGCCGAGTATCAAAATTGTGCTGTTCCAGGGACTTCCTAAGGGAGATAAGATGGAACTTGTCATTCAAAAAGCAGTGGAGCTTGGAGTTTCAGAGATTATACCAGTTTCCATGAAAAACTGTGTGGTAAAGCTGGACGAGAAGAAAGCAAAGGCAAAGCAGGCAAGATGGCAGGCAATTGCAGAGAGCGCCGCGAAACAGTCAAAGCGCAGCATCATTCCAAGAATAGGACATGTTATGAAATTTCCAGAAGCAGCAGAGTATGCCAGGAAATTGGATGTACGTCTCCTTCCCTATGAAAATCAAAGAGGGATGGCGCATACCAGAGAGGTGATGGGGGGCATTTCCAAAGGCAGTACAGTAGGTATTTTTATCGGGCCGGAAGGTGGATACGATTCTCAGGAAATTGCTTTGGTGCAGAATGAGATGGAGATGATTTCTCTGGGAAACCGGATTCTGCGGACAGAGACAGCAGGACTTTGTGCGCTTTCCATGCTGATTTATGCACTGGAAGATTAGGAGGAAGGAATGGAAGCATATTTTGATAATTCAGCTACCACCCGCTGTTCCCAAGGAGCAGTGGAAATTATGGTGCGCGCTCTGTCTGAGGATTATGGAAATCCGTCTTCCCTGCATGGAAAAGGCATGAAAGGGGAAAACTATATCAGAGAAGCTGGAAGTAAGATTGCCAAAACTATGAAAGTGAAAGAATCAGAGCTGATTTTTACTTCTGGGGGAACAGAATCCAACAACCTTGCCATTCTGGGAGGGGCCATGGCAAACAGACGCAGCGGAACACATTTGATTACTACATGTGTGGAGCATCCGGCTGTGTCAGCGCCTGTGAAGTTCTTAGAGGAACAGGGGTTTTCCGTGACACGTCTCAGTGTGGATCAGGATGGTATCATATCTTTGGAAGAGTTAAAGGAAGCAATAACACCTGAAACAATTCTTGTGTCTATCATGTGAATAATGAAATTGGTGCAGTGGAACCAATTGCAGAAGCAGCTCAGATGATAAAGGAGCGAAATCCCGGAACTTTGTTTCACGTGGATGCTATTCAGGCATATGGAAAATATATCATTCATCCCAGAAAGCTGGGAATTGATATGATGTCTGTGAGCGGTCATAAAATTCATGGGCCTAAGGGCAGTGGGTTTCTGTATGTAAAAGAAAAGACCAAATTAAAGCCGATTATTTATGGAGGGGGACAGCAGAAAAGTATGCGTTCCGGTACAGAAAATGTCCCAGGAATTGCTGGACTGGGACAGGCAGCATGGGAGGCATTTGAGAATTTTGATGAAAAGCAGGCGCATTTACGCCAGTTAAAGAGTACATTTATCAGAGGAATTTCAGATGAGGAATGGGCACATATCAATGGCAGAATCGGTGCAGACAGCGCGCCTCATATTGTCAGTCTCAGTGTGGATGGAATTCGAAGTGAAGTGCTGCTTCATGCATTGGAAGAACAGAATATTTACGTGTCGGCAGGCAGCGCCTGTTCCTCCAATAAACCTGCGGTCAGCGCTACACTTCAGGCGATAGGGGTGAAACGGCAGTATTTGGATTCAACCGTACGTATTAGTTTCAGCAAAGATAACACTTTGGAAGAGGTTGAATACTGTGTGAAAAAATTAAAGGAGCTGGTGCCGATGCTTCGCAAATACATAAGGCATTAGAAAGGAAACTATATGTTTAAAGCATTTTTGATAAAATACGGAGAGATTGGAATTAAAGGGAAGAACCGCCATTTGTTTGAAAATGCGCTGGTTCAGCAGATAAAATATGCTCTGAAATCTGTACAGGGCGAGTTTTTCATCAGCAAAGAGCAAGGGCGTATCTATATAGAAGCAGTCACAGAATATGATTACGATGAAACTATGGAACACTTACAGTGTGTATTTGGCATTGTAGGAATTTGTCCAGTGGTTATTATAGAGGATGAAGGCTTTGATAAGCTTGCAGAAGCCGTGACGGCATATCTTGACAAGCGTTATAAAGATAAACACAAAACATTTAAGGTCAATGCCCGAAGGGCAAGGAAGAATTATCCGATGAGTTCTATGGAAATCAACGCCGCACTTGGTGAGAAGATTCTGGAAACGTTCAAAGAGATGAAGGTAGATGTGCACAAACCGGAGATTTTGGTGAATATTGAAGTCCGGGGCAAGATTAACATTTATTCAGAAGTGATACCAGGACCGGGAGGAATGCCAGTAGGAACCAACGGAAAAGGCATGCTTCTGCTGTCTGGCGGAATCGACAGCCCTGTTGCCGGTTACATGATTGCAAAACGAGGCGTAAAAATTGACGCAGTGTATTTTCATGCACCGCCTTATACCAGTGAGCGTGCCAAACAGAAGGTAATAGATTTGGCAAAACTGGTGGCGAAATATGCTGGGCCAATTTATTTGAAGGTTGTAAATTTTACAGATATCCAGATGTATATCTATGAACAGTGCCCGCATGAGGAACTCACCATTATCATGCGCCGCTATATGATGCGGATTGCAGAACATTTTGCGGAAGAGACAGGTTCTCTCGGGCTGATTACAGGGGAGAGCATCGGTCAGGTCGCAAGTCAGACTATGCAGTCTCTCGCAGCGACTAATGAAGTCTGCACCATGCCAGTATACCGCCCCCTGATTGGTTTTGATAAGCAGGAAATTATTGCTGTGTCAGAGAAAATAGGGACCTATGAGACATCGATACTTCCCTATGAGGACTGCTGCACCATATTTGTGGCGAAGCATCCAGTAACAAAGCCAAGTCTTAAGATTATCCGCCGTTCAGAAACACATCTTAAGGAGAAGATTGACGAGATGGTACAGACGGCAATTGAGACGGCGGAGACAATTAAAGTAGATGCAGAAGATTTTGAATGTTTCTGCGGGTGAAAATAAGTACAATAAAACCCCCATGAAATCATAATCATGGGGGAATATCCAGACATATGGAAAAATTATACCAGATATGGCTTTAATATTTCCATAACCTCGTCTTTGTCAGTCTCAGCGTGAATTGCAAGATCGATAGGCTTAGACAAATCAAGACTGAAAATACCCATAATGGATTTTGCATCAATGACATATCTTCCGGAAATCAGATCAAAATCAAAGTCAAACTGAGTGATAGCATTTACGAAAGATTTTACCTTGTCAATAGAATTTAAAGAAATTTGTACGTTTATCATGAGAAACCTCCTTCATTGTTAAAGAAATTAAAATATTACCTTTATAGTAACTTCTTTTATAGTAAAAGTCAATGGCACCATAACCAATTTAAGGAAAAAATGCAGGATGTTTTTCAGCAGAATGTATGGAGAGGATGGGAAGCAGAATGAGAAAGGCAGCATTGCACAATTTGGGCTGTAAAGTGAATGCATATGAGACAGAGAGCATGCAGCAGCTTTTAGAGCAGGCGGGGTATGAGATTGTACCTTTTGAGGAAACAGCGGACGTTTATGTGGTAAATACTTGTTCTGTAACAAACATTGCTGACCGAAAATCCCGGCAGATGCTCCATCGTGCCAGAAAGAAAAACCCGGACAGTGTCGTGGTGGCGGCAGGGTGTTATGTACAGACAGCACAAGAACAGGCAAAAGAGGAATCCATTGATATTCTGATTGGAAATAATAAAAAACATGAACTTCCAGAACTGCTGGAACAGTTTTTTATAGACAGAGAACGACAGAAACAAAAGGAAACAGCCGAGGAACATATGGAGGATTTGAAACTTGTGGCAGTTTCGGATATTGCTGAGGATTCTGATTATGAATCCATGTTTCTAAGCCGCACAGCAGAGCACACCAGAGCTTTTATCAAAGTACAGGACGGATGCAATCAGTTCTGCAGTTACTGTATTATTCCTTATGCCAGAGGAAGAGTCAGAAGCAGGAACGTGGAGGATGTGCTTAGAGAAGTGAGACAGCTGGCAGATAACGGCTATCAGGAGGTGGTTCTTACTGGAATTCATCTGAGTTCATATGGTGCAGATTTAGGTACAGATTTGATAACTTTGATTGAGAAAGTACATGATTTGTCTGGGATTATAAGAATACGCCTGGGATCACTGGAACCTAAAATAGTGACAGAGGAATTTGCCAGCCGCCTGGCAGTACTGCCTAAGATTTGTCCCCATTTTCATTTGTCTTTGCAGAGTGGGTGCGATGCCGTATTAAAGAGGATGAACCGCAAATATACCTGCGAGGAATACGAAAAATCCTGCGGCATTTTGCGCAGGTATTTTGAACATCCGGCTGTCACCACAGATGTGATTGTAGGATTTCCAGGGGAGACAGAAGCAGAATTTCAGGAAACTCGTATGTTTTTAAAGAAAATTGGTTTTTTTGAAATACATATTTTCAAGTATTCTCTGCGGAAAGGAACCAGGGCGGCAGATATGAATCATCAAGTGCCCGAACCAGTGAAAAACAATCGAAGCGAGACTTTGTTTGCAGATTTGGCACCTATGAATCAGGCTTTTTTAGACTGGTATCTGGGCAGAGAGGCAGAAGTGCTGCTGGAAGAGAAAGTATCTTTTGGAGGAATGGAATATTTTCTTGGACATACGAAAGAATATGTAAAGATAGCAGTGCCAGTTTCGGAAAAATCAGGCGAAAGCCTTATAAACAGGGTGGTTCGCGGGAAAGTATCATCTCAGATCAAAGAACATGTACTGGAGATAGAGAATGTTTTAGAAGAAACATCTTGAGTTTTCCGAACATTTGTAATAAAATAAACAGAAGAAGATTTTATTAAGAACGAAAGAGCAGAAAATAAGGGCGTGAGAATATGCAGGATAAAAACAATACTCAATTTTTTAAAGTGGAAAAAGAGCAGCAGATACGAGTAGATGATGTGCTGGAGATCGTATATAGTGCGTTGCGTGAGAAAGGCTACAATCCGGTAAATCAGATTGTGGGGTACATCATGTCCGGAGATCCTACTTATATCACCAGCCATAAGAATGCCAGAAGCCTCATTATGAAAGTAGAGCGGGATGAACTGGTAGAAGAGATTCTGCGTCATTATATTAAGAATAATTCCTGGGAATAGGAGGCATCAGATGCGGATCATGGGTTTGGATTTTGGCTCCAAGACAGTAGGTGTCGCAGTAAGTGATGCACTGCTTATAACAGCACAGGGAGTAGAGACGATTCAGAGAAAGTCTCAGGGGAAGTTAAGGCAGACCCTTGCCAGGATTGAGGCGCTGATTGAGGAATATCAGGTGGAGAAGATCATATTGGGATTTCCCAGGAATATGAATCATACAGAAGGGGAACGCTGCCAGCGTACGTTGGAGTTTCAGGAAATGTTAGAGAAGCGCAGCGGTCTTGAGGTAGTTCTATGGGACGAGCGTCTTACAACCGTGGCGGCAGACCGTGCGCTGATAGAAGGCGGAGTTCGAAGAGAGAAACGTAAAAGTTATGTGGATCAGATTGCCGCTGTATTTATTTTGCAGGGGTATCTTGATTCGCTGGCATTTGAAAATGAGCAGGACGTGAACAGAGAGCAGTAAAGGAATTGCATATGGAAAAATTGAATTTTCAGTCTCCCCAGGATGGAGAGGCTTTAGAGTTTTATGTAATAGAACAAACCCGTGTAAACGGGGTGAATTACCTTTTGGTAACAGAGGAAGAAGAAGGCGACTGCGACGCTTTTATTTTAAAAGATTTGTCTCGTGAAAATGAAGAGGAAGCTATGTATGAAATGGTGGAATCTGAGGAAGAATTGGAATATATATCCAGAATATTTTCAGAGATTCTGGAAGACGTGGATTTTACAATGTGAATAAGATAGGAAGTCAAAGGGTGCAGTGCGCCTGTTCCATATCAGATTTGCAGTGCAGAAATTGGCAGCGGCAGTATTTGATATGAGTGCGGCACAGAGATGTTTTGACTGTCCAATCGAAAATCAGTTAATATAAAAATATCAATAGGAAGAGGTGCAACTTGAAAAGACAGAATAACTCAAAATTGAAAATCATTCCATTAGGAGGACTAGAACAGATTGGAATGAACATTACTGCCTTCGAATATGAAGACAGTATTATTGTAGTGGATTGCGGTTTATCATTTCCAGAGGATGATATGCTGGGGATTGATCTGGTAATTCCAGATGTCACTTATCTGAAGAATAACATAGATAAAGTGAAAGGATTTTTTATTACGCATGGACACGAGGATCATATCGGAGCCATTCCTTATGTGCTCAGAGATATCAATGTGCCTATTTATGCAACTAAACTGACAATAGGCATTATTGAAAACAAGCTGCGGGAACATAACCTGCTTACAAAAGTAAAGCGCAAGGTGGTAAAATATGGGCAGCACATTAATTTAGGATGCTTTCGGGTGGAATTTATTAAGACGAACCACAGTATTCAGGATGCAGCAGCCCTTGCCATTTATTCACCGGCAGGCGTGGTGGTGCATACGGGAGACTTTAAGGTCGACTATACGCCGGTGTTCGGAGATGCCATTGATTTGCAGAGATTTGGAGAAATAGGCAAGAAAGGCGTGCTGGCGCTGATGTGTGACAGTACAAATGCAGAGCGCCCAGGATTTACAAATTCAGAACGCACTGTCGGTAAAACATTTGATAATATATTTTCAGAGCATACCAATACCCGTATCATTATCGCCACTTTTGCTTCTAATGTCGACCGTGTGCAGCAGATTATCAATTCTGCGTATAAGTTTGGAAGAAAAGTGGTGGTGGAAGGCCGGAGCATGGTGAATATTATTTCCACGGCTACAGAGCTGGGCTATCTTCAAATTCCCGAAAATACATTGATTGATATTGAAGAACTAAAAAATTATCCTGACGAACAGACGGTACTGATTACGACCGGAAGCCAGGGAGAATCTATGGCGGCATTGTCCCGCATGGCGGCCAATCTTCATAAAAAGGTGACGATTAAGCCAGGTGATACCATAATTTTCAGTTCTAATCCAATACCTGGAAATGAGAAAGCCGTTTCTAATGTAATTAATGAATTATTTATGAAAGGGGCGGAAGTGATTTTTCAGGATGCTCATGTGTCCGGGCATGCCTGCCGGGAGGAAATCAAACTGATTTATTCTCTCGTAAAGCCCAAATATGCCATTCCGGTACATGGGGAGTACAAGCATTTGAAGGCCCAGGCATCCATAGCCCAGGAATTGGGAATTGACAAGGAAGATATTTTTATTCTGTCTTCTGGAAATGTATTGGAACTGGATGAGAATGAGGCAAAGGTGACGGACAAGGTTCCGGTGGGAGCAATTTTGGTAGACGGCCTTGGCGTGGGTGATGTGGGAAACATTGTGCTGCGGGACCGCCAGCATCTTGCCGAGGATGGCATTATCATTGTGGTAATGACATTGGAAACCGGCAGCGGCCGGGTATTGGCAGGGCCGGATATTGTCAGCCGCGGTTTTGTCTATGTGAGAGGCGCTGAGAGCCTTATGGATGAGGCAAAGCAGGTATTGGATGAGGCTATGGATTACTGTATGGACAGAAATATTACGGACTGGGGCAGAATCAAAACAGAGATTAAAGAAGAACTAGGTGAGTTTGTCTGGAAGAAAACAAAGCGCAGACCTATGATTATGCCGATTATCATGGAGGTTTAAACTTTATAGTCATTGAGGGGGCAGAGCGAAAGCAAGAGGTTGTTATGCATCAGAGAATGGAAGAAATTATAAACAATTTAGTGGAAGCCTTTAAGGACAGCCAGGAATATAAAGAGTATCAGAGAATGAGAGAGCTGCTCTCTCAGGAACCAGAGAAAGAAAAAGCAGTTAATGAATTTCGCAGGCGGAATTTTGAACTGCATAAATATAGAAATACAGATTTGTATAATGAAATGGACCGGGTGGAAAAGGAATTTGCACCTCTGCGGGAAGAGGCGTTTGTCAATGAATTTCTGGCAGCAGAGCTTGCAGTGTGCCGGATGGTACAGCGTATTAATTACCGCCTGATAGAAGAGATTGACTTTGAACTGGGATTTGAGCATTTGTAGGTACATTGAGTTTTAAGGGGAATCTTATGGGAAACAGCAAGGTAGTATTAAATGTATTAACCAGTACTTTAAGCCTTTTGATTATAGTACTTATCATATTTATTTTTCTAAGGGTGGGAAATGCTGCGTATGACCTGGGCTACAGGGTTTTTACAGAACCTGCGCTGGAGGAAGCCCCAGGACAGGACGTGACGGTGGAACTAGATAAGAAGATGACGGCTTTGGAATTAGGCGGCCTTCTGGAAGAAAAACGCCTTGTGGAAAATGGACTGCTGTTTACCATTCAGCTTCAGATTTCAGATTACAGGGATAAGATAAAAGCAGGGACCTATACGTTAAATACCTCCCAGACGGCCAAGGAGATGATACAGGTCATGGCAGAAGATGAGAATGAGGAAACAGCGGAATGATAGTGGAAGAACGTTTGAACACGTATATTAATTCTCTGGATGGCGGCAATCCTGCTTTTTTAATGGAATTGGAAGAAGAGGCACATAGAAATTATGTACCTGTCATTCGGACGGAGACACAGAATTTTTTAAAACTCCTGCTTGCCATGAACCGCCCCCAGCGTATTTTGGAGGTGGGGACGGCAGTGGGATTTTCCGCGTTATTGATGGAATATTTTAATCCGAAAGAATGTACAATTACCACCATAGAGAACTATGAAAAGAGAATTCCGATTGCCCGGGAAAATTTTTTGAGAGCCGGGAAACAGAATGTGATAGAATTATTAGAGGGAGATGCCGCAGAGGTTATGAAGACGCTAAAAGAGCCTTACGACTTTATTTTTATGGATGCGGCAAAAGGACAATATATCCATTTTCTGCCTGAAGTGATGAGGCTTTTGAAAACAGGAGGTATCCTGGTCTCTGATAATGTGCTGCAGGATGGAGATATTATAGAGTCACGTTTTGCAGTGACTAGAAGAAACCGTACAATTCACAAAAGAATGCGGGATTATCTGTATGAATTGACGCATATGGAAGCATTGATTACTTCAGTACTTCCTGTAGGAGATGGAATTACGGTCAGCGTAAGGAGGTAATATATGAAAAAGCCAGAACTGCTTGTGCCTGCAGGCAGCCTTGAGGTATTAAAAATTGCGGTTATTTTTGGCGCTGATGCAGTATATATTGGCGGAGAAGCATTTGGGCTGCGTGCCAAGGCAAGAAACTTTTCTATGGAGGATATGAAGGAAGGGATTTTGTTCGCCCATGCCCATGGTGTAAAGGTCTATGTGACAGCAAATATTCTGGCGCATAATGATGATCTGCAAGATGTAAAGGCATATTTTGTGGAATTAAAGGAACTGAGGCCAGATGCGCTGATTATCTCTGATCCGGGGATTTTTGCCATTGCTCAGGAAATTTGTCCAGATTTAGAAATTCATATTTCCACTCAGGCGAATAATACGAATTATGGAACGTATCAGTTCTGGCGCCGTCAGGGAGCGAAGCGGGTGGTTTCTGCAAGAGAGCTTTCCCTCAAAGAAATTGAAGAGATTCGTAAGAATATTCCAGAGGACATGGAGATTGAGACGTTTATCCATGGCGCTATGTGTATTTCTTATTCTGGAAGATGCCTGCTCAGCAATTACTTTACTGGAAGGGATGCCAATCAGGGAGCATGTACACATCCCTGCCGCTGGAAATACGCGGTGGTGGAGGAAACCAGGCCGGGAGAATATATGCCGGTTTATGAAAATGAGCGTGGAACCTATATTTT
>CAJUCK010000009.1:50767-72415 GCA_910585395.1 uncultured Lachnospiraceae bacterium
TTACTTCAAGAGAAACCTATGAACAGAATATGCCGTGGTATTTAGAGCAGATTTCCAATTGTACTTACCGGCAGTTTACGACAGGGTTTTTCTTTGGGAAACCGGACGAGCATACTCAAATTTATAACAGCAATACGTACGTAAAAGAATATACTTATCTGGGAATTGTGGGAGAGGAAGACAGCAGAGGATATCGCATAGAACAGAGAAATAAGTTCTCTGTGGGAGAACTTATAGAAATCATGAAGCCTGACGGCAGGAATATAACAGTTACGGTTCAGGCAATCAGAGATGAAGAGGGCATCAGCATGGAGTCGGCGCCTCATCCCAAACAGGTGCTGTATATTGATTTGGGGCAGCCGTTGGAGAAGTATGATATTTTGCGCAGACAAGAGAAGGAGGAGCAGGCAGATGAATGAAGACAGATACGTAGCATATGTAGGAACCTACACACATGGAACCAGTGTTGGAATCCATATTTATGATATGGATGTGGAGCAAGGAAAGATTATGGAACGCAAAGTAGTTCCTATCAATAATCCTTCAGATCTGACAGTGTCTTATAATGGTAAATTTCTCTATTCTATAGCAGATGAAGGCGTGGCCGCTTTCCGTATCAAAGAAGATGGGGATTTGGAGCCTATGAATGAGAAATGGATTGGCGGAATGCGCGGGTGCTATGTTGCTGTGGACCAGCAGAACCGTTACCTTTTTGTGGGCGGTTATCATGATGGGCGTGTGACCATGATGAAATTAAATGAGGATGGCAGCATTGGGGAGATTTCTGACGGTATTTTTCATACTGGAATCGGAAGAAGTATTGCTGAGCATAATTACCGTCCTCATGTAAACTGTGTGGAACTCACTCCCTGGCAGAATTATCTCTGTGCAGTAGACGGCGGTCTGGATCATGTGAAAATCTATCAGATTGATTATGAAAAAGGAAAATTAAAAATTGCAGATATTCTCAGAGAGCCGATTGATTCTTCCCCCCGTATGATTCGTTTCAGTAAAGACGGTGCACATGCTTATGTACTGTGTGAAGAGACAAATGAGGTTATTGCCTATAATTATGAGTGTGCACCAGAAGGTCCTATTTTTGAGAAAATTCAGACAATTCCTACGGTAAACGCTAAAGAAAAAAAGAACAGTGCAGCTTCTGGTATTGACATCAGCCAGGATGGAAAGTATTTGTTCTGTTCCAATGCAGGGGCTAACTCAGTGATTATCTACGAGATCAATCAGGAAAATGGAGAGCTTACAGTAAACTGTGAATCTAAGATTAGTGGGGACTATCCCAAGACATTGGCAATTTTTCCAGATGGAAGACATTTTGTCAGCTTGAATCATGATACAAACCAAATTACCACCTTTAAAGTTGAATATGACAAAAAATATTTTCTCATGATGGATAAGCCTATTTCTATTGACCAGCCCAACTGCATCCATATCCATAAGCTGGTATAATCTGGGAATTCTTTTGCATCTGTCTCCGATAAAGAAGGAAGAATATAATACAGGAGATGTGCAGTATCAAATGAGAAGGAGAGACAAAAAATGGCAGCTTTTTCTGCTGTAAGATTTGTTCAGCACAAAAAGCTGCATAGTAAATTTTCTCTGGATCATACCGATTTTATTCTTGATAAAATTTTTTCAGTGAATTCATCTGAGCTCCCATATTTTCCAGCATTAAGTCTAACAATGTCAGTGCAGCCATGGATTCAAGGACTACGACAGCACGCGGTACGATAATAGGATCATGCCGGCCGTGGATGGTAATGGAAACTTCTTCGCCATGCTCATTTACCGTCTGCTGTGGAGACGCGATGGAGGGAGTAGGTTTCACTGCAGCGCGGAAGATAATAGGAGAGCCGCTGCTGATACCTCCTAAAATACCACCTGCATGGTTTGTTACGGTGGTGACTTGTCCATGGTGTATTCGAAAACTGTCATTATTGGAAGAACCGCAGGCAGAAGCTGCCAGGAATCCATCACCGATTTCAAAGCCTTTCCCACAGAGAAGACCGCTTTGGCAAGGCAGGCGTCTAGTTTGTCGAAGACTGGTTCTCCCACACCAGCAGGTATTCCGGTAATAATTCCCTCAATGATACCTCCAGCGGAATCTGTCTGTTTCATACAGGCTTCCAGGTATTCTTGTGCTTTTTCAGAAGAGCTGCTGTCTGGCATATAAAGCGGATCGGCTAGAATCTGATCTTTAAGCTTCTGGTAAGAATTGTCATGACAAGCAAGCAGTTCTGAGGCAGTTTGGGAAATAGAAATGGGACCAATTGCACGGGCATACGTCAGAAAGGAAATGCCAAGCTGCTCTAAAATTTTGACTGCAATGGCGCCTCCTGCGGCTCTGCCGATGGTTTCCCGTCCAGAAGAGCGACCGCCGCCCCGGTAGTCGCGGAAGCCATATTTTTTGTCAAAAGTATAGTCAGCGTGTCCAGGACGATAGCAGGAGGCGAGGTCTCCGTAATCTCTGGAACGCTGATTTTCATTAAAAACAACGAGACTTATGGGCGTGCCAGTTGTCCGCCCTTCAAAAATACCCGAAAGTATTTCGACCTTGTCGTCTTCTTTACGGGGGGTAGAATATCTGGATTGTCCAGGTTTTCTTCTATTTAAAAACTTCTGTATGTCAGATTCACACAGCGGGAGTCCGGCGGGACAGCCGTCTACAACGACACCGATACCCTTTCCGTGGGATTCTCCCCAGGTAGTGATCTGAAAATGATTGCCAAATGTTGAGCCTGCCATATAGACCTCCTAATATCAATATGCTGATGTTCATCAAAAACTTTTTTTATTATAAACAATATTCAAAAAAAAGAAAAGTATTTTTCGTAAGATAAAAGAAAGGAATTGTCTATGTATAAATTGTTAAAACAGGAAGGAAGGGCAAAACGAGGAGAATTTCATACGGTGCACGGCGTCATTCAGACCCCGGTGTTCATGAATGTGGGGACAGTGGCGGCCATCAAAGGAGCCGTATCCACTGTGGATCTTTATGAAATTGGAACGCAGGTGGAACTCTCCAATACGTATCATCTTCATGTGCGCCCCGGCGATGATATTGTGAAGAAGATGGGGGGGCTGCATAAATTTATGGCCTGGGACAGACCCATACTTACGGATTCCGGCGGCTTTCAGGTGTTTTCATTGGCAAAACTCAGGAAGATCAAGGAAGAGGGGGTATATTTTAACTCTCATGTTGATGGAAGAAAGATTTTTATGGGACCAGAGGAGAGTATGCAGATCCAGTCAAATCTTGCCTCTACCATTGCTATGGCATTTGATGAGTGCCCTTCAAGCGTGGCAGAACGTTCTTATGTAGAGAATTCTGTAGCACGAACTACCCGCTGGCTGAAACGGTGTAAGAAGGAAATGCTGAGACTCAATGGTCTGGAAGATACCATCAATCAGAGTCAAATGCTTTTCGGTATTAATCAGGGAGCTATTTTTGATGATATCCGAATAGACCATGCCAGACAGATTTCTGAACTGGAACTGGATGGTTATGCGGTGGGCGGTCTTGCCGTGGGGGAAAGCCATGAAGAGATGTATCATATACTGGACGTCACAGTGCCTCATCTGCCAGTGAACAAACCCACGTATCTCATGGGGGTTGGGACTCCAGCCAATATTTTGGAAGCAGTGGAGCGCGGAGTTGACTTTTTTGACTGTGTATATCCCAGCCGTAATGGACGCCATGGCCATGTATATACAAATCAGGGGAAAATGAATCTTTTTAACCAGAAATATCAGTTAGATGAAAAGCCAATTGAAGAGGGCTGCCAGTGTCCTGCGTGCAGGCATTACAGCAGAGCTTATATTCGTCATCTTCTGAAAGCCAGGGAAATGCTGGGAATGAGACTATGTGTTCTTCATAATCTTTATTTCTATAACACCATGATGGAAGAAATCAGAGATGCCCTGGATGCAGGTAAATTTCATTCTTATAAAGAAGAAAAACTATATAGAATGAAACAAAAAAGAATATAAAAATCTTATAAAATATTGGAAAAGGCTTGCCCTTGGGCGCTATTTTGTGTAGAATAGTATAAGCGCGTAAAATGGCGTAAGTGAAAATGAGGTCCTGAATAGGAAAGTATGAGAAGCAGGAGGAAAGAAAATGTCTATTTTAGCTCAGGAAGCAGCAGGCGGTATGACCGGATTTTCTATAATCTGGATTGTAGTTATGCTGGTAGCCCTATATTTTATGATGATTCGTCCCCAGCAGAAGGAAACTAAGCGCAAAAATGCAATGATGGCAGAACTTGCTGTGGGAGACACGATTCTCACTACCAGTGGATTTTACGGAACCGTGATTGATATTACAGAGGACACTGTAATTGTAGAATTTGGCAATAACAAAAACTGCCGTATTCCAATGCAGAAATCAGCCATTGCATTGGTGGAAAAGCCCGAGGATGCAGTGGAAAAAGAGAATAAATAAGAAATTAAAAACACTCTCGGCTTTGGCGGGAGTGTTTTAATTGTATATTTGACAGTTGAAATCTAAAGATAAATATAATATAATTACTGATAAAATTCACAAAACTAAGTCAGGAAGGAAGAGAGAAGATGAACTATCAGGTTGGAGTAATTTCCGGAGATGGGATCGGACCAGAAATTGTGGAGGAAGCAAAGAAAATTTTAAATAAAGTGGGGGAGGTGTTTGGACACACCTTTTCTTACGATGAAATTTTGATGGGCGGAGTTTCCATTGATGCCACAGGAGTACCTTTGACAGAGGAAGCCATTGCACAGGCACAAAAAGCAGATGCAGTGCTTATGGGGTCTATTGGAGGAAATACAAGTACTTCCCCATGGTATCAGCTTCCACCAGAATTAAGGCCAGAGGCAGGGCTTTTGAAGCTTCGAAAATCGTTAAATTTATTTGCAAATTTAAGACCGGCATATTTATATGAAGAGTTGAAAGAGGCGTGCCCTCTCAGGGATGATATTATCGGAGACGGATTTGACATGATGATAATGCGGGAACTGACAGGAGGACTGTATTTTGGAGACCGGGTCACAGAAGAACGGAACGGAGTGATGACGGCAGAGGACACGCTTACATACAATGAAAATGAAATCCGGAGAATTGCAAAACGTGGTTTTGACATTGCCATGAAGCGCAGAAAGAAAGTAACCAGTGTGGATAAGGCAAACGTACTGGATTCTTCCAGACTCTGGAGGAAGATTGTGGAAGAGACGGCAGAAGATTACCCAGAAGTTATGCTGGAGCATATGCTGGTAGATAATTGTGCTATGCAGCTGGTAAAAGATCCTGGACAGTTTGATGTGATTTTGACAGAGAATATGTTTGGTGATATATTATCTGATGAGGCGAGCATGGTGACAGGTTCTATTGGAATGCTGTCATCAGCCAGCCTGAACGATACCAAGTTCGGTCTGTATGAGCCAAGCGGCGGTTCTGCACCAGATATTGCAGGCAGAGGAATTGCCAATCCAATTGCAACAATTTTAAGTGCGGCAATGTTGCTGCGTTATTCTTTTGATTTGGATAAAGAAGCAGATGCAATAGAGCGTGCAGTCCGGCAGGTGTTAAAAGAAAATTTCCGAACCATAGACATCATGCCTCAGGAAGAGAATAAGAAAGCTTCTGTGACTCAGGTGGGAACAGCTAAAATGGGAGATTTGATTGCAGAACGGATAAAATAGAAAGTGAGGAACGATGATATGCAGATGACAGGAGCACAGATTGTTATTGAGTGTCTGAAAGAGCAAGGTGTGGATACTGTCTTTGGCTACCCGGGAGGAGCCATTTTAAATGTGTATGATGAACTGTATAAACACAGTCATGAGATAAAGCATGTACTGACTTCACATGAACAGGGGGCCAGTCATGCAGCAGACGGTTATGCACGCGCCACTGGGAAGGCGGGTGTCTGTCTTGCTACTTCTGGACCAGGCGCTACTAATCTGGTGACAGGGATTGCTACAGCGTATATGGATTCTGTCCCTGTGGTGGCTTTAACATGCAATGTTGGGGTTTCCCTGCTGGGGAAAGACAGCTTTCAGGAGATTGACATTGCAGGAATCACCACACCTATCACAAAACATAACTTTATTGTAAAAGATGTGGAGAAACTTGCCGAGACCATCCGGCGCGCTTTTCGAATTGCACAGAAGGGAAGACCTGGCCCTGTGCTGGTAGATATTCCGAAAGATGTGACAGAGAAGAAAACGGAATTTCAGCCAATGACAATGACGGCAGAACTGAAAGAGCGCTATGCAGAGGGCATTACAGAGGATGCTTTGGAATATGCTGTAAAGATGATTCAAAAATCACAAAAACCATATCTGTTTGTGGGTGGTGGAGCCGTGATATCCGGGGCAAGCCAGGAACTTTTAGAATTCGTGGAAAAAATACAGGCGCCTGTGTCGGATTCACTTATGGGAAAAGGGGCTTTTGATGGAAATCATAGATTGTACACAGGAATGCTGGGGATGCATGGAACCAAGACGTCCAATTATGGAGTCAGTGAATGCGACCTTCTGATTGCTGTGGGAGTCCGCTTTAGTGACCGTGTAACTGGGAATGCAAAAAAATTTGCAAAAAATGCAAAAATCCTGCAGTTTGACATTGACCCGGCAGAAATTAATAAAAATATTGTGACAGATGCCCATGTCGTTGGAGATATCAAGGAAATTTTGACACGCCTGAACCAGAGGATTGAACAACAGAATCACGAAGAGTGGATTGCTCAGATTATGGAATATAAAGAGAAATATCCATTGAAATACACAGACAATGGATTAACGGGGCCATATATTATAGAAGAAATTTATCGCCAGACGAAGGGAGCTGCGATTATTGTGACAGAAGTAGGCCAGCATCAGATGTGGGCTGCACAATACTATCGATACAGTAAACCGAGGTCTTTGATTACCTCTGGAGGTCTGGGAACTATGGGATATGGTCTGGGAGCTGCGATTGGCGCACAGATAGCAAAGCCAAATCAGCAGGTAGTTAACATTGCCGGAGACGGATGCTTTCGAATGAATATGAATGAGATTGCTACAGCAGTACGTCAGAAACTGCCTCTGATTCAGGTGGTTGTCAATAATCACGTGCTGGGAATGGTACGCCAATGGCAGACATTGTTCTATGAACAGCATTATTCTGCCACTGTTTTAAATGACAGTGTGGATTTTGTAAAAGTGGCCGAGGCCATGGGAGCCGTGGGAATACGGGCGTCTGGCAGAGAAGAATTTAGAGAAGCTTTTGCAAAGGCGCTTGCGTGTGAAGAACCGGTACTCATAGACTGCATCATTGACAGTGACGATAAGGTGTGGCCGATGGTTGCGCCAGGAAGAGCAATCAGCGAGGCATTTGATGGAGATGATTTAAAAAGTAAAAAATAATTTTTGATAGAACTAACAGTATATGTATATGCAGTAAGAGGAGGAAAAAGATGAGCAGAGTTTATAATTTTTCAGCAGGACCAGCAGTTCTGCCGGAAGAGGTTTTGCGTGAAGCAGCAGAGGAAATGATGGATTACAAAGGAAGCGGCATGTCCGTAATGGAGATGAGCCATCGTTCTAAGGTTTATGATACAATTATCAAGGAAGCAGAGGCAGATTTAAGGGAGATTATGGGAATTCCAGATAATTATAAGGTACTGTTTCTGCAGGGTGGAGCTTCCCAGCAGTTTGCTATGATACCTATGAATCTGATGAAACATAAAAAAGCAGCCTATATCGTAACTGGACAGTGGGCGAAGAAGGCATATCAGGAAGGACAGCTTTATGGAGAAGCTGTTAAAGTAGCTTCCTCAGAAGATCAGACCTTTTCTTATATTCCTGACTGTTCCGATCTGGATATTCCAGAAGATGCTGATTATGTTTATATTTGTGAGAATAACACAATTTACGGAACTAAATATAAGACGCTGCCTAACACGAAAGGACATACACTGGTGGCAGATGTATCGTCTTGTTTTCTGTCTGAGCCTGTTGATGTATCAAAATATGGAATAATTTATGGAGGAGTGCAGAAAAATATTGGACCGGCAGGGGTGGTAATTGTGAAGATCTGATTACCGAAGACACTCTGCCAGGAACTCCTACTATGCTCAAATATAAAACACATGCAGATGCAGATTCTCTCTATAATACACCGCCTGCTTATGGAATCTATATCTGCGGCAAGGTATTCAAGTGGATTAAGAAAATGGGCGGTCTTACTGTGATGAAGCAGCATAATGAAAAGAAGGCAAAACTTCTGTATGATTTCCTGGATCAGAGTAAGATGTTCAAAGGGACAGTGAGAAAAGAAGATCGTTCTCTGATGAATGTGCCGTTCGTCACCGGCGACAAAGAACTGGACGCAAAGTTTGTCAAAGAAGCAGAGGCGGCAGGTTTTGTAAATCTGAAAGGACACAGAACCGTGGGAGGTATGCGCGCCAGCATTTACAATGCAATGCCTGAGGAAGGCGTGGAGAAATTAGTTGCATTTATGAAGAAGTTTGAAGAGGAGAATTAAAATGTATCAATATTATTGCTTAAATCCCATTGCCAATGTAGGATTAGATTTGTTTGGCGGGGATTATACCAAAACAGAAGAAATTAAAGACGCACAGGCAGTTCTTGTAAGAAGTGCCGCCATGCATGAGATGGATCTGCCAGAGGGACTGCAGGCAGTTGCAAGGGCAGGGGCTGGCGTCAATAATATTCCCCTGGACAAATGTGCAGATCAGGGAATCGTGGTGTTTAACACCCCTGGCGCTAATGCAAATGGCGTGAAAGAACTGGTATTTGCAGGGATGCTGCTTGCTTCACGTGATATTACCGGAGGAATCAGCTGGGTACTGGAAAACAAAGACAATGAGACAGTTGGAAAGGATGCAGAAAAAGCAAAGAAAGCTTTTGCAGGATGCGAGATTTGCGGTAAGAAATTAGGTGTTATCGGATTGGGCGCGATTGGCGTTAAGGTGGCAAATGCAGCAACACATCTTGGTATGGAGGTATATGGTTATGATCCCTATATCTCTGTAAATGCAGCATGGAATTTGTCCAGAAGTGTGAAACATATCAGCAATGTGGAAGATATCTATCAGGAATGCGACTATATTACCATTCATGTGCCGCTTCTTGATGCCACCAGGAAAATGCTGAATCAGGAAGCATTTGCAATGATGAAAGAAGGAGTTGTCATTCTGAACTTTGCAAGGGATCTTCTTGTTGATGAAGAGGCAGTTCTTGAGGCTATTGGTGAGGGAAAAGTAAAGAAGTATGTTTCTGATTTCCCCAATAGTACTACAGCGGGAAAAGAAGGGTGTATTGTGATTCCGCATTTGGGAGCTTCCACGGCAGAATCTGAAGATAATTGTGCGGTGATGGCAGTTCAGGAGATTAAGGAATATTTGGAAAATGGAAATATTCATAATTCTGTTAATTTCCCTAACTGTGACATGGGTGTCTGCACAGCAGCAGGCCGCGTGGCAGTACTGCATAAAAATGTCAAAGGATTGATTGGCAAATATACGGCTGTGATGGGAAATAATAATATCAATATCTCTGATATGACCAATAAGAGCCGTGGAGATTATGCGTATTCTCTGCTGGACATTGATTCTTCAGTTACAGAGGCGGCCGTGGAACAGCTTAAGGGAATTGAAGGTGTGCTGAAAGTCAGAGTAATTAAATAATTTATCTGGCAGACGGCAAATTTAAGAACGCATTTGTATTCGCGTAAATTTGACAGATGGTATACAGGCAGTATCATGTATTAATTGCTGACTGGAAAAAAGAAGGGGCTGGCACCTGTGATAAAAATCATGGATGTAACAGTCCCTTTTATTGGTCAATACTTGTTGTTGTAGTGAAGTAAAATCATATTCAGAGAATGATCTTCGTCCATCATACGATGATATGTGTTATAAATACTGGCACAGGCATTCTGGGTCTTTTCAATAATCTGGTCAAAAGATTTCTCCAGTACCCGCAGAATTACATCATTCATCTGGCATACCTGGTATTTCATCCGTAAGAACTTAAGAAGTTTGGGATGGTGATACAATGAAACGTTCCGTTCTGAAGTCAGAGAATTGCTCATCAGATAGGACAGCGCCACAATTTCTGCTGCTGGTACAGGAATAAAATCCAAAGGACGGTTGTTTGCCCAGCATTCCAGCAGAAGAAAAGATTCGTTGATAGTATTGAGAATCTGTGATTCTACACTTCCAGAGAGAATATTTCTTGTGATATCCTGGGTGGAGGTGCGGTATAACTGTGTCAAATATTGGTCATAATCTGCCGAATTATACAGTTTGGAGGGCAAAGATATTTTGCCAATATTGTGAAGCAGTGTGGCAAGCTGAATTGTCTTGCGGGAATTCGTTGTCATTTTTAAATTATGTGAAAGATTTTCGCTTAACTGCACAGCATAATTGGTGTGCAGAGCTGTGTAATCGTTCCGAAAGTCCACGGAAAAAATAAAGGTCATAAGATAATTATGTATCTGTGCCTCTGTGAGGGTGAAATAATCCCGCGTATAAGCACTTAATTCTTTCTGGTATTCCATGGAATGAATATGGGCAAGAATATGATATTTCTCTTCTGTCTGCTGAAACCAGCGTATATCAGAAGGCAGAAATACAGTACCCGAGCATTTTTCCAAGAAAGAATTCAGACCTTGTTCATCATTCAATATACAGAAAATGTCAATCCGGTCTGCCAGGTAAATCAGTTTGGCAATATCTCTGTGATAACTGCTGATAGGCACCGGATAATACTGTGCATTACAGTGATGATGGTACAGCACAATATCAGCGTATTCTGGCAGAGGAGAAAAAGTCTTAAAGAGAAGATAGCCAAATACGGAATGTTCCATAGAATCGTTGAGATCAAAACTTAACATGGAATCAATCTCTTTCTCTTTATATGCTCCAATATCGTGAAGCAGCCCCAGCATAAAGATATCATGTTTTTCCTGCTGAGTGTAACGATGAGTTTCCTCCAGCATTTTCATAAGAATATAGGCAACACGTTCTCCATGGTTGATCAGTCGTGAGTCCAGATGGTGAAAGGATTGACAGATGACATCAACAATATTGATTAACGGTGGTCCATTCATAGTACATACCTCCATTCAAAAATAATCTGTTAAAATATCATTTGCTTTACGTGCATAATCTATATTATAATTATAGTAAATTTGTTATACAGTGTCAACAAGACAATCCTGCAAAATAGAAGAAAAATATACAATTTGTACGAGTGTTTTGTCTGGCTGAGGGTTAGAGAGGACGCTGGAATGAAAGGAGGAAAAAATGAACAGAATAGCGGCAGCTTTTTTGCTGGGAAAAAATATTCTGGCAAAAGGAGATACAGTGACAGATAATTTAGCAGAGCTGGAAGAACTTCAGAAGATGGCAGAGCCAGGCGTTTTGAAAGAGTATTTGGAAAAGACGGTGCCTTTTCTAGTGGATTTTGCAGTACGTGCCCTTATGGCGCTTTTCATTTATTTAATTGGAAAGCGTATTATTAAGTGGCTGAGGAAAGTGCTGAAAAGAGCCCTGCAGCGTTCTGGATTTGACGAGGGAGTCTGCCAGTTTTTAGATTCATTTGCGAAGATTGTATTAAATCTGGTTTTGATCATGGCAGTGATTAATCAGCTTGGAGTAGCCACGACCTCGGTGGTGGCAGTCGTTGGTTCTGCCGGTCTTGCAGCTGGCCTTGCGCTGCAGGGAAGCCTTGCAAATTTTGCAGGGGGAGTGTTGATTTTATGGTTTAAACCGTTTAAAGTTGGGGATTATATTATTGAAGATACCCATAAAAACGAAGGAACTGTATCAGAGATCATGATTTTTTATACAAAATTGGTGACCACGGATAACCGGACGATAGTAATACCCAACGGCACACTCGCCAATTCCAGCCTTACTAATGTTACCCAGCAGAATAACCGGCGTGTGGATCTGTATGTAGGAATTTCCTATGAATCAGATATGAAGAAGGCCAAGGCGCTTCTTACAGAGATAATTTCAAACGAGAAATTGCGGCTGGAAGAGGAAGAAATTGTGGTGTTTGTAGATGCGCTGGAAGACAGCCGATGCTTACTGGAAGGTGAAATGGAGGCTGACAGAACAGATTAAGGAGATTTTTGAAGAAAATCAAATTGAAATTCCGTATAATCAGCTTACTGTTTCCTTAAAGCAGAAATAGCGGAAACAGGCGTGATTACTGATTTCATTGACAACATTGGTAAAATATGCTAATCTTTTATGCGTGGCGGGAAATCTCGCAAAGCAGGATTGTTTTTTAAAGAGATAAAGGGTATGAAAGGGGCTGCCTTTAGAGGGCAGTCTCTATTAAGTTTAATAGTTTGAAAGGACGCAAAAATATGAATTTTAATCATTTGGCAGCATATGAGGTGCTGGAAGAAAAGAAACTGGACGATATAAAATCGGAAGGCTGTCTGCTTCGGCATAAGAAGAGCGGTGCAAGGATCAGTCTGATTTCAAATGAGGATGAAAATAAGGTATTTTATATTGGGTTCAGAACCCCGTCTCTGGACAGTACCGGGGCGGCACATATTCTGGAACATTCTGTTCTGTGCGGTTCTAAAAAATTTCCAGTAAAAGACCCTTTTGTAGAATTAGTAAAGAGTTCACTCAATACGTTTTTAAATGCTATGACGTATTCGGATAAAACGATCTATCCCGTGGCGAGCTGCAATGACAAAGATTTCCAGAATCTAATGGAAGTATACCTGGATGCAGTATTATATCCCAATATTTATCAGTATAAGGAGATTTTCTGCCAGGAGGGCTGGCATTATGAGATGGAAGATATGGATGCGCCTCTGACGATCAATGGAGTGGTATACAATGAGATGAAAGGGGTATTTTCTTCACCGGACGAGGTGCTAAGCCGGGAAATCATGAGTGCGCTCTATCCAGACACTTCTTATTTTTTTGAATCTGGCGGCGATCCAGAGGTGATTCCAGAATTGTCTTATGAGAAGTTCCTTGCTTTTCATCAGAAATATTATCATCCTGTCAATTCTTATGTGTATCTTTATGGAGATATGGATATGGAAGAAAAATTGGAATGGCTGGATCAGGAATATTTAAGCAAATTTGATAAGATTGAGGTGGAATCTCAGGTCAAAGAGCAGAAACCTTTTGAAGAAATGCGCCAGGTGGAATTTTCTTATAATATTTCCAGCGGAGAGTCTTTAGAAGATAATACCTATCTGTCCTATAATGTGAGTACTGGAAATATTTTGGATAAAACTTTGTATGTCGCATTTGATATTCTGGATTATGCACTGCTGTCAGCGCCAGGGGCGCCTTTAAAGCAGGCACTGCTGGACGCAAAAATTGGCAAGGATATTATGGCGTCTTTTGATAATTCTACGCTGCAGCCAATGTTCTCTATTGTGGCGAAAAACAGTAATTTAGAGAAAAAAGAAGAATTTCTTGGAATTATCAGAAAAGTGTTGAAAGAACAGGTGGAGCAGGGCATTAACAAGAAATCTCTTCTTGCAGGAATTAACAGTTATGAATTTCAGTATCGGGAAGGGGATTATGGTTCATATCCGAAAGGGCTGATGCTTGGAATCCGCTGCCTGGACAGCTGGCTGTATGATGACAGCAGACCATTTCTTCATCTGGAAGAGCTCGCAGTCATTGAATATCTGAAACAGCAGGTGGATTCTGGCTATTTTGAAAGTTTGGTACAGAAGTATCTGCTGGATAATTCTCATGCAGCAGTCGTAATCGCAAAACCTGAATATGGTGTGAACGCCAAAAAAGAAGAACTACTGAATAAAAAGCTGGAGGCATACAAAGCTTCTCTCAGTGAAAAAGAACGGCAGAAAGTGATAGATTTTACCCATCATTTACGTAATTATCAGGAGGAACCCTCTCGTCAAGAAGATATGGAGAAACTGCCCGCCCTTACCAGGGAGGATATTAAGAAAGAGGGAGAGAAACTTTATAATCGGGAAAAGCATGTAGATGATACTTTTGTGCTCTGCCACGATATTGATACCAATGGGATTGCTTATTTTAGCCTGATGTTTGATGTGACGAAGATTCCGGCAGAGAAGATTCCCTATCTTGGTCGTTTAAAATCTGTACGTGGGTATGTAGATACAAAGAGCCATACGTTTCCGGAACTTGCCAATGAGATTAATCTGCACACAGGAGGGATTTTTAGTAATATTGGAATCTATCCCAATTCAGAGAATGACAGTATTTCTCTGAAATATGAAGTAAAGGCAAAGACACTGTACCGTGAGATACCAAAGACGATAGCGATTATTCAGGAGATTATATCGGGAAGTAATTTTAGAAAGCAGGAGCGTTTGTATGAGATCCTGGCACAACTGAAATCGAGGCTGCAGATGAACTTAAGTTCAGCAGGACATTCTATTTCTTCCACACGCGCCATGTCTTATTTCTCAGAGAGCGCCATGTATACAGATATGACCCAGGGAATTGAATTTTACCAGATTGTCAAGGAGCTGGAAGAAAACTTTGAGGAAAAGAAAGACGGTTTGAGCAAAGTACTGGAAGAATTGGTGAAAGAGATATTCTGTAAAGAAAATCTGATGTTCAGCATTGGGGCGGAGCCTGAAGGCATGGAACAGGTAGAACGGGAAATTCCAGGTATGAAGGCAGTATTATTTACGCAGGAAGCAGAAAATCAGAAGGTTTTGCTGCCTCTTAAAAAGAAGAATGAAGGTTTTCTGGATGCTTCCCAGGTGCAGTATGTTTCCCGTGCCGGAAACTTCCGCAAGGAAGGTTACGAGTATACAGGAGCGCTGCGGATTTTGAGGGTTCTGCTAAATTATGATTATCTGTGGATGAATATTCGTGTCATAGGGGGAGCCTACGGCTGTATGAGCGGATTTACCAGAAAGGGAGACGCATACTTTACTTCTTATCGAGATCCTAATTTGTCTAAAACAAATGAGGTTTATGAGGGAATTCCAGAATACCTTGAACAATTTGCAGTGGATGAAAAGGAGATGACAAAGTATATCATTGGCACCTTCAGCAGCCTGGATGCGCCGCTGACTCCGGCTGGTAAGACGGGGCGCAGCGCAGCTGCGTATCTCACAGGGGTCACAGAAGAAATGATAAAGAAGGAGCGGCAGGAGATTTTAAATGCCAGCCAGGAGGATATCCGCAATTTGTCTGGCATCGTCCGTGCGGTGCTAAAGGAAAAAGCAATTTGTGTTATTGGAAATGAAGAAAAACTCAAAGAAGAGAAGGCATTGTTTACGGAACTGAAAAATTTGTATTAGATTTTCAGGGGTGAAAAAGAGCGGCCGCATTATCGAAAGGTAGTTATCTAGAGCGTAAATATAAGTTCTCAAGCTGCTTTAATGCGGCAGCTCTGCTGCCTGGCTGTACTAAAAGTGCATAGAATGGAGGAATATATGGAAGCAGATTTTAAATCCGGCTTTGTGACTCTGATAGGAAGGCCCAATGTGGGAAAATCTACTCTGATGAACCGGCTGATTGGCCAGAAAATTGCCATTACTTCGAAGAAACCGCAGACTACCCGAAATCGGATTCAGACGGTATATACGGATGAATTGCGAGGGCAGATTGTATTTCTGGATACACCCGGAATCCACAAGGCTAAAAATAAGCTGGGAGAATATATGGTAAATGTCGCGGAGCGGACATTGAGGGAAGTAGACTTGATTTTATGGCTGGTGGAACCCAGCAATTTTATTGGGGCGGGGGAGCGCCATATTTTGGAAAAACTACGGAAGGTAAACACTCCAGTAATACTTATTATTAATAAAACAGATACGGTAAAAAAGGAAGAAATCCTTGGATTTATCGATACTTACCGCAGAGAGTATGAATTTGCAGAGGTAGTTCCCCTGTCTGCTCTGCGAGGGGAAAATACGGAGATTTTACCAGACCTGATTTTCAAATATCTCTCTTATGGACCTATGTTCTATGATGAAGATACCGTCACAGATCAGCCAGAACGACAGATTGTGGCAGAGATTATCAGGGAAAAATCCCTTCATGCTTTAGAGGAAGAAATTCCGCATGGGATTGCGGTAACCATTGAGCGAATGAAGGAACGGGCGAAAGGCGGTATCATTGATATTGACGCCACCATTATTTGCGAGAGGGATTCTCATAAGGGGATTATTATTGGAAAAGGCGGCAGCATGCTGAAAAAAATCGGTTCCAACGCGCGGTTTGAGATCGAACGTTTCTTGGACAGTAAAGTCAACTTGAAGCTCTGGGTTAAGGTGAAAAAAGACTGGAGAGACAGTGATTTTCTGATTAAGAACTTCGGCTACCGGCAGGATGAAGAGTGCTGACAATAGTTTTTGAAGAGTGATAAGATGGAAGTGTAAGACAGTTCTGCCATATTTTTGATAGTATAACGGCACAAGGAAAGGAAACCCTACTTTTATAGAGATAACGCTGCATGATTTTTTGAAAGAGACAGCAGCTGATAGACAGAAGAACAGGGGGCCGTTGCGATGATAGAACAAGAATGGATGAAATTTGCTAGTACAGGCAGCGTTCAGGATTATTTAAGTTATAGAAGCCATCAGGAGACAGAGAGCGTTTGCAAAGATGCCGCAGTTTCCATGCTGGCTGGCAGAAACAGTACGGGCAGGAGCGTGAAGGGTTATGGGGCAGACCATAGTGTTGACGGGCATGGTGTTATCAGCCGTCCCAGTGGGGGAATATGATAAGAGAATTGTTCTTTTGACCAAGGAAAGAGGAAAGATTTCAGCCTTTGCCAGAGGGGCAAGACGCCCAGGCAGCCAGGTGATGGCTGCGAGTAATCCGTTTGCGTTTGGCCAGTTTGAAGCTTACGAGGGCAGGAGTTCGTATACTGTGGTAAAAGCAGATATTTCTAATTATTTTCGAAACCTTGCCCAGGATTTGGAAGGCGCTTATTATGGGTTTTATTTTATGGAAGTGGCGGACTATTATTCCAGAGAACATACAGATGAGCTGCCAATGTTAAAGCTCCTTTACCAGTCTCTGCGGGCGCTGGAGAGCGGAAGTATTGAGAACCGGCTGGTACGGCGGATCTTTGAACTGCGTGCCATGGTGGTCAATGGAGAATACCCAAACGTATTTTCCTGCCTCAAATGCAGAAAGAAAGAAAATCTCAGATACTTTCATGTGAAAAGCGGCGGTACGCTCTGCCAGGGATGTGGCAGGAGTGAACATGCTCTGGAATTGGACGACTCCACTTTGTATACTCTGCAGTACATTATTACAGTGCGTATTGAAAAGCTCTATACTTTTACGGTTTCTAAAGAAGTTCTTAAAAAGCTGGAGCAAATTATGAATGATTACATGGCGTTTTACATAGACCGGAAATTTCACGCACTGCAGGTGTTGGAGGAAAATGAAGGATTTGCGTATCTTATGGGAAATTCTTTCAAGTTTCCTTTGAAATAGAGCCCTCAGGGTTTATCCTGAGTTATCTGTCAGAGCCCGTCTGATAATCTTTGGCATCAGGCGCAAAAATCAGCAGTTGCAATAAACCGCCGAAAAGGTTATAATATTTTAGATTCACGTTAAGACTTTCAGGAGGTTAAGTATGAAAAGAATAATATGCATCAGTCTGGTCTGTGTGATGATGACCGGATTATTCAGCGCATGTGGAAAATCTTTGGAAGCAGACCGTGATACTGTGTATGTACAGAAGAGAGGTGCCGTGGTTAGCGCGGCTATTGCGGATTTTGACAAAGATTATTACGATGAGGAAGAGCTGAAATCATTTGTAGAACAGAGGGTGGAAGAGTACCAGAAGGAGCAGGGGAAGGACAGTGTAAAAATTGATAAATTCTCAGTGGAAGAAGGCGTGGCAAAGCTTTACATGAAATATGATGATTATGAGGTTTATCAAGATTTTAATGAGGTAAAATTATTTGCTGGAACAGTTCCCCAGGCTTTGGCGGCGGGATATGACTTTGATACAGAGTTCACTAAAGTGGAAGATGGAAAGGCTGCTGGAAGCATAGAAAATACAGAAGTGGTGGATACAGACTATAAGGTAGTTATCTTAAGCGAAAAAGTGGATGTAAAAGTGGACGGCGTCATTCAGTATATGTCCTCAGAATATACCTCAGTGAAGGAAAAAGATACTGTGTCCATTCAAGTCCCTGAGGAAGCCGGAGACGGTGAAGAGCTGTCCCTGGTCTATATTGTGTATAAATAAGTAAGTATGTTATATCTTGAAGGAGAAGAAAGAGGTAGCGTAATGGAAAAGACAATGGAAAAAATTACGGCATTGGCAAAAGCAAGAGGCTTTGTATATCCTGGTTCAGAAATTTATGGCGGGCTTGCCAATACCTGGGATTATGGAAATCTCGGTGTAGAGTTGAAAAACAATGTGAAAAAGGCATGGTGGCAGAAGTTTGTTATGGAAAATCCCTATAATGTAGGTGTGGATTGTGCAATTTTAATGAATCCTCAGACTTGGGTGGCTTCTGGGCATCTTGGAGGATTTTCTGATCCTTTGATGGATTGTAAAGAATGCCATGAACGTTTCCGTGCTGATAAGATTATTGAGGATTTTGCAGAAGAAAAAGGGATTGAGCTGGAATCTTCTGTAGACGGCTGGAGCCAGGAGGAAATGGTAAAGTTTATAGAAGAAAACCAGATCCCGTGCCCAACTTGCGGAAAGCATAATTTCACTGATATCCGTCAGTTTAATCTAATGTTTAAGACCTTCCAGGGAGTGACAGAGGATGCTAAGAATACGGTATATTTAAGACCTGAGACTGCACAGGGAATTTTTGTGAATTTTAAGAATGTTCAGAGAACTTCCCGCAAAAAGATTCCTTTTGGCATTTGCCAGATCGGAAAATCTTTCCGAAATGAAATTACGCCCGGCAACTTTACTTTCCGTACCAGAGAATTTGAACAGATGGAACTGGAGTTTTTCTGCGAGCCTGGCACAGACCTTGAGTGGTTCCAGTATTGGAGAGGTTTCTGCCGTGACTGGCTGTTATCTCTTGGCATGAAGGAAGAAGAACTTCGTCTCAGGGATCATGATCCTGCAGAGCTTGCTTTTTATAGCAAGGCTACCACGGACTTTGAATTCCTATTCCCCTTTGGCTGGGGTGAGCTGTGGGGAATTGCCGACCGTACGGATTATGATCTGACCCAGCATCAGAATACTTCTGGCCAGGATATGAGCTATTTCGATGATGAGAAGAAGGAAAAATATATTCCTTATGTGATTGAGCCTTCTCTGGGTGCAGACCGCGTGGTGCTTGCTTTCTTATGTGCTGCCTATGATGAGGAAAATATCGGAACAGATGAGAAACCGGATATGAGGACGGTACTTCATTTCCATCCGGCCCTTGCACCAGTGAAAATCGGCGTTCTTCCTCTTTCCAAGAAACTGAATGAAGGGGCAGAAAAAATTTATGCTCAGCTGTCTAAAAAGTATAACTGTGAATTTGACGACAGAGGAAATATTGGAAAACGTTACAGACGTCAGGATGAGATTGGAACACCGTTCTGTGTTACATATGATTTCGAGTCAGAAAATGATGGAGCAGTAACTGTGCGTGATCGTGATTCAATGCAACAGGAGCGGATAAAAATTACAGAGCTGGATGCATATTTCTCTGAAAAATTTGAATTTTAAGAATAGAACAGGCATTTGGAGTATCTTCCAAATGCCTGTTTTTGGAAAAAAGTGTCCAGAATATTGAAAAAAATGTTGCTAATCGAAAAAAGTATGTTACAATAATTGTGTGTCCTTAAATATGAGGTACATACAGATTGTAGATTTGTGAGAATCCTAAACTGAAAAATCAATCACTTATCCATGGACAGGCTCTTTCCTGTGAATGGATAAGTGATTGTCAGAACGAGGATAAATCACATAATAATTACTATAAGTATTTAGGAGGAATTTTCAAATGGCAAACAAATGGGTTTACCTCTTCAAAGAGGGAAATGCAAACATGCGTGAGCTTCTTGGTGGAAAAGGCGCAAACCTTGCTGAAATGACTAGCTTAGGCCTTCCAGTGCCACAGGGTTTCACTATCACAACAGAGGCTTGTACTCAGTATTATGAGGATGGACGCCAGATCAATGAAGAGATTCAGGGACAGATCAATGAGTACATTGGTAAAATGGAAGAGATCACAGGCAAGAAGTTCGGAGATACCGAGAATCCGCTTCTGGTATCGGTTCGTTCTGGTGCTAGAGCTTCCATGCCAGGTATGATGGATACCATCTTAAATTTGGGTCTGAACGAGACTGTTGTAAACGTAATTGCTGAGAAGTCCAATAATCCTCGCTGGGCTTGGGACTGCTACAGAAGATTTATCCAGATGTATTCTGACGTAGTTATGGAAGTTGGCAAGAAGTATTTTGAAGAGCTGATTGATAAGATGAAAGCTGACAGAGGTGTGACTCAGGACGTTGATTTGACAGCAGAAGATTTGAAAGAGCTTGCTTCTCAGTTCAAGGCTGAATACAAAGAAAAGATCGGCGAGGACTTCCCAGATGATCCTAAGGAGCAGCTGATGGGAGCAGTGAAAGCTGTATTCCGTTCTTGGGACAACCCACGTGCTAACGTTTACCGCCGTGACAATGATATCCCGTATTCCTGGGGTACTGCAGTAAATGTACAGAGTATGGCATTCGGTAATATGGGTGATGACTGCGGTACAGGTGTTGCATTTACCCGTGACCCAGCTACTGGAGAGAAGAAGCTGATGGGTGAGTTCCTCACTAACGCACAGGGCGAGGATGTGGTTGCAGGAGTTCGTACCCCAATGCCTATCGCTCAGATGGAAGAAAAATTCCCAGATGCGTTTAAACAGTTTACAGAAGTATGTGCAACGCTGGAGAATCATTATAGAGACATGCAGGATATGGAGTTTACCGTTGAAAACGAGAAGCTTTATATGTTACAGACTCGTAATGGTAAGAGAACAGCTCAGGCTGCTCTTAAGATTGCCTGTGATTTAGTGGATGAAGGTATGAGAACTGAAGAAGAAGCAGTTGCAATGATTGATCCTCGTAACCTGGATACTTTACTGCATCCTCAGTTTGATGCAGCAGCATTGAAGGCTGCGACTCCTGCTGGAAAGGGACTTGGAGCATCTCCAGGAGCTGCCTGCGGTAAAATTGTATTTACAGCGGATGACGCTGTTGCATGGGCTGAAAAAGGTGAGAAGGTTGTTTTAGTTCGTCTTGAGACTTCTCCAGAGGATATTACAGGTATGAAAGCAGCTCAGGGTATTCTGACTGTTCGCGGTGGTATGACCAGTCATGCAGCGGTAGTTGCGCGTGGTATGGGAACTTGCTGTGTATCTGGATGTGGCGATATTGCCATGGATGAAGAGAATAAGAAATTTACTCTGGCAGGCAAAGAATATCATGAAGGAGATCCTATCTCAATTGATGGTACCACAGGTAATATTTATGACGGATTGATTTCCACTGTGGATGCAACCATCGCTGGTGAGTTCGGAAGAATTATGGCATGGGCAGACAAATATAGAACATTGAAGGTTCGTACCAATGCAGATACTCCTGATGATGCAAAGAAGGCTCGTGAATTGGGTGCAGAAGGTATTGGTCTTTGCCGTACAGAGCATATGTTCTTTGAGGAAGACAGAATTGC
>CAJUCK010000010.1:0-2431 GCA_910585395.1 uncultured Lachnospiraceae bacterium
CTGTCAATTTGAATGAATCGCCTACCTGCACGCTGGCTGATGCTTTATCAAGAGTGATTCCTGTCACTTCCACTGGTGGTTCTTCTGTCACTGTTACGATACATTCTGCTGTCTTGCTTCCTGCTTCTGCAATAATAGTTGCTTTTCCAGCCTTAACACCTGTCACCACTCCATCTTCATCTACGGTGGCAATGGTTTCATCTGAGCTCACCCAAACCACTGCATCTGTTGCATTTGCCGGCTCTATGGTGGCTGTCAATTTGAATGAATCGCCTACCTGCACGCTGGCTGATGCTTTATCAAGAGTAATTTCTGTCACTCCTGTTGGCGGCGTGTCAGGATCAGTCACTGTTACCGTACAAGTCGCTGTCTTGCCTCCTGCTTTGGCAGTGATAACTGCTGTTCCGGCTTTAATACCTGTTACCACGCCATGTTTTACTGTAGCAATTGTATCATCCGAACTCAGCCAAAGCACGGTATCTTCTGCCTCTGCTGGTTCCACTGTCGCTGTCAGAGTTAATTGTTCGCCAACCTTGATACTGCCAGCTGTCTTGTCAAGAGTGATTCCTGTTGCTTCTGCCGGCGGAACCGTCTGAATGATTTCATCACAGTTTCGAACTCTTAAGCATGTGATTGGTACGTCAGACTCTCCTTCTGGATGTGCGTAAACTAATCCTACTGCCGATACGGTAGCTCCCATTTTCACAACAGAAGCAAGCTCATTCTTCTGACTCTCGGCCGATAAAATATATCCGTCAATAAATACATTCGCTATTTCACCGCTGCCGTCATCCAGCCATAACTGTGAAACACCTGTACCAGCTGCATCGAAAAGTATATCTATTACCTTACCTTCTACTTTCACCAGTTTGCCGCCGGATTTCTCATAGTCCATAGCATCTTTTGCACTCATAGCCTGAGGTTCATATACATGCGGTTCATCATCTAAAACCTTAGTATACAATAACTGCAGCTCTTTATCTCCCTGATATGCGTCTACATATCCGGTTGCCTGAATCTTGGTGCCAACCTCCAGGCCTTCCTGTGCATACGGGAATACAGTAACTCCCGCTGAATCATCCTGCAAATAAATGGTGTCAAAGAAAATGTTGCCTTTCACAGCTGTTCCTGCGGTCACATAGCCTTCGATCGTAAAAATCTCACCCATATCGCCCTGCCGCATCTGTGCAATCTGTGTTACATCCAGAGACACCTGAACATCTCTTAAAATATTTTCTATGATCGTTTTGTTAAGGAAAGGTTTCACAGTATCTTCTTCCGCCTTTACCTCAAAATCAGACATAAATACTGTTCCTGCTACGAATATATCTGCTCCGCTGGTTAATGTCTCATGAGCCAGAGAAACCACTTTGCCTGGTTCTACAAGCGTAGGTGTATTAGGCACAGAATTTCCATTCTCATCCTTGCAGTCAACAGATTTTGTCGTTTCGAAACCGCTTACCAGCGCTTCTGCCTTGCCCGCTGCCACAGCATCTGCGTCCAGAGCCACTGTACATCCATTATATGCACTGTATATCTGGCCTTCTACCTTGTTATTATTTTCATCAACAGAATCTGCAGTCGCACCCAGCAGATACTTGGAATCAGCATTAAAATTCTTTAAATTGAGCCGGTAAGCCTGGCCGCCGTTATTTGTCTCATCATATGCCTGGTCGCTGTTCATTCTGGTTGTTGCCCCAACTGCTGTGAGAAGTTTATTCATTTCTTTGGCTGTCTGTACATCCGTCGTATCCTGGAAGTCAGCTGCTCCGCAGACAATCAAAGCTCCGCCCTTGTCAGTATACTCCTTAACCATCTGCACAAATGCATCGTCAAAATGACTGACTGGGTATGTGCTTCCTGCTTTCTTTGCTGGTGCAGAAATAATCAGCAGTGCACAATCTTCAAGCATCTCGCTTGTAATCTGATTCTCTTCAATATGCACTTCCATATTATTATTCTTATTTAATGCCTCTGCAATCTTTGCAAAATTGCCCATGCTGCCAGCATAGTTACCTGTCACATAATCATTGGAATGCGTTCCGTCAATCACAACTTTTGTCACCAATTCCGGCAATATATAGAATAAGCTGAGTGAGGAACCGTAAACCTTGTCAACTCCGTTGAGCACTGCATGTACGGTTGCTGTTATCTGCACGCTTCCTGCCTTATCATGAGTATAGTCAAAACTATAAGTTTTTGTGTTTCCAGGGGTAATCTTTTCTCCCTCTTCTAACTGAACAGTATGGATTACTTTATCATTAGCCTTAAAATCAATAGACTGAATTTCCATATCCACTTTTTCCTTGTTATAAAGTTCAAGGTTGATGTCCAGTGCTTCTCCCTTCAGAGGAATTTTCGTGCTGGAGGTAAGACTGTTGATTCCAGCCTCTTCCACACTGCCAACCCATACTGGAGCTGTCACAGCGAT
>CAJUCK010000010.1:2441-33028 GCA_910585395.1 uncultured Lachnospiraceae bacterium
AATAAGAATACTTATTGTCAATATCGAATTCTACAGTTGCCTTATTTCCTGCAACATTCTTCTTATCGAGTACCAGACCTCCATTAGTAATTACGGATACTGTTCCTAATCCAGTGTCTGTAGGATCGCTTAATTCCGCTTTCAAATGTACTGTCTCGCTAGTGTCTCCATCTTCAAGCACAGTACCCATCTCATAACCATCCAGGGTATAATAAATGCTCAGGTCATTATCTTCTGTTGCATATACACGATTATTGCGCATTGCATCATAGATATTTTCTCTCGTAAGGCTGTCTGCCAGCACAACAGAGCGCGCCGTATTAGCGTCTCCCCAGCGTCCCTTGTGGTTATCCTGGTTGTTGGTAGGTGCTACATGCCATCCCTTATCCAGAGCTCTCTGATAATATTCGTAAGATGGGAAATATCCGCTGCTTCCGATGGCGCCCTCGCCGTTTCCAACTTCAATCAATGTAATCAGGTTGTCAGTTGTCTCATCATAATGTGCAAAGTCACTGAAATCTCCAAAGGTAGTTCCAGGGTGGTTAAACTGTGAAATGGAACCGGGCTGAGATTTAAGGGCTGCATAATAATTCTGCAGTGCCGTGCTGTAAGTAGCAAATTCCGTCTGGGTTCTGCTCTGGAATCCGCTGGAATTAAAGGTATTCATATGACCAAGACCATTGGACCAGGTCATCTCATAACCGAAAAGACCTACGAAATCATCAGAAGTATACGTCTCTTCCAGCTGATGTCCTTCTTTCCACTCTTCACTGACAGAACCGTCTAAAATAGACGCTTGCTCGGCATTGTCAAAAGAATTTGAGTGGTCTGTCACAGACAGAAAGTCCAGATTTTCTACAGTCTTTCCGTGCTGATAAGCCTCAGCAGCCGTTCCTGCTCCGTCAGAGTAACTGGTATGAGAATGCATCTGCCCGAAGTAAATATTATATTTCTCATTTTCCCGCAAAGTATAAGAAATTGTCAGTTCACTGCTATCCAGATATCCTTCTTTCGCTGCTTTCACTTTATAGACTGCTGGAAGCTCTGTAAGTGTCAGCTGACTGTCAGGAACTTCTGTCCATGTTCCCCAGCTTCCATCTGCATTCTGTTTTGCAACGCTGATCACTGCACCTTCTGTATTACATTTTAATTTAACAATCGTGCCTGCTGCAACCGCGCCTCCATTCGGCGTTGCGCGGACGGTAGAAACCTGTGCCTGTGTGTACTGATAAAGCAGTTTCACACTGTCTGCCATACCTGCTTTTCTGGCATAACTTTGAACGATCACCGGAAACTCTGCGAGCACTGGTTTGTCCTGAGGATCATATTTTACAAACTCTCCCTGATTCAGAGAATAATAGATTTCTGCACCTTCCGTTTCTGTCGTAAGAGTCAGCTGTGTATTCATCTGAACTTCGCCTTCCGCAGGTTCTGTCTTTACAGGCCGGCAGACGGAATCGCCGACAATAGGATTACCTGTAAGCACTACACTGTCTACACGGGTGGTTCCGCCAGTGATTGCTCCTGTACCATTAGCCTTTTCAGCTCCTGGTATCATTCGAATATATAAATGCTCTGCATTGGTTGCCCGTGCTGGTACATCAAAACCAAATGTCACATAATTTCCCGGCGCAAGACTTGTTCTTGCCACACCATCTTTAAAGTCTCCATGGCCTTCAACATCGGAGCTGGTGCCGCCGCTGCCATATGATGTATACTTGTACTCATAAGTACCAGTGGTAAAATCCCTAAAATTCTGTCCATCCAAAGAATACTGCAATTGGAATGAGCCTGGAGCTGCATTGGTTGCACGCATCCGGAAGGAAAGCTTCATATTGGTATAGCCTGCTGTACTCAAAGCAAGCTGAATATAATCGTCTGTGCCGCTGCCAAGCTTCTCTCCACCCATATAATAAGAGGTAGATCCTGTATTGCTGCTGGTCGCTTTCATATACGGCTGAATTGCTTTTCCATTTACGACTGCAGAATACAGTGCATTCTTGTCAAGCATATCGTTGGTGGCAATCAGATCTCCTTGTATGCTGCCCGTTCCTATCTGTGCCTGTTCGTAGTTGGCATTCCCTGCCCACTGCGCAATCTTGACGCTCATGGATTCATCCCAATCAGGCTGTATAAACTCTGCTTCCACAGCATAAGTGAAAGTGGTCACACTGCTGTTGGCAAATCCATCTTTTGCAGCATATGCATAAATCGTCGTATCCTCTGTAATCACAATCGCCTTGTCGTATACTTGATAATTCTTACCATCTGTGCTGTAATGAATCACTGCATCCGCTGTGGCACAGGACAGTTCTACTTCTGTTCCAGGGTCCACAAACCCTGGCTTCACGGAAGCAGCAACTGATTCGCAACTCTCCACATGTCTAACCAGCGTCACATCCTCAGCGCTTGCCACACGAAGCTGAATTTCGCTCTCATTTTTAGACACCACTGCATTCATGGTAACAATATCATTTTCCACAATGCCAGACAAAGACGGCATCCTGTATACTTTAATAGAAGTGTCTCCCTGTGTCAGCGTCGTATAACCTGCCTCATCCGCTGCCCCCAGCGTCACATTTTCAATGCGCACCCGTGTTGACTGCAGTGTGTCACTGCTATCCCCTAAGATATCAGCAATCGTTTTTACTGCAGACGGAAGAGCTTCTTCACTTTTATCCAGACCATTCAGCACTGCTTCTTTGAGCATATGCAGTCCGTTTTCCTTCCCATACGTACCGGTAACCTGCAGAAAATCTCCGATTGCCGGATTCGGATTCGCCAATGCGCTTTTGAAAGAAACAACGAGCCCGCCTGTGTTATCCTGCAGATAGTAGTTACCGCCATCTTTCAGAATCAGCCTGCCCTTTACCATAGATTTCTTGGTTGAGTCTGCACTGGCCTTTACTGCCGCAATTGTCTGAACTGCCATTCCTTCTTCCGGTGACACAATCTGAGAACCTGACATGATGCCCGTGAAAGAAATGTCCTTAATGCTGCTTGCACCTCCAGAGCCAAACGATGAAGTAGCGCCTAACGGTTTATCATCGTAATTACGGACGTAAAGCGTAAAATTCTGGCCATACAATGCTTCTGGAAGCTGAAAACCATCATAGCTTACTTTAGAACTGGTTGATGTCAGCGCCTTTTCTGAGCCAGGAATGTCTATTATGTCATTACTGCCTTCCAGAGAATACTGAAGCTTGAAATTCTTTGGCCCTGTATTAGACGATCTCTGGCTTGCAGAAAATTTAATCCCTGTAAAGCCTGCCGCATTAACCGTAAATACCCAGGCGCCTCTAGCATTGACCCCTTGAGCCCCCGCAATAAGATCGGTCCAGGTATTCGCACTAAAACCATTGCTGGCACTGGATGCTGTAGCCCCCAAATTACTTGTCATGTCCAAAGTTCCTGCAAGCACGCCATCCCTCTCTGCCGTGGCTGGGAGCGTATTTCCAGCTACAATATTCTTCCACTCTGCAATCGTCATTTCCTGCGCTGCAGACTCCCCCTCTCTGCTGAGCGTATCTGGCATGAATTTGTCATCCATAACCTGGGCATCTTCCCCCGCAGCATAGACTGGCGTAACCGCCGGCACATTACCTAAAAATGTAGTGATCGCCAGAATCATTGCCATCAAGAATGCATACGCTCTCTTTTTGCTTTTTTGCCTCATAGCTTCTCCTCCTTTTAATATGAAATTTTGTGAATGGAATCTTCTGACAGCCCAAGCATGCCATGGATTCCAATATATAAACCACCCCCTCTCTAAAAATTTTCTTAACCCGCTGTGGAAGAAAACTATTTATTCTGGGGCGATTTATTCAAAATGTGCCAGACAGAAAACGCTTAGCGCTTTCTCAAATGAGTTTTATGATTTTATATATTTTTACACACGTAAAAACCATTTACACCGATAATTTAATACTTTAAAACTTTAATTTTGTAACGCACTGGTAATATAAAAACACCGTAATAACTGATCATAAAAATCAGAACCGTCACTTCTGAAATTCATGGTCAACCATTACGGTGGTTGGTAGAAACGCTCAACCTATTATGAGCATACATTAAATTTCGTTTTGTTTATATTTCTATATATTATGTATATTATATTATTATTTTATTAAAGTCAATGGCATATTTTAACTAATAGCATACCTGATTTTTATATATTTTTACTAAACGCTGCTGTAATTGAACCTGAAATTATCAAAACTTTTAAAAATAATTTATAACAGCTGAAAAAAAGCTACGGATAAATTTATACTTTTGCAGAATGAATTCAACCAATATCTGCCAACCGGCAGCTTTCAGACATTGGTTAACGCAAAGAGGTGCGGCATTCATATATTTCCGCATTCAAAAAGTCCTGCCACTTACGCAGCAGGACTTTTTGAATGAAGGAAATCTGGTTTCCGATTCTTTGTTTTTATTCACAGGGAAATACCATCCCCCATTGATTCCGAATATGATCTAAAAGCCTCATCACCCGCAATGTCTCACTGTGAGGCATTTCCGGGCATTCCACTTTTCCTTCCTTAATTGCCTTCATGCAGGACAATACCTGATACTCATAACCATTAATCTGCTCTGGAACCTGATAACATGCTGTCATCTTCCGTTCGAGGTCAAACACCCGTATTTCCTCACAGTTATTGATATTCTGAACCTCCAGATATCCCTTATCTCCACTGATAACACCCTGACGGTCTGTCTGCGCCAGCATATCACTGTGAAGAACCGCCATCTTTCCATCATCAAAAGACAGTGTTATACTGTTCATCCAGTCCACTCCTCTTGGTGACATCACTGCTGCTGCATTTACTTCTTTGACTTCTCCATGAAATGACATCAATGCAAAATTCACCGGATAAACTCCCAGATCCAGAAGCGCGCCTCCTGCAAGCTGCGGATTCTGCATGCGGTCTACATGAGACAGGACATAACCCAGATTAGCCGTAAGAGAAGTGACATTTCCCAGAACGCCGCTCTCTATAATCTCATCAATCATTTTCCTGCTTGGCATATAGCGGGTCCAGATTGCTTCTGCAAGCAAAAGCCCCTTTTCTCTGGATAGACCTACCAGTTCCTCCGCCTGTCTGGCATTTACGGTAAAGGCTTTTTCCACCAGCACATGCCTGCCATGTTCCAGACACATTTTTGCATGTTCATAATGATGAGAATGAGGCGATGCCACATACACCAGCTCCACCTGCGGGTCTTGTACCATCTCTTCATAAGATCCATAGGCTTTCTCAAATCCCCACTGTCTGGCAAAATGCTCCGCCCGCCCATAATCTCTGGACGCCACTGCGTAACGTTCTATTCCCGCAAGCTCTGATACTGCCTTTGCCATACTATGGGCAATATTTCCCGGCGCTAAAATTGCAAATTTCATAATCTCTTTCTCCTTCCTCGGCTCCTTTTATTTTAGATACACTTCACCTTTTCTGCACACCTGTTCCACAAATAATCTTGCTTCTGCAAGGTCACTGTCATTGGGATGAAACAATGCCTCGTCAAAATTCCTGAGCATTTGTTTCCGAAACGCCTCTTCCCTGGGATCTTCCCGGAAAATCTCATACTTCTCCCGGACTTTCATAGGCATTTTTCCCTGGCAGAGAAATATTCCCAAATATTCACAGTCATCTGGAACCCATACTGTCACCTTTTTCTCAATGGCCTGGTAATAATCCGTGCCGCTCCCCATGCCGCAGGTGCCAAACAACGCAATCTTCTTGCCATGCAGCTCTGATAAAATATCTATCACCGACAATTCACAGGTCCCCCGGTCCACCCAGAATCCAATAAAAAATATCTCTGCATCCTTTCCCCTGTATTCTTCTATATTCTGCATATCCTTGGACATTCCTGGCAGCGCGCTGAAAATCTCAGTAGCTACCTTCTTGGTATTTCCAGTTTTACTGGAATACAACACCATATAATCCATTTTTCCACCCACTCTATCTATTTGTTATGCGTAAAAACCCTCCTGCTGATAACTGCAGGATAAAAGGCAAATTTCAGGCTAAATGCAGCAAAGTCCTCCGCCGCAGCAAAGATTGCATATCATATTTGCAATACAGAGCTTCATACAGAAGTTCCCGCTTCCTTCCAGAGGATTTCCATAGCTCTGCCGCTGGCCATAATACCAGCTTCCTCCATTCTGCAGCTGGGCATAAAGCTGCTGGTACTCAAGATTTCCCGGCTCCATGGCCGCAGCTCGCTGCGCAGACTCCACAGCTGCCACATTGCTGCCTGTTCCTGCATTGGCAATGGCATTTAGATAATACCAATGTGCATCCCGGCTCTTGATACTGTTCAGCACATTCAACGCTTCCCGGTAATGTCCGCTGCGTATGTAATTTGACGCAGCCTGCTTGTAAGCGCTCTCAGCATCCTGCCCCTGCTGCGGCTGCTGTTCATAATTTCCAAAAAAATCTCCAAAATCCCAATAACTGCCTTGCTGCTGGCCACGGCCATAAGATCCAGAACCTCCGCGTTCTTTCTCATACATAATCTGCTGATATGCCTGCTGAACCTCTTTAAACTTTTCCTCCGCCTGCTCCTTATTTGGATTATTCACATTGGCATCTGGATGATATTTCCTGCTCAGGGCGCGATATGCCTTTTTAATTTCTTCCTCTGAGGCGTTCCTCCCAATACCAAGAACTCCATATGGATCATACATAGCTTACTTTCCTTCCCGCCTGCATTTAACAAGCTCATACCGGCACCAGACACCGGAATATAATATATTCCGCAGAATTTCTGTGTTCTCCACAATGGGAAGCCTCTCAAAAGCACGGGCGCATTCTGCCATCATCATACTTAAAATTTTCTCTGCCTTCTGAGAAAAGCCTGCCTGCCCATATTCCTTAAGAAATACATTGTAATTTCCTGTCTTCTGATCCTGCTCCACATCTTCAAAAGCATCCATAAGATAAATAAATTTGCCTAAGAAGAATCCCATATGCCGCAGTTCCTTCTCCCATTCATCTCTGCGCCAGGCAAAAATCTCTGCCATAATTTCACCGAAACAGCCAGAAGCCAGATCAAAATCCAAGCACATTCTCTTTTCACACTCGTGAATCAGATTCATGTTCTTTCGAATGATCTGTTCCTTTTGGGGATATTTTTGTGCTGCCTTTTGAAATTTTCTCCCAAGAGCCAATGCCATTGCCTTCCTGTCAGCTTTGCGTTCATCCTCCCAGTCATCCAGACACTTATAATAAGCCAGGAGAAGATTCATATCTGCTCCATACTCAGAAAACTGATTTATTCTTCTACAATGTCTCTTAAGGGGATGCGCAGCACATCTTGTGGCGGTCATCACTGTCTCTGGCTCATACAGGCTGGTGAGAAGCAGAATCACAAATGTCATATCGTAACTCAGCGTCATCTGTCCCATCCTGCCGTATGCGTCCTTTAACGACTTGCACAGTCCACAGTAATAAGACTGATAGAGATCAAATTCTTTAAATTTCATTTCTGGTTTATTAACGATAATATATCCAAACATATTTTTATTCTAATCCTTCCCCTGAGAATTGCAATAAATAAACCAAAAACATTCTATAAAAAAATTATAAACTTTTCTCTTTCACTGCGTTTCAAACAGTAATTCTCTTAAGCCGCTCCAGCCATAAATCTGCGCTGGCGTCACTTGGCATTCTCAAATCTCCTCTCGGCGATACTGCAACCGTACCCACCTTAGGGCCGTCTGGCAGACAGGAACGCTTAAACTGCTGGCTGAAAAACCTTCGGATAAATGTTTTCTGCCACTTTAAAATAATTTCCGGCGTATATTTCTCTTCTTTGCTTCCTTCTCTTTTCCCAAAAGCATGCAAAGCAAGACGAAACATTTTCTCTGGCCCAAATCCTGAACGAAGCATATGATAGAGAAAGAAATCATGGAGCTCATATGGTCCCACAATATCTTCCGTTTTCTGAGAAATCCTGCCATCCTCCGGGGGCAGAAGCTCCGGACTTACCGGTGTAGCCAGAACATCCTGCAGTATCCCTTTTAATTCCTCATTCTGGCAGATATCTGCATAATATCCCACAAGATGACGGACCAGTGTCTTTGGCACAGAAGCGTTAACCCCGTACATGGACATATGGTCTCCATTATAAGTTGCCCAGCCTAAGGCAAGTTCTGACATATCTCCAGTGCCGATTACCATTCCATTTTCTTTGTTGGCAATATCCATTAAAATCTGAGTCCGCTCCCTTGCCTGTCCATTCTCATAAGTCACGTCATGAACATTCTCCTGGTGGCCGATATCCGCAAAATGCACCCGGACAGCTTCCTTGATGTCCACCTCCAGAAAATCTGTTCCAAGGCACTGAATCAAATGCACTGCATTGTCATATGTGCGGTCTGTCGTGCCGAATCCTGGCATTGTCACAGCTTTTATCCCTTTACGGTCCAGTCCCAGCAAATCAAAGGCCCGCACCGTCACCAAAAGCGCCAGGGTGGAATCCAGTCCTCCAGAAATCCCGACCACTGCACAACAACAATGTGTATGCTCCAGACGTTTTTTCAATCCCATAGACTGAATAGACAAAATTTCTTCACAGCGTTTCTGCCGTTCTGCCGATTCCTCCGGCACAAAAGGCATGGGGTCTAAAAAACGGGTGAGACTGGTATCTTCCCTTTTCAGATGAAAGGATATCTCCTGATAACAATCTATCCCTTGCTGAAACGTCGTCATTCTCCTGCGCTGTCCATTGATTCTTTGAATATCAATCTCACTATAAACGGACTGATTCTGAAAGCGCTCTGCTTCTGCCAGCATAATCCCATTTTCTGCAATCATATTGTGCCCGGAAAACACTACATCCTGGGTAGACTCCCCTTCTCCTGCGCTGGCATATACATAACCGCAGATAAGGCGCGCCGACTGTCCTTCCACCAGGCTTTTCCGGTAGCAGTCTTTTCCAGTTATCTCATTGCTGGCTGAGAGATTTACAATCAAATTTGCTCCCCCAAGAGCATGTGAAATGCTGGGGGGATTGGGCGCCCAGAGATCCTCACATATTTCTGCACAAATTTTTAATTCCGGCAGGCTGTCTGGAGAAAAAATCAGACGATTCCCCATAGGAACTCGTATTTCTTCTGTCAAAGCAATTTCCACGGGTTCTTCCATTCCTTCTGCAAAATGTCTGGTCTCATAAAATTCATTGTAACTGGGAATACAGTGCTTTGGCACCAGTCCCAGAACCCTGCCGTTTGCCAAGGCAGCCGCTGTATTATAGAGCCTTCCTTTATATGTTACAGGAACTCCCACAAACACCAGCATATTCTTCCCAGCGGTATCTTCTGCAAGCTGAATCAACACTTTCTTTGCCTCTTCCAGTAAGGGCTCCGTCAAAAACAAATCTCCGCAGGTATATCCTGTTATGCACAGTTCTGGAAACACAACCACCACAGCCCGCTGCTCTTCCGCCTCTTCAATTTTCTCCATAATTCTGTCCCTGTTATACGCAGGGTCGGCAACATGAATCTTCGGTGTCACTGCCGCCACCTTGATAAATCCATCCTTCACTGTCTGGCTCCTTTCCTACCTCTCTGTTAACAATTCCTTTAATTCTTGTGGCGTAAACACATAATGCTTATCACAAAACTGGCAGTTCACCTCGATTGGCTCATTGTCATCAATCATCTCCTGAATATCCATTCTTCCAATACTTGCAATGGCACGTGTCACACGCTCCTTAGAGCAGCTGCAGGCATACTGCACTGGTATTTTGTCTGTAATCTCAACGCCGAACTCTCCCAGTATGTTCTCAAGAAGGATTTCCGGCGTAACTCCCTGCTCCAGCAGGTCTGTCACAGAAGTTACCTCTGCCACCTTTTTTTCCAGAGATGCGATCACCGATTCCTCTGTATATGGCATAAGCTGAATGATAAATCCTCCAGCCTGTTTGACTGTATTGTCTCTGTTCATCAATACGCCCAGCCCCACTGCGGAGGGCACCTGTTCTGACGTGGCAAAATAATAAGTCAGATCTTCTGCAATCTCTGAGGTCTGCAAAGCCACTTGCCCTACATAAGGTTCTTTTAGTCCCATATCCTTAATCACACTTAAAATTCCAAGCCCCAGGGCGCCGCCGACATCCAGTTTTCCCTGGGCGTTAGGCGGAAGCATTACGTCACCTACCTGTGGATATCCCTTGACATTTCCCTGGCTGTCTGCTGTCACAGTCATTCCTTTGGCGGGGCCGCCGCATTTAATCTGGAGAGTCAGAAGGTCCTTCTCTGCTTTCATCATGCTTCCCATCATCACCCCTCCGGTCAAAAGCCTGCCCAATGCCGCCGTAATTACCGGACTGGTATTGTGATAAATCCTAGCCTGTTCCACCAGGTCTCTGGAAGTCACTGCAAAAGCGCGTATCTGGCTGTCTGCCGCTGTGGCTCTTACCATGTAATCCTTATAATCACTCATAAATCTTTTTTCCTTTCTCTGCTGCAATTACATATATTCTCTCACTGTCGTCTCTTGCCGGCTCTCTGGTAAATGCGTCAAAAGCATCTATAAATTCCATTCCTGCCTGCTGCAAAAGCTCCTTTATCTTTCTCAAATCATATCCACGCTGAAAATGCGTTTCTTCATATCTTTGATACAGTGATGAACTGCCAGGCTCTTTGATAAAAAGTGTCAGGTCATACTGATTAATCTGTTCTTCTTCATCATAAAAATTTTCCCAGATAAAGCTTCCTTCCTCCCGGTTCTCACAGATGGTATTCTCTCCTAATATTTCCCTGTATTTATAGAGAGTATTCATGTCAAAAATAAATACGCCGCCTGGGTCCAGATAATTGTTTACCAGTTCAAACACTGCAAGAAGTTCTTCTTCCTCTAATATATAATTCAGGGAATCGCAGACACTGACCACCGCTTTTACGGTTCCATACAACTCGAATCTGCGCATATCCTGTAAGAGATACAGGATATCCTCTGCCTCCCCTTCTGCCTCCTTTGCAATCTGCAGCATTTCCTCAGAATTGTCTATTCCAATCATATCATAGCCTGCCTGCGACAGCAGCCGTGTCATCCTTCCTGTACCGCAGCCAAGCTCCAGTAACAGTCCCTGACTGCCACTGTATTCCTCCAGCAGGCTAATCAGGTAATGGCTCCATTCTTCATAGGGTACGTTGTCCATAAACAGATCATACACCTGTGCAAATCCTGTATATGCTTCCATAGGGCTCTCATCCTCCATATTTTATTAATACTATCAACTTTATTTGGAAAAATCAAGATTGTTCTAAAATCTAAAGCATCGGTCTGCCATAGGATGATTGACTATTGTGGCAAAAAAACGTATACTGTTTTTATCATTGGAAAAATACAGTTCTTCCATCATGGAATGCTGTATTGTAAGGAGCTTTTATGACTGAACATCAAGACCATTATATATCCAGACACATTCAGCGCGTTTACGTTCGAAGACTTTTCTCCCCGATCATCTACTTAATCATTTTGGTATCACTGTGGCTGCTTCTGCCCCTGTCCGATATTGTTTTTCCCCAGCATCTGGACTCTCCCAGTTCCCTGGACACTTACAGCAGTTCCCGCTCTTCCTATATCGAGACAGAGCTGAAAGACCTGTATTTTACTGGGTATACCAATACACTCTGGGGAAGATGCAATGGTTATTACTACTATACCCTGTGGGAAAAAGAATGTGTCATGGTACTGCTGTCCCCTGGCACCTGTGAAGAAGGGCTTCCTTATGTAGAATCTGTCAGAATACGGGGACGTGTGCTGGAAGGCAACGGAGCCTATCATACCTTGCTGGATAACCTTGCCGGCGACCTGAACTGGACCAAAGACGGGATTTCCCAAAAAGTCAGCGCCTGTTATATCAGCGAACCCGCCTTTCAATTATCTCTGACTACATTTCTGATTGTGGTTTATGTTCTGACAGGCGCCTACGCACTGATTCGGCTGCTGCTTCATGTTCTCTACATCTGTGTTCCTGTTCTCTGCCCCGCCTGCCGCCAGCTCCGTCTTTTCGGCAAACCTTCTGTACTCCTTGCACAGGCAGAAACGGAACTTGCCACACTGCCTCAGCTTGCCACTGAGGATATGTTTATCACAGAACATTACTTTATTGTCCTCGCCAACTATGGCGCCGCCATTATTCCCATTGCGGAAATGCTCTGGATCTACAAGTATTCCACACTCCATAAAATTCTGTGGTACCATTTCAGCATTTCCTATACGCTGCATATAACTGCAAACAAGCATCTGTATATACAATGTCCCAAAAATATGAAATCTGACATAGACGGCATTATAGATTATCTGTCAGAAGCAAATCATGATATTCTTGTGGGATTCAGTGAAGAAAACCGGATAAAAGTGCGCAGTATGCAGCATTACCATCTGCGCATTGAAAAATTGGCCGCATTTCTGCGTAAGAAAGACAAAAATACCGGAAATCATCTTTTCTGATGATTTCCGGTTCTTAACATAATCCTCAAGTTTATCAGGAAAACAGCCCCTTAAAAAAGTCTATGATTGAGCGGAAAAATCCTGCCACCCGGTCAAAAAATCCTCCGGTATCAATCTGAGACAGTTTGTCATACAGTTCTTGCGCCTGATCTTTGATAGAATCTAAATCAAGATCCAGACTTTCAATTTTCTGCAGCAGTTCTACAAGCTGTGCAATCTCATTTTCTGAAAGCTGAATACTAAATTCATCACACGCTTTGCCAATTACCTCTCGGATCTCACTCTCAGAACTTAAATTTTTCTCAATTACTTCCTGTTTCAGATAAGCAATCAATTCTTCTGCTTTCTCAGAATCTCCCACAGTATCTGCCAAATCTCCTGTTAAAACCAGCTCGTTCAATGCTGTATCCATACTCTGCTCTGTCACTTTTTCTCCAGTCATATCAGAATATGCTTTCATAACCCCTACCAGAGCTGCTGTCCCTGAGATTGGCGCCGGACCAGCCACAATGATATCTGCATCCGTTATCCCTGCCGTTATCAGTGCATTTTTATACATTCCAATCGTACAGTAGGAAATATTCTTTGTCGTGATATTAATTCCGTTTCCTTTTTCACGCTTCACCACCAGAACAGATGAGAGGGAACGCGTGCCGATCTTATCTGCCGCCACATATTCTCCCAGATACTGGTGTTCCTCATCATTGGTAATATAAATAACATCGTACTCTTCAAGTTCTGCTGCATTGATTCCCAAAAGGCTCAGTACCGTATTCTTCTGTTCTGGCGTCAAATTAGCGCCAAGGGCAAGATATGGCTTATCTTCTTTGGTAATCGGTTCTGTCACCTCGCCTTTCTGTCCAGAGGCATCCACTGCATCCTGTGCTTCCCCGCTCTCCGCTGTATCATTCTCTGCCTCGCTACCCTTGAAAGAACTGCTGTCTTCTTCTTTCTCTTGGCTGCCGATTTCTTTGGGCGTACTTTCATTCTCTGCCTCTGGTTCACCTGCATCTCCTTCCAACTGGGAATTGTCGTCATCTTCTTGTCCTTCATTCTGAGAGGCGTCACTGTTCTTTTCTGGATTATCGCTGGTGCTTTCCATCAGAACTCCTTCTGTCTGGCTGTTCTCTTCTGCATAAACGCCGGCCGGCTGTAAAGCAGTGATGACACATACCAGCAGCACTACGGTCCATTGTCTGATATTCTTCTTCATAGTCTCCTCCATTCTGCACAATATCGCACAATTTATTTTCACAAATGCTTTTGAAGCCACCTGTAAATATCCTCATAAACAACTTCTCTATCTGTCTCGTTTAAAATCTCATGGCGGTCGCCTAAATACAGTTTCCAGGTAATATCCTTTATTCCGGCTTTCTGGTAAGTCTCCACGGCGGCCTTCACGCCTGTACCATAGTTTCCCACTGGGTCATCTTCACCAGAAACGAAAAATATAGGAAGATCTTTGGGTACTGCCTGTATATTTCTCTTTTTATTTATAAAATGAATCGTATCAAATAAATTATAGAATCCATTTAATGTAAATTTAAAGGTGCAGCAGGGATTACTGTTATACGCTTTTACAATTTCCGCATCCTTCGTAAGCCAGGAATCTGTGCTTTTGCCTTGGAATCTCTTATTATTTCCTGAAAACACCTGCTGATCCACCAGCGGACTGCGGTAATGCCAGCCTTTAAACAGCGCCAGCGCCCTGCACAATGCCTTGCCGGCTGCGACAGTGACATTTTTCTGCGTGCCCGTTCCCATAACAATGGCCCCCGCAAGACCCTTTCCATACTTTGACAAATATTTCCGCAGCAAAAAAGATCCCATACTGTGCCCCAGCATAAAATAAGGAATATTAGAATTACTTCTCTGAATCTGGCTTCGTAATGTGTTTAAGTCCTCAACCACCAGGTCACTGCCTTTTTCAGGTGCAAAAAATCCCCAGTCTTCTGGAGAGAGCACCGATCTGCCATGCCCCAAATGATCATTTCCAACAACCATAAATCCTTTTTCTGTCAAATACTCTGCAAAACTCTCATAGCGTTCCACATATTCTATCATTCCATGGCTGATCTGCAGAATCCCTTTGATTTTCCCCTGATCTGGCTCCCATTTTACTGCATGAATCTTTGTTCTTTTATCCGCAGATGGAAATTCAAATTCACTTTTCTTCATAGGTTCTATCCTTTCCTGCCTGAGTCTATCTATAATTTTTCACCACAATCTGGATATTGTTTCTACCAAGATATGTATCTATTTGCGGATAATATATGAAAGAAACCAGCATTCCGCCGTCTCGTCCTGCGAGCGCCTCTTCCAGCGCCTCCTGGCTGTATTTTTCTCTTAAAAACGACATGAAATTTTCCACCTTTCCGAAATACACGGCCGTAAATTCACCGCCTCCAGCACTCTGCACCTGCATTCTGCAGACATTCTGGTTCTTCCCTAAAATCCGCATAGACATAATCCGAATATTCTTATCTGCAAACACTGGTTTTTCATTTGCCTTTCCAAAAGGCTCCAGAATATTCAATTCCTCTATCAGTTCCCTGGTAATATAATCCAAAGGCATTGGAACATCAATTACAACCTTTCCCCTTAAATCATTATCGGTCAGAGTTGTCAATTCATTTAATTTCTGCCGGAAAGGCTTTACATTTTCTTCTGGCAGAGACAAACCTGCTGCCATAGGATGGCCTCCGTATTTTGAAAATAATTCCTTACATTTCGTCATTTCTTCATACATGGAATACTGCTCAATGGAACGCCCGGAGCCCTTGACCCCGTCCTCTGATCTGGTGAGAACAAAAACGGGACGGTGATATTGTTCCCGAATGCGTCCAGCAATAATCCCCGCCAGGCTCTCATGGCAGTCTGGCAGATAAATAACCAGTACCTTGTCCTCCTTGAGATCCGTATGCTCAATAAGTTCCTGCGCCTGTAAAACTCCCTGTTCTGTCATCTCCTTACGGCTCACGTTCAAATCATATAACTCTGCGGCAGACGCTTCTGCCTCATATGTATTCTCTGCCAGCAGCAGCTTTAATGCGCGTTTTGCTGTGTCAAGACGGCCGCTGGCGTTCAGGCAGGGGCCGAGTACAAATCCAATATGATAAGCCTTTATGCCTCCTTTGGGAATCTGATTGCGCAGGACAAGGGCACGCATTCCATAATTTTCTGTATGGTTCAGAGCTTTCAGTCCTTCTCTCACCAGAATACGGTTTTCTCCCTGAAGATCCATCACATCTCCCACCGTGGCAAAGGCTGCATTTTCCAAATAATATAGAGCTTCCTTTTGTGCATATCCCATCTTCTGATAGAGAACCTGTATCAGTTTAAAAGCCACTGCCGCGCCGCAAAGGCTCTTATACGGATAGGGGCAGTCTGGCTGTTTGGGATTTACGACGGCGTCTGCCAGAGGAACTCGGTAAATGCGGTTTCCATCTTCCTCTTCTTCATACGGTACTTCATGGTGATCTGTCACAATCACAGTCATTCCCAGCTCTTTTGCCAGTTTAATCTCTGAATACGCTGCGATACCATTATCACAGGTTAGAATTGTGTCAATTCCCTGTGAATCAGCCTGACGAATCAATCTTTCATTGACGCCATATCCATCTGTAATCCTGTCTGGAATCTCATAATCCACCTGCGCCCTGCAGCGTTTAAGAGCAGAATACAAAATATAAACAGATTGTATCCCGTCGATATCATAGTCTCCCAGAATGCGAATCCGCTTATTCTCTTTCACTTTTTCCTGCAGCAGTCTGGCTGCCAAATTGATATCCTTCATCTGTTCTGGATTGTGAAGCTCTTTTAATGTGCCATGAAGATATTCTTCTATTGCCTGATCTCCTACGACTTCCCTGTTGCGGATAATCCTTGCTGTCACCTGATCAATGCCGAACTGCTCTGCAGTCTTTTTGAAATCTGCCTTTTTTGCAGAAACTACCCATTGTTCCATATTTTACATTCCTTCTCCATATTCTACACTGCAGAGCGTCAGTCCCTTTGCCGGCATGGTCAGTCCTGCATGTTCCCGTACACCCTCCTGTAAAATTTTTAATACTTCCTGCGGTTTTCGCTTTCCCAGCCCAATTTCTACCAAAGTACCTGTAATAATGCGCACCATATGGTGCAGAAATCCATTACCAGTAATTACAATATCCACTGTTTTCTCTTTTTTCTTAATTTCAAGCTGGTAAACAGTCCGTATTGTAGACTTCTTTTTAGACGCTCTGGTACAAAACCCCGCAAAGTCGTGAGTCCCTATAAAATATTGGGCCGCCCTCTCCATCGCCGGAATATCCAGCTGAGTCTCAATATGGTACATCCACTTTCTTCCAAACACATTGGGATCACTGCTGTTATAAATCCGATAACAATACGTCTTTTTTACTGCTGAAAGCCGGGCATGAAACCTTTCTGCCGTTTCCTCTATCTTGACAATCCCGATATCCTCTGGCAGATAGTGGTTGGCATACTCCTTAATCTCCTGTGGCTTCATTTCCACAGTAAGATGCACATTGGCTGTCTGCCCCAGCGCATGAACTCCGGCGTCTGTCCTGCCTGAACCCTGCACTTCCACTGGACGGCCTTCCAATGCTGAAAACACACTGTTCAATTTTCCCTGAATCGTCACATCCGTACTCTTCTGGCTCTGCCAGCCTTTATATCGAGAACCATCATATTCTATAAGCATTTTATAATTCTTCTGCGCCATTTCTTCCCTTTCTTTCTGTCTTTCTTCTCACTCCCTGCATCATAGCAAAATATAATGACTTTTTCAAGAAAATATGATAAGATGGGAAACGAACGCTGAATATCTATATCAGAAAGGGAGCAGCCTATGAATCCATTTGATTTAATTGCACTGTTAAAAAATCATACCACATATATTCAAACTCATAATTTTCCAGACCCGGACGCGATCGCAAGCGCCTTCGGGCTCCAGCAGTTTCTCGCTTATCATGGTATTTCCTCTGTTCTTTGCTATGATGGGAAAATTGACCGCCTCAGTGCAAAGAAAATGCTGGAAACTTTTGAGATTACCATGCTGTCCAAAAATAATCTGCCAGATATGAAAGAGGATGATTACATTGTACTGGTGGACTCTCAGAAAAATAACAGCAATGTAACGGACTTAATCGGCGACGAGGTGGCATGTATCGACCATCATCCTATATTTTTCCCTTATCAGTATCAATATCAGGATATCCGCCCTGTGGGATCTTGTTCCTGTATGATTGCATCCTATTTCCAGAGCACTGACACCCCTCTCAGCCCAAAATGCGCCGCTGCTCTCGCCTATGGCATTAAAATGGACACGGCGGACTTTACTCGCGGAGCCACGTCACTGGACATGGAAATGCTGGCTTTTTTGTTTAAACATGCAGACTGGAAACTGGTGGTAAACATGTACAGCAATACCATGGAATTCGACGACCTGCGCGCCTACGGCGCTGCGATTCAAAATATACAGATTTTTGACCGGACAGGCTTCGCATATATTCCTTTTAATTGTGCCCAGGCATTGATTGCTATTATCTCTGACTTTATTTTATCATTGGACGTAGTGGATATCGCTGTCATTTACGGCATACAGACGGATGGCATCCGCTTCTCCATCCGCAGTGAACAGGAACAGATACACGCTGGCAATCTCATTGCCCATGCTCTGCACTCCTGGGGCAGCGGTGGAGGACATCCTTCTATGGCAGGAGGCATGATTCCCTCTGAGAATCTCTCTTTGCTTGGAGAAGACATTCATGCTTCTATCCAGGAAGTATTCATGCAAATCATTTCCCATATGGAAAAAAAGGGGCAGTCAGTTCATACCGATTCTAACCCCTGATTTCTAAGAAAGAGAGAATCTCATGGAGTTTCAAGGAGCTAAAAACCTGAACTTCATAGGATTCTCTCTTTCTTAGAAATCAGGGGCTAAAATTAGGTATTAAGTTTCCACATACTTGCAGAAAAAGCCTAACTCCCCAATTACAATTCACAATTATTCACAGTTCTCGGGAATGGCACCACATCTCTGATATTGGTCATACCCGTCAGATACATGACGCATCTCTCAAATCCCAATCCGAAACCTGCATGCCTTGCAGATCCATATTTACGCAGATCGAGATAGAAATCATAGTCGTCCTTATTCAGTCCCAGCTCCTTCATCCGCTGGCACAATTTCTCATAATCATCCTCTCTCTGGCTTCCTCCGATAATCTCTCCAATACCAGGTACCAGGCAGTCCACTGCTGCGACTGTCTTATTATCTGGATTCAGCTTCATATAAAACGCCTTGATTTCCTTAGGGTAATCTGTCACAAACACCGGACGTTTGAACACTTCCTCTGTGAGGTAACGCTCATGCTCTGTCTGGAGATCCGCCCCCCAGGACACCTTATACTCAAAGCTGTCATTATTCTTCTCCAGAATCTCAATGGCTTCTGTATAGGTCACATGTGCAAATTCTGAATCTGCCACATGCTTTAGGCGTTCTAACAGTCCCTTGTCCACAAAATTATTGAAAAACTGCATTTCTTCTGGCGCATGTTCCAATACATAATTGATGATATATTTCAGCATACTTTCTGCCAGAATCATGTCATCTTTCAGATCTGCAAATGCAATTTCCGGCTCAATCATCCAGAACTCTGCTGCGTGCCTGGTGGTATTGGAATTCTCCGCCCGGAAGGTTGGCCCAAAAGTATAAATATTTTTAAAAGCCATAGCATACGTCTCACCGTTGAGCTGCCCACTCACCGTAAGATTGGTGGGCTTGGTAAAGAAATCCTGTGAAAAATCTACCGTTCCATCCTCATTTTTGGGAACCTGGTTCAAATCCAATGTAGTTACCTGAAACATTTCCCCGGCGCCCTCACAATCACTTCCAGTTATTATGGGCGTGTGTACGTAGACAAAGTCTCTCTCCTGAAAAAATTTATGAATCGCATAAGCAATCAGAGAGCGTACGCGGAATACTGCCTCAAAAGTATTGGTTCTCGGTCTTAAATGAGAAATTGTCCGCAGGTATTCAAAGCTGTGACGCTTCTTCTGTAATGGATAATCTGGGGTAGATTTTCCCTCTATCGCCACTTCCTGCGCCTGAATCTCAAAAGGCTGCTTCGCTTCTGGAGTGGAAACCAGTTTACCAGTGACTATAATAGCTGCACCCACATTTAATTTCTCCACTTCTGCGAAATTCGACAGGCCATCATGGTATACCACCTGAAGAGGTTCAAAAAATGTGCCGTCATTTACCACAATAAACCCAAAATTTTTAGAATTACGGATGCTTCTGACCCATCCGCCGATACTTACTTCTTTTTCCAGGTACTCTTCCTTTCTGCGATACAAATCCTTAATGTTTATCAATTCCATAACTCTTCTCCTTATTCATTTTTCTGCAGATCCTGTATTTCGGTGGACTCTGCTTCTTCGTCTGCAGCCTTATCACCTTCAGAAGGCTCTTTCTTTCCTTCTGCAGAATTTTCACCGTTATCAGCAGCTGCATTATCGTCATAAGTAACTTTTGCACTATCTATAAGAAGATCCATTGTCTTGTCGCTGAGATAGGCATTTTTTACATATTCCTCACCGTACTGATTAATCAGCGCTTCTTCATTTTCATAGTTGAAATCTGTCACGATACTTTTCTTATATTCTGCATACCCTTCTTCGTCTGCCTCAATATTTTCCTTTTTGGCAATTGCTTCCAGAATCAACTGATTCTCCAGGCTTTCCTGCATCATCTGCTTCATCTGTTCGTTAAACTCATCCTCCGTGGTCTGCATCTGTGTATAGTAATCTTCCATGGTCATTCCATAACTGCCCTCAACATTTGCTTTAAACTGTTCTTTGTACTCTTTAATTCTCGTATCCAGGAGTTCCTGGGGCACTTCTACTTTACAGGTCTCCCGCAGCTTCTGGAACAATGCATTCTGGGTATCTGTCTTCTTAGTGGTCTCATTGTTGCTCTCAAGCTGTTCCCTGACGCCCTTTTTCATCTCTTCCACATTATTATATCCCTGGGATACAAAATTGCTTGCCACATACTCATCTGTCAGAGTATCATATGTCATATCTACTTTTTTGACAATCTTATTGATGGTAACATTAAATACCACTGCCTGGCCTGCCAGCTCCTGATTTCCATAATCCTCTGGAAATGTCAGATCTAAAGCAACTTTTTCACCTACCTTTTTACCCACAAGTCCATCTTCAAATCCTTCAATAAAACTGCCGGATCCAATTTCTAAATTTGCTCCCTGAGCTGTTCCGCCGTCAAACGCCACACCGTCTTTTAAGCCTTCATAATCAATATTGGCAATATCGCCTTCTTCCACTGTGGTCTTATCTGTATCTTCATATGCAGGGTAGGACGCCAGCGTGTTCTCGATATTGCTCTTCACATCCTCATCCGTCACCTCATAACTTCCCAGTACAACCTCTAATCCCATATACTCGCCTAGCTGCACACATTTTTCCACATCATATGCCACCGCCTGAGGCTGGTTTACTGCGCCAGAATCATCCTTTGTATCTTCCTGAACATTATCTTGTTTGTTATTTTCTTCTTTTTTGTTCCCGCAGCCGCCGGCCAGCGCCATGACACATGCAGCCAAAAGCAATACTAATATTTTTTTCTTCATAAATATTTACCTTTCTTTCACAAAAATGAAATTACCTTTGTTCACAGTAATTAAGGATAGCACATTTTTTCTGAAATGGAAAGGCTTCCCTGTTACAAATCACAAATAAATCACAATCTCTCTGTGGTTTTTGAAAAAAATATGATAGAATATACCATGAGGCGGGACCCATATCGTGGCAGAAATCCCGATGCTTTCTTTCGTTCTATCTTTCGTTTGCTTAAGCATAAAGCGGGATGATTCCTAAAGCCTTCTTATTTCCTGTCCTTTGTTTATCCAGCCTGGAAAAGGATTCACCAATTGCGAAAGGAGTTCACCGTTATGAACACAGACCATCTTGCTCTGCTGACAGATCTTTACGAACTGTCCATGATGCAGGGTTATTTTAAAACTGGAAACCATGACACCGTGGTATTTGACGCATTTTACCGTGCAAACCCGGATAACGGCGGCTATGCCATCTGCGCCGGACTGGCCCAGATCATTGAATATATCCAACAGCTCCACTTTGACCGTTCTGATATATCTTATCTGAAATCTCTGGGTATTTTCAAAGATGATTTTCTTTCCTATCTTGAAAATTTCCGCTTTTCTGGAGACATTTATGCCATTCCAGAAGGCACTGTAATTTTTCCCAGAGAACCACTTGTCAAAGTAATTGCCCCTATTATGGAAGCTCAGCTTATTGAGACAGCTATTTTAAATATTCTGAACCATCAAAGCCTGATTGCCACCAAGGCTGCCCGTGTCTGTTATGCCGCACAGGGTGATAGTGTGATGGAATTCGGGCTGCGGCGCGCCCAGGGTCCGGACGCAGGCGTATACGGCGCCAGAGCCGCTGTCATCGGCGGCTGCTGCGGAACCTCCAATGTACTCTGCGGCAAACTTTTTAATGTCCCGGTAAAAGGCACCCATGCACATAGCTGGATTATGAGTTTTCCTGATGAATACACAGCATTTAAGACTTACGCCGAATCTTACCCCTCTGCCTGCATTCTGCTGGTAGACACTTATGATACCTTAAAATCTGGGATTCCCAACGCCATCCGTGTATTTCAGGAAATGCGCAGTTCTGGAATTCCACTCACCAGCTATGGCATCCGCATGGACAGCGGAGACCTTGCCTATCTCTCAAAAAAGGCCCGGAAAATGCTGGATGAAGCAGGTTTTGAAGATGCTGTGATCTCTGCCTCCAATGACCTTGACGAATACCTCATTGAGAATTTAAAAGCACAGGGAGCTGCCATCACTTCCTGGGGGGTGGGCACCAATTTGATTACCTCCAAAAACTGCCCTGCCTTTGGCGGCGTATACAAGCTTGCAGCCATCCAAAATCAGCAGGGAGAATTTGTACCTAAGATTAAGCTCTCAGAAAACACAGAAAAAATTACCAATCCTGGGAATAAAACGATTTACCGGATTTATGAAAAAAGCTCTGGTAAAATCAAAGCGGATCTGATCTGCCTGGAAGGAGAAACCTTTGACTGCAGCAAAGACCTCTGCATCTTCGATCCGTTAGAGACCTGGAAATCTACCACGTTAAAAGGCAGTACTTATCACATGCGCCGGCTCCCTGTACAAGTCTTCTCTCAAGGACAATGTATCTATCACTCTCCCAGCGTCATGGAAATACAGAAATACTGTGAGCAGGAAAAAAGCACTCTCTGGAACGAAACAAAACGTTTCGCTAACCCCAGCAAAGTGTATGTAGATCTCTCTGATCACCTGTTTGAGATGAAGCGGAATATTTTAAGAAACTTTTCCAAGGCGAATATCATACAGTAACCAGATGATACATTTAGTTATCGTAAATCCGTGTTTTAAGAGACTGAAATTCCCTGCAGTCTGCAGGTACAGAAAACCGTCGTTATGGTATGACCCATAAACGGCGGTTTTTTGCTGCAAGTTTTCTGATATAAAAACAGACTCATCTTAACTCTATGAGATACCGCCTGAAATAAGCAGATATCGTCCAGGCTCTTGGCGCACCATCAACTGACAAAATTTCTCCTGTCACATAGCTTGCCATATCACTTGCCAGGAATAAAAATACATTGATAATTTACGGTCTTACTGCGCCGTACGAAGCTTCATCCTGTTTGCCAAAAGTCCGACAGCGAAAAACGCCAGTGCAAAAAGCAGGACTACAAGATAAGACTGATAAACACTGCCTGCTTCTGCAAAGCTCTCTACCTTCTGAATCTCATTGTTGGCAATCACATACCAATAGGAAGGAATGAATTTCGCCGCCTGCCTCACTCCATCACTCATCAAATCCAGCGACACAAACACACCTCCCAGAAAACTGAAAGACAGACTGAACACATTGCTCATGGCATTCAGTTCCTCCATACTGCGTACAAACTGCACGCATAACCAGGCCAGACTGGCGGCACAAATACTGAATACCAGTGCATTTACAGCACTTAACAGCCCCTTAATGGAAAAAAAGTAATCTCCTGTCAGGCACAGAGCCATCACCATAAACAATGTATATACCACTAAGGTAAAGAAAATGCATCCCAGAATAATCTGAACATTCTGATTGAAAAATGACATGGCTGAGCATTTATTTCTCGCAGACAGATCTTTATCTCGAAAAGTTTTCATAACAGCTCCAAGCCCTAATATCATAACCACCATAAACACATACGGCAGATACCGGAAGAAATGAAACCCGACGGGAAGGGACTCCCCGTCACTTTTTTCAAGATAATTAACATCTGCTTCCTGCTGCATATCCTCTTTCGTCAATTCCACGGCGCTGACAGAATCCATTCCTGCCCTTAAGTACATACTGGCTGTGTCCAGATACTGTTTTATTTCATTTTCAATCAGATAGGCTGTGCTGCTGCCCGGAACTACTGTGCCTTCCAATATTTCTTCTCCTGTTCCTTCTCGAATCTTCTCTGTAAAATCCTCTGGTATCAATAATACATAGTCAATTTCCTGATAATACATGGCATCTTTTACTGCTTCTTGATTCTTTGGAACCTTTTTAATCTCGTTATACTCTTTCAGATAAGAGACCAGTCCTCCGCCCAGTTCACCCTGGTCTCTGTTGTCGACTGCAACTTTCAGAGATACCTTGGAAAACTCCATCACTTTACTCTCCTGTACAGAGCGGCTCACTGCGATGGAGATTATCATATAAATTACAATATACATTAAAAACTGTGTCTTGTGTTTCAGCATCACTTTACAGAATACTTTAAATACTTGCATAGCGTTCCCTCCTTATCATTGCAAAGGCGCCTGCCCCCAAAACTGCTGCAAGAACTATTAAGCTGATCATACACTGGGTATATCTCTCATATCCTTCATAAATATTCAGACTGTACAGTGCCTTGACAATCAGCGACGCTGGATTAATCCGGTTGACAATCGGAACATGATTTTCAAGGAAACGATACATATTCCCTACCATCAATCCTGCAAGAAAACTGGAAAGCATCATACTGCAGATACAAATACCCTCTTTAAGGCTCTCTCTATAAGTTCCGACTGCCCCTATAAAAAATCCCATAAAAATTCCCACTATGCTCCCTACCAGGGTAGTAAGAAGCACAAAACCAAATTTATCCCCAAGAGGAATTTTTAACGCAAACATCAGATAGCAGACCGCAAACACTGTGCACAAAAACTGTATTGTAATTTTTGCCAGTAAATCAGGCATCATCATACCGAACTGTCCCGTTCCTGACACCACTCTTCTGGCTGCAAGATCTGACAAATTCGCCTTAAATCCCACTGCTATCTGCATCCCCATGGAGACACCCATCAGACAATTCATGGCAATCAATGCATAGAAATAATCTGTCATAGCATTTTGGGGCGTATCCGAGATGGCGCCTTCCTTTAAATACTGATACTCCTGCTCCATCACTTGAACTGCCTCTTTTATGCCTGCTGGATTTTTCCTGCCGATATTCTGCATCGTATGGAACACTCTCTGATACTGCTCTAACACAGAGCTTAAAATACTCTGGCTCATCTCATCTTTGGTGACAGTAAGAGAGATATTTCCGCCATCACCTATTTCTGAAGCTTTATTATAGTAAATGCCTTCCACTTTTTCTTCCTTCAGAAGTTTTTGAGCATTGGCTTCATCTGTTTCAATGACTTTCACTAGTTTGTTGTCTTCTTCCAGAAATTTCAACATTTCTGCAAATATCTGACTGGCGCTCTCTTCTGCCACATATGCCACGGGAATCTGATGAAAAACCACCTCTTCATTTATAAATTCTCCAAATGCAATGCGAAACAGTGTGCCCAGAATCACTGGAAAGATTAAACTCCAGAACATGATCAATTTCTGGCGGGTGGTCTGTCTGATACTGTATAAATATAACCTGAAAAACATGCTGTTCCCTCCTATTCTGCTGAATCACGCAGTTCCTTTCCTGTAATTTCCAAGAATACATCATTTAAAGTAGGAAGTTCCGCATACACCCTGCCGAAACTGATTTCCTGATGCGTCATATAATCCAGAATATGTACCAGATTATGCTTTCCTCCGCTGCAGCGGATTTCCAGCATTCCTTCGCGGTAATCTACCTGGTATACATGATGCAGCCCACGGATTTCTTCTAACTGTTCTGGCTTCAAGTCCCATATTTCTATATGAATTTTCTCGCCAGTCTTAATCATTGCCTTCAATTCTTCTTTGGTGCCCATTGCCACACATCTGCCTTTATCGAGAATGGCAATGCGGGTACAAATCTGCTCTACCTCTTCCATATAGTGAGATGTATAAATAATGGTTGCCCCTTCCTTGTTCAGCTTCTGTATCCCTTCCAGAATCCGGTTCCTGCTCTGGGGATCCACCGCTACCGTAGGTTCATCCAGAATAATGAGTTTGGGCTTATGGGCAATCCCACAGGCAATATTCAGTCTCCGCAGCAGTCCTCCTGACAATTTCTTGGGATAAAAACGGCGAAAATCTTCCAATCCTGAAAATATAATCGCTTCCTCCACACACTGCCTCCGTTCTTCTTTATCTCTTATATAAAGCCCGCAAAAGTAATCAATATTTTCCTGTACGGTCAATTCCTCAAACACTGCTACATTCTGAAGAACTACGCCAATCTGCTTTTTACTGCTGTAACTGTCCGGCTGCATCTCCTTGCCAAACACCTTCACACTTCCCTTGTCAAACTGCAGCAATGCCAGAATACAGCTGATTGCTGTCGTTTTTCCTGAACCATTGGGGCCCAGCAGTCCAAATATTTCTCCTTTTTCTACTGCAAGATTCAGATGATCCAGCGCCACCAGTTCCTTGTATCGTTTTACCAGATTTTCTATCTCAATTACATGCTCTGCCATAAGATCTGCTCCTTTCTGATTTGACACTGCCCAAACAGGGCGAAACAATGAAATCGTCAAAATATAATGCCGTTGTGCTGAAATATCTTGAACGGTGTATGAAACATATAACTTCATTATATCTTACAACAACTTTTTCCATTAACATTCTAACAGAACAATTTGGCAGTTAACAGTGTTCATTGTCATCCCTTCTCATGACAAATGTCATATTTTCAAGCCGCCTTGCCATTCATAAGAAAAAATGATAAAATTAGGAACAATTCAGGGGAAGTCATCCCCAGCGTGTTTCTGCATACAGAAAGGAAGATTCCATGATTATTCTGACCGATAAAATTACACTTCTCACCAGCTGCAGCCTTCTGCTGCTCTATCCTGCAGAAGATTTCGGGCTGCTGCAGATACTGAGTTTTCTGACAGCCATTATTTTTACCTGCCTGCTAAGCTGCTGTAATACAGAATACTGCACAATCCATCAGCTTTCTGCTGCTTTCAGAAAAACATGCTGTGGTTTATGCACGCTGTTTGCCCTGCTCACTCTGCTGATACCCCCTCTGGGATATTATCTGCCCTGTCTGATTTACGAAATTTCTGTTTTGTTCTGGAAAATGCCATTTGAGGTTTATCTTTTCAAAGAGGCTGATACATTGGGCAAAGAGCAGCGTCTCCAGCATGGGGAAAAATATATTCTGTTTTCTCTCTGCCTGCCCGCAGTCCTATTGATACAGGTTTACAGAAATTCCCAAAACTGGCTTCTACTTCTGCTCTGTGTTCTTGCATATTTCCTCTCTATGAAAAGCAGACAGCTTATGCAGGCAAAGCAGTCTCTCCATCTGCTCCGTGATACCTCCACAGAAAATCAGATTCTTTTAAGACAAAAGAACCAAAATCTGATTCTGCAGCAGGATAATGAAATCCGCATGGCTACGCTCAAAGAACGCAATCGGATTGCCAGAGAAATACATGATAATGTAGGTCATTTGCTGTCCCGGTCTCTCTTACAGGCTGGCGCGTTGGCGGCGATTAATCAGCAAAAATCATTGATAGAACCTCTGGACGCACTAAAACTTACCTTAAACTCTGCCATGAATTCTATTCGAGAGAGTGTTCATGACCTTCATGACGATTCGATTGATTTGAAAAGCAGCATTCAGGAACTTCTGTCTGAATTCGCCAGCTATCAGACAACTTTTGATTACGATATGAAATTCACTGTGCCTGCTTCCATAAAATATTGTTTTATTTCGATTGTCAAAGAAGCCCTTTCTAATATCGCAAGGCACAGCAGCGCCACGTCTGTTTCCATTACTCTGAGAGAACATCCATTACTGTATCAGCTTGTGATTTCTGATAACGGAACAGCAGACAATGATTTTCAGCCAGGAATGGGAATTACAAATATGGAAGAACGTGTGAAACATTTGAAGGGAAATTTTTCTGTATCTACAGATCATGGATTCCGAATTTTTATTTCTGTTCCAGTCTCACAATAAAGAAGGAGAATTAGAATGAATATTATTATTGTAGATGATGACAGGCTGGTTGCTCTGTCTCTAAAGACTATTCTGGAAGCAAATAATGACATACAAGTATCGGCTATCGGCAAGAATGGAGAAGAAGCCATTACACTTTATCATACATATAAGCCGGATGTACTACTTATGGACATCCGTATGGAAACTATGACTGGACTGGAAGCTGCTGAACAAATTCTGCATCAGCAGCCCGATGCCAATATTTTGTTTCTCACCACTTTCCTGGATGACGAGTACATTGTCCGGGCGCTGCATCTCGGCGCTAAGGGCTACATCTTAAAGCAAAACTTTGAAAGTCTTGTTCCTGCTTTGAACGCAGTGGCAAATGGGCAAAGTGTGTTTGGCAGCGAAATCATCACACGTCTTCCTGATTTTCTCAACTCAACCAGTCACTTTGATTATACCTCAAAGGGTATCACAGAAAAGGAACAGGAAATTATTGAACTGGTGGCAGAAGGCTTGAGCAACCGTGAAATCGCCGGACAGCTCTATCTGAGTGAAGGAACTGTCCGCAATTACTTAAGCTCTATCCTGGAAAAGCTAACCCTCAGGGACCGGACACAACTGGCTGTATTCTATTACCAGCACCGCTGATGACACAACTGCAGAGCGCTGATTGTTTCTTTCTTATCCCAGTTGAGCGGATGATTATTTCAGAACCTCCAGCGCAGCCTGCTGTAAAATTTTCTCCTGGTATTCCACTTCTGCCGCCTGTACTGCCTGCGCAATCTCTGACTTTGCCATACTGGTTAAAACATCACTTTCCAACACATTTTTCACCGTTTCGAAAGGCTCTGATTTATCTTCATCACGCCCAAGGCAGCGCATCACCATAAAACGTTCCCCAATCTGAAACGGTTCACAGACCTGCCCCTCCTCCAGGGATGAGGCTATGAGCCAGCGCTGGGCATAAACCCCTGACTTTCCTTCCTGGGTATTTAAAGACGACATTTCAAGCTCATAAAAATTAACATCTGGATATTTACGGACAAGATCTGCTCTGTCCGTCTCTTCCCCCAGCTCTTCTGCCACCTCCTGAGCCTGATCAACTCCCATCTCTGCCTGCATTTCAGCAGCCAAAACCTGAACCCATACATCACTGGTATATTTCTCTATATTTTCCTGGTATACCTGCTCTAACTCTTTTTCACTCACATCGTAATTTCTCTTCAGGCTTTCTATAAGCTGCATCTCTGTCTGCGTATTGATATACGTTTAATAATCTTCTGGCGCAAAAGAAGTAATTCCATATACTGTTTCTTCCCTGTCTTGTGCATTTTTACGCCTACTGTTTTCCTGCTCCATCGCTTTCATCATAGAAACATAATCTGTATCTGACTCAATACCAGCATCTCTGGCAAGCAGCGCTACTGTCTTCTTATGAATCAAATCCTCCTGGGCAAGTTTCATAATCTTTTTCAGAGGTGTTCCCTCATCTGTCTCCATAATCCAAAAATCTTTCTGATTTGCCTCTTCGGTTGTATACTCTCCTTTTACCTGTGCTGCATAACTGCTGAGAACCATCTGATATTCTGCTTTTACAACAGGCTGACCTTCCACTTTCATAACAATATCATTGTCCTTTACAGTTTTTATGCCGCAGCCTGTAATTGCTGCGGCACAAAAAACTGTCATCATGCACAGGATGAAGCTTTTATTCCTGCTCTGCATACTGACTTTTCTATTCCTTTCTCTAATAATCCAGCCCTCTGCACAAACTCATGGCACTGAGGATTATTTTACCCCTTTGCTTATTTTTGCTTTACTCCAGTCTCCGCGGATAGTTGTTGTCTTTCCATTCACTTTTGCTGTTTTATACGCGCAGACACGTACATAATATTTCTTTCCTTTTTTCAGTTTCTTAAGAGAGGCAGAAATTGTTTTTGATTTCTTTACGGTCACTTTGGCTGCAATTTTCTTAAAATCTTTTTTCAAGGAACACTGTATTTCATATCCTGTCGCCTTGGCATCCTTCTTCCATTTGACAACAAGACTGCCCTTTGCTGCCTTCACACTTTTTAAAACTGCTTTCTTCGGTTTTACTGTCAAAACTACAGTTTCTGTCCTGCCATTATATTTACTGGTTTCCGCAGCGGTAATCGTGATCTTACAGCTTCCAGTTCCTTTAATAGTTACTTTTCCAGCCCCGTCAACCACAGCAACCTTACTGTCAGAACTGAGATAAGATAGAGCCCCATCCCCGGTTTTTATCTTGGCGTTCAGATTAAAAGCTTTTGTGCCATATACTTTCGTGAAAGTTTTTGTGCATATGATTTCCTGATTCTGCTTCTCAACAGGGACAGGTGACAAATTGTCACGTGCTGTTTTCAGTTTCAAAAGCTCTGCATCCACTGCGTTCTGTGCTGCATTCTCATTGTCCAGCGCTGCTTTGGCGCTTACCAACGCCTCCTGAAACGCATTCCATGCTGCGTCTGCAGCATTCCCTTTGGCTTTCCCTTTACAGGAATCATAGGTCAGACGCAGTACACGTTTGTCTGCTTTTTTCGTCAGGTTCTTATAAACTTCCTGCAGACTGGAAGCTGCCGCTGTAATCTGAGACTGTTCGGCAAGAGCATCCACATATTTTAATCTTGCTG
>CAJUCK010000010.1:33038-38691 GCA_910585395.1 uncultured Lachnospiraceae bacterium
CCAGCTTTGCATCCAGAAACGCCTGCCAGGAACCTGGTGTATAATAAGACTGCACTCGTTTGGGTTCAAGCTCTAACGCTTTCTCTAGTGCGCTCCAGTCAAGTTTTTCCCCAATCTCAATGCTCTCAGGATAAAGAACCACATCATCCATATAGACTGTATTAACCTGACTGCACAAAGCAATGCTCAGCTTATCATAATTGTCTGTGGTAAATGCTGCCGTGAACTTATACCACCCCTTCTCATCCGGCTGTACATCACTGCTGATAGTTGTGGGCTTTAATACTTTAAGATCACTGCCCCCAGCATATTTTTTGTGATGCTTTGCCTCCATTCCAACCTTTGTGATATCATTTCCATCTGGACAATAGAACCATGCTTCCAGAACATATTTGGTATTCTTAATAACCGGAATATCTCCTATTTCAGAAAATGAATCAGAATCCCCTCCTTTTACAACTTTAAGGCTCTTCTCTCCTGTATGGCTCTGTTCTGCAGATATCTCTTTTTTAACGTCCTCTGGCCAGTTACCCCAGCTACAGGCTTCTGATTCAAAACCTGCATTGTCCTGATTACTTATAAAGTCCTTTAAAACGCTGTCCTCTGCTGATCCTATCTGGATGGAATCTGTCTTTGTCATATTGCGAATAGTTTCTTCCAGTTTCGCAGTTACGCCATCTACTGTTTTTTGGAGAGCCGCAGAATTATCCAGTACATCTTTCGCGCTGTCTCTGACCTCTGCCATAGGCTTCCAGGTGGAGGCGGTAAAATCCTGTTCTTTGTATTCTTTCGCCTGGCTGTATACAGCCTGCAGGTAATCTTTATCTGTTACCACTGGCTCTGGCTTGTAAGTGCCTTGCCCCTGATATTCAAAGGCTCCGATATCTACTTTGCCAGTGCCCGCATGGGGAACCGCGCTGCCATTGTAATCCTTGTTCTCCAGCGTAATGTGGGTCTTCACCAATTCACTTTCCACTGCTGGAACAGATTCTTCCGGCACTGCTTTTAATGCCGTTCCTGCATCAATACAAGGAGAATCCTCTTTTAATTCCATCCCTGCCGCAGAACCAATGATAACCTTCCCTTTTGCCGCATCAAACGTGCCGTCTGTCCTGTTTTCTACATCTGCAAATCCTGGATCAGCAGCCACCACATGAAAATCTTCGTCAAATGGATATGCGTTTTCGCCGCCTCCCCATACACAGTTGCTGTCATAGTGGATTCCTTCATTGTTGACAAAGGTTTTTGTTTTACCATAGAAAATATTATTGTAAATATCTGTTCCGCTGGTGGGGGGTGTTCCCCAGCTTCCCTGTTCTACTGCATTGACTTTGTAATCATGATCCCAGTAAATCGTATTGTTATACACTTGATGCCCGATACTTCCCTTTTCTCCTACACGAATGATACGGGAACCGTTAAACAAACCATCGTTGATGCTGACATTGTAGCGGACAACAGAATTTACCGTATAGTAGGGGCCTGGACATGCCATCCAAAAGCCTCCCTTATTGTCATGGCTGTAATTATACTGATACATGACATTCTGATTTCCATAGTCACAGTCAAACGCCATGCCGTCCTGGGTACTGGCAGTATAGGCTGCCTCATTGTGCTGCATTGTTACATTGTTGCAGTCCCACATCCAGATTGCTGCGTGAGCTGGGTTCCGGCTGTAATCCCAATCCTCACTTGCACATTTTGTCACCAGATTATACTCTGCCACGCCGCCGTCCGCATTGATCAGTACAATACCGTCGCCTGCCACGTCGTTGACGTAATTGTGTGTAACAGAGACATTGGGCCAGCCTACCCATTTCTTATCTCCAGCCTGCTGGCTGTCTTTTCCGCCCAGCAGCTCTCCATGTAAATTGCCTCATGGCAGACCTTCTCCACTTTATTTCCAGTAATCTGAAGGTCTGTGTAATAAGACTCCGTGCTGCCTCCTGTGACAAGCGCCATAATGCCTCCGGAACCTTTTTTGTCCCCTTCTGAGCCATTCGTGGACATATAACCATTGACATCATGCACATAATTATTGCGGATCACAACACCGGGAAGATTCCCTGCATCACAGTTCTCTACCAAAATGCCGGTAAGCATATATTTGCTCTGATCAAATTTTACCTCATCGCTGGTTTCACCCATCAGGTCTTCTGCATCATTCTCCCAGTTGGTAACTTCCAGATTTTCAATGGTAATGTATTTGGAATTTTTAACATGGACAACAGCCACATCTTCTTTCTTCAATTTGCTTCTGTCTGTCAGCCAGGAGCTGCCTTTTCCATTGATGACGGGATTTTTCCCGTCACCATACTTTCCAAGAATTACTGGGTTGCCTTCTGCGCCTTCCGCACCTGTAATTTCCAATTTTTCATCATTCCAGGTACAGCCTGCTTTCAGAAGAATTTTATCTCCAGCTGTAAACTTTCTGTCTTTCAGATTTGCAAAACTTTTCCACGCTGTATTTTCCGATGTGCCGCCATTGCCATCATTTCCGTCAGCGGCGTCAATATAATAAGTTACTGCTGCCTGAGGATCTCCGCTTGCGGCTCTTACTATTCCCATTCCGGTCTCTTTTTCTGCCACTGTTCCAGAAAAACTAACACTTCCCACGGTCAGTGCAGCCGCCAGAAACAGGGACAATCCCGATTTCCATTTCCTTCTCATACGCACACTCCTATTTCTTAATCTTTCCACTTAATTTTATCTTGCTCCAATCACCGCGAATAGTTGTCGTCTTTCCATTTACCTTCGTTGTCTTGTATGCACGGACACGAACATAATATTTTTTGCCCTTCTTAAGTTTCTTAAAAGTTGTGGAGGTTGTTCCTGCCTTCTTTATCGTTTTCTTTGCTGCAATTTTCTTAAAGTTCTTCTTTAAGGAACATTGTATCTCATAACCAGATGCCTGACTGTCCTTCTTCCACTTTACGGTCAGCTTTGTTCCCTTAACAGGTTTCGCACTGCTGACAACCGCTTTCTTTGGTTTTACTGTGACTGTGACTGTGGCAGTACTTTCTTTATACCACTTAGCAGCAGAAGCTGTAATGGTAATGGTACAGACACCCGTTCCCTGAATGGTTACTCTGCCTGCTGCGTCCACAGATGCCACTTTGGGATCAGAGGTCTGGTAACTGAGCCTGCCATTGCCGACAGTTATTCTGGCATTTAAGTCAAATGCTTTGTCCCCATAGATTTTCGTATAGGCGCTGGTATGGCTGATTACCTGGCTCTTGGGACCGCTCTTGTCTTTCAGTTCCAATACAGACACTGCATCCTTCAATGCTTTTAATCCATCCTCTGCTTCTTCTTCGGTCAGATTTTCTATGGTTTCAAGCTCTTTTGTTTCTTTTAATATGACTTCATAAATGTTCCAGCTTTCCTCTGTGTAATAGCTCTTGTCAGCCTCATCCACACTGCTGGCAGCGATTTTTTCTTTCAGATAATCCAGAATCGTCTTTAATTGATTCAGTGCATTTTTCAGTTTTACCTCTGCTTCATCCACTGCTGACTGATTTGCTGAAATATTCTGCTGTACGTTCTTTACTTCTTTATAGATCTTATCAAAAGCATCCCAGCTTGCAGCAGTATACTTTTCCTGTTCTCTCTCTGATGCCTGGGTAATCAGCTGATAGAGGTCTTTCTTGTCAGCATTTCTCTTAAACACGTTATCTTCCAACGACCAGTTGGAATAACGTCTGACTGCCATCTTGTTTCCATTCTGGAATTCTACAGGAAGCCATACATATCTGGAATCTCTCAATGCATTGCCTTTATCTGGATTGCTCCAGCGGTCACCCATATAGATAAACTTGCCGTTTGCAGCGTCTACCGGGAAGATACAGGTACTCTGAGTATCGTAAGTAGTGCCAGAGCCATTATCTGGACAAGGATCACCCATAACTGTCCAAGGACCCAGCGGATGGTCTGCCACTGCATACTGTGCCTGGTTGGGCGCCCAGCCGGTGCATCCGGAAGTCATCATATAATACTTGCCGTTATATTTAAACATTGCCGGAGCTTCTCTGGAAGAATTGATAAAGTTTCTGGTAAAGTCCACTCCTTCCTCCGCCTCTTCCTGGTTCTTTGCCACGTTGGTGTACTCATCATTCAGCCTTGCGATATACATGGTCTGGTTACCGTCAGAGGAATACATTACATATGCAGATCCGTCATCATCCTTAAATAAGTTCATATCACGCACATGGCCGCCCTCAGAATCGAATCCATGATCTGCGTCTTCATTGGTATTCAGCAGATAGCTTCCCAGCAGTTTATATGGTCCTGTCGGGCTGTCTGCGACTGCCACACCTGCTTTTGCCTTGGCATAATTGCCTCCGGCGGACTCCGCAAAAGGATCCTGGCCGTCTGCATGGAACCAGATCACATATTTTCCGGTCTTGTCATTGTAAAGCATCTTGGGACGCTCGATGACACATCCCTCTTCCGAATTCTCCCCCTGCCAGATGTCTGTAAAGATTGCTTTTTTCTCAGCTTCTGTCTTTAAATCGCCGTACAAATCTGTAAAATATTCATCTGTCTGGAATTCTTCATAAGTTTTTGCTGTCTTTAAGACCACACCTTCGTCCTGCCAGTTATACAAATCTTCTGAGGTATACATATGAATTCCCGGACAAGGACGGTAATCATTGGTCTTATCTTCGCCAATCCAGTACCATTTTGTCTTGCCATTTACTGTGAGCTGCTGAATCTGTCCGCCGTGCGCCTGAATAATTTTGCCATTCGTATCACGGATCACTGCGCCGTCTGCACCAGAGAAGGAACTGTAATTGATAATTTCCTCCAATCCCAGATAAGCTTCCGCCAGCTTCTTGCGCGCTTTATTTTTGGCCGCTTCATCTTTGGCTTCTTCTGCCGCTTTCATTGCCGCGTTCATCGCTGCAGTACTGGAAGCAGAATATTTGTGCCCTTCTGTCTTTTCTTTATAAAATGCCACCCACTGCTCCAGGCTTTCTGGAACTTCGATTACAGGAATTTCTGCGCCGGCTTTCAGACGGTACAGTTTAATTTCTGCAATATTACAGTTTGCATTGGGGTCTCCTTCTGGCACTGCGTATTTGATATAACGGTATGTCGTATTTTCAGATTTGAAAGCAGTCGCGTAAGCGTTGGTGCATCTGCCGGCTTCAGGCATGTCTGAAATGGTATACAGCAGCGTCCAGCTTTCCCCGTCGTTTGAGCCATAGAAAGAGGCGCCGACACATCGGTCTGCAAAACTTTCTCTGGGGGCATATGCCACTGCCACAATCTTTTCCTGGCTGCCCATGTCAATTTTCACCCAGCCATCATTTACACCATCGAAAAACGTACCGCAATCTCCATCCACTACGTTTGACGGCACATTATCTGTACTATTATTCCATGGTTTGCTTCCGGTAACCATAGCTTTTGTAAGCGGAATTTCTTCCATGTTCTGCTGAATAAATGAATCATTCTGTTTCTGAAGTTCCTGACAGATGCTGTCCTCTGCAGGCGCATAATCCTGGTCAGCGTCGTAATCCTCCACACCTTCAATGATAAAAGTGGTAATAGAGTTTGCTTTCATATCAACGGTTATGGATTTGCTGCCCGCATCTGCCTCTGTATTGACAGTGCTGGAAACATCTTTCCACTTCTCACCGTTTTCCAT
>CAJUCK010000010.1:38763-61948 GCA_910585395.1 uncultured Lachnospiraceae bacterium
AAATCAAACTTCCACTTCTTGTCTGTCCCCAGCCTGTTCATTGCTACAATTACCAGCTTCTTTCCCTCTCTGTCCCATGCAGCAAGTGTATCGCTGTTATCAGAACCAATAATAGTATATCCTGGACGGATGTATCTGGAAAACTGTCCGAACGCTTCATATTTCTTGGTCAGGACAATTTCCTGATTATTGTGGTCGCCGATGGCGATACCCCAGTATCCTTTGTTTAAATTTACGCCTTTTCCGCCTTCGGATGTGCTCTTATACAGTTCTTCCAGTGAATCAGCGTCAAATCCGCCGTCTCTGGATGCATCTGCATCCACATGCATATCCACTGCATTCCAGAGAATCCATGTGGTTGATTTCAAACCATTCAAATCTGTCATGATACGCTCTGCCAGACCCAATGCCGCGGACATCTCACCCGCGTTTGCTCCTGCCGAATAGGCGCCGTCTACTTCAGACATCCACAGATTCTTACCCTCTTTTTCTGCAAGTTCACAAAGCTGGCTGCGTTTGGAGCCACTGTATGTATGTGTATCAATTCTAGTGACAATCTCTTTTGCCTCATCGGTGAGTTTATTATAAGAAGTAATCGCCTTATCAATATCTGTCTCATCTGTACCGGAAATAATAATTTTCTCAAGCGCACTCTTAACTTTTGCATCTGTGGCTGCTGCCGCTTTTGCCTTTAGCTCTTCATTCAAAGCCACAATAATTTTAGACTGGGACTGTCCAGGATCAAAATGGCATCCCTCCTGCTTATTGCTGTTGGCTCCCCAGTAGCTTGTATCTGGCTCATTCATCGCTGTCGTACTCTGGAAGTAAATCCCATTCTCTGCCCAATGTGTAATCACATCTGCCATGTACTTTGCAAATGCATGGTAGGAATCTGCTCTCAGGTTATCCTTGCCAGAATCCACGGCTCCCGAACTGCAGCCGCTGTTGGTCATAAAATAAGGCGGAGAATTAGAAAATGCTTCTGCCAGAAATCCATCGCCTGCCTTGATGGCCGCCTTCAATATATTGACCTGGTTTTTATCTGCTTCCCAGTCATAATTCCATGCAAATCCACATTCTTCATCCACCCTGTCGAACTTGGTTTTATCTATGTCCTCTGTAATTCTGGTCACGTCTGTACAGTAACCTGGAACTACTGAATCGGAACGTTTGATATGCGATGGATGCAGAAATTCATCTTGCGGTTCCTCCGGCAGTATGCCTTCTTCACCGGATTTTACTATCAGCATTTTCACAAAATTCAGGGCAAATCCATCTGAATTGTCTATACTTGCCGATCTCTTACCTCCTACAGCTATCAGGTTATTTCCGGCTTCCAATTCTACGTCTGTGAATTTCACCAGAAACAGGTGCATATCATCTGCTTTTGCAATCTCATTTTTATTGATATCTGCTGCGCTTACCACATAGTCGCTGGCACCGTCGCCTGCGCTCACAGCGCCATTGAGGCGGATCGCCATGGCTCTCTTATTAGATCCGGATAACGTGCAGAGCATCTTAACTGTATACTTGCCTGCGGTCTCTACATTCACTGTGTAACGCAGGTTATCACCTTTGTCTTTTGCCTCGCCAATCTCATTTACCCAGGTGATTTCTTTCAGCGCTCCTACTGACTCTCCCTCGGCAAACCCGAAATCTGCGTCAGAAACTGTGTAAGTAGCGTTTATCAATTTATCATTGGCAGCAACTTCCATTTCTGTGCCGCCATACTGAGGCTTTTTCTCTCCCTCCACCCCATATACAGCCGCTTTAGGATTGGGCTCTATCTTAAGCGGCTCACTTACATAATCACCACCGCCGATATTATAACGTCCGATATTCATGTTCAGCCCATTTTCACTGAAGAACACATCTGCGGCCTGCTGGGTCAATTCTGTGCTGTACCCCAATCGGTTCGCCCACCAGCAGAGGGAGGTCCCCCAGCCCTCAAACTCTCCCCAGCCGTCCTGATTTGTGTCATTGAATCTTGACGCAGTATCAGGTTGTATGGAGACATTTACATCCGCGGCCTGATTTTCCGTCTGCTCTCCTGCAGCATGCGCCTGGCTGATCCCATTTACAGGCAGTGCTGTCAAAAAAAGAGCCGCCGCAACTACCGCGCTGATTCCTTTTTTCAATCCTCTCATGTTCCTCTCTCCTTTTCATTTTTTGAGCATGGCATTCCTCTAACCGTTCCTCCATCTCATACCTCTATTTTAGATTGTTTTAGTAACTTTCTCAACCTTTTTAGTAAAGTTTTATTCAAAAATGGAAATTTTGGTAAAAACAGACAGAAAGCAGGTGAAAAACCGTATGGTTTTCCCCTGCTTTCTGGATATTCTTTATTTATTTTGACGAAAATTTCTCGTTGTCCAGCAAATACTTTTCTCCAAAAAGAAAGCGTTAAAACTATATTATGCTTTCCTTAAAGAAAGAATCCTGCAAAGCTGGATCTTCCGCGCTAAAACGCAGTTTCTTCGACCTTCTTCTCTCTTGAAAATGTATTGCACGCTCTTTGAAAAGAACTTATCTCACAGGAAAATTAAAAGTGCTCTCTCAGCAGGACAAATATAAAAGAGGAAAATTTTAGTAAAACAAATTTTTACAAATTTTTCACCCGCTCAATGGCTGCCAGAGTATTCTCATAACTTCCAAAAGCAGTCAGTCTGAAATATCCTTCTCCGCTGGGACCAAAACCAGAACCTGGGGTTCCGACCACATTTGCTTTTTCCAGCAGATAATCAAAAAACTCCCAGGAAGTCATTTTATCCGGGGTTTTCAGCCAGATATAGGGGGCATTCACACCTCCAAATACTGTATAGCCAGCATTTTTAAGCCCAGCCTTAATCACTGACGCGTTCTTCATATAATATGCCACCTGTTCCTTAAGCTGCGCTTTTCCCTCAGGGCTGTAGGTTGCTTCTCCGGCGCGCTGAACAATGTAAGGAGCCCCGTTGAACTTGGTTCCGTGGCGGCGCGCCCACATACCATGAAGAGCGACATTCCCGCACTTAAGTTCCTTCGGCACAACCGTATAACCCAGGCGCACGCCAGTAAAACCTGCATTTTTGGAAAAGCTCTTTAATTCAATGAGCTACGTCTGTCTCAGAGATATATGCCTCATAGGCGCCATCATAAATAATCACGGCCCCTGACCGATTGGCATAATCTACCCATTCCTGCAGCTGCGCTTTGGTAATGGTGGTACCTGTGGGATTGTTGGGCAGACACAGATAGATCATATCTGGCGTCTCTTTCGGAAACTCTGGCACAAATCCATTTTCCATAGTACACGGCATATAAATCACATCACTCCATGTCTCTGTCCCGGCGTCATAGACCCCTGTCCTGCCAGACATCACATTAGAATCCACATAAACTGGATAGACTGGGTCGCACACAGCAATCCGGTTGTCTGGTCCAAATATCTCCTGAATATTTGCAGAATCACTCTTGGCCCCATCAGAAACAAAGATTTCATCTGGAGAAATATCGCATCCTCTGGATTTATAATCATTCTCAGCAATGGCATTCCGCAGAAATTCATATCCCAGATCTGGCGCATACCCATGAAATGTCTCAGCTTTTCCCATCTCATCCACTGCCTTATGCATCGCTTCAATGACTGCTGGAGCCAACGGCTGAGTCACATCACCGATTCCAAGACGAATAATGTCTTTTTCTGGATTTGCCATTGTAAAAGCAGATACTTTTTTGGCAATGGTACTGAACAGATAACTTCCTGGTAATTTTTGATAGTTTTCATTAATCTTAAACATAAGTTCCTCCTCTTTTTCAACCATGCATTCTATTTTTTCTGGATGTATTCTGGCAGCTCTATTTCCCCCTCAAAGACAGTCACTGCTGGTCCTGTCATATATACTGGGGCATCCTTGCCCTCCCAGGCAATCTTAAGCTGTCCGCCGGTCAGCAGGACATTTGTCTCATTTAAGGTCTTTCCATTCAGTACAGCGGCAACAGCCGCTGCACATGCCCCTGTTCCACAGGCAAGAGTCTCACCGCTTCCCCTCTCCCATACACGCATACGCAGAGTATGGTCATCTATCACATTTACAAACTCGGTGTTTATCCGTCTGGGAAAGCAGGGATGATTTTCAAATGCCGGACCTATCGCTTCCAGATCCAAGTCCCTTACATCTTCCTGTAAAAACAGAACGCAATGTGGATTCCCCATAGACACTGCTGTTATATGATAGACTTTTCCCTCCACTTCAAGAGGTACATCAACCGCCTGGTCTGTACCAACAGCTGCTGGGATCTCTGCCGGAACCAGACATGGCGCTCCCATATCTACCTGTACCTGGGACACCTTTCCATTTTTCAGCGACAGTTTCAAATATTTGATTCCTGCAAGAGTTTCCACTGTGATCTCTGTCTGATCCGTCAAGCCATAATCGTAGACATATTTTGCCACACAGCGAATGCCATTTCCGCACATTTCTCCCCGCGAACCATCTGCATTGTACATTGCCATCTCAAAATCAGCACATTGGGACGGCTTAATCAATATAAGCCCGTCAGACCCGACTCCGAAATGACGGTCACTGACAAATTTTGCTGTTTCTTCTGGGTTTATAACTTCTTCTTCAAAACAATTTACATAGACATAATCATTTTCTGCTCCTTTCCCTATAAGCGCTGCTGGCACCGTATCATTATTTAAACCATGTCTATTCACTGCATCATGCAAAGGATCATCTGGGCTGCTTCTGAGAGCGTGATGCCACTGTCCATACTACTTTTTTGCATATAACGATGGGCTTCCTGTTCTGTCATATTATTTCTCGCCATCAGAATCTCCTTTGCCTGTCTTATCATCTGTTTCTCTTCCCTGCTGCGTTCTGCCGGATGTGCCTTTCTTTTCTTCCGTCTCTGGACTGTCGCATGCGACATCATTTCCAGCGTGCCCGCAAGCTCATGCACTTTCAAAGGCATGGACAAGGCCACCACATTTTCTGCCATCCCCTGCTCCCACAAAGCAGGGGCAGCCAGTACGAGCATCTGAAAATGCTGTGGAAGATATTCCCGAAGCTGAGTATACATCATATCCTGCATCCGTCCTGCACAGACCACAATTCCCTGCTCGAGCATATCTGCATACTGCAGTGTCTGGGCTCCTGTAGTACATACTGCGCACACCTGAAATCCTTTTTTCACTAATATGCTTTTGATGCTTTTTCCATTTTCCATCTTGGGAAATGTGACAATGATATTATTCAAAACACTCCCTCCATGGAATTATATTTTATAAAGATAATTGTCTATTTCCCAGTCTGTCACCTGCTGGCAGTAATTCCTCCACTCTGCATGTTTTGCCTCTGCATATTTTTCAAAAATATGACTGCCCAGCACCTGGCACAAAAACTCATCCTGTTTTAAGGACTCCACTGCTTCTCCCAAAGTAGCTGGCAGCTGCTCAATCATCTGCATATTCCTCTCTGCTCTTTGCATATCCATCACGCTGGCGCCCACAGGTTCTGGTGGAAGTATCTTATTTCGAATTCCGTCCAATCCTGCTGACAGGCAGACTGCAAGAGCAAGATAAGGATTTGCCGCTGGATCTGGACTGCGCAGTTCAATTCTGGTATCTTCTCCTCTGGACTGGGGAATTCGAATCAGAGGACGCCTGTGGCTGGCGGACCAGGTAATATCAAGAGGCGCCTCAAACCCTGGCACCAGACGCTTATAGGAATTTACCAGCGGATTCGTCACAGCGGTCATGCCGCGCATATGTCTCATCAAGCCTCCTATAAAATAGTATGCTTCCTGGCTTAAACCCAGCTTGTCTTTCTCATCTTCAAAAATATTTCTGCCATCCTTCGCCATAGAAATATTCAAATGCATTCCTGAACCATTGACGCCGTATTTTGGTTTCGGCATAAAACTTGCAAACAGCCCGAACCTCTTGGCAATGGTTTTTACTGCCAGTTTAAAGGTCATAATATTATCTGCCGTCGCCAGAGCCTCGTCATAGCGAAAATCTATTCTGTGCTGCGCCGGAGCTGCTTCATGGTGGGAGGATTCAATCTCAAATCCCATATCTTCCAGTGTCAGCACCATATCACGCCTTGCATTTTCTCCCAAATCTACCGGCCCTAAATCAAAAAAGCCAGCCCGCTCATGGGAAACAGTAGTCGGCCCGCCGTTCTCATCTGTATGAAACAAGAAAAATTCACACTCTGGTCCTACATGAAACTGAAATCCCATCTTCGCTGCCTCTGCAGTCGTTTTCTTTAAAATATACCTGGGATCCCCCTCAAAGGGTGTCCGTCCAGGGCGGTAAACATCACAGATAATTCTTGCCACTTTTCCCTGCTGGGGGCGCCAGGGAAAAATCACAAACGTATCCAAATCTGGATACAAATACATATCTGGTTCTTCAATACGCACAAACCCTTCAATTGATGAGGCGTCAAACATACATTGATTATTCAGAGCCTTTTCAAGCTGGCTCTTAGTGACCGCCATATTTTTCAGAGTTCCAAACATATCCGTAAACTGCAGACGGATGAATTCTACGTCTTCTTCCTCCACCGTGCGGATAATATCCTGTTTCGTATACTTGCTCATAATGCCAATACTCCTTTACCATAAGACTTGCAGCAAATTTCAATTAATTTTCCATTTATCCAGAGATTTATTGACACTTATCTTCACCCTGTCTATGACTTTTGTCTCTGCTTTCCATTAAATATGTTTTATGTAAAACTAATCACATTATAAGTCTTTTCCTTTGAAAGTCAATAGACAAATTTAACAGCTGCAGACCTTCTCAAATTCCAGCTTTCCTCCAAAGAGATCCAGGGCGCTGCCCACTGTAAAATTCAGCCTGCCTTTCCCCAATCTGCGCAGCAGTTCCAGATCTTCATAACTTCCAATCCCTCCTGCATAAGTAATAGGAATATCCGCCCAATCCCCCAGCAGGCTTACAAGTTCCTGCTCAATCCCCTGTGCCTTCCCCTCAACATCTACTGCATGAACCAGAAATTCATCCGCATATGACGCCAGTTTCTGCAGTAAGGATTCATCTATTTTCTCCTCTGTAAATTTCTGCCAGCGGTCAGTGACGACATAATATTCACCGCCTTTTCTGCGGCAGCTTAAATCCAGAACCAAATGTTCTTTTCCAGTAACTTTTAATAGTTTATCCAGCCGGTCATAATGGATGATTCCCTTTTGAAATACATAAGAAGTCACAATTACATGACTTGCCCCTGCTTCAAGGAATTCTCTGGCATTTTCCAGATTAATTCCACCTCCTGCCTGCATTCCTCCAGGATATGCACGAAGCGCTTCTACTGCCTGTGCTTTTGTATCTTCATAATATTCACTTCCTGCCGGATTCAGGAGGATAATGTGCCCGCCTTTTAGATGGTGTTTCTGATACAGTTTTGCAAAAAAAGCCGCATCCTGGGCGGCGACAAAATTCTCCTGTGCCTGATTGCCTGTATCTTTCAGGCTTCCTCCTACAATTTGTTTTACTTTTCCATTATGGATATCTATACATGGACGAAATTCCATATTCTGTCTCCTCTCTCAATCACTAAAAACTCTAAAATTCCAAAAACGATATTAAAAATGGTGTCTGTCTGGGAAATGTATGCCAGATATTTTCTGTATTATTTTCACTGGATTCAAAAAACGCTGCCTATGTTTCAGATAAAGAAATGATGTCTTACAAAAAAAGGAGCTGCCTGCAATGATGGTTTATCTCCAAGCTGTGCGTCTGTCTCATCTCATTTTTGCAGTCAGTCCAAACGGTTTGCGCGCCTTGCAGCTTATATGCTCCACAGGCATGATTATAGCACACCTTCCATTATCCAGCAATTACTGCAAAAACCGTATTTACTCAACTGGAAATTTCCTGTTGTTTCCTTCTCTTTTATTATTAGAAATGCTAAACATACTTAGTAGTAAAATTGATGAATATTTTTTCAAAAAAGTGTCCGCCAGTCGTTGACAGTCTCTTGCTTTTTTGTTAGAATCGTGGGAATAATAAAAAAATACAATCAAGAAAGCGAGGAAAAAAAATGGGTACAATTATTGGCGATGGAATTACATTTGACGACGTATTATTAGTTCCTGCATACTCAGAAGTTACACCGAATATGGTAGATCTTTCAACCAATTTGACAAAAACAGTGAAGTTGAACATTCCTATGATGAGTGCCAGTATGGATACCGTTACTGAACACCGCATGGCAATCGCCATGGCTCGTCAGGGCGGTATTGGAATCATTCATAAAAATATGTCAATCGAGGCACAAGCTGAAGAGGTTGATAAAGTAAAACGTTCCGAAAATGGTGTTATCACCGATCCATTTTCTCTTTCCCCGGAAAATACATTAGAAGATGCTGACAACTTGATGGCAAAGTTCCGCATTTCCGGCGTTCCTATTACAGAAAACGGCAGACTGGTAGGCATTATCACCAACCGTGATCTGAAATTCGAAGAAGATTTTTCCAAAAAAATCAAAGATTCCATGACTTCCAAAGAACTTGTAACTGCAAGGGAAGGCATTACTCTGGATGAGGCAAAAAAAATTCTGGCAAAGGCAAGAAAAGAAAAACTTCCCATCGTAGACGCCAATTTTAATCTGAAAGGATTAATAACCATCAAGGATATTGAAAAACAGATTAAATATCCACTGTCCGCAAAAGATGCACAGGGACGGCTGCTCTGCGGCGCTGGCGTAGGCATTACCGCAAATATGATGGAACGTGTAGACGCACTGGTAAAAGCAAAAGTAGACGTTGTTGTCGTTGACTCTGCACACGGCCATTCTAAAAACATTATTGAAGCTGTTAAGAAAATCAAGGCTGCATTTCCAAGTCTGCAGATCATTGCAGGTAATATTGCAACTGGCGCCGCCACAAAATCATTGATTGAAGCCGGCACAGACGCTGTCAAGGTTGGTATCGGACCCGGCTCCATCTGTACTACACGTGTAGTAGCTGGTATCGGGGTTCCGCAGGTAACTGCCATTATGGACTGCTATGAAGTTGCAAAAGAATATGGCATCCCCATCATCGCAGACGGCGGTATCAAATATTCTGGCGATATGACGAAAGCAATCGCAGCAGGCGCCAATATATGTATGATGGGAAGTATTTTTGCCGGCTGCGACGAAAGTCCAGGAACCTTTGAATTATATCAAGGCAGAAAATACAAAGTATACCGCGGCATGGGATCTCTCGCTGCCATGGAGAATGGTTCAAAAGACCGTTACTTCCAGCAGAATGCCAAGAAATTGGTGCCAGAAGGCGTAGAAGGCCGGGTTGCCTACAAAGGTTCTGTGGAAGACACTGTCTTCCAATTAATCGGCGGACTCCGTTCTGGTATGGGCTACTGTGGCGCCGCCGATATCGAGACCTTGAAAGAAACTGGCAGATTTATTAAAATTTCCGCTGCATCCTTAAAGGAAAGCCATCCTCACGATATCCATATCACGAAGGAAGCTCCTAACTACAGCATTGATGAATAAACTGCCGTGTAACCATTAATTAGCGGCAGCCATGACGGGCAATGCTCCGCCATGGCTGCTGCTAAATCATCTTACAGACTTTATCATAAATTTTTTGCATGTAAAATATGCCATATTTTTTACTGTGGAAAGCCTTTGTTCGTTTCTTTTATTTCATTGGTTATTTTACAGCTTTATTTTCTTTGGTGTTTCCAGCACCATTTCCATTTTCCTTGTCGGTATTGTTATTATTGGTTTCTGCATTGTTATCATTTGCATTATTATTATCTGCATTATCTGTATCTGTCATATCATCCACACCATTTTCCACATCATCTCCGATGTCTTCCACACCGTCCACAATATCATCTCCGATATCTTCTACCACACCTTCTCCATCGTTGTTATTATCAATATCGTCATTGACATTTGTCTTATCTTTCTCAACTCCATTGGTATTCGTATCATTTGTTCCATTTGTTCCGCCATTGTTTGTACCATTTGTATCATTGGTATCGTTGGTGGCGTCGTTGGTGGTGTCGTTGGTATCATTGTTATTGTTGTTGTCATCATTACCGCAAGCGGTTACACTGCTTAATACCAGGACAAGCAGACAGCCCATCAGGATTTTTTTAAACTGTTTCATAATAAGTCTCCTTTACAAATAATTTTCTTTTCTCTATCCATTATGGACAAAAATCTTTGGTTTATACCTGTTTTTTATTTTTTCATTTTCGGCTGAAAAATCAGGCTTGCCAGATAACCGAATATCAAAGCGGCAGAAATTCCCACGGCACTTGCTGTAAATCCTCCCATGAAAATCCCTAAAAATCCATCAGAATCCACCGCCTCTTTAATGCCTTTCCACAAAGTATTTCCAAATCCCAAAAGAGGAACACTGGCGCCCGCCCCTGCAAATTCCTGAAATGGCTGATAGAGCTGTAATGCTCCCAGCACCGCTCCGCTGCACACAAGCAAAACCATAATTCTTCCAGGAAGCATTTTTGTCTTTTCCATCAAAATCTGAACCAGGGCGCAGATTAGCCCGCCCACCCAAAATGCATTTATATAATCCATACTATTTCTCCTTAACCTGCATATTCTATAACCACGCCATGGGCAATCCCTGGCACACTCTGTCCCTCATTAAAACTGACTGTGGACAGCAATGCTCCAGTAGGCACAAACAGCACTCGTTTCCAGGTGCCTTTTTCCAATTTTGGCAGGATATAGGCGCTCAGCGTCACCGCAGAACAGCCGCATCCACTGCCTCCTGCATTGGTATTCTGGGTTTCACTGTCAAAAATTTCGATTCCGCAGTCCATATGAACATTCGAAATATCAAAGCCTTTCTTTTTCATCAAATCAAAAAGTATTTCCTGTCCCACGGTACCCAGATCTCCCGTTATAATTTTATCATAGTCTTCTGGTTTGCGATTAAAATCCATCAGATTCTGGCTGATGGTATCACATGCTGCTGGCGCCATAGCCGCACCCATATTCATAGAATCCTTAATGCCATAATCTACGACTTTACCTGTGGTAATCCCGCTAATCCGTATATGGCTTCGTTTTCTGCCAAGTACAAAGGCTCCACTTCCTGTAACAGTCCAGGTAGCTGATAGGGGTCTTTGATTGGCATATTCCAGGGGAAAGCGAAACTGTTTCTCCGCACTGGCAAAATGGCTTGATGTTACAGCAAGTACCTGTTCCCCATAATCTGCCGCAACTGTCATCGCAGCAAGAGACAAAGATTCTCCTGCTGTAGAACAGGCCCCATAAAGTCCAAACAATGGAATATTCATCTCCATCAGTCCAAAGGTTGTGGCTATATTCTGCCCCAGCAGATCTCCGCCAAATATATACCTGATGTCTTCTTTGTTAAGCCCTGACTTTCCGATCGCCATAGAAGCCGCTTCTTTCTGCAGGGTACTCTCTGCTTCCTCCCAGGTATCTTCCCCAAACTTATCATCCTCTCCAACCAAATCAAACAGCTTTCCCAGCGGTCCTTCTCCTTCTTTGGTGCCCACAATACTGGCACTGCCCAAAATATAGGGAGCTGGATCAAACTGGATGCTCTGTGTCCCAATGGTCTGTGACATAGTTTTTCCTCCTGTTTCCATTTTCCTGTTGTTATTGTGTCCTTAAATTGGAATTTTACTCATTTTATTTCTCTTTTCAGGCAGATACTTACAAAATTTTCCTGTTAAAATAAAATAGATGGAAACAAAAACTCTCTCCACAGTTTTTGCTTCCATCTGCTTATTATACAAAATTATTTATATTTTTATTTCAGTCCTGGCACTGGCGGTCTTTTAGGATCAATTACCTCTGACGCATTAAAGAGATCACTTACACTATCCATCTCTCCAATAGAATTATAATAAATGCGGTATCCATCCAAGTTCCTTCTGCCCTGGCGGAAATAATTATCCTTAATTTGCACACTATATTGTTTGGAATCCACATTACAGAAGTAATTAAATCCCTGCTGTTTCAGGTAATTAAATTTAGCATTATCTGGGGTATATCCTGTAGTCCATTCAGCCAAATCCTCGCCGTGGGCAAAAATAATCGTATCGGTAGCCCCTACCAAAGGTTCCACATTTTCTTTCCATTTCTGGGTATCTGCCTGAATACGCTCTATAGAGGCCTCTCCCACTTTCATATGTCCCCAGGTATGGCTGGCAAATTTCCAGCCGTCTGCCTTAATCGCATCTGCCACTTTCTTGGCATTGGCGCGTTCTGTCTCAAGATTAAAGTCTGGATGACTCTCCAGCCACTTTTTCTTGTCCTCATCAATATCCTCAGGCACTGTCTGATAACTGATATCTGTACGGTAGCCCAGAATACCGTTATATCCTGTAAGAGCAATGGTTCCCTTTGCACCCTTGTAAGAAGCGTCTGGATGCTCTTCCAGAAACTTATCCATAAGAGGAATCACATCATAATCACCCACTACTGTGGTTCCATCCCTCTGTATGTATTCACATTTCGGCTTACCATTCTCATCCACTATCATCTTAGATGCATAACCATAGCCGTCATAACTGTGATAATAGGACAAATCGTCAATAGACAGCACAAATGCCTTCTTATCTGGGGGCAGCATAATGGTACCTGCTTTGAAATGAACATTCCCATTCTCATCTGTGGTCTCTTCTGCCAGATCATGAAGATCCACTAAAACATATCCTCTATCATACATGGCCTGGGTAATTTTATTAAACTCTTCAATGGTTGTCATCCACTGATTATTTCCCACTGCCTGGGGATTGGTATCCTGATTGGCAAAAGCAAGCTCTGGGTCTACGACCAAGGAATGATAAAATACATGTGTAACCTCATCTATATTTACTGGAACACAGGCTGCTTTCTTTGACTCATAGTCTGATATCTTCGCCGTCAGCTCTGAATCTCTCTCATACCCCTGATAACTCTTTACCATCTCTATAGCGCCGTCATAATCATATCCGGCTGCAAGAAGCTCAGCCTGGGCAAGCACGGTACTCCTTGTGTCCTCTGTCTTATCTTCCTGCTCTGGTTCAGACTCTTTGATCTGTTCCTCTGTATGCTGCTTCTTCTCTGCTGGCCTGGCACTTGTCTCCAGGGTATTCTTTCCTTTCGTCTCTCCTTTATTCTCTTCCTTCGGAGCCAGCATAACAGCCAGCACCCCCGCTCCTGTCATCAGCAGCAATGTTAGGAATGTAATAATCAACCGCTTCTGCATATATCTTTGTCTTCTCCTGTCTGTAGTTCTCCTTGAAGTATTCTGATGTCTTTCCATCTTAATTTCTCCTTTACCATTTGTAAAGCATTTTCTTTTACTCTATCATATGACGAATGTGAGACAAAAATCAACCTTTCTAATATAAAAATTTTCTTAAAAATAATTAATCTTTCGTTAGTTTTATACAATCGCCCTGCCCTACCGGCTGCAAACCCATACGGTACAATCGCTTCATCACATGCATATATGCCGGAATCAGAAATAAATCTGCAAAAATCCAGGCTGTTGGATTGGCAAAGCAGACTGCCATATATCCAAATACTGGTACAAATGCCAATGCCACCAAGCAGCGGGCTGCCATCTCTGCCACACCGGCAAGAATGGCAAATTTACTGAATCCCAGCCCCTGTATGGTAAACCGTACAATATTTACCAATGCCAGAGGAAAGTAAAAGGCAGCGTTCCCCCATAAGAACCAGGTCACATGGCGTATAATCTCCTTTTCCCCTGCATCCACAAACAGTAGCGCAATAGTCTGACCGAACAGCACCAGCACAATGACTGCCAGCAGAGAATACCCCAGTCCCAGCAGACAGGTAGATTTCATTCCTTTTGACACACGGTCCAGCTTTCCTGCCCCCACATTCTGTCCTGCATATGTTGCCATAGTGGAACCCATGGCATCAAAGGGACAGCAGAAAAACATACTGATCTTCGTTCCTGCCGCCACTGCCGCCACCGCCATAGAGCCAATTCCATTTACAGCTGTCTGCAGAATCACACTTCCAACAGCAGTAATAGAATACTGTAGTCCCATTGGAATTCCCATATTGCAGAGCACCCCCACACAGCCTCCGTCTAACTGCCATTCTTCCCTGGAAATTTTTAAAATTTCAAATCTCATAATAATATATATTAGACACGCAATTCCGGAAACAGCCTGCGCAATTACTGTTGCCCATGCCGCTCCTGCCACTCCCATATTAAATACCAGAATCAATGTAAGATCCAGAATAATATTAAGCACAGAAGACAGAATCAAAAAAAACAGCGGGCTTTTACTGTCTCCAAGGGAACGTATAATTCCTGAAAGCAGATTATACAGGTAAATAACAGGAATTCCCAGAAAAATCACAAATATGTAATCATAGGCTCCTCCAATAATATCTGACGGCGTATTCATCCACATAAGAATCTGACGGCAGAGTACGCAAACGGTTACTGTCATCACCCCCGCAAAAGCAATCGTGAGCCAGACACTGTTCGCCACATATTTTCTAAGATTGTGATAATCTCCTGCTCCAAACTGCTGTGCCACTGGAATGGCAAAGCCGTTGCACACACCCATACAGAATCCTATGATCATAAAATTGATAGAACCAGTAGACCCCACCGACGCCAAGGCATGAACACCCAAAAATTTTCCAACAATCACAGTATCCATCATATTATAAAACTGCTGAAATAGCATTCCAAAAAATAATGGAATACAAAACTGCAGAATAAGACGCAGCGGTGAACCTTTGGTCATATCTTTTGTCACACTTTTTGCCATAGCAGTTACTTCCTTTCTTCAAAATATCAGTTAAAAAAGAACCACCTGGACAGCCATGACCCATGTGATTCTCTGTTGTGTTTGAAATTATATGCCCCTTTCAGAGTTTTGTCAATAATTTTTTCCTATAAATAATGCGCTTTGGAAAATATTTTTACTAACCATAGAATAATTTCGTTTTTACATAACCATATCAGAATTTTCAATGGAATATTTTTTAATTTTTTGGAAATGGAATCTGTCAAATACACGAAAAATGGAATCAAGTGTAATTAAAATGCGCTTATTTAAGCAATGAGACATCGTGGATTCGAATCCCGGACAACTTATTTAAAAGTCAATGTATCTATCTCTAAAAATCCCTTAAATTTAAGGCTTTACAGAATTCTTTGAAGATATTTTGAAGATATTTATTTTTAGATCATCCCAAGCAGCGATTTCCACATCTTCTTCCCGGCTGTGACTTCTCCATCCAGGTTCTTATATCCCAGTACACTTTTCTGGTAGGAATTTACCGCCGCCGTAAATTTGGGTCCTGCTATGCCGTCCACGTTCCCGCAGTTGTGCCCCAGGGCGTTCAAACGTTTCTGAAGGGGAATTACCGCTGGGTGTTTACGGTTCTTTAATGCTGATACGGTAATAGTGTTTCCTATCGTCTCTCTTCCCGCCTTGCCGTCCACCTTAGAGCCTGTGCATGACTGTACATCCATGATAAACTGTGTGCGCTCATATCCTGCAGGCGATACCTTATTTGATTCTTGCACTGCTTCTACCGTGACTTTTCCGTCTTTCCAGGTTTCCATGAATCTTTCCGGGGCTCCGTAGAGCTGTTTTAGTCTGGTAGTTGTGCTGCCCCAATCTGGCAGATACAGGTGTGGACGATCTTTGATGCTGCTCCAGTCCCCTCCCCAGCCTAAGCCGATGGATTTTGCAACAGATCCGACACGTTCAAACATTCCCGTGGAATTATTAAAGGCGTCATCTTTTTTATCGCCATCCCCATCAATGTCCATATCAATATAAAAATCTATGGCGATCCCCCACTGGTGCTGGGAGCTGTATGTACTGCCTTTGGCGTTGGTCACAACGCTGCCGGGGGTTGTCCTGCCCTGGGCGTATAATGCATCCTGCTCCGACCTTGTCCTTAAGCATTCACTAAATAAAATCGAGATGCCCTGTTCTTTGCACTCTTTTTTCAGGAGCGCCGCTTTCTTCTGTAATTCTGGGTGTAATGCTGTGATATCTCTCATATTAGTTTCTCTCACTTTCTTTTAATTCCGGCAGTCCTGTCAGTGACGTAAGTATGGACACCACGCCGGCCACAATTGATATAGATATTACATTGATCCAATTCACTTCAATTACTGCCTGTCCCACAGTCAGCATAGATAAAGCCGTCTGCGCCATGGTCTTGACTGCACGGATTCCGGCCGCTCTCAGCCATTCTTTCTTATTATTGTTCATAAGTTATTCCTCCTTTTTCCGCTGGTTCTTCCGGCATCTCCAGAAGCTTGTTGTATAGTTTTGTCGCAACATCATTCCCGCCTAGTTTATGGTAGGATTCGTAGACTTTTTTAATGGATTCTTTGGCATAGATGGGACAGTATTCACGGTCCAGGTATTTGTTGTAATTATGTACAATGCTCTCCCGGAGAAGGCTTTTTACGCCTTCCGCGATTGCCGAACTTTTTTGCTGTTCTGTCACAAGACGTTTTTTCGTGTCCCTGTACAAACACCCCAGGGTAAACGTAACTGCTGCAAAAAACCATTCCACCCAGTTCTGCTGGATAAACTGCAGTACCTGCATCGTTCTCACCTTCTTTCTTATTTTAATGACATTTATAAAGCTTGGTAGTAGTTCCTCCTTGCTCCATAAACTTACACTATTTGATTTTATTTCAGAATTACGCTGACAATATTATCTGTTTTCCGTTCAATTACAAAGAATGTATCAAAATCTCTGTTTTCAGCAAGCGTGGCAATGCCGCCTGCACCGCATTTGCAGAATTTGCCGGGAATGCATGTGCCGTCATCTCTTACAGGAAGTACGCCCAGCATCCCCACGCACGCCCATTCTTTCCTATCTTTGCGTTCTACATATGTTTCCTGCAAGGTTGGGTCATAGCCTTCTGCCAGCCTCATGCGTGCATTTTTGATCATATTTCCTGTCTCAACCAAAATAGGTTTATGGGTTTCTTCATCGAATTCCAGATTTCCATTTTCATCGATTTTCTGTATCGTTTCTGGCACATCCTCCATCACAATCCGGTTAAATTCATCCCTTTCATACCGCCAGTAGTAATCTTCATCTGCATTTCCTATAATGGATGGATTTCCTGACACAATGCCTAAAATGTAGTCCCCGGCATCCGCCTTTTTGATCAATCCCTCTTCAACGGTCATGAAATATCCAACCCTGTCTTCATTTTCTGGGTTTCCGTCTTTGTATTGGAAGTATTCTGCGTAATCTGCACCGGATGTATTAAAAGCGCCTACGCCATACACTCTGCCCCCATATGTTACCCGGAATGCATTGCTTCTGTTTTTGTCTGATGTTCCGTTTCCAATTACAAATACATCCCCAATTTGATTGCTAGAAGTCCCTCCAGCAACCATTTTTTTATTGTATTTCCCTGCCACAAAGGAAGCATGGTTTTCTGCATAATTATCTTCTCCGGCAGCGCAAGAATCATTAGCTCTTACAATATTGTATTCCCCTCCGCAGATACAAGAATTCGAGCTATATGAATAATTTTCAAACCCTCCTAATACACAAGAATTTTCACCTAATACTCCATCTGAGCATCCTCCGATAACACAGGAATATTCGCCGCTGGCATACGTTTGAGAACCTGCAATCGCACAGGAATTGGCATTAATATATATTTCTTGATCTCTAAAATTAATATAGGAATCTTTATAAATATCTCTTTTTGCATAAGTATCTTTTATCACATTCCCATCACTATCTTGAGTGGCTTTTGTGGCGGATGCTGCATTTCCTTGAAGGTTTTGAACTTTCAGAGTTTGTGTATAAGGATTAAACATAAATCTATCATTATAGTCTCTTTCCATCTCCTGTGTATTAGAAGAGAACCAGACATGACGATCAAAATTGGCGGTTCCTGGTCCTGCGCTTATACGTGAAGCTGTCCCTCCATATGCTACATGCGTATTGGTTACGGAAGCAGTGATTGTAGATAGTTCCGCCGTGCTGACCGCTACATTCCAGCCGGATTTCCATTGGGAAAAATTTCCGTAATGTCCCAGCAACACATCGTGAACCTGTACTTTAGGGTAGCTCCATGCTGTATTAGCTTCTCCAATTGTGATGGCGCATTTAGAACCATCATGTCCAAACCTTACTGTCAAGTTTGAATGCCTGCCATCTGCCCTTCCGACACATACAGCCGTCGGGCTTATCCAGCCGGTAGACTGTACATAGTTATAGCCGAATATGTGATAATCTACAGATGAATGCGTCAAATAATCATATATGGTTACGGTAAATCCAAGCATTGTTTGTGACCAGGTAACAGGGAGCGTTATTTTTAAATATCCGGTGAGACTGCTTACGCCAGAATCTAAATTCCCACCTTCCGGATAAGCGAGATACGTATCCCTTCCGACACATGAGATGCTTCCGTTTTTGGTAAGCAGATCTCTGGTATCAAAATTCGCCGGTAAATCCAATGTAGCGTAAACTTGTACATTCTCAACTGACTCTTCTGTTCGTTCTGGTGTAATTGTTTTCCAATTGTTTGAATAAACACCCAGCGCATCTTCTATAGAAATTAACCATATATTATCTTTTCCTTCTCCGTTGTAATAAACTTCTATATACTCACTTGCGATCTGTCCTGTTGATGGGGTCTCACGCACATGTCTAATCTTTGTCCACATATGAACCCCATACTGTCCTGTATATGCTGCAATTGAAACAAATTTTTTGCTTCTGTATGTGCCAAAGAACTGAATTTTCTGAAATTCAGGACCAGAATTATAGTAAGTTCTTTTCAAACTTACCACACAGGAGTTTCCGCCATCCTCTCCTATATATTTAGCAATTCGATACCAGCCCGCTTTACTTACCGATGCTCTCGAAGTTGACACATAATCTGCTGTAAAATGCTCATTCATGTACGCGGTAGATACTGCCCCGATATTAGCAGGAGTAATATTTACATTCCCCTGTCTGTATGAGGTTTCAACTTCCCCTTTTACGCCTGTTACAGAAGAGGATGCAAGCACATCCCATTTTCCATCAATTGTATAATAAACATTACTTCCTCTGCCATAAAAAATACCGCCGCCATCCAGAAATCTTTCATCAGAAAAAAAATCGTCAGAAATGTTATACATTGCATTTGTTGAAATATCTGTTGCAGGAAGATCAGAAAAAGAGACTGTGCCCATAGGAATAAGCCCATTTGCGCCTTGCGATATATGTTTTGCCTGCTCGTAATAATATTTGGCATTGTCAGAATCTTCATTTTCCCTTGTTCCAGTTCCACCCACGGCATAGCTCTGTGATTTTTTGGCGTAAGAAACGGCATTCGCAGCACATTCAGAAGCACTTGCAGCACTTTCAGAAGCAGCATTGGCATTAGACAAAGCTGTTCTTTCAGAATTTGCGGCGTTTGCAGCTGAGGTTTCAGCCTCATTGGCTTTACCTGTTGCAGCGGCAGCGGAATCAGATGCGTTTAAAGCACTGGCTGCAGCGCTGGCCGCACTTAATTCTGCTTCCGTAGATTTCTGCGTGGCGGTATGAGCGGACCTGGCTGCATTTGTTTCGGAGGTTTGGGCAGAATTTGCGCTTAATTCTGCAGCGTTCGCACTCGCTATAGAAGCATTTGCACTTGATTCTGCAGCGCTCGCACTCGCCTGGGCCTTCCCAGCCTCAACAGTGATCTCCGCAAGATAGTCCGGGCGCAGATGCTTTTCCTCGATACTGCCCTCTTTAACAATTGCTTTCACTTTTCCGGTATCAAGAAGCTGCCAGACCACAGTGTCACTGTCAATAAATTCCAACGGTACTATAAAGGCAGATAAGTCAACTCTCTTAACTGTTCCATCATCAAGAGTTATTATCATTTGCTGTGTGGTCTCGTCAAAATCAAAATTAACCGCAAGTTTTTCTAACATCGTATCAATCGTAGCTTCCGTACCATTAAAATATGTAATCGTAAAGACTCCGTTGCTTCTATTAAAAGTAATGGACTGAATTAGCATTTGCGCATCTGATTTATCCAGTTTGGTTGTATCAAGAGTGATAACCCTGTTGTCTGTCTCGTTAAGTGCAGCATTTACTTTATTAAGAAGCCTTTTTCCTAACGGCGTGTCTGTCTTTGGCCAATCTTCCCACATGAAGTTGTCAAACGCTTTATTCATCCTTTTCAGTCCTTTCCAGAATCATAGAAACAGTTTTTTTCAATAAATCAATTTCTGTTTTCTGTTCTTCTAATTTCCTATACAATTTCTGTATCATCTGCATGTTCCACATGGTAAACTCTGTGTAAATAATTCCCATTGGGTCTTCCACTCCGCAATAATTTTCGCTTTGCGGATCATCTGCCATCTGCACAAATCCACCAAAATCCTGCGTTGTATATCCATACTTTTCAAAGGCAGTTTTGACATTTCCGGCTTTTACTCCAAAGTGATACCTGCCAGAAGTTCCATTGTTATATTTGAAAGCGCATGGTTCTATATCCATATACACATTTTCAAATTCATCTAATGGTTTAAAAGAGTTTTTTAATCGTTCATCAGAAGGAGTTATGCTGCCAGCGGACAAAAGTTTGACCTCATTCCCTCTCAAATTCGTTGTGGTTGTATAAGATTTTGAACTGGGAAGCCCAACATCCACTTGAAGCCCATCTTTTCTTACAAAAAGCATATATGCATTTCCGCTGTCTGATGCTAAAGTTGAGACTTGAATCCCACAATTATCACTTCCTCTGTCCATATATATATTTCCCGCATCCAAAGTACCTCCTTCAACAGTAATCCCAGAGCGGAAATATGTCCTTTTTGCGAAATCTGCGTCTGATCTGCATTCAAAAAAGTTCTTACATACAAGTCCAGCATTGCTTGAACTTCCTCCAATTATAAGACTTGGATACGTTTGACCTTCTACCATCTCAAGAGAAGCAGCTTTTCTTACTTTTGTCGTACCATCAAAATCTATATACGAAAACTTTAGACCATCTTTCAAATATAGCGTTGCAGTATTTACTCTTTCTCCGTTAAGAGTTCCTGCTGTTATTAAATTTGCGTTTATCGCACCTGTTGTTATATTATCTCCATTAATTATTGTCTTCCCGTCGTTCGCTGCGAGATTTTCAAAGCTAACAAGCCCTTCAAATTTTATCTCTTTCGCCTGTCCTGTTATTACACTTCCATTTTCCTTTGTCACAGAAAGATTCAATGACGCAGAAGTGCTTCCGTTGGAAACAGACATGTCTATTGACTTCACAGATTGCTCTATCCTTGACGAAAGCCCTCTTTCTGTATCATCAACTTCCTGCCGTATTCCTTCCGCAGTCTGCGCTATCTCCGTACTCAAAGTTGTGCTTACCTGCTCTAGCTGCCTGTATTCCTCCCATTCTACCCTTTGCGGTCTGTCCATTGGATGGTGCCTAACCGCAACATATACTTTTCCGCTTGTCTGATCTAAATATTTAAGTCCAGGCGTATATTCTTCTGCTGTCATTATTATTGAAGGAATACCAAACCCGTATTTTCCTATATCAATGGGTGTATCGTCTTCCTCTTTTTCACTCCATATTTTTTCTGCCCTTGCCACAGTGCTGGTTATGCTTTCCGCAGTTTGCTTTATCTCTGATGATAAATTTTCCGTTATCATATCAAGTTTTTTTATAAATACCCAAGAAGTTCCGTCTGATTGGTAAAGGCTTCCGTCTGATTGGTTTAAATAATATCCTCCCTTATGTTCATTTGCCTTGTATTTTATTCCATCCACTCCTTCGTACCCAAAAAGAGATATATCATATCCTACTGTATTATACTTGCTTACAGCCTTGCTTACTGTAGCTTTTATCTCATCTGCTTTCTGCACGATTTCAGACCTAACATGGTTATCGGAATCAATCAACTCACTCCTTGTTTCCTCGATTGTCCTTTTTAGTATGTTCGCCTTTCCTTTGAGCTGCATAATTGAATTGTGAACAGAATTTACTTTCTCTGAATACGTTTCAACGCCTTTGGAAGATATTGCATCTCTAATAGCCTGTCCGCCTTTCAATACCCTGTTCAGCATATAGCTTTCTACAATTTCATATCTTGTAGATATACGTACTGCATCACCAACTTCCAGGCAAAGATTTCCTTTTATATCAGCATTAAACGGGCGGTAAAAAACGTTTGTAATTTTTTCAAATATATTTTTTGCAATTATTTTTAAAGAACTGGAATCCTTTCCATACACAAGAAAATTATCTTCAATTGCATAGCCGTTATCCCCCTCCCCATAAATCACCCCTATATCATTCTCTTCCTGCCGAATCTGCAATTTTGAAATTTTTCCAGTGAGAAAATCTTCGTATTGGCAGGAAGTACAGCAGCCCCTTTCTATCTCAAAAGAATCAGGTTCCTGAGGATAAAGATGGCCTGTTTTGGCTTGCGGAAGATATTCTGGCGCATGATCTGGATATAATGTCTCGTTCGGGTACACCCCCATAAAGTCCTGCTTTAAATAAATATACTGAAACTTTCCATCCCTTCCGATATGCCCGAAACATCCGTTGATTTCACAAATTGCAGTAATAACATCTTTACCACTTAAAGAAGACTCTCTTAAAATGCTCGTCTGTTCTTCTTCGGTGCCTGTCTCTACTCCCTCTTGAACCTGGATCGTCTTTTCTACCAACATATCGTCATTTACAAGGATTATTTCCTTTTGCTGCAATCCAAAATATTCAACAAAGCTAGTCCGAAATTCTTTCAATGTCACCTGGCTATTATCTTCCGGCAGGATGGTATTGTACCAATCGATTGCACTTGCATTAATAATATCGTGCATGGCGTCATACGCTACGATCTCCCGATGCATACGGTCGGCTGTAAGCTTGTCTGAATCAACTTTATACCTTCCGACAATCAGAGGATCGTCTTCATGGTGATTTAAAACTACACTAACCGTAAGCCACATGCCAGATAAATCTTTTACAATATTTGCAACCTTAAATTTTAGACTGCCTGCCTCACAAGAACCAAATCTTAATTCATTTTCCGAGCATAAATTTTCGGTTAGTTCTATGCTTTGATAAAAAAAGTCCTCATTTTTCATTATTGGGATTTCAAAATCATTTTCTAACTTTTTCCACCCTATACGGTCTTCACTTAAATTCTCAAACCGATAGCACGTTCCCGTATTTATATCAAGATATGTTT
>CAJUCK010000010.1:61964-66469 GCA_910585395.1 uncultured Lachnospiraceae bacterium
AATACCGGCATAAGAACTTTCTTTTGGCATACCATATCCAATAAAATCTGTTGCAACAATCCTCCAGCGTTTATCCACATTATCCTGCGTGAATAAATCAGCATATTTATAATCAACCATATATCCACCTTTTAGTATTCAATAAACGTCCATTCAACTTCATTAACATAAGGTTTTCCGTGAGGCACATTTGCCTTTACGCGAAAGCTTTTATCAAAATAGAAATGCCCCGTCCTGTATTGCCACAACTCAAAATCAAAATATGTACAATTTGCATCCCTGGCTTTAAAGTCTAAATAATTCCTGACTATATTACTCATAATCAATTCCCATTCCGTCCCACTCATCGGAAGAGTAGTGAATTTAATTTCTGTCTTCGTATGTTCCAGGGCATTATCATGCGTAACCCCATCTAAATCTGTGTATGCGTCAAGGCTCTGCCTTTGTCCAGGGGCAGAATCATAACTATCCTCTTTAATGTGTTTCAACGGAAAAACAAAATCTCCAAATTGAAATAAGAAATTATTATAAGCCATAAAAACCACTCCAAAATAATAAGGCGCCACAGACGCGCATTACACGCATCCATGGCGCCACTTAGCCCTTAAGCTATGCCGATTCATAGCCTGACATGATTTAATTTTCTTTATTATACCCTGAAAAAGAAATGAAGTTGTACCATTTTTGTACTTATATACGGAATGAAGGTTTTCCGGTTCGGTTAAATTGTTCCAAATCAAACTTTTTCATTAGTTCAAACAACACTCTTCCATCAACTTCTACTGGGACATGGACTGTTATTTCTTTTACCCCCGCGTTTCCTTTTCTATTGAGCACATTTTCAACGGCCTGTTCAATTGTGGAGAGCGGAGCTTCAATATTTGTTCCATGTTTTTGATCGCCCAAAACTGCAAGGAATTCTCTATTTGGGGGAATGACGGAACCTGTGGCAAGCTTTGGGATCGGAATATTGGGAATAAATGCCATGGCTGGTGAATATGCTGCTCCTTTGGGTGAGCCTCCGCCAACCATAGATACGCCTGCGCCTTTGGAAACATTTGGTTTGAAATCAAATAATTTTTTAATATCATTTGCCCATCCGGTAAGTGTACTCCAAATTGATTTAATGCCCTCAATGATTCCGTTTACAATGTTTTTTCCGACATTTACCATAAACTGCTTCGCATCAGAAAATACATCTTTAACAGACTGCCATGCTTTTGAGAACTTATTATTGAACCACCCAGCAATATCTCCAAATGCCCCAGTTATGTTGTTCCATATCGTTTTAAAAGCTGCCTTCGCCCCAGAAAATGCATTTTTCGCATATGAATACGCTTTCTCGAATTTCTCTTTAAACCAAGAGCCGATATTTTTGAATGCATTTTGGATATCCGCATACCTGCTGCCAAACCAGCCCCCAATAGCTTTGAATGCTCCTTGAACGTTATCTTTTGCCTTCTCAAATTTCTCTTTAAACCAGTTCGGTATTCCCTTGAGAGCGTCTTTAATTCCATTCCATGCAGTAGATATAACTCCTTTAATTGCATTCCATACAGTTGACGTGACAGATTTTACAGCTTCCCATCCTGCTTTTATAACAGCTTTTACAACCCCAATTCCATTCTTAACAAGGTTTTTAATAAAATCCCATATTCCACTGAGTAGATTTTTAATAGCATTCCATATCCCACTAAATATTGATTTTATTCCCTCCCACGCTTTTTTCCAGTCACCAGTAAAAACTCCAACAACAAAATCAATAATTCCTCCAAGCACATCTGCTATGCTACCAAGAACTTTTACTATTGTTTCAAAAACTGTCAAAATAGTACTTCCTATAAAATCTACAATTGGGGCAAGAATTGGCATGATATTGCTTGCAATCCAGGAGAAAAACGGAACCAGAACATTTTCCCAGAGAAGTTTTACTGCATCAATCAACTTTCCTATAAAATCTTTCACTTTATCTATTGCTTCACCAAACGGCCCCTCCATGATTTCTTTAAACTTATTGCCAAGACCTTGTAATACTGGAACTATGTATGTGTTGTATCCATCCAGAAGTTTGCCTAGAATTTCAGACAATCCACTTGCAATTGAATCAAAAAGCGGCTTTAAGTGTTCGTCATATATTTCTGAAACAGCATCGCGCACTTTTTGAACAGCAGACAGCAGTCCACTTGTAAAAGGTTCGATTGCTTGAAGTATTCCTTCCAGCGCTTCTTTTATCTTATCTTTGTTATCAATGATTGGCTGAGTTATCATTTGTAAAATATCCCTGCCAAGCTTTGCGGCATTTTCCGAAATCAGCATTCCAACTTCCACAAATATACCGATCAGATTTCCAGCTATTTGCTGCGCTGTATCACCACCAAAGACGGAAAATATATCAGCAAAAGCAACGGAAAAATCACCTATTATTGCAACAATTTCCGTACCAATATCAAACATTGAGATTATAAACTGCTTTATTCGTCCTTTGTTTTGCGCCAGGTAATTCTCAATTCCACCAACCAGAAGCTGCGCTATTGTAAGTCCAATACTGGCAATCGAACCAGTAACCTGTCCCAATGAATAAGCTAGTTGTTCTGCGAAATTATTTGCCGCTGCCACAACACCGGGATCTGTAAAAATCTCTCTTAAGGTTTTCCCGATTGATAAAATATCTTTTTTCAATTCTTCAAGCCTCGGCTTGTAATCACCAAGCCCTTCAAAGAATCCTTTTTTAAACAATTCCGCCAGCTCTTTAATTTTTGCAATGATGGCCTCTAGCACGCCGCCCAATTTTTCAAACTGTGTTTCTCCTTCTGCAACTTTTCCATAGTCCACATCCTCGACAGCACCAGCAATTCCGCCTCCGTCACTTCCGCCAGAACCACCGCCTCCTGAACCGGAACTTTGTGAGGAAATATTATTTAATTTATCCAGTGAGGAAAGCTGCCCTTTCGCCGCCTTTGCTGCTTTCCCTGCGGATTTTGCTGCTTTATCATTTGCACCAGCCAGGTTTTCCGCTCCTTCTGCTGCTTCATTATATCCAGCTCCAATATCAGCCCCGGTATCTTTTGAGATACCAGAAGATGTACCAGCCTGTGACTTCTTCCCAGTTATCAATTCGCTAAATGCACGGAATGCACTTGCGGCTGTATATAATTTAGCCAACATCGCGTTTATGGCATTAATCACATTTGTAATTGTTTTAACAGCATTTATTGCTATAGGAAGAATAAATTTTCCTATATTCGCTTTTAAATTTGACCATGCCTGACTAAGATTTCCTGTCTGGTTTGTCCAGGTATCGGCTTCCCTCGCTGCCTGCCCCATAGCTCCAGACAGCATATTTGCATCCTCAACCATCTGCAAAAGAGTTAGTTGCTTTTGTGCTTCTGACAATTCAATGAATGATTTTCCATAAAGCTTATTGGCCGCTGCGTTTCTTGTAAATTCTGTTGCAGACAATCCCAGCGCAGCATCGTTCTCATAATTCCCTTTTAAAAATGACTGTAGATATTCTGTTGTTTCTTCAAGAGAACGGTCATAAAAGGCTGCGCTGTCGGCGACAGCCACCATTGCCCGTTCGGAAAGTGCGAGGGAATCAGCTGTATTCATACCTGTGGTCTTGGCAAAAGCTGCTATCTTCGTAAAGCTGGCTTTCATCCTGTCTTCCATAATTCCAGCCTGACCTGCTACTTTTGAAAGACTTTCACTTGCTACTGATTCCAGCTCTCCAAAAACCTGTGAAAACTGTGATTCCATTGCTTCAAAGTCAGAAGCAGCATCAAGCGCTTCTTTCCCAAACTGCACAATTTTTCCAACAGCAAAAGCAGCCGCAAAAATAGATACCATTTTTTTTGCAGCACTTGAAATTCTGCCAATAGACCCTCTTATTTCTGTTTCTCCCCGGCTAAGTCCTCTTGTATTTATTTGTGTATTTATCCTTATACTTCCATCATACTGCGCCACGCTGTCACCGCCTTAAAATAAAAAAGGCGCCATAGACACACGTTAATGTATCTATGGCGCCACTTAGCCCTTACCCTATGCCGATTCATAGAGCGCTTTGATTTAGTTATGGTTATTTTAACATTTTTTGTGAGATGATTTGTACCAAATTTAATTTGCTCAAATTTTAAATAAGGTACATAAAGATTTAAAATATATGATATAATAAAATTTTTATAAAAAAGGAGCAGAACAATCACCGCTCCTTGTCTGATTTCACAATCTCACATTTTTCTTTCAAAATAATAATTCCGTCTTTGCTCTTTTTTACAATCGCATTAAATCCTTTCTCTGCAATCTCACGGACGGTTTTGCCGATTTCTTTGTCTGTCATCCTAATACCTCACTCAATAAATCCTGATATGCGTTCTCCTGTTCCTGCTCCTTTCTGGTCTTTGGTTTTTCAAGCCGCACAAGTTCCTTATTTTGGACCAGGAACTCTTTCTCGTGCTTTTCCAGCTTCTTTCCTTTATTTAACTTGTGACGGATTCCAACAATGAAAG
>CAJUCK010000010.1:66479-68139 GCA_910585395.1 uncultured Lachnospiraceae bacterium
CCTTTCCCTACTTCATTAAAATATCCCAGAAATGTCCACCAATGAAGATATTCCAATTCCCTTATTTCTTTCCCAGCCACTTTATTTACAGCAGAAAATATAATCTGTTCATCCTGTCTCCAGTTGTATGCAGGAATTTCAAGCGCCTGATTTTCTGGCAGGCCTGCAGATATGAACCATAATATTTGATTTATGGCTTCTTCTAAATCAAATCCGTCCCCAGCAACACATAGCACGTCATCAGCGCAGGAGAAGTCTTCAAACAGCAGATAAACGGCCACCGTCCACTTTTCTTCCTGCTGCAGCTCTGGATCTTGGAACGCTTCAAAGACCTGTAGGATATTTCGATAGTCGGTTCTAATAAAATATTCCTTGTCTCCTACCGTTAATACCTCTGGCAATGCGCCTATCATTTTGACCCTTTCCTCTTATAATCCTGTGGCTGGTACTTTGCCATACGCTGCTTACTTTCCTTTTGATCTTTTTCTATTTTTCTCTTAAATATGTCCTCTATGATAGGAGTCATAACATCAAAAAAAGCCATAAATTTACCTTCGTCTGGGATGAAGCCTGGTATTGACTCGTAATATTCCCGGAATGATTTCTTTGCCGTTCCTTCCCCGAAAATACCATCAATTACATCAATTGCCTTTTCGCAAAATTCAGCCTTTAATTTGGAAGCTTCTATAAACAATTCAGAATTTTGCCCTCTGTCATTTTCCGGGTATTTTTTTTCGATTTCGTCCGCTTTATTACCAAATTCATTTTCCAGCTTCTCGATTTTCTTATATCCATCACTGAATCTTTTCCATAGATTCGCATCGTCAGCAGAAATAAAAATCTTATCCCCAAATTTATTTAACGTAATCTCATCAAGTGTATCATCGTGTAAATCTAAATTATACTTTCCCATACTTAACATCCTTTCCAAATCGGGGCATGATGGAAAGGAACACACCCCGATATATTAAGTTTCCTTAATACCTAACTTAAGTTGCTCTTGCTGCTTGTCTTTGTTTGCGCCGAATCGCTTAATGCTGCTGGCGCCGCACTGCTGCCAGGCGTAAATGTTGGAACTCTTTCTGTGACAGACACGCTTCCCTCTACCCTTCCACCATTTGGATCCACATTAAAAGGAAGGCCAAACCCTGCAAGTTCACCGCCAGTGCTCTGTGGAATCACAATCACGTTTTCCATCCAGCCTTTGCCAGTCAGCGTCTTGGTGTCAGAATCTCTGACCTCTTCATCAAGTACTGCCTCCAGCAGATAAGCCGCTGTCGAATCCTCATCAAACTTACGGTTCATTGCCATATTAAGGATCTTCTCATAAATGGCATCCTCAGTTCTTGCATAATATGTATCTACTGCCAGCTCCGGTTGGTATCCACTATGGTTTACAATGGTTTCCCCCAGTACGTTCTTAGATGTTTCCACATCTGGATTCAGCTCATACGTTAAGGAATCCGTATCTTTTCCGATCAGCGTCCAGTCTTTCTTGTCAAACGAAAGCCATATGGCATATGCCGCTCTTGGTAATTTCATTCTTTTTTCTCCTTTCTATTTTACTTCATATTCCATCACCACATTGGATGCGAACACGGTTGACTTATCTCCCTCAACCTCTTCCACATCCGGGAAGCTGCCGCCTGCAGTAATCTTC
>CAJUCK010000010.1:68149-69610 GCA_910585395.1 uncultured Lachnospiraceae bacterium
GTTATTGTTCTGCTTCCGGTCAGCCGTGGAAGGTTTTGAATATCCTCCAGCCATCCGGTAATGTTGTCCACAACTGCCTGTGCGTTTATCATCTGGCCGTTGCCCTGCGGGAAGCTCTGATATGCGATTTGTATCGTTAACTCTGCCGTAAAGCCGCCAAGAACGTTTCGTTTCTTGATGCTGCCTCCGGCAGTTATGATGTAGACGCACTTGCCAACGTCTTTTGAGTTATACTTAACCTTTGCGTCCTTCGGGATATACGGGCACTCCGCGACCAACTCCAGCAGCATTTCTCCGACTTTATCGTATTCCGTTTTGGACAGGCGTTCTTTGATTTCTTCTGACATAGGCTACTTTTCCTCTTCTGCAAAACCAGTATAAACAGACATTCTTTCTATTTTCCTTCTATTTCAAATCGTGGTATCAAGGCATATACATCTACCATATCAATGCTGAACGCATACCCGTACTTGGTTTTGATAAACTCAAAAAATCCACCTGGATACTTGGTTTCGTCTTGCTCTATCAGTCCCAAAGGCACATCAATGTCAATGCCTAGCTCAGCTTTCTTCACAATCACGAAGAAATTTTTTCTTTCGGTGTCCACCGTGAAACTTTCCAGCATTTGATCTGTTGTGAAGCCGTTCCACACTTCCGGGGCTTTGTACGGCTTTGGCAGATTAGCGTTAGGGATTTTTACCACGCATACGCTGGCGTTTTCCATGCCGCTTGCTTTCTGGTTCGCGCCCTGCGTCATCTCAATCCGCACATTGTCAAACCGTGTGCCGAAATATGTTTCGGTTTCCATCGTCCCGTTTATGTAGCGGTTATAAACAACCACGCTGTCAACATAGCCTATTCCCATATCTCACACTTTCCCGGATATGCTCCAGCATACAGCAAATTTACGCCATTTGCGTCCGGGAGACCGCCCAAACCGTCACGCACCATGCTATAAACCATAGTGTCAGCCACTTTCTTATCCTTTGCCGCCTCCATAGTTGCGGTACTAACCGAACCGGCGGCAGAATAGCCTATACTTTCAGAGCCGGACGATATGGACGTGATAACCTTTCCTTTTACCGTCCCGTCAGATTGCACCACCGTTCCCATGCTCTCCATTGCGGCGGCGCTGTAAGCGTCAATCTGATAAAGGAGGTCCGCCAGTTCACAGACGCAGTCTTTCACTGCTTCAATGTCCCGTTCATCCGTCGGAAAGGCAAACTGCAGCTTGCCTCCGGTTATCCCATCTACCCTGCGCTCTGCCCTCCGCCCAAATCGCTTGTAATCATCTGCAGTCATTTTTCCACCATATTCAATTGAGTAGTATTCATAATCTGCGTATGTTTTAATAATCCACTTTCTATCTCTGTACGTATCGTTTTCTCTTGATTTATAGGCGCTTTCCGATATTTTACAAACTGTTGTATGCTGTCATTTACTTCTTTTTTTTTTTTTTTT
>CAJUCK010000011.1:0-418 GCA_910585395.1 uncultured Lachnospiraceae bacterium
TGAAATGTAACAAAACAGACGCTGTACTATTAGTGAAAAATAGTTAAAAATAACAAAAGGCGCCTGTCTACAGGAGAATAGAGAATATGATAGCAATCATAGATTACGATGCAGGTAATTTAAAAAGTGTGGAAAAGGCTTTGAAATATCTGGGGGAAGAAAGTGTGGTTACCAGAGAATCCAGAGAGATTCTGGCAGCGGATAAAGTAATTCTTCCAGGAGTAGGGGCTTTTGGGAAAGCCATGGAGCAATTAAAAAAATATGAGCTTGACAAAGTGATTTATGAAGCAGCAGAGCTTGATAAGCCTTTGCTTGGCATCTGTCTGGGGCTTCAGCTCTTATTTGAAGGCAGCCAGGAGAACAGCGGAGCGGAAGGTTTAGGCATTTTAAAGGGTGAGATTGTACGGATTCCGGATAA
>CAJUCK010000011.1:428-5340 GCA_910585395.1 uncultured Lachnospiraceae bacterium
ACCAGGGCTTAAGATTCCGCATATTGGCTGGAATTCCCTGCATTTGCAGAATCAGGGCAGGCTGTTTCAAGGATTATCCCAAGGCTCGTTTGTATACTTTGTACATTCTTATTATCTGAAAGCTAGAAATGAGGATATTGTCAAAGCCTGTACAGATTATGGCGTTAGGATTCATGCGTCTGTGGAACAAGGAAATGTATTTGCATGTCAGTTCCATCCTGAAAAAAGCAGCAGCGTGGGACTTCAGATATTAAAAAATTTTGCGCAGACGGGGAGGGAATGAGAAATGTTTACGAAGAGAATTATTCCTTGTCTGGATGTAAATAATGGCCGTGTGGTAAAAGGTGTGAATTTTGTCAATCTCAGAGATGCAGGAGATCCGGTGGCAGTGGCGGCGGCCTATGATAAAGCTGGTGCAGATGAAGTGATATTTTTGGACATTACGGCATCCTCAGATGACAGAAAGACAGTTGTGGATATGGTTCGAAGGGTGGCTGAGACAGTATTTATTCCCTTTACAGTAGGCGGGGGTATTCGTACAGTTGAGGATTTTAAGGTATTGCTCCGTGAGGGGGCGGATAAGATTTCTATCAATTCTTCCGCTGTCAATACGCCGCAGCTGATTAGCGAAGCAGCAGATAAATTCGGCAGCCAGTGCGTGGTAGTGGCAATTGATGCCAGACGCAGGGAAGACGGCAGCGGATGGAATGTGTATAAGAACGGCGGCAGAATTGATACTGGGCTGGATGCTCTGGAATGGGCAGTTCAGGTAAACCGAATGGGAGCCGGAGAGATTCTTCTCACAAGCATGGACTGTGATGGCACTAAAAATGGATATGATCTGGAGCTTACCAGAACGATTGCTGACAATGTCTCTATTCCTGTGATTGCGTCTGGAGGTGCAGGAAAAGAGCAGGATTTCTGCGAGGCATTAACTGTTGGCAGAGCGGAGGCAGCTTTAGCAGCTTCACTGTTTCATTATAAGGAGCTGGAAATTATGAAATTAAAGCAGTATTTATCGCAGGAAGGCATACCAGTAAGGATGTAACCGTTTTACCAAAGATAAGAAAGGAGTATAATATATGGGAATGCTTGAGAATGACTGGGCAGAAGCAGTGGGCGAAGAGTTTAAGAAACCATATTATGCCAGTTTGTATAAATTTGTGAAAGAAGAGTACAGTACGAAGGTAATTTATCCTCCGGCAGATGATATTTTTAATGCAATGCACCTTACTCCCTTAAGTCAGGTGAAAGTATTGATTTTAGGACAGGATCCGTATCACAATGCAGGGCAGGCACATGGTCTTTGTTTTTCTGTGAGACCGGATGTAGATATTCCGCCTTCACTGGTGAATATATACAAAGAACTTCAGGATGATCTTGGCTGTGTTATTCCCAATAACGGTTATCTGGTAAAATGGGCTAAACAGGGAGTTTTAATGTTGAATACAGTACTGACTGTGCGTGCACACCAGGCTTTTTCACATCAGGGGCAGGGCTGGGAACAGTTTACAGATGCTATTATTCATGCAGTTAACGAACAAGATCGTCCAATTGTTTATATGCTTTGGGGAAAGCCGGCACAGAGTAAAATTTCCATGTTGAATAACCCCAGACATTTGATTTTAAAAGCGCCTCATCCAAGTCCTTTGTCGGCATATCGCGGTTTTTTTGGCTGCAGGCATTTTAGCAAGGCAAATGATTTTCTGAAAGAGAATGGCGCGGACCCGATTGACTGGCAGATAGAAAATGTTTAAATATGGAAAATTTTAAAAGTATGGTATTTTCATATAGTTATGGAAGCAATGGCAGCAGTTATATTTAGGAGTATAAATTTCGTTAATAGAGACTGACAGTCTGTTTGTATGGATATTTGGTGTATGTTGTGAGGGGATCTGGGTGTCAGTGGTGCTTTTTTGGTGCAGACTGTAGATTATATGCCCCGCTGTATGCGGCGGGTGTGTCATCTTATCAATACCTCGTAACAAGTTACGGGGTATTTTATATTTTCAACAGTATTACCTTGTCACGCTGAAGTGCAAAAGCATAAATATTTTCAGGATGATTGCAAAAAGTCTGATGAAATGTTACAATAATAGTCAGTGTAAGAGAGCACAATAGAGATTGCTGAGCAGTCACAAATGTACGGGATAATCATACGAGGCAGGAGGCACAATATGGGCAGTGTATTTGATAAAATGCACAAAATGACAAATCGGTTGCAGGAAACCGAGGCAGAGAAAGAAAGGATACTGAGAAAGGTGCAGAAAGAAGATTTTTTATTAAAACAAATTGATGAATTCAAAGAAAAAGCAAAACAGCTTCAAAGTATGCTGACTACAAAAGAGAGCAAGGTTCAAGAACTTCAGAGTGTGCTGGAAGAACGGGAAGAGAAGGCAAAACAGCTTCAAGGTGTTGTGGAACAGAGACAGCAGGAAGCAGATGAAGTGGTACAGGGCGTACAGGGACAGATTAATGGTTTGATTCTCAGAGTAGATGAGCAGATAAAGTCGATGGATGATACAGTTGGCAGTGAAATTGATGCTTTGGACGAGCGAATTTCAGAGCAGATCGCTGAGCTCAACAGTAATACCAGACAGGAAATGGCGGAGTTTGACAAGAAAATCGGGCAGTTTTCTCAGGATTCTGCAAAGAAGCTGGAGGAACACACCAGTTCGATATCTTCTGAATTTAAAGAAATCTCTGCTCAGTTGAAAGAACTAGAGAAAAAGGCAGAAGAAATATTAGAGGCGTCTCGAAATCAGGATGCCAATGAACTGGAGGCTTTGAAAGCAGAATTATCAGAGAAAGTCCATAATGAGCTGGAAACTGTGAAGACAGAATTATCAGAGAAAGTCCACAGTGAGAATGTAAAATGTTATCGCAATATTCAGACTTTGATAGAAGAGCTGGAACAGAAATTAGACAGTTTGGATCGGGAAGACCATAGCCTGAGAGTAGCGAAAGGTTATTTCGGAAGTTTGATATTGCTTTCTATTGTTAATATTATAGGGGTAGTGGTGGTGCTTGCCCATATGTTTGGATTTATTTGAGACTATTGCAGCAGCAGAGTAGATTTATGAAGAAAAATCAGAAAAAAACGAGGTCAAGAGAATTCATACAGAAAAATCAAGGGAAATATCAAAATAAAAAGGCTCCAATAAACCGTAAGCAGCAATGGAAGCCAGGAAATATGATTTATCCTGTTCCGGCAGTCATGGTAAGCGTGGCTGACAAGGCAGGAAACGATAACATTATTACGGTAGCATGGACTGGGACTGTATGCACAAATCCTCCTATGGCATATATTTCTGTACGGCCTGAGAGATATTCCTACCATATGATAAAGGAAACGGGAGAGTTTGTCATAAATCTTACTACAAAAGATTTAACATTTGCGTTAGACTATTGTGGTGTCAAATCTGGCAGAGATATAGATAAATTTGATTTTCTCAAACTGACTAGACAGAAAGCATTGAAAGTGGCAGTTCCTATGATAGGGGAGAGCCCGATTAATATTGAATGCAGGGTAACCCAATGCATTGAGCTGGGGTCTCACCATATGTTTCTGGCAGAGGTGGAAGCTGTGCATGCTTCTGAGGAATTCATGGATAGGACCGGAAAATTTCATCTGGAGCAGGCAGAACCTGTAGTTTACTCTCATGGAGCTTACTGGGATCTAAAGCAGATGCTGGGAACCTTTGGCTACAGTGTGAAGAAGTGATGACAGGCAGCTTTTCCTTTTGCGAAAATGTCTGGATTGAGAAAAATATTTTTATAGATAGTCAAACTGTAGTGAAAGTGATAAACATTTGTATTATAGTAGAATACTTCTAAAAAAGATGCTATAATTATATAGTAGCTGCCTGTTTGTGCTGAAAGCGCACAGAATGGAGTAAAAGTAAAATAGAAGGGAAAGTGGTGAGGACTTTGGAACATGTATCCTTATTTGAAAATGCAAAATTTTGCGCGATATGCCGTAGAACTTTGCCAGAATATTATGAAGCAGAATTGTGTCCGGGATGTCAGGAGAATCAGTTATTTGGCGAGGTAAAGGAATATATCCGTTCTAGTGATGTGACAGAATATCAGGTGGCGGATCATTTTAAGATTTCTCATCATCTGGTGAGGAAATGGATAGCCGAGGGAAGAATTGAGTACAAGGAGCAGGAGGAGAAGATCGCGAACCTTCATTGTTCCATGTGTGGGGAGTCCATTACTTTCGGTACGCTTTGCCAGAAATGCTATCGTGAGAAATATCATACACAAACTGTTTATGCAACCTTACAGGAAGTTGGTGAGAAGAGTAAGATGCGCTTTCTGGAAAAGGATGAGAAAAACCGGAACGAATAGAAAATTGGCAAAAGGAGAATCTCGCTTGTCGGGATTCTTTTTGTTATATTACAGAAAAAACTTGTTGCTGTGAAATGTTAAAGATTATGACGTTCCTATCATTTAAAAATATCATGCGCGCGCATGCGAAAGATATTATGCCGCTCGCTAAGGCAGCCGCGCGCGGCGCGTCAAAGCGTGCAGTCCCCTCAAGATTAAGGGGACAGAGGAGGTGAGTTTGTGCGTTATAATTTATCTCAGTGCGGCAGCCTTTATTTTATATCATCAGAAGATCCATCAGATAACCATATACTTCTTCATTTTGTTTCTGCCAGTTAGCGCAAATGGCTTCTGCCTGTTCACGAGTTTTAACAGAGATAGTCAAATCAATGAGAGAATGTTCTTTTTCCTTGATTTGGCAGCGCACTGCAAATTCAGGGCCTGTAGTTTTATAATAATCTGCTACAACAGAAATTTCCTGCCGCAGTTCCATTTTGTTTTCTGCAAAATAAGATAGTACGTCAGATTTAATAGCGGCAGAAATTTTATCTGGGAAGTAGGAAAGTGTTTCTCTCCCTGC
>CAJUCK010000011.1:5350-13347 GCA_910585395.1 uncultured Lachnospiraceae bacterium
TGGGTGTTATTGTGGGTTGATTCTGTGCGCACAAGTTCTGCGCTGATTAGTTCACTGATTGCTTGTTGGATAGTAAAGTAGGTGGTATATTCTTTTTCCAGTACAAAATTGGAAATTTGAGTGTTAGTCAAGGGAAAATCCACATGATCCAGCATATACAGTACGATTAATTTATATTGTGTCAGAGCTTCTGCCATAAAATCACTCCTTATTCTGCTTATATTGTCCAGACGGTTAAATAGTGGTATGTTTTTGTTCTAATTTTCATTTGTACAAAATTTTCCGATGTATAATCAGGAGTAATATTTTCCCTGCCAGGTGTCCCTGCCCTTCAAAGTCCGTTCTATTTGATTGAGCACGCTGCGTTTGGCGCTGCTCCAAAGAGGGGCTGTCAGCAGTTTTTTGGGACCGTCGCCAGTAAGACGATGGATGGTTATTGTTTTAGGAAGCCGTTCCAGACAGTCTGCAATTAAATTACAGTAATCATCTTGGCTAAGAAGAGGAAACGGTTCCTTTTTATATAGTCTGCCCAGGTCTGTATCGGATAAAATATGCAGCAATTGCAATTTTATGCCAAAAATCTTAAGCGATCCTACATGAGATATTGTTTCAAGCATCTGTTTCCTGGACTCTCCGGGAAGCCCCAGAATTACATGGACAATCACAGAAATATGGCGCAAATTCAGTTCGTTTACTGCCTGATGAAAGCACTCTAATGTAAATCCACTGCGAATAAATTGGCTGGTGGCAGGATGTATGGTCTGCAGCCCCAGTTCTATCCAGACAGGTTTTATCTGATTCAATTCCGCTAGGAGCTGTAGAATTTCAAGAGAGAGACAGTCAGGTCGAGTGGCAATGGAAAGAATTACCACATCTGGGTCCAGAATTGCTTCAGTAAAAATTTTCCGCAGATAGTCCACGGGGGCATAAGTGTTGGTATATGCCTGGAAGTAGGCGATAAATTTTTGACAGTTTCGCTTAGAGCGCATCTGCGTTTTCGCTGAGGCAAGCTGTTGGGGGATTGACTGCTCTCCTTTTTGAGCAAAATCACCGCTTCCTGCCTGGCTGCAGAAGATGCATCCGTTGCTTCCAAGTGTGCCATCACGGTTTGGGCATGTCATTCCGCCGTTTAGTGCCAAGCGGTAAACTTTCTCGCCAAAGGTTTGTTTCAAATAAAAATCCAGAGAATAATATCGCTTATCGTTCCAGTACATGCTATTTTCCAGAAATGTGTGATTTGACAGCGTGGCTTACTGCTTGTGCCACGCGCGGGTCAAAGGCTTCAGGCATAATGAAATCTTCACTGAGCTGTTCCTTAGGCACCAGTCCGGCAATTGCCTCTGCAGCGGCAAGTTTCATTTCTTCGGTAATCTGTGCCGCGCGTCCTTCCAGAGCCCCCTTAAAAATACCTGGGAATGCCACCACATTGTTGATTTGATTTGGAAAATCACTTCGTCCGGTTCCGATTACTTTTGCCCCGGCAGCTTTGGCAATGTCCGGCATAATTTCAGGGACAGGATTTGCCATGGCAAATAATATAGCGTCTTTATTCATAGCAGCAACCATTTCAGCAGTCACGATATTGGGAGCAGAAACACCTACAAAGATATCAGCGCCCTTAAGAGCGTCAGCAAGAGTGCCAGTTTTATGTTCTGGATTGGTAACTTCTGTCATTTTCTGCTGCATCCAGTTCAGGTCGGGATAATCTTTCCCGATAATGCCCAGACGGTCGCACATGGTCACATGGGTGAAACCGTAAGTCAGCAGAAGTTTGGTGATAGCAATGCCAGCGGAACCAGCGCCATTTACTACAACCTGGCAGTTTTCTTTCTTACGGCCAGTTACCTTTAAGGCATTGATAATTCCTGCCAGTACTACAATCGCTGTTCCGTGCTGGTCGTCATGGAACACAGGAATAGAAAGTGTTTCTTTGAGGCGTTCTTCAATTTCGAAACATCGGGGAGCAGATATATCTTCCAGATTGATGCCGCCGAAGCCAGGAGCCAGATAAGTAACGGCCTTTATTATTTCTTCTGTATCCTGAGTGTCCAGACAAATGGGAACGGCATTGATGCCGCCGAATTCTTTGAAAAGCACGCATTTTCCTTCCATTACTGGCATAGCGGCGTAAGGTCCAATGTTTCCAAGTCCAAGCACAGCGCTTCCGTCAGAGACAACCGCCACGGTGTTTGCCTTTGTGGTGTAGACATAGGCATTTTCCGGATTATCCGCAATTAGCCTGCACGGTTCTGCCACTCCAGGGGTGTAAGCGATGGACAAATCTTCACGGGATTTTACAGGGGATTTTGCAGTCGTTTCCAGCTTTCCCTGCCATTCTTTATGTAAAAATATCGATTTTTCTTGTAGTGTCATAACAGTATTTCTCCTTAATCTCATAATAGTACAGTCAATAAAGGCTGAAAAGTTAATAAGTTTCTATATCCAGACAGCAGGAACAGGATATTACTGATTTGCTCAGTGATCTAAGGCATCCATTGTTTTACTGATAATCTGCTGAAATACAGGCTAAATCCGCCAGCCTGCAGGATAATATATGATTGTCTAAGCATCAAAAATATCCAACTAATCATAGCATGAAAAAAAATGTAAATCAAGAAAAATGGACTTTCTATTTATAAAAAGATAGTGTATAATAAATTTATTACATTATGAAATCAATCATGGTCAACTCTGACATAGATTCCCAATCATAACGGTTAAAAGGAGAAATATATGAGAGAAAAGTATGAAAGTTTATCTGTAACAGTATTACGGGAGGTGGCGAAATCCAGAGGGTTAAAACATCTTTCGGGACTGAAAAAGAGTGAACTGGTAGATTTGATGCTGAAAGAAGATGAGAAAGATGCCGAGACAGAGAAAGAGACGGCAGATGAAGAGCATCAGGAGGGGACAGAAGAGGGAAGACAGGAGAGGACAGAAAGAGGGAAGCAGGAAGGAAAGGTTACGTCTCAGTATGACAGCCGTAATGAGCATGGAGATAAATATGCCAGAAATGAACGTTTAGAACGTGGTGAGAGGCAGGAAAAGAAATCTGCCAAAATTATTACAGCAGATGGCATAGAGATTGATAATCCTGAGCTGGACAGCGGAATTAGCGCTCATGGGATTCTGGAGGTAATGCCGGATGGCTATGGTTTTATCAGGTGTGAGAACTATCTTCCAGGTGAGCATGACGTGTATGTTTCACCATCACAGATAAGGAAGTTCGGGTTAAAGACAGGAGATATCATTAATGGAAATACAAGGGTTAAGACCCAGCAGGAGAAGTTCAGTGCATTATTGTATATTCGCAGTATCAATGGCTGTCATCCATCGGAAATTCTCCGGCGGCCCAATTTTGAGGATTTAACGCCGGTTTTTCCCAATGAGCGGATACGCCTGGAAACGGATCGTGGAGCAACAGCCATGCGCATCATGGATGTAGTGTCTCCTATTGGCAAAGGACAGCGCGGCATGATTGTATCTCCTCCTAAGGCAGGGAAGACAACTTTGTTAAAACAGGTGGCAAGGGCTGTAACCAGGAATCACCCAGGTATGCATCTCATTATTCTGCTGATTGATGAGCGCCCAGAGGAAGTGACAGATATCAAAGAGGCCATTGAAGGAAAGAATGTGGAAGTGATTTATTCTACTTTTGATGAACTTCCAGAGCATCATAAGCGCGTGTCGGAGATGGTGATTGAGCGTGCAAGGCGTTTGGTTGAACATAAGAAAGATGTGGTGATTCTTTTAGACAGCATTACCCGTCTGGCAAGAGCATATAATTTGATTGTTCCTCCCAGCGGCCGGACATTGTCTGGTGGAATAGACCCAGCAGCGCTCCATATGCCCAAACGCTTTTTTGGAGCAGCGCGTAATATGCGGGAGGGGGGAAGTATCACTATTCTTGCTACAGCGCTGGTGGATACTGGAAGCCGTATGGATGACGTTATTTATGAGGAATTTAAAGGAACGGGCAACATGGAGCTGATTCTTGACAGAAAGCTGTCAGAACGGCGGATTTTCCCGGCTGTAGACATTGTAAAATCTGGAACTAGAAGAGAGGACCTGCTGCTGAACCGTGAAGAGCAGGAGGCTGTGGAAGTGATGCGCCGTGCGATTAACGGCATGAAGGCAGACGAGGCGGTAGAGAGTATTCTCAATTTGTTTATCCGCACCAGCAATAACCGGGAATTTTGTCAGATGGTGAAAAAAACCAAACTTTTGTAATATTATTTGTATATGGAGGGATTAGAGCAAAAAGAGAGGCAATTACTGTTATAAAGGGTGTATGGGAACGATAAAAATGCAAAAGAGATGGGAGAGGTAGCTTATGAGAACAAAGATAGCGGTCATTTTACTAGCGGCAGGATTACTTGCTGGAATAATTCCCAATCAAACGAGCTGGGTTTCAGCGGCGGAATTAGAGGAAATAGAACAGAAAGAAGAAACCGAAACCGGACAAACAACTTGGAAGGAAACCGTATCATTCAATGAGATAAATAAAGCCGCAGAGTCCGGGAAAAAAGAAACTGGCAAGAATGGGGTTTACTTTAAATTTTTTGAAAATGAACCAGAGAGCGCCTTGATTCCTGGGATCTCATCAAGCGTGTATTTTGATTACAAGAATGATACAGATACCTCATATAAAATATATGTGTCGAGTTCCAATTCTAATGTTGTCAAGGTTGAATCTAGAGTCAAATCAGCTCCGGCAAATTCTGAGTTTTCAGGGTATATCAGTTTTGAGACAGTGGGACCGGGTGTGGCTGAAATTATAGCTAAGCTTGGCACAGAGACATATAGAACAAAAGTGTATGTAGCGCCACGGAATACAGAGATTAAAAGTATTAAGCAGACAGGATATAAAAGTATTGTTTTGACATGGAAAAAAGCCCCAGGCAGCAGAGGGTATCTTATTGAGCGGGCACCTGCAGGAGAAGAGAATTATGAGAGAGTAAAAATAGTAGAAGGAGGTAATAAAACCAGCGCTGTATTACAAGCAGAATGGGAGAAGCAATACAGTTACAGGGTGATTGTTTTTATAAAAGACGGAGACCGTATCATACAAGGGAGTCCATATGCGCCCAGCCGTATATTTGCTACCCGCAGAATGGGGGCGGAGATTAATTCCATTCAAAAATACGGGCGAAGCAGTCTGCTGGTAAAGTGGAAACCGATGAAAGGAGCGACAGGTTATAAAATATACCGGTCTGCACGTGAGAACGGCGCATATAAATGCATTTCCAGAATCAGCGGAGGGAGTAAATCTTCTTATAAACAAGAGGTAGACAAAGGTGTTACATATTATTATAAGCTGATTACAGTATATCCAGAAGGAGAAAGTGAAATATCTGAGTCTGTATCACAGTTTATTCCAAAGAAGGGAAAAGTAAAAACTGTGGAGCAGAATCGTATCAGCCGGAACTTTGACGGAAGCGGGCAGTACAGCGGGAACTGGGCACACAGCGACCAAACCTATTATTATCAGGCAGGAGGCAAAGTTCATGTGGTTTGTGTGCAGGATGATGCTTCTCTGAAAATTTATACTTTGGATTCTAATATGAGAGTAAAAAGTACCAGAACGATAAAGATCGGATATGACGTATGGGGTGGGTTTTATCATGGACCGGATGGAAATTTTTATGTAGCTGTCGGATACCATAATTATCAGGAAAAACATGAGAAGACAGTAATAAAAGTGATAAAATACAACAGCAAATGGAAAAAAGGTAAGACGGCGATCATCAAAGGAAGAGCTTCGAATGTTTTCCGCGGGATATATGAGCCGTTTGATGCTGGCAACTGCCGGATGGATATGCAGGGAACGACGCTGTATCTGGCGACTTCAAGAAAAATGTTTAAAGGAAACGATGGGTTGAGACATCAATCAAACATTTCCTTTAAGATTGATACTAAAAAAATGAGGGTAAAACAGGCAAACGACAGTTATGTCAGTCATTCTTTTAACCAATTTGTGAAATTTAAAGGGGGAAATCTCTATGTGCTGGATCATGGAGACGCATACCCTCGGGCTTTAACGCTGACCATGGTAAATGGATATGGGACAGAGGAATCGGGAAAAAAGACAAAAACGGTGTTTTCATTTCAGGGTCAAACAGGGGATAATTACACAGGATGCACGACAGGCGGTATGGAAATCGGAAAGAATAGCGTGCTTGTCTGCGGAACTTCTGTTCCTCACAAATATAATGTGAAAGGTGTTTCAGGTTACAAAAACGGCTTAAAGAAAAATGTCTATCTGTCACTGACAAACCGCAGGACAGGAAAGACAAAAGTGAAATGGCTGACACAGTATCATGCAAAAAATACGTCTGTGATAGTGGGAGAAGTGCGGATGGTGAAATTGTCAGATACCAGATTTGCGGTTCTTTATTCTACCACAAAGGGGAATCATACGAAGATGCAGTATGTGGTGGTTAGTGATACAGGAAAAAAGGTTTATTCAAAAACATATCCTGATATTTCTTTTTCTGCAAATTCCCAGCCAGTATTAAATAAAGGACAAATTGTGTGGATAGAAACGGTACGTCGTCCAGACAGCAGCGGAACTGATACGAAGATGTTCTGCATTCCGGCAATATATTAAAGCAGCGGTTGCTTATAACAGAAACATATGCAGCGTTTGTCCGCAAATATTTTATAAAAGAACTTGCATATAGATAAAATATATGCTATAATAATAAAGCTGTTGCGTAGGCGATAGTACAAGCAGAAAATCAAGTTAAGAATTTTGAAATATAGAATGAAGAGGTGAAAAATATGAGAGAAGGAATCCATCCAAATTATCATCAGGCGACGGTAACTTGCAACTGTGGAAATACTTTTGTGACAGGTTCTACCAAGGAAGATATCCACGTTGAAATCTGTTCTAAATGTCATCCGTTCTATACTGGACAGCAGAAGGCTGCTCAGGCTCGCGGACGTATTGATAAGTTCAACAGAAAGTATGGGATGAACAATCAGTAAGAAGGTTATGTTCAACCAGAAGAGGATGTCTTTTCAGTCGGCATCCTCTATTTTTATTCCCGCGGGTAATACGAAAACGATCTGCTGCAGGTAGAAAAGTCTGCAAAGTGAGATTTTTCTTGTATTGTTAGTACCTGCTTTATTTATAAAGGAGTGAAAAATTTGGCTTATTCTGGAATTGGCGGCCAGGCTGTTATGGAAGGTGTGATGATGAAACATAAAGAGACATACGCCGTGGCAGTCCGCAAACCGGATCATGAAATTATTATAGAGAAAAAGACTTATAGTGGAATTTGTAAGAATGAGATTTTACGCAATTTAATATTTGTCCGGGGTATTATTAATTTTATTGAGTCTATGATACTAGGAATGTCTACGCTGACTTTTTCTGCTTCTTTTTTTGAGGAAGATGATAAGAAAAAAGAGACTTCAACCAGAAAGTTATCAAAAGAGCAGAGCAAGAAGAAGGAAAATCTTGAGGCAGGGCTGACCATTGTGGTATCTCTGATTCTTGCTGTGGCAATTTTTATGGTTCTGCCTTTTTATGCATCTTTGTTTTTTCAGAAGTTTGTATCTTCTAAGACAGTGGTAATTCTTATTGAAGGCGTACTGCGGCTTTTGATATTTGTTGCTTATATTATTCTGATTTCTCAGATGGAGGATATTAGGCGGGTGTTTATGTATCATGGTGCAGAGCATAAATGTATCAATTGTATTGAACATGGAATGGATTTGACGGTGGAAAATGTGAGAAAGAGCTCCAGAGAACATAAACGCTGTGGTACCAGCTTTTTGTTTTTTGTGGTCATTATTTCAATTTTGGCAACTATGTTTATAAGAGTTGATTCCAGAATTCTGCGTTTGGCGCTGAGAATTGCAATTATCCCTCTGATTGCTGGAGTTTCTTATGAGCTTATTCGTCTTGCGGGGAGAAGTGAAAATAGGCTGGTGAATTTGTTGAGCAAACCAGGGCTGTGGATGCAGAAACTGACTACCAGAGAGCCGAA
>CAJUCK010000011.1:13396-17567 GCA_910585395.1 uncultured Lachnospiraceae bacterium
GCATTGCTTCCGTGGAGGCAGTGTTTGACTGGAAAAGTTATGTGGAAACTGTAAGAAAGGAAAGGGAGTCATGACATTTGAAGGGGCATGGAGCCATGGCAGTGAAGTTTTGCAGAAGGCTGGAATAGCGGAATACAAAATTGACGCATGGTATCTTCTGGAATATGTTTCTAAGATTGATAAGAGTTGGTATTATCTCCATAGTAAAGATGAAATACTGGAGCAAAAATTTCAGGAATATGAGATGCTGCTAAAAAAACGCAGTGAGAGGATTCCACTGCAGTATATTATTGGCAGCCAGGAATTTATGGGATTAAATTTTAAGGTAAATTCTCATGTGCTGATTCCACGTCAAGATACCGAAACGCTGGTGGAAGAAGCGGTAAAGAGGCTGGAATCCGGCATGGAAGTATTGGATCTTTGCACTGGTTCAGGCTGTGTCATTATCAGTATTATGAAACAGAAAACAGTGAGGGCAACAGCCAGTGACATATCGAAACAAGCTCTTTTAATTGCAAAAGAAAATGCAAAAAATAATCAGGTAGAGGTAAATCTTGTGCGCAGTGATTTGTTTCAAAATATTACTGGAAGATATGATATGATTGTTGCAAATCCACCTTATATTCCAACAGAGGCAATTGCGGCTCTGATGCCTGAGGTCAGGGACTTTGAACCTATAGAAGCTTTGGATGGCAAAGAAGATGGAATGTATTTTTATCATAAAATTGTTCGGCAGAGCCGGAGGTTTTTGAAATCCAACGGATATCTTTGCCTGGAAATTGGACATGATCAGGGAGGCAGGGTGGCGTTTCTCATGGAAGAAAATGGCTATCGGAACGTGAAAGTGGTAAAGGATCTTGCCAGAAATAACAGGGTAGTCTGTGGAAACCTGCCCGCAGTGAAATAGATAGAAAGGAAGAGTTGTATGTTTGATAAATTAGAAGATATTCTTGTCCGCTTTGAGGAAATCATGAATCAGCTGAGTGAGCCGGATGTGGCAAATGATACGAACCGTTTTCGAAAACTTATGAAAGAACAGAGTGAACTTTCTCCTATTGTGGAAGCTTATAAGGAATATAAGCAGGAAAAGCAGAATATTGAAGATTCTCTTGCTATGTTGGAAGAAGAAAATGACGAGGAGATGCGGGAACTTGCCAAAGAGGAACTTAGCAGTTCCAGACAAAAGGTCGAGGAACTAGAGAACAGATTAAAAATTCTGCTTCTACCCAAAGATCCTAATGACGAAAAAAATGTTATTGTGGAAATCCGCGCAGGTGCGGGGGGAGATGAGGCGGCATTGTTTGCAGCAGAAATATACCGGATGTACGTGCATTTTGCAGAAGGACGCCGCTGGAAAGTGGAGACTTTGGAATGCGAAGAAATTGGCATCGGCGGCATGAAGAACGTTACTTTTATGATTACTGGCCAGGGGGCTTATTCCGTGATGAAGTATGAATCTGGCGTGCATCGTGTACAGCGGGTGCCTGAGACGGAATCTGGCGGACGTATCCATACTTCTACCATTACTGTTGCAGTGATGCCAGAGGCAGAAGAGGTAGATGTTGTGATTGATGAGAAAGATATTCGCATTGATGTAATGCGTGCTTCTGGAAACGGCGGTCAGTGTGTTAACACTACAGATTCTGCAGTTCGTCTGACACATTATCCAACAGGAATCGTGATTTACAGCCAAACAGAAAAATCACAGCTTCAAAATAAGGAAAAGGCATTTGCGTTGCTGCGTGCTAAGCTTTATGATATGGAATGTCAGAAACAACATGATGCAGAAGCGGAGGCGAGAAGAAGCCAGATTGGTACTGGCGACCGTTCTGAGAAAATCAGAACTTATAATTTCCCCCAGGGGCGTGTTACGGACCATCGGATTAATCTGACGCTATATAAGCTGGATAAGGTAATGAACGGGGATATTCAGGAAATTGTGGATGCGTGTATTGCAGCTGACCAGGCGGCGAAGTTAAGCAGCTTTGAAGACAGGGCATAAAGTTTTAGTTTGTGCTGTCCGCGAGCCAAGCAGCCGTACTAAGTGCCTTCATGGATATTTATGCAGTATGGATGCTTGCATGATCCTGGCGGAAAAGAGGCTTTTGGCATTTGATGTTACGCATTATTTTGGCTGCATACAGTTTAGGGGAATATTGGGTTTTCTTGCTGTTTTGTGTTTACTGCTTGAATACCTGCTTTTCCTCATGAAAATAGTATCGGTTGATTTTTAATTTCATATCTTTTCACTGTGAAAATAGATTCTGGCGAGCCAAGGATTTTCCACTTGACAATACAGGATTTCTGCAGGTATAATAAACAAAAATAAATTTTAGGAGGATGTTGCATGTTAAGTGTTATTGTAATGGAGGAAATTGCAAAATAAATATTGCAGGGGTGTTTTCGGCTTTTAAAGCTGAGAGTCTGCCCATTTGTCAGCAGTATGAGCTGTTGATGATTTCGCCTTACAATTGCTTAATATTGTGGTATCTTTTTAGAGAGATTGTGTGAGCATGGTAAGATATCATGCTCTTTTTTATAGAAAATGTTTGTCAATGTGATATATCATAACATAAAGACAATCTTGAAAATGATAGGAATGATTTGATAAGACCATGGAAATTAATGCTTTTTGGGCAGCCATGGTCTTTTTTTGTTCTTTAAGGAAAAATTTATTATGCTGAATTATGAAAGTATTTTCTGATAGGACAAGAAATACGATGCATACCCGTGTGAAATGAGAGGGAACAAAAAGTGGTATGCCTGCTTTTTGCAGAAACTGCAATGGGAAAACTGTATGTTTGGTATATTGTAAGGCGGGGAAAATGAGATAACAGGAAAGGAAATGTGGAAATGAATATAGAAAGACAAATTGAATTTGACAAAATAAAGGAAATGTGGATGAAACTGGCAGTTACAGAGGAAGCCAGAGAGAGAATTAGAAAAATTTCTGTCTTCCTGTCTGAAAGTGAACTGAGAAAACATTTGAGAGATACTACAGACAGCAGGAATTTTATTGAGAAGTTAGGAACACCGCCGCTGCAGAATATTACAGAAATCAAAGAAATTATGGATGCAGCCAAAAAGGGAGACTGCCTGACGCCATATCAGCTTGAGCGGGTGGAAAAAATTCTTGTTTCTGTGAAACGTCTTAAAGATTATCTGGAAAGAGGAAAAGATTATGGCAATTCTCTTGCCTACTATGAAGAAAACCTGGATGCAGCAGAAGAACTGAGAGAAGAAATCAGCCGGCAGATCAGAGGTGGCGCAGTGGATGATTATGCGTCCAGAGAGCTTTGCCAGCTAAGAGGCAGAATCGCCAAATGTGAAGAGCAGATGAGAGAGAAAGCGGAACAGACGCTTCATGTTTATAAACAGTATATGGCGGACAGTTACTGCACAATTCGGAGCGGAAGAATCTGCATTCCCGTGAAAAAAGAATATCGGGCAAAAATAGCAGGAAGTGTGATAGACAAATCTTCTACAGGAAATACTTTATTTATCGAACCGTCTTCGGCAGCAAAATATTTTGAAGAGATTCAGACGCTTAAAATCAGTGAAGAAAATGAAGTATACAGAATTTTATATACGCTGACAGCAATGACAGCAGACTGGGAAAAGGTGATAGAGGAAAATACTGCCATGATTGCCAGACTGGACTTTATTTTTTCAAAAGGAAAGCTGAGCATGGATATGCAGGCGTTTGAGCCTTCTGTCAACACAGACCGCAGAATCTTTTTAAAAGACGCCAGGCATCCATTGATGGAGAAAGAAATAAATGTGCCGCTGCAGTTTGAGATCGGAGAGCATGTGCAGGGAATTGTCATCACTGGTCCCAATACAGGAGGAAAAACAGTGGCGATAAAAACAGTGATGCTTAACTGCATGATGGCACAGTGCGGGCTGCATGTGACATGCCAAGAGGCAGATATCTGCATGAACAGCGCTTATCTGTGTGATATTGGCGACGGCCAGAATCTTGCCGAGAATCTTTCTACATTTTCAGCGCATATCAAAAATGTACTAAAAGTACTTAAAATGGCAGATCAAAACAGTCTGGTGGTTATGGATGAGCTGGGATCTGGAACAGACCCGGCAGAAGGCATGGGGATTGCCATTGCAATTTTAGAAGAGCTGAGGAAAAGTGGAACAGCTTTTCTTGTCACCACAC
>CAJUCK010000011.1:17577-18374 GCA_910585395.1 uncultured Lachnospiraceae bacterium
ATGGTAATTGGAGAGGCAGGAGAGAGCTGTGCTTTCTACATTGCAGACAGGCTGGGAATGCCCAATAAAATGCTGCGTACGGCAATCTGCGCAGCATATGGAGAGCAGGCAGTGGAAGAGTATCAGTTTCAAAAAGAAGAATCTGAAATCAAGAAGACAAGCCTTCACAGAATTTCTAAGATAAAAGAGACAAAAAGTTCAATGGAACTAAGCAGAAAATATCAGTTGGGGGACAGCGTCATGATTTATCCAGATAAAAAGATCGGTATTGTCTGTCAGCCTGTCAATGATAAAGGCGTCCTGCAGGTACAGATGCCAGATAAGAAAATCTGGATCAACCATAAAAGAGTGAAACTTCATGTGCCAGCGGCGCAGCTATATCCAGAAGACTATGATTTTTCCATAATTTTTGAGACTGTGCAGAACCGGAAGATCCGTCATGATATGGAACGGAAATATACAACAGAGACTATTAAAATACAGGCGGCTGAAACTTAACTTATTATAAAAAATGAAATCCTCCATTCAGGAATAAATCTTGTGGAAAATGTAGAGAATAGGAAAAGATAGTGACTGTTTGGAGGAAGTTTTATGAGTGCAGAAAACAATGGAAGACCCTTTGGCATGCGAGATAAGCTGGGGTATATGTTTGGAGATTTTGGAAATGATTTTACTTTTATTTTTGCAAGCTCTTTTTTGATGGTGTTTTACACCAATGTGCTGGGGATTGACCCTAAGATGGTGGGAATTCTGTTTTTGGTGGCGAGAGTAGTAGATGCATTTACGGATATTGGAAT
>CAJUCK010000011.1:18384-28786 GCA_910585395.1 uncultured Lachnospiraceae bacterium
AGACCGTCTGCCGGCGTCAAAGGATGGTAAATTCCGACCTTGGCTCAAACGAATTTGTGTTCCAGTAGCGTTTGTCAGTTTTCTGATGTATCAGTCTGTACTGGCATCAGCTCCGATGAGCGTCAAAATTATTTATATGTTTATCACTTACATTTTATGGGGGTCTGTTTTGTATACAGCAATTAACATTCCCTATGGCTCTATGGCGTCTGCGATCACAGACAATCCAAGACAGCGTGCGGAACTGTCTACTTTCCGCTCGATGGGAGCTACTTTTGCCAGTGTAGTAATTATGATGACAGCGCCTGTGGTGGTTTACTATAAGGATGAAAATGGAAATCAGTTGGTAAGTCCCCAGAATTTTACTGTGATTGCAGGAATATTTGCAGTATTGGCTGTCATTTGTTATCTTCTCTGTTACCAGATGACCACAGAACGTGTGAAAATTGAAAAGAAAGATGGAGGCAGGATGCCTGGAATGGGAGAGACCGTTCATGCTCTGGTATCTAACCGCGCTTTGCTGGCAATTATTGGAGCGGCAATTTTCCTGCTGCTTAGTTCCCTGATGGCGCAGTCCATGAACAACTATCTTTTTGCAGAGTGGTTTAAAAATACAAAAGCCCTCTCTATTATGGGTTTTGTGGGAGTGCCTACTTCTCTGATACTGGCAGCATTTACCGGAAAGATAACAGAGAGATTCGGCAAGAAAGAAGCTGGGGCGCTGGGGATGCTGTTTACAGGGATTGTCTTTGTTCTGCTGTTTCTATTTAAAGTGACAAACCCTTGGATATTTGTATTAATTACATTTTTTGGAAATTTCGGCATGTACTATTTTAATATGGTAGTGTGGGCATATATCACAGACGTCATTGATTACCAGGAAGTGAAGACAGGAAACCGGGAGGATGGCACGGTATACGGCGTGTATTCCTTTGCACGTAAAATCGGGCAGGCGCTGGCAGGAGGGCTTAGTGGTTTTGCATTGTCAGCAATCGGTTATGTGTCAGAGCCAGGAGCAGTGCAGACGGACAGGGTGCGAGAGGGAATTTATAACATTGCCACAATTTTTCCGGGAATCTGTTATGTGATTGTAGCGTTGATTCTTATTTTCGCATATCCCTTGAGCAAACGTGTGGTAGAACAGAATGGAGAGATACTTGCACAGCGCAGGAAAGCAAAAGCAGATGTACAGTAATTATGATCAGGAGGCGGGCGATGAAACGAATGAAATTATCTTTTCGCTGGTATGGAGAAGAGGACAAGGTGAGTCTCGAATATATCCGTCAGATACCAGGTATGCATACAGTGGTGACAGCAGTCTATGATGTTCCACCAGGAGAAGTATGGAAGCAATCTTCGATTGATGCGCTGAAACGGAAGATTGAAGACGCAGGGCTGCATTTTGAAGTGGTGGAAAGTATTCCAGTACATGAAGACATTAAACTGGGAAAACCAAAGAGAGACCGCTATATTGAAAATTATTGTGAAAATATAAGAAGAGCGGCCGCGGCGGGAGTGAAATGTATCTGCTATAATTTTATGCCGGTATTCGACTGGACCAGAACTCAGCTTGACCATGTACTCGAGGATGGTTCTACATCTCTGGTATATTATCAGGAACAGGTAGATCAGGTAAATCCTCTGGAAAGCGATAGTGATTTAACGCTCCCAGGCTGGGATTCCAGCTATACCAGAGAGGAATTGAAACAGGTGGTTTCAGAGTATCAGGCAATGACAGAGGAAGATCTCTGGGCAAATCTGAAATATTTTCTGGAGCGCATCATTCCAGTGGCGGCCCAATGCGACGTCAATATGGCGATTCATGAGGATGATCCCTGCTGGAGTATTTTTGGACTTCCGCGCATTATTACCTGTGAAGAAAATCTGGACCGCTTTTTAAATCTGGTGGATGATCCTCATAATGGAATTACTCTCTGTACTGGATCTTTGGGATGTTCCTGCCGTAATAACGTAGTAAAAATGGCAGAAAAGTATGCAGCTATGGGCAGGATTCATTTTGTTCATATGCGAAATGTCAAGGTGCTCAAGGACGGTTTTGAAGAGCGGGCGCATCTGTCGGAATGCGGTTCTCTGGACATGTATGAAATTATGAAATCCTTATATGACCATGGATTTTCCGGTTATATCCGTCCGGATCATGGACGAATGATCTGGGGAGAGACAGGCCGGCCAGGCTATGGGCTTTATGACCGCGCTTTGGGCGCCACATATTTGAACGGATTGTGGGAAGCGATTGAGAAAGGAGAAAGAAGAAAATGAGAGTACCATTTCAAATGGATTTAAGCGGTAAAGTGGCAGTGGTGACAGGAGCAGGAGGCATTTTGTGTTCTTCTATGGCTCATGCGCTTGCAGAATGCGGCGCCAGCGTGGCGCTTTTAGATTTGAACAGAGAGACTGCCAAGGAACAGGCGGCAAACATAGCCGCAGAGGGAAAACAGGCCAAAGGCTACCAGGCAAACGCGCTGGATAAAGACAGTCTCAAGGAAGCGCATGAGAAAATTTTAAAAGAGTTTGGACCCTGTGATATCCTTATCAATGGAGCTGGGGGGAATCATCCTCTGGCAACTACAGACAAAGAATATTTTGCAATGCAGGATTTAGAGGAAAATGTTAAAACTTTTTTTGATTTGGAACAGAGCGGGGTAGAATTTGTGTTCAATCTAAACTTTATCGGGACGCTGCTGCCAACCCAGATTTTTTCCAGAGACATGGTGGGGCGGGAAGGCTGCAGCATTTTAAATATTTCTTCCATGAACGCCTATGCCCCTTTGACCAAAATTCCGGCGTACAGCGGGGCAAAAGCGGCGGTGAGCAATTTTACGCAATGGCTGGCAGTGCATTTTGCCAGAGAGGGGATACGGGTGAATGCCCTGGCGCCAGGGTTCTTTGTCACGAAGCAGAATGAAAGGTTACTGTATCATGAAGATGGAACGCCGACAGAGCGTACTGGGAAAATACTGGCGGCGACGCCTATGCAGCGTTTTGGCAGAACGGAGGAACTTTTGGGCAGTATGCTGTTTTTGCTGAATGAAGAGGCAGCAGGATTTATTACAGGGGTAGTTTTGCCCATAGATGGCGGATTTTCTGCTTATTCTGGAGTCTGACAGAATTTGTTCTGCAGCCGTAAGGCTTGGCGAGAGAAAGGAATCGTTGCGATATGAAGAAAACAGCATTTATGGATGAAAATTTTCTGCTGGAAACAGAGACGGCCAGAGAGCTGTATCATGCCTGTGCCGAAAAACTTCCGATTTTAGATTATCACTGTCATCTTGATCCCAGAGAAATTGCAGAAGATAAAAGATATGAAAATCTGGCAAGAATCTGGCTGGCTGGCGATCATTATAAATGGAGACAGATGCGCACAAATGGTGTGGAAGAGGCTTATATAACTGGAGAAGCGCCGGACTTTGAGAAATTCTGTCAGTGGGCGCAGACTTTAGAAAAGGCGGTGGGCAATCCTCTGTATCATTGGAGCCATTTAGAGCTGCGGCGGTATTTTGGCTATGAAGGTGTGCTGGGAGCAGATACGGCGCAGGAAGTGTGGGAGGTATGCCGCAAACGTCTGCTGGAAGAAGACATGAGCGTTCGCGGGATTATGAGGGCTTCTCACGTAACATTGGTGTGCACCACAGATGACCCTGCAGATGATCTGCGCTGGCATCGGCAGATTGCCAGGGAAGAAAATATGGAAATCCAGGTGTTGCCAACTTTTCGCCCAGATCGTGCTTTCTCCATGGAACAGCCAGGGTTTGCAGAATATATGCAGAAGCTTGGGCAGGCGGCAGACGTAAAGATTACAGATTTCGGCAGCTGGAAAGAGGCATTGTCAAGGCGGATGGATTATTTTGAGGAATTGGGCTGTTGTGTCAGTGATCATGGGCTGCAGTATCTGCCCTGGCAGAAAGCCGATGAAATTGAGATTGAGAAAATTTTTGCAGACAGGATCAGCGGGCAGGAAATTTCCAGGGAACAGAAATTGAAGTTTCAAACGGCGGCAATGCTCTGGCTGGGAGAGGAATACCATAAACGAGGCTGGGTGATGCAGCTTCATTTTGGCGTTACCAGAAACAACAATACGAAAATGTATCAGTTATTAGGCGCAGATACAGGATTCGATGGAATTTATAACCGGGTGCCTATCACAGAACTCAGCGCTTATCTGGATGCCCTTTGCCGGCAAAAAGCATTACCTAAAACCATTCTTTACAGTCTGAATCCGTCAGATAATGCGTCATTGGGGGCGCTGATTGGATGTTTTCAGGAAGCAGGGGCAGCAGGAAAAGTTCAGCAGGGAAGCGCCTGGTGGTTTAATGACCATAAGACAGGGATGGAAGAACAGCTCACTTCACTTGCCAGCCTGGGACTGCTGGGGAATTTTATTGGGATGCTGACAGATTCCAGAAGCTTTCTGTCTTATACCCGTCATGAATATTTTCGTCGGATTGTCTGTAATCTCATAGGCGGCTGGGTGGAACGAGGGGAATATCCTGATGACAGAAAATTACTGTTTTCACTGATTAAGGGTATCTGTTATAACAATGCCGTGGATTATTTTGGATTTCGTCTGCAGAAAGTTTAAATAGAGCTGCATTATTTCTTGACATTATTCGCAGGTTAGTTTATACTAACTTATGGATGGATTTTGAATTATTTAACTGTTTCTCAATAATTTCATAAGCTTGAAGGAAAGGAAGGAACTTTAAATGGGAACATTTGTAGTTTTTATGATTGTAGCTGTTTCTGCTGGGCTTGCATGTTTCAGTCTGTATAAGGATAAGAAGAGAGGAAAATGCTGCGGTGGCTGCAGCGGCTGTAAAAGGGGCTGTTCTGGTGAGGAAAAGCAGGCTGAGATTTGAGACAGAAGTTCAGTTTTTATGATTTCCTAAATTAATTCATACAGAGGTGATTGATATATAAAGGAAGCTGCAGTGGAATAAGAAGCGGAAATTTTAATGAAAAAATAAGATATGTCTCTTAAAAATATGTTATGATATGCCCTGAAGAAGGTTTCACAGAATGGAACCCCATCTTCAGGGCTTTTTGCAGCAGCATGATATAAAGTCATATATATATAAAGTTTTCATAATATTTTTCAGGAGGTGTTTTAAGATTGAGAAAAAAGAAAAAGCATATTGGACTTCTTTTAGTGACAGGGGTACTGATCATAGGTGCAGGCACTTTATATGCGGGGAGACATGTAATAGTAGAACAGGTTAAGACAAAGGCAGCGGTGGAAATCGGTAAAAAGCTTCTGACAGAGCAGTTTGGCAGTAAGATTAATATTGGGGGACGGCAGGTGGATGTGTCTGAAATCATGAATCATATGGAGGAAGAGGATGTAGAAACCATCACAGGAATTGCAGAGAAATATATTTCACCGGAGAATATAAAAAAGGCGGCAGAGATGGCCGCAAATGGAGATACAGAGGGATTGAAAAACCTTGCTGGGGATCAGGTGTCTTTGGAAGATCAGGAACAGCTGCAAGGGCTTTACGAGAAGTATAAAGATCAGATTCCAGCAAACATTCCATAAAGGTTTTATGATTTTTCTGGAAATGATGGTTGACAGAGATATGGTAATATTCTATAATTTTCTTAACAGATTTTCAGAAATTACATGATAAATGCACAAACGGACAGGACCGAATATGGTTGGGGAAGGTGGAGTTACAGATGAGTATTATCAATGTGAGTGAGGAGAAATGTGTGGGGTGTAATGCGTGTGTCAGGGCATGTCCTACGAGTGAGGCGAATGTCGCACGAATGGATGAAACGGGACAGCTTCGTATTTTGATTAATGATGATAAATGTATTAAATGCGGGGCATGTATCAAAGCATGTTCTCATGGGGCAAGATCATTTTATGATGACACAGACGCTTTTCTGGATGATTTGAAGTCAGGAAAAGAGATTGCGGTTATTGTGGCGCCCTCTATTAAAGAACATCCGGGCAAAAAACTGATTTCTCAGCCCTGTGCGGCTGTAGTCAATTATGTGCTTTATCACAAGCCAGAATTGATACCGCATCTTTCTCCTATACAGAGTCCTATGATGTGCATTGCTATATACGTGCGTAAGGTTCTGGGATTCCGAGGAAAGATTGCAGCATTGTCTCCCTGTATTGCCAAGATTGATGAATTTCACGATACAGGTGTGATTAATTATAATGTCACTATGGAACATCTGAAAGAATATTTTCAGGAAAATGGAATTACATTTCCCACAGAAAAGATATACAGCGAGTTTGAATTTGATGCATGTCAGGGATGGGAGGGAAATATTTTTCCCCGTCCTGGCGGACTGATGAAGAATCTCCTGGTTCATGCACCAGAGATGGAGATCACCACTTCCGAGGGAACTCAGCGTCTTTATGAAGAACTAGACAGTTATCTGGATCAGAAACCAGACGCACTGCCTACCGTTTTCGACGTGCTGAATTGTGAATATGGATGTAATGGCGGGCCGGCTACCGGCAAAGACTGCCAGCGATTTATAATGAATGATATTATGCATCAAGTGGAGCGTTACAGCAGGAAACAGCGTAAGGCAAATACCACTAAAAAAGGTGTTGACAAGCAGTATGAAGAATTTGACAAGAATTTAAGAGTAGAAGATTTTCTCCGGACTTATGAAGGAAAGAAGACAGAGACTAAGAATATTACGGAGGCTGATATTGAAAAGGCATATAAAGATTTAGGAAAATATACAGATATTGAACGGCATTTTGACTGTCATGCCTGCGGGTATAAATCCTGTCGTGAGATGGCCATTGCCCTTGCCAGAGGAATCAATGAGAAAGAAAACTGTTATGAATATATGATGAAGATGATACGTGAAGAGAGGCAGAAGGTTTCAGAGGTAAATCAGGAAGTTCTGACTATGAATCATGAGCTGATGGAGATATTTGGTGAACTTTCGCAGAATATCAATAGTGTCAGGGCAGAAGCGGAGGCAATTCGCAACGTGGGAGTTAAGAGCTCAGAAGATATGCAGAATGTATCAGAACATATGATTGATCTAAAACAGTTGAATCAAAAGATTTTGGATTCTATGGGAAATATTAATGAGAGTGTTGATAAATATAATGAAATGACTCATGATGTGGAGAAAATTGCAGGCAAGATCAATCTGCTCTCTTTGAATGCGGCAATTGAGGCTGCAAGAGCAGGGGAAGCAGGCAGAGGATTTGCAGTGGTTGCCACGAATATCAGAGAACTGTCAGACAGTTCCAAGGAATCTGTGGGAAGCGCCAGAGAAAATGATGAAGAGATACATAACGCGATGGAAGATATAAATGTGGTAATTGAAAGATTTGACACTACCATCGGTGAACTTTTGACAGCAGTAGAAGAGGCAATCGGCGGAGCTAGACAGACTTCTGAAAACAGTGAACATATTAAGATGTCCATGGAGAAAGTAAGTCATATTGCTGAGAAAGTGCAGAAGGTTATCCGCGATACAAATAATATTTTAAATTAAAAAGACTGCTGTGCAGTGATGAAAGATCACAGCACAGCAGTAATTTTATGCCTGCTGGCAATGAGGATGCAGCCATGTTTACACGGGGATTTGATTATAAAATATCTCCCAGGTAAAGATCACGATAATAATCCAGCTCATCTGCAATAATCTCATCTAATACACGCATTCCCAGTACCTCCACAGGCGCTTTGTCGTCAGTGAGAATGAGATTGCCTGCTTCCCGGCGGGTAAGATTTTCCGAGATGTTTTTCATCATGTCCTGCAGAACAGTATCTGTAATGTTGTTGTATCCATCCTGGAAGGTTTTTAATGCGTCAGAATTCTGAAATGCAAAGACTTCACAGTTTGTGCCGCCCTGTACAGGAATCGTATAGACGTTGTGGAATACAGAACTGATCGTATCACAGAGATAGTCGTTGATAGAGTGTTCGGACTGAGATTTCATATTCATGTTTACTACCATAACTCCATTGGCTGTCAGATGTTTTTCCACTTCTTTGAAAAATTCCGCAGAGGACATTTGAAATGGAATGGTGATGTCCTGGTAGGCATCTACCATGATAACATCATATTTTTTGTCGGTAGAGGAAAGATAGGAACGTCCGTCGTAGACAGATACGTCTACGGTGTCTGGCAGTTCAAAATATTGAGATGCCAGTTTTGAAATTTTTTCGTCAATTTCTACTCCTTCAATGGAAGCGCCGGGAAAATATTCACAGCAGTATTTGGCGAAGGTTCCTGTGCCCAGCCCTAGAATCAGAATATTGCCGGTTCTGTCCATCTGAGGGATTCCAGCCATGAAAGGCGCTGCGAGTGCATAGTCATAGTACATGCCCGTTAATTTCGCATTTTTCATCAGTATAGACTGCACACCGAAAAGTACATTGGTAGAAAGAATTACAGACGTGTCTGTTTCTTTTACCTGCAGGTAGTTGTAAATAGATTCATCTTCCAGAGTAATGTCATTTTCCCAAAAGGCAAAGCTGAAAGTGGAAGAGGAAAGTCCCAAAATCACAATCAGCGCCAGAGTCAGCGCGCATTTCACCAGTTTTTTCTTCATCTGCAGAAAGTATACAATGCTGATAGCAGCGAGGACGCCGGAAAAGATTAAAAAAGTTATGGCAGTGCCCACAGCTGGGATGGTGACAAAGGTGGGAAGGAAAGTTCCTATAATACTGCCAATCGTGTTCAAGGCTCCAAGTTCTCCTACCGTTCTGCCATTGTCATCCAGGCTGTTCACAGAGTATTTGACCAGGGAGGGCGTAACAGTTCCAAGAAGCACGCAGGGAAAGGCAAATACAGCAAGACAGGCAAAGAGAGCTGCCCATACCAGAAAATTTTTAGTGATAAAAACAGCGAGCAGAAGAGAAATACCAGCAATGAGATATCTTCCTGCAAAAGGAATCAGTGCAATCCATACAGCGGCAAGAAGGAGTCTTCCATAGAGCTTGTCTGGGGAAGGATTTTTATCAGCAATCCGCCCGCCCCAAACATTCCCCAATGCCATGGCAATCATAATGACTCCGATAATGACAGTCCAGACAATTTGCGAGGAACTGAAATAGGGAGCCATCAGACGGCTTGCACCTAGTTCTACTGCCATTACGGACATTCCAGCAAAAAATTCTGTAATGTACAAAAAATATTTGTTGTGCAAAATGTTTTTCTTCATATTATATGTGTCAACCTTTCTGTTCATTTGATTTTCATTCTAACATAGGAACAACAGAAAAAACAGAAAAATTTTTATTTGATATGAATAAAAACAGAAAAACGGCCAATAATAGTATTATCCGAAAGAACAAAGCCCCCACTTGTTACTTTCGGGGAAGTGATACACTTTGAACCAAAGATAAGGTTAAATACTTATCCTCCCCTTTTTGAAATCCCCATAGGCGGCAATGGCGCTGTCTGTGGGGATTTTTTTCTTTTCTATCATTGAGAAAAATTCTGCCGCATTATGAAGACAAAATAAAAGGCCTCCATTCATTTTATGCCTATACGGCAGCCTGTGGTCAAGAAGAAATATATTTAGTAACATTAGGGAATTTTTAATAATTCTTGTAAAAATCCTTTGAAAAATTTCGGTAAATGAGTTATACTATGAAATATGTGTAAAAACACAATGAGTTGTAGTGATAGAGAATAGTAACAAAGGATGGGAATTAATATGGCATTATTAGAACAATGGAGAAGTGTTGCATACAATCAGGAAGCAAATAAAGGAGAGATTCAGCGGTTCTGGCAGAGATATTTTCTGCTGGAGAAAGGAGTATATGAGCAATTGCTCGAGAACCCAGAGGAAACAGTTGAAGGAACCGTTAAGGAATTAGCAGAAAAATATGATTTGTCTGTAATGGAAATGGCAGGATTTCTGGATGGAATCAATGAAAGCCTGATTGAGGCAAATCCTATCGAAGAGATGGAAGAAGATACAAAGGTCAGCCTCGCATTTGATAAAGAAAAGCTCTATAAAAACATGGTAGATGCTAAAGCAGACTGGCTCTATGAACTGCCGCAATGGGAGAGAATTTTTGATGAAGATACCCGGCACAGATTGTATCTGGAACAGAAGAAGTCCGGCACCATCATCAAAGAACAGAAAATTTATCCCAATGATCCATGTCCTTGCGGAAGTGGTAAGAAATATAAGAAATGCTGTGGAAGAAATTAAAATATCCTCTTTACAGAACGGAAGAAAGAAGTTACAATATAGTTCAGACAAAGCGTTGATAAGAAGAGTACGTTGTGGAATGTTGAATGTGCTGTAATATACAGCCATGAGCAGAGAGAACCGCCAATGGATTTTTTATCCTGGTGCTGGAAGCGGTTTGACAGGAAGCATCCGAAGACCACCTTGGAGCGGCTTTCAAATAGCCCGGTGATTCCGTTACCATCA
>CAJUCK010000011.1:28796-30253 GCA_910585395.1 uncultured Lachnospiraceae bacterium
GGTTTTGTCTCTGAGATGCAGAGGCAGGACAAGCAGGGTGGAACCGCGTATATTACGTCCCATGCATTGCCGGAGGCAATGTATGGGATTTTTTGTTTTGGAAGGGTAGAGCTTCGTTATTGCGAGGTGTTATAGGCCGCAGGTGTTTTGTGAAATAAAACATAATGCGTTTTGTTCATTGAGAAAGGAGAAATATTATGAAAATCACATTAAAAGATGGCTCCGTTAAAGAGTATGGAGAAGCAAAAAGCGTCTATGATATTGCATTAGATATCAGTGAAGGGCTGGCAAGGGCGGCTTGCGCGGGGGAAGTTGACGGTCAGACAGTAGATTTACGAACAGTTCTGGAACAGGACTGTGAATTAAATATTTTAACTCAGAAAGATGTAGAAGGGATACGCACTGTCCGCCATACTTGCTCCCATGTACTCGCAGAAGCGGTCAAACGGCTGTTTCCAAATGCCAGGCTTGCTATTGGGCCGTCCATAGATGAAGGATTTTATTATGATTTTGAGGCAGAACCATTTTCCAGGGAAGATCTTGACAGACTGGAAAAAGAAATGAAAAAGATTATTAAAGAAGGAAATCGTCTTGAGAAGTTTACACTTCCAAGGGAAGAGGCAATACAGTTTATGCAGGAACGGCAGGAACCTTATAAGGTGGAGCTGATACAGGACCTGCCAGAGGATGCAGAAATTTCCTTTTACAAACAGGGAGAGGGATTTACAGATTTGTGTGCAGGACCTCATTTGATCAGTACCAAGTCCATCAAAGCATTTAAACTGATTTCTTCTTCTATGGCGTATTGGCGTGGAGATTCTGACCGGGCGCAGCTCCAGAGAATTTATGGAACAGCTTTTGCCACAAAGGACGAACTTCATGCATATCTGGAACATCTTGAAGATATTAAGAAGAGAGATCATAATAAGCTGGGCAGAGAGATGAAATTGTTTACGACAGTGGATGTCATCGGACAGGGACTCCCGCTGCTTATGCCGCGGGGGGCTAAGATGGTTCAGACCATGCAGCGCTGGATTGAAGACCTGGAAGACAATGAATGGGGATATATCCGCACCAAGACGCCTTTGATGGCAAAATCGGATCTGTATAAAATTTCCGGTCATTGGGACCACTATACAGATGGAATGTTTGTGCTGGGTGATGAGGAAAAAGACAAGGAGGTGCTTGCGCTGCGGCCCATGACTTGTCCTTTCCAATATTATGTTTATAAGGCGGAACAGCATTCATACCGGGATCTGCCTCTGCGCTATAGCGAGACGTCCACGCTGTTTCGCAATGAAGATTCAGGAGAAATGCATGGTCTGACCAGAGTGCGCCAGTTTACCATTTCCGAGGGACATCTGATTGTCCGCCCAGATCAGATGGTGGAAGAATTTAAAAAGTGTATCGCCCTGGCGAAACATTGTCTGTCTACCCTGGGTGTGGAAGAGGATGTG
>CAJUCK010000011.1:30355-39544 GCA_910585395.1 uncultured Lachnospiraceae bacterium
GTAGGAGAAGCTGCTTTCTACGGACCGAAGATAGATATCAATACTAAAAATGTCAACGGTAAGGAAGATACTATGATTACCATTCAATGGGATGCCTTGCTGGCAGAGCAGTTTGACATGTATTACATTGACCAGAATGGCGACAAAGTGCGTCCTTATATTATTCATAGAACCTCAATGGGATGCTATGAGCGCACGCTTGCATGGCTGATCGAAAAATATGCAGGGAAATTCCCTACCTGGCTGTGCCCGGAGCAGGTGCGTATTCTTCCTATTTCGGATAAGTATGAACAATATGCGGCAGAGGTGGAGAAAGAGTTAAGAGCAAATGGAATTCTCTGCACAGTGGATAACCGGTCTGAAAAAATTGGCTATAAAATTCGTGAGGCACGTCTGGATAAGCTTCCCTATATGCTGGTGGTTGGGCAGCAGGAAGAGGAAGACGGTACAGTTTCCGTCAGAAGCCGTTTCGCAGGAGACGAGGGAGTGAAGCCTCTTGGGGAATTTGTGAATCAGATCTGTAAGGAGATTCGTGCGAAAGAGATACGCAGAGAAGAAGTGCAGAGTGAACAGAAAAAATAAATGTTTCAAGAACGATTGAACAAACAGGCATGCAGATTTTTTTGAAAAAAATGGATAGACAGTCTGTGAATAAATTATATCAGATTCTCTGATACTAACAAAGCGGACAGAACATGGCCGTTTTGTCTGTTTTATCAAAATACCTGTAAAATAGCAGAGAAAGGAGAATTTGAAATGACACGTTTAAAATGTACTGTAAAAAATTGTATGTATAACGAAGACAGACTCTGTTCTAAGAACGATATCATGGTGGGAGGGCAGGATGCTGCCAAACCAAATGAGACACGCTGTGACAGTTTTCGGGAAAGAACCGGCAGCATGACGAATTCTATGAGTCAGGCGAGAGAAGAAACCAGTGTGGGATGCCATGCCCAGAATTGCCGGTTTAACCAGGACTGCAAATGCCAGGCAGATGAAATCGGTATTGCAGGAAGCAATGCCTGCTGCTGCTCTGAGACAGAATGCGCAAGCTTTGACTGTCAGTGTAAATAAATATGGCTGAATAATTGCTGTTTATCCAGTCATATTTACTAAGAATGGCTGAACCATAAAAAAATACTTGTAATTTTGGAAGGCAGGAAGTAGAATGATACTGGAACGATAAATTTCAGTGCTCTGCTTTCTGCTTTTTGTACGGAAGCAGAACAGAATAAAAGCGCACAGACAGCGTTATTCTGGAGGTAATCATGCGGAAAAAATCTCATATATCTTTAGCGAAGTATCTTGTAACCAGTCTTGATGAACAAGAATTAGTGAAGCATAAGAAAGCGTTTTATCTTGGAAGTATTCTGCCAGACTGTAAGCCATCTTTTCTTACAGTAAGGCACGAGATAGAAGGTACTTTCCCAAAGCTTCAGCAAGATTTGAAAAGGCTGCTGGAACGCCAGCAGGCAGCTCAGATTAATATGCGGGTATTTTACCGTAATCTGGGCGAAGTACTTCATTATATTGCAGACTATTTTACATTTCCGCATAATTCCCATTATATGGGAAATTTGAAGGATCATTGTATTTATGAGAAACATTTAAAGAACAGTTTAAAAGATTATATTCAAAGCGGTGAGGCGGAGAAGAATCGGACAAAAGTTCAAAAATCTGTGAAAAATCTCAACAGTGTGGAAGCTATTTGTGCATTCGTACAGAATGCGCATGATGCATATGTCAAAATAAAGAATACTGTGGAGGGAGATTGCCGTCAAATTGTGTCGCTTTGTCATCAGGTGGCGGAAGCTGTCATTTCGTTGATTCAAAGGGAAAATGCGCTGAATCCGGCTGCTGCTGTGAATTAGGGATAAAATGTAACTGTCGAGAAAAAGCATTTCCTGTCGAAATGTCGTGTAATAATATGGCGATTTTCGTTTGCCTTTTTGCCGGAAAAGGACTACAATAATGATACGGGGAGAAGGAGCAGGAATAGATGGAATATTTGCAGGAGCTGCAGAGTGAGATTGAGAAAGTTCGGAGTGAACTGGATGTAGCTGCTGAGCAGAATGTCAGCGCTGGGGAGTGTTATAAAACAAGCATCCGGCTGGACAAGCTGATTGAGGACTACATGCAGTATACGAAAGATAAAGTTCATTTTCGCAATTGTAAATGAAAATGGAACAGAAGAGAAATTTCACCCAGACAATAAGGATGGAAAAAGAAAAACAGCATATGGGAAAAGAAAAAGAGCTTTGGCTACAAAGCTCTTTTTTGTTGTATAAGTTCGGTTCTTCCTTATGTTATAAAATATGAGACGAATTTGCTATTGCTTTTTTGAGGTCAATAAGCTAAAATTAAATGAAAGTGGAGGAAAGTGGTAAAAAAGGGGTTTTAGTGGTGGATAAGTGGATAATAATGTGGAAAACAATGTGGAAAACATTCACTTGTTCATTGCAGCCGGACTGTTAGAAGGTGATTTTATGTTCATGGGAGAATACAATCATACGGTTGATACAAAGGGCAGGCTGATAGTTCCTTCTAAATTCAGAGAGTTACTGGGTGAAGAATTTGTAGTGACAAAGGGACTGGATGGATGCTTGTTTGTATATTCTTCAGAAGAATGGAAGATCATTGAGACAAAATTCCGGGAAGTATCACAATTTTCCAAAGAAGCCCGTAAGTTTGCAAGATTTTTCTTCGCAGGAGCAGCTTCCTGTGAAACAGATAAACAAGGGCGTGTACTTTTACCAGCAATTCTGCGAGAATTTGCTGGTATTGAAAAAGAAGTAGTTCTGGCAGGTGTGGTAAATCATATTGAAATCTGGAGCAAAGACAGATGGCAGGAGACCAGTGAATATGATGATGTGGAGGAAATTGCAGAACATATGGCAAATTTGGGGCTTATAATTTAGTAAAATAAGGATTTCTTTGATGAATTGCCAAAAGCAGGCGGACCCAGAACAGAAGGAAAGGAACAGCCATGGAATTCAAACATAAATCAGTGCTTTTAAAGGAAACAATTGCATACTTGAATATCAAGCCAGATGGGATTTATGTGGATGGCACGCTGGGGGGCGGTGGACATGCCTACGAGGTGTGTAAACGTCTGTCAGAAAAGGGAAAATTTATTGGAATTGATCAGGATGAAGACGCAATTAAAGCTGCGTCCAGAAGACTGTCAGAGTTTGAAGACAGAATAAGAATCATAAGAAGCAATTACTGTGAAATGCGGGAAGCGCTGGCAGGAATTGGAATATACAGGGTGGATGGAATTATACTGGATCTGGGAGTTTCATCGTATCAGCTGGATGATCCCAGCCGTGGATTCACCTATCGGGCAGAGGAAGCGCCATTGGATATGCGGATGGATCAAAGGCAAAGTTTTACAGCAAGAGATCTGATTAATACATACAGTGAAATGGATCTGTATCGGATTATCCGTGATTATGGAGAAGATAATTTTGCAAAAAATATTGCCAGGCATATTGTGGCAGCAAGAAAAGAGAAGGAAATAGAAACTACAGGAGAATTGACAGAGATTATCAAAAGAGCAATTCCGGCAAAAGTACGAATGAGTGGGGGACATCCTGCTAAGCGCACCTTTCAGGCAATTAGGATCGAACTAAACAGAGAACTGGAAGTCCTGCAGGATTCCCTGGAAGATATGATAGATCTGCTGAATCCAGAAGGAAGGATATGTATCATTACGTTTCATTCGCTGGAAGACCGGATCGTGAAGAAGATCTATAAAAAAAGCGAACAGCCATGTACATGTCCCAGAGAATTTCCGGTATGTGTGTGTGGAAAAAAATCATTGGGGAGCGTGGTGACCAGAAAACCTGTCGTACCGTCAGAGGAAGAGGTTGCATATAATTCACGTTCTAAGAGCGCAAAACTCAGGGTATTTGAACGAGCTAAACAGGAAGGCTGAATAGAGAATAGGAGCTGAAAGCATGAGACAACAGGAAAATCAATCATACCAGGAGAGAAGGGCCAGTTATATTGACGGAAATACAGTGAGGAGAGTTCAGGAGGAACCAAGAAGACACAGTGAAAAGGTACATGAGGAATATATTCAGAAACAGAGAGAAGAGAGAGAGCGGAAACAGCGGCAGAAAAGTGCAAGAGCGGCAGCCCGCAGGAACCGGGAACAGGCGCTTGTGATGAGTCCGGGGTATGTGATGTTTCTTGCCGTTTCTATGATGCTGCTGATGTCAGTTTTTGGCTGTTATTTGTATCTTCAGTCAGAACTAAACAGTCATATGAGAGATGTGACCTCATTGGAAGCTAATGTGATGAATCTGAAAAATGATAATGATGCTGCACAGAAAAAAATCAATTCTGCTGTTGATTTGGAGATTATCCGCAGGCGGGCAATGGGAGAATTGGGTATGGTATATCCAAATAAAGACCAAATTCAATATTTTGAAGTGGATGACAGTGACTATATGAATCAGTATGAAGATATTCCAGAAAGGTGAAAGAAGATTGAGCAGCAGAAAGAACAGACGCCGAAGAAAGCGGAGACCTTCGAAATTTTCCAGAATAATGAAAAAGAAGCTGTTATTGGTATTTACCATGATATTGCTTCTTTCAGGAGGGCTTGTGGTGAGGCTGGTTTATATTGACCAGGTGAAAGGCCAAGAATATGAAAAGCAGGTGTTAAGCCAGCAGAGTTATGGTAATCAGAGTATTCCTTATCAGCGTGGAGAGATTTTAGATACCAAAGGAAGTATTCTGGCCACTAACGTAGATGTATATAATCTTATTTTAGACTGTAAATTGATTAATGATGAAGAAGACTATGTGGAACCTACGATAGCAGCACTGCTTAAGTGTTTCCCAGATGTTACCGAAGAAGAAGTGAGAACGGCACTGACTAAGCAGCCAGACAGCCGTTATTATATTTTACGGAGAAAACTTAAATATGACGAAATTGAAGAATTTCAGAAATTGCAGGCAAAGACTAATAAAAATAAAAAGAAAGTAAATCCTAATGTGCAGGGAGTATGGTTTGAAAAAGAATATAAGAGAGTATATCCTTACAACAATCTTGCCAGTAAGGTACTGGGATTTACAACCTCTGGAAATGAGGGGATTGGGGGGCTGGAGGATTATTATAACGATACTTTAAATGGGATTGACGGCAGGCAGTACGGTTACTTGAATACAGACAACAATGTGGAAAAGACCATCAAGGAGCCCGTGAATGGCAACAGTCTGGTTACCACCATTGATCTTAACATTCAGAAGGTAATTGAAGAGAAAATTGCCGAGTTTCAAAACGAATATCGAGATAAGGAAAAAGAAGGAGACGGAAGTCAGCATACGGGCATTCTGGTGATGAATCCCCAGAATGGTGAGATTCTTGGTATGGCGGATAATTTTACCTATGATCTCAACAATCCATGGGATCTGACCAATTTCTGTACGCCAGAAGAGATAGCCAGTTTCAAAGAAGAGGACAGGCTGAACAAACTTAATTATATCTGGCAGAATTTCTGCATTACTTATACGTATGAGCCTGGGTCTACTGCAAAACCATTTACTGTGGCAACAGGGCTTGAAACAGGGAAAATTAAAGATTCCTATTATTGTGATGGAGTAGAAAAAATCGGGGGATATGATATTAAATGCATCAATCGTTCTGGTCACGGAATGGAGAGTACCGAAAAAGCAGTGGTGGATTCTTGTAATGATGCATTGATGCAGATGGCGGCAGATATTGGCAAAGAGGATTTCTATAAATATCAGAATATTTTTAATTTTGGACTTCGCACCAACATTGATCTGCCTGGCGAGACCAGAACAGATGGTCTTATTTATACCGCAGACAATACCAATGCGACTTCCCTTGCCACCAACGCTTTTGGGCAGAATTATGGAGACCACGCCTTTAAAACAGACTATTTCCAGACAGACCAGTGACAAGATTAAATACTATTTGTATAAGACTGTTTCAGAAGGAACAGGAAAAAGTGCCAAGGTTGAAGGGTATTCCATGGGAGGCAAGACAGGAACTGCCGAGAAAGGCAACCGTGAAGAAGATAAATATGTGGTTTCTTTTATAGGGTTTGCGCCAGTGGAAGAGCCTCAGGTATTGGTTTATGTGGTGATTGATGAGGCAAATGTCGCAGAGGAAGATCAGAGCAGCGCTCTTGCCACTGCCTTGGCAAAGAAAATATTTACAGAAATTCTTCCTTATATTAATGTATTTCAGGATGAGGGAGTGGTTACGCCAGAAGATGGAACTGCAGGGCACGAAGATGAGGACCAGCAGGAAGGAGTTTCAGATGGAACGCCAAACGCCATGCCAAACGGTGGGGAGGGGACTTCTCAGGAGCCGGAGGATCTGGCAGGAAGAGCAGAGTTTTCGGAACCCTGATAAAGATTACAGCCACTAAAATCATAAAAAGTACATAACCTCATAAAAACCGTAATAGATTGTAGTAACAGCTTTTGTGAGGTTTTTGGATGATTCGGAACAAGACATATAACCGAAAAAAAATATTGATTATTTTTACAGTGGTTACATTGGTTCTGGCGCTGCTGGCGGGCAGGCTTATTTATCTTATGGTGTTCTGTTCAGAATATTATGGGAAAAAGGCAGAGGATCTGCATGAGAGAGAACGCGATATCAAGGCGGCAAGAGGTAAAATTATTGATGCCTCTGGAACAGTCCTTGCAACCAACCGCACAGTCTGCACCATTTCTGTGATTCATAGTCAGGTGAAGGAACCGGAAAAGGTCATTGAGGTTTTGACCAAAGAATTGGAAATGGATGAGAAAACAGTCAGAAAACGGGTAGAAAAAGTAAGCTCTATTGAGAGAGTCAAATCGAATGTTGACAAGGAAACAGGAGACAGAGTCCGCAATTACAGGCTTGAGGGCGTAAAAGTGGATGAAGATTACAAGCGTTATTATCCTTATGACACACTGGCTTCCAAAGTACTGGGCTTTACAGGAGGGGATAATCAGGGGATTATTGGGCTGGAGGTGATTTATGAAAATTACTTAAAAGGAACCAACGGCAAAATACTGACTCTGACTGACGCCAGAGGAGTGGAGATAGAAAATGCAGGAGAACGGCGGCAGGAGCCGGTAGATGGAAATAACCTGCATATCAGTCTGGACTATAATATTCAGATGTATTGTGAACAGGCAGCCAAAAAGGCTTTAGAGGCGAAATCGGCAGACAGTGTGTCTGTAATTGTTATGAATCCTCAGAATGGGGAAATTATGGCGATGGTAAATGTGCCGGAATTTAATTTGAATGACCCATTTACTCTGATTACAGAACCAGAGAAGGAATCAGAGAAAGAGACGGAAGAAAGCAAGGAAACTGCCGCATCTGATAATGAACATAAGCAGGAGCTTCTCAACCAAATGTGGAGGAACCAATGCATTAACGATACTTATGAACCAGGTTCGGTGTTTAAAATTATCACCACAGCTTCTGCATTTGAAGAGGGAGTTGTGTCTTTGAAAGATAATTTTTTCTGTCCTGGTTATAAAATGGTGGAAGACAGAAGAATCCACTGCCATAAACGTACTGGTCATGGCGCAGAAGATTTTACGCAGGGGATTATGAATTCTTGTAATCCGGTGTTTATTGAATTGGGAATGCGTCTGGGAACAGATAATTTTTACAAATACTTTAAACAGTTCGGGCTGTTGGAGCGCACAGGCATAGATCTTCCAGGAGAAGCAATGACTATTATGCATGACAAGAAAAATGTAGGTCCGGTGGAGCTGGCTACTGTTTCTTTTGGACAGTCTTTTCAGATTACGCCTGTTCAGCTTGCAACCACAGTTTCTTCTCTTGTAAATGGGGGGAACCGGATCACGCCTCATTTTGGAGTTTCCGTGAAAGATGATGAGGGAGAACTGGTGGAGACGCTGCAGTATCCAGTGCAGGAAGGCATTGTCAGCGGCGAAACTTCTCAGATATTGCGCAGTGTATTGGAGAAAGTGGTGTCAGAGGGAAGCGGGAAGCGTGCAAAAATAGAGGGATTTTCCATCGGGGGCAAAACAGCTACTTCTCAGACACTGCCTCGAAGCGCCAATAAATATATTTCCTCTTTTTTGGGATTTGCTCCGGCAGAAAATCCTCAGGTTCTTGCTCTGGCTATCATCAATAATCCCCAGGGGATCTATTATGGCGGAACCATTGCTGCCCCAGTGGTGAAAGAAATTTTTTCCAATATACTTCCATATCTTGGAATTGAGAGGGATGAGACAGCAGTGAAACAGGAAGAATCTGAAAATTCACAGCAGGACCAGGCAGCTGTAACAGAATAGGGAAAGATCAGGCTCCCAAAGTAATGGTTGACGTGGGATGATGAGAATGGCATACTATAGTATGAAAAAAGAAAGATACAAAGCATAAAACAATGTAGAAACAAGAGGTGTAAAAATGTCACAGCGAATAATAATTCCGGTATTAATTGCATTTGCAATTACCGCAGTGTTAGGACCGGTGGTGATTCCGGTTTTAAGAAAATTAAAAGTAGGACAGACAGAACGGGAAGAATTGAAATCTCATTTGAAAAAGACAGGAACCCCTACAATGGGAGGACTGATGATATTAGCAGGAATTATTGTCACTTCAGTTATTTATATCAGGGATTATCCGGCGATTATGCCTGTTTTGTTTGTGACGGTAGGTTTTGGAATTATTGGTTTTCTGGATGATTACCTGAAAGTGGTGCTGCGAAGGTCAGACGGCCTTCTGCCCTGGCAGAAGATGCTGGGACAAATTTTAGTTACTGGGATTTTTGTTTTCTACATGGTCAGGTATACAGATATTTCCACTAAAATGCTGATTCCGTTTACCGGAGGATTTGAACATGGAATTTACCTGGATTTAGGCTGGCTTGCAATACCAGTAATGTTTCTTGCGATTATTGGAACCGTGAACGGAGCAAATTTTACAGATGGCCTGGATGGCCTCGCATCCAGTGTTACCGTACTGATCGCAACCTTTTTCTCTGTGGTTGCTATTGGAACGGGAAGCGGCATAGAACCTATTACCTGTGCGGTTGCTGGAGCTCTGCTGGGCTTTTTATTGTTTAATGTTTATCCGGCGAGTGTTTTTATGGGAGATACCGGTTCTCTTGCCCTGGGTGGATTTGTGGCGTCTACAGCGTATATGCTGCAAATGCCGATATTTATTCTGATCGT
>CAJUCK010000011.1:39643-42412 GCA_910585395.1 uncultured Lachnospiraceae bacterium
TGGGTAGAGCTTCTGTCAGTTATGATACAGGTCACATACTTTAAGAAGACCGGGGGAAAACGAATATTCAGAATGGCGCCCATTCATCATCATTTTGAGCTGGGAGGCTGGTCTGAAACAAGAGTAGTAGCAGTATTTTCCATAATCACTGCAGTTTTGTGCCTTGTGGGACTGATGGCATTATAGCAAGGTTTCTGGCAGGTTATTTTGAAAACAGGAGGAAGAAAATTGAATCTGGAAGGGAAAAAATTCTTGGTGTTTGGAACTGGAATCAGTGGAATTGCCGCTGCAAAGCTGTTGGTGAGACAAGGCTGTCCAGTAATTCTATACGATGGAAATGAAAAAATGACAGAGTCAGAAATCCGGCAGAAGTCAGATGAATTAAAGGAGACAGAGATAATTCTGGGCGCATTGCCGGAACATGTGATACATGCCTGTGATATTGCAGTACTAAGTCCTGGTGTTCCCACAGATCTGCCAGTAGTGGATGCCATGCGCCGTCAGGGAATGGAAATATGGGGAGAAATTGAACTTGCCTATGCATTTGAAAAAGGCAGGGTTCTCGCCATTACAGGTACCAATGGGAAGACCACTACGACTTCTCTGCTGGGGGCTATTATGCAGCACGCGGTTTCCAAAGTTAAGATTGTGGGAAACATCGGAATACCTTATACCAGCGTGGTATCAGATACAGATAAAGATTCTGTAACAGTAGCTGAGATCAGCAGTTTCCAGTTGGAAACCATACATAATTTCTGTCCTGAGATATCGGCTGTTTTGAATATTACGCCAGACCATCTGAACCGCCATCATACCATGGAAAATTATCAGAAAGCTAAGATGCAGATCACCATAAATCAGGGAGAAGAACAAATTTGCGTATTGAATTATGAAGACCCTGTGCTAAGAGAGTTTTCCCAAAGAGCGAAGGCGCAGATTGTGTTTTTCAGTAGCCGCAGAAAGCTCGAAAAAGGAATCTATTTGGAGGGAGAAAAGATTGTATGGGCATGGGATGGTGTGTCTAAGACAGTCTGCAGTGTAAAAGAATTGAACCTCATTGGGAGGCATAATTATGAAAATGTAATGGCAGCAGCAGCAATGGCACTGATGTTTGGTGTATCCATAGAAAAAATACGAGAAGTTCTGGTTCGTTTTCAGGCTGTTGCGCATAGAATAGAATATGTGGTGACGAAAAGGGGCATCCGTTTTTATAACGATTCCAAAGGAACTAATCCAGATGCGGCAATTCAGGCGATCCGTGCCATGGAATGGCCGACTCACCTTATAGGCGGGGGATATGATAAAGATTCAGAGTATGAAGACTGGATCAAAGCCTTTGAGGGAAAGGTTAAGAAATTAGTTCTTATGGGGAAGATATTATTCTGGTGGAGGATCTTAAGGAAGCAGTGGAAATCTGTTATAAGAATGCAGTGGCAGGCGATGCCGTATTGTTGTCACCAGCATGTGCAAGCTGGGGAATGTTTGAAAATTATGAGCAGAGAGGAGATATGTTTAAAGAGATGGCAAGGGCACTGAGGGAGTAGATTCAGAAAAGAAGATGCAGGCAGGGTGCTCCCTTTATAGAGGTGCAGGCTGAACGATTGCAAAAAAATATAGAGGTGCTGATATGAGCAGAGAGGAAAGGACTGACAAAAGACAAAGAAATTTCCGATATTTTGACTACAGTCTGCTGATTATCGTACTGTTTATGGTATGCTTTGGACTGGTGATCTTATACAGTACAAGTTCTTATAATGGACAGGTCAAATTTCAGGATAGCGCCTACTATTTGAAAAAGCAGATTTTTGCAGATATACTTGGAATTGCCGTGATGGCGTTTGTTGCACAGATAGATTATCGTGTCTGGAAAAATTTTTGGTTTCTTGCTTATGCAGGAGCTTTTGGAATGTGTACACTGGTACTATTTGTGGGGCAGGAATTGAACGGGGCAAAACGATGGCTGAAACTGGGACCAGTGAGTTTTCAGCCCTCAGAGATGGCAAAAGTAGCAATTATTGTTTTTCTTGCTACCATTATCAGCAGGATGCCTAAACAGATGGGAAAATTTACATCGCTGATTAAAGTTATGCTGCTGGTGATGCCTATGGTGGTGATTGTAGCATCAGAAAATTTAAGTACCGCCATTATTATTTTAGGTATCGCTATCTGCCTGGTATTTGTTTCCAGCCCTAAATATATGCAGTTTATGGTAATGGGAGGCGTGGTCGTTGCCTTTGGCGCTGCATTTATTATGTTGGAATCATATCGTGCGGAGCGGCTTAAGATTTGGCTGGAACCGGAAAAATATGAAAAGGGATATCAGACCTTGCAGGGGTTATACGCTATTGGATCAGGAGGGCTTTTTGGAAAAGGGCTGGGAGCAAGCATGCAGAAGCTGGGATTTGTGCCGGAAGCACAGAATGATATGATTTATTCTATTATCTGTGAAGAATTGGGACTATTTGGGGCTGTCTGCGTGATTCTGCTGTTTTTGATTCTAATCTGGCGTTTTATGGTGGTCGCCAGTAATGCGCAGGATTTGTATGGAGCGCTGATCGTAACAGGCGTGCTGGCGCATATTGCCATACAGGTAATTCTGAACATTGCAGTTGTGACGAATACAATACCGAATACGGGTATTTCTCTGCCCTTTATCAGCTACGGTGGCACTTCCGTGGCGTTTCTGCTGGCAGAGATTGGTCTGGTTTTAAGTGTGTCAAGGGGGATACGGCTGGAGGAATAGGATATGAGAAGAGAGATGAGAAGACG
>CAJUCK010000011.1:42454-44663 GCA_910585395.1 uncultured Lachnospiraceae bacterium
TACAGGGAGTGAACGATATTCTGACGAAGCTATTGAAGAGTGGCTGCTGAATGATGAATATTCTTGGAACAGCCTGTATGTATATTTTAAGTATAAATTTGAAGAGCCGGGAGAGCTTCCTTTTGTGGAATCCATGGAACTTACGCTGAAATCTCCTCACACGCTCAAGGTGGAAGTGCAGGAAAAGGTGCTGCTGGGCAGGGTTTACATAGAAACATTGGGACAGAACGCTTACTTTGATAAAGAAGGAATTGTGGTGGAAATGTCCTCGGAGGTTATTGACAACGTACCGAAAATCAATGGACTTGACGTGGAACAGATTGTATTAAATGAAAAACTTCCTATTAAAGGCAAGAGCGTTCTGAAAAACCTGTTATCCTTAACCCAGATTCTCAAAAAATATGAATTGGCGCCAGGCAGCATTAAGTATGGAGAAGAAGGGAATTATACGTTGAAATTTGGGAAAATTTCCGTGGCGCTGGGACAGGCACAGAATTTTAATGCAAAGATATTAAGGCTTTCTTATATTATGCCGAAACTGGAAGGTGAGAAAGGTGTTCTGCACCTGGAAAACTGGACAGAAAATACCACAGATATTACTTTTGAGAAAACACATTAAGGTTCTCAGATCGTGATCTTGAAAAAAAACTGCAAAATTGAAAAATTTTTATTGATTAATTTGCCAAAAAACTATACTATAGTATACAGGAGTTTAATCTGACATTTTAAGAATAAAAGAATGAAAAGTTCAGATAGAGAATAAAAGGAGGAAGAACCTTGCTTGAAATTATGACAAACGAAGCAGAGTCGAGTGCCAAAATTATTGTAATAGGTGTAGGAGGCGCCGGCAATAATGCAGTAAATAGAATGATAGATGAGAATATTGGTGGTGTTGAATTTATAGGGATTAATACAGATAAGCAGGCATTAGCATTGTGTAAAGCGCCCACACTGGTTCAGATCGGCGAGAAACTGACGAAGGGTTTAGGCGCAGGAGCGCAGCCGGAAATTGGACAGAAAGCAGCAGAAGAGAACATTGAAGAGCTGACATCGGAGATTAAGGGTGCAGATATGGTGTTTGTTACCTGCGGTATGGGAGGCGGAACCGGAACGGGAGCGGCTCCAGTAATTGCACGCATTGCCAAGGAAATGGGAATTCTGACAGTAGGTGTAGTGACGAAGCCTTTTAAGTTTGAGGCAAAAGCACGTATGACAAACGCTTTGGGCGGCATTGAGCGGCTCAAAGAAAGTGTTGACACCTTGATTGTGATACCGAATGACAAGCTGCTGGAAATTGTAGACAGAAGAACTACTATGCCAGATGCTTTGAAGAAGGCGGATGAGGTTTTACAGCAGGCTGTGCAGGGAATTACAGACCTTATCAATGTGCCGGCACTGATTAATTTGGATTTTGCAGATGTTCAGACAGTTATGAAAGATAAAGGTATGGCACATATTGGAATTGGTTCTGCAAAGGGTGATGATAAAGCGATTGAAGCAGTGAAGATGGCAGTGGCAAGTCCGCTTCTGGAGACTACAATCACAGGGGCATCTCATGTCATCATCAATATTTCCGGGGATATTTCCCTGATGGATGCCAATGATGCTGCAAGTTACGTGCAAGATCTCGCAGGAGATAATGCAAATATTATTTTTGGCGCCAAATTTGACGAGAAGATGGCAGATGAGGCAATTATTACAGTAATTGCAACAGGATTGTCAGGAGGAGCATCCTCTTCTTCTCCTAAAGTTATGCCGAATATGAAATATCCTCATCAAGGGGCAGCGGGGAGAACAAGCGCTGCAGCAAGGCCTTCCAATAATGTGGGGCTGGGGACGGGAACACGCTCAGCAGCGGGAACTTTTGGAACTGTACCCAGACAAACAGCAAATAATATGAATACATCAGCAGGAAGTATGGGAATTCAGCGCCCGCGCAAGCCTGAGAGCAATGTGCAGGAGAGGGATATTAAGATTCCGGAATTCCTGAAAAATACAAGAAAATAAATATTACATAGAAGGAGAATCTCTATTTGTGAGATTCTTTTTCTGCGATATAGGCTTCGTAACATGCTGGCACTCATTAATTCTGCCCAGATAGAGGGAGATAATTCCTAAGAGAAAATGCGGCTTGAATGAGAGCAGGAAACATGGAAAACATTTCCACAGGAGTTAAAATATTTCCTGTGGAGATGTTTTTTTATGTAGG
>CAJUCK010000011.1:44673-50355 GCA_910585395.1 uncultured Lachnospiraceae bacterium
AAATTTTGATTTAACACGTCTGTTTTTTTGAAGGGATTATTCATCAGGCTTCTTTGTCGCTTACTGTAGAAAAATTTTTGGAAAACCAGACAATAATTTGACAAAATAATCTGCACATTTCTTTTATACTGAAATCCGTGGTATTCAGGGAGAGACTTGAGGCAAGGAGGGTACAGGTGGAATATGAAATATATGCAGACATCTGGTTTTTGACGAACTTTGTTATGGACAGCATTGCCCTGTGGACTGCAGGCAAATCTGCAGGAACAACGGCGGCTATGGGTCTCTTTTTCCTGATGCATGATTACCTATGGTATCAATTGCTGGTTCATCTGCTGGTAAATCCTATCATGGTATGGATTTGTTATCGGAGCAGAGTGTGGAAACAGTTTTTCAGTCAGTGGGTGCTCACATATCTGTCAGTGATTTTACTGGGAGGAATATTGGAATGGAGCATGACATTTCTGACAGAGAAAAAATATTTTATACTATGTCTCTTGGCGGCTCTGATATTTTTATGGACTGCGGAACGTATTTTGACATCTTTTCGAGGGCAGAAGATGGTCAGATATAATCTGCTTCTTATAACCAGGGAAGGAAATATCTCGGTAAAAGGATTTTTTGATACAGGAAATCTCCTCATGGATCCTTTGGCAGGGAAGCCAGTACATATTATCAAGAAAAAGATTTTAAAGGAACAGATAGAAAAAGGGAAGCTTCTGCCACGGATGATTCCCTTTCATTCTTTGGGAATGGAGAATGGCCTTTTGGAAGCTGTAACCATTGAGGGCATGTACATTTTAAAGGAGAATCAGCCGCTGTATCTGGAAAGGCCAGTACTGGGGCTTGCAGATGAAAATTTATTTCAGGATGATGGATGTGAGGTAATTCTGAATGGACGAAGTATGGATTTGATGTGATTTGGTGTGAGTGGTTTCTGAAACAGCCGGAAATTGCAGAAACAGCCAGGAATTGCAGAAACAGGGAGAAGAAAATGATATGTAAGGGGGCAGCAGGAAAGGAGAGCAGGCATGTATATAAAAATTACAATACCACAGCATTTTCAACTAAAAGTCATACCAAAGCTGCAAAATCTTCTACTGATGAGGAAGGGAGATATCCATTATATCGGAGGTGCAGAAATTCTGCCGCCGCCTTTAGAGGCAAGGGAAGAAAACCGTTATATCCAGATGCTGGATGGAGGGGAATCTGAGAAGGCCCGCAGCGTGCTGATTGAGCATAATCTTCGTCTGGTAGTGTACATAGCAAAGAAATTTGACAATACAGGGATTGGCGTGGAGGATTTAATTTCTATCGGGACTATTGGTCTGATTAAGGCGATCAATACCTTTAATCCTACCAAAAATATTAAGCTTGCCACTTATGCCTCCAGGTGTATTGAGAATGAAATTTTAATGTATCTGCGGAGAAATAATAAGACCAGAATGGAGGTGTCCATTGACGAGCCTCTGAATGTAGACTGGGATGGAAATGAACTTTTACTGTCTGACATATTGGGAACGGATGAGGATATTATTTATCGTGATATTGAGACGGAAGTAGAGAAAAATCTGCTGAGGCATGCCGTTGATAAGCTGTCAGAGCGGGAGAAAACGATTGTGGAACTGCGTTTTGGCCTGAAGGATCCTCGCGGAGAAGAAATGACACAGAAGGAGGTGGCAGATTTATTGGGAATTTCTCAGTCTTATATTTCCCGTCTTGAGAAAAAGATTATGAAACGTCTGAAAAAAGAAATTGTAAGGTTTGAATAAAAATGTAATCTGTGATATGATGTTCTTATACAAAAAGTACAAAGGAGATGGTGCGATGAGACTTGAATTTTTGGGTGCGGCACATGAGGTCACTGGAAGCTGTCACTATTTGCAGATAGGTGAGGTAAATCTTTTAGTGGACTGTGGCATGGAGCAGGGTGCGGATCTGTATGTCAATCAGGAGATACCAGTAAATGCAGCGGAAATAGACTATGTGCTGATTACACATGCACATATCGACCATTCTGGGCTTCTGCCGTTACTGTACAGTCATGGTTTCCGCGGGAAAATTTACGCCACCAGGGCAACGTCAGAGCTTTGTAATATCATGTTAAAAGATTCAGCACATATCCAGATGTTTGAGGCAGAGTGGAAGAACCGGAAAGCACGCCGTGCAGGCAGACCCTTGGTGGAGCCTATGTATGATATGGAGGATGCCTGCGGAGTACTGGAGCATTTCATTCCATGTACGTATGGGGAGAAGATTACCTTATGTCCCGAATTTACCATTCGTTTTATTGATGCAGGCCATCTGCTGGGTTCTTCCAGTATTGAGGTATGGTGCACCGAGGGGGATAATACCACGAAGCTTGTATTTTCTGGTGATATCGGTCCTGGGGACCGCCCTCTGATTCGCGACCCGCAATACATAGAAGAAGCAGACTATGTGATTATGGAGTCTACTTACGGAGACAGGATACGCAAACATCCGCCAGATTATGCCGTAGAGCTTGCAGAAGTGTGCAGGGATACCTTTACCAGGGGCGGGAATTTGGTGATTCCGGCATTTTCCGTGGGGAGAACTCAGGAAATGCTGTTTTTCATGAGAAAGATTAAGACGGAGAACCTGCTTCCAGAATTTGCGGATTTTGAGGTTTATATTGACAGCCCTTTAGCGGTAGAAGCGACCAGTATTTTCCACAAGAATGTGCAGGAATGTTTTCGAGACAGAGCATTGGACTTAATCAAGAAAGGAATAAACCCCATCAGTTTTCCGGGGCTTAAAGTAGCGGTTTCCAGCGAGGAATCCAAAATGATTAATTTTATTCAGAAGCCCATTGTGATTATTTCTGCTTCCGGTATGTGCGAGGCAGGAAGAATCCGTCATCATTTAAAACATAATTTGTGGAGAGCTGATTCAACGATTCTTTTTGTGGGCTATCAGGTTCCTGGAACTTTGGGAAATCATTTACTCGGCGGCGCCAAGGAAGTAAAGCTGTTTGGCGAGCAGATAGAGGTTAAAGCAAGAATTGAAAATCTTGCAGGAATCAGCGGTCATGCAGATCAGGAACATTTACTGCAGTGGATAAAAGCTTTCGGGAAAACTCCCAAACGGGTATTTGTAGTGCATGGGCAGGATAGCGTCTGTGATGTATTTGCGGATCTTGTGACAAAGGAAACCGGAGTTCAGGCAACAGCGCCTTACAGCGGTGATATTTATGATTTAAATGCCAATACCTGTATTGCCAAAGGCAGCAGGGAACGTGCAGTGAAGAAGAAAGTGAAAGATGCACGTGTGGTTTCCAATGTATTCGCAAGGCTTTTGGCTGCCGGCGAGCGTCTCCTTGCCGTGATCCGTAAGTCGGAAGGACGTCCCAACAAAGAATTAGGGAAATTTGCAGACCAAATTAATTCCCTTTGTGATAAGTGGGACCAATAGAGAGATAATTCTTCATATTTTTTAAGGCAGATTTTTCAAGTCTGCTGACCTGGGCCTGGGAGATGTGAATTTCTTCTGCGACCTCCATCTGGGTTTTACCCTCAAAGAAACGGAGTTTGATAATGTAATTTTCCCGTTCATTCAATCGTTTCATGGCGTCGCTTAAAGAGAGTTCCTCTACCCAGGTCTCTTCTTTGTTTTTTTTGTCGCTGATCTGATCCATCACATACAGCGTGTCGCCGCCGTCAGTATAGACCGGGTCGTACAGGCTTACCGGACACTGTATGGCATCTAAGGCAAAGACAATATCCTCTTTGGGAATGTCAATTTTTTCTGCAATATCGTCTATTGTGGGCTCTCTGGACAGTTCCTTGGATAATAGTTCTCTGGCATGGATTGCCTTATATGCCGTGTCGCGGAGAGAGCGGCTGACACGAATAGAATTATTATCTCTCAGATAACGTCGGATTTCTCCAATAATCATAGGAACGGCATAGGTGGAGAATTTAACTCCGATTTCAGGGTTAAAGTTATCAATAGATTTGATAAGTCCAATGCAACCGATTTGAAATAGATCGTCCACATTTTCATTGCTGTTTGAAAAACGTTTGATGACACTTAAGACCAGGCGGAGATTTCCCTTGATATAGGTTTCCCGCGCTGCCATATCCCCTGCTTTGATTCGTGTAAAGAGATCGCTTTTTTCCTCATCTTTTAATACGGGGAGTTTTGATGTGTTGACTCCGCAGATTTCTACTTTATATGCAGCCATGATGTTACCTCCGGAAAGTTTGATGTATTAAAAGAATGCACGAAATTTACTACTTTTATTCATGCAATTTTCGTGATATAATATTTGGCAGAAGGATTTGGCTTGAGGATTTGGCGTGAAGAGAAATGCAGGGATGTTGAGAAGAGCTTATATGCTTTTTGAAACAGCAGAAAGCAGAAGCTTTAGGAAACCTGGATGTCTCGTAGTGCAGCCGAAGCAGTTAAAGCTGGGGAGAGCCCTGATACCTTGTTTCAGAACCAGTAAAGCAGATAATATTTATAATGATAAAGAGAAATGTAGGAGAAACAGTTATGAAGGATGCCATTGACAAAAGAAATGATCGTGAACGGATTGCCAGAACCATTGTAAAGCGCAGGAATATTATATATACAAGCAGGGAAGAATTAGAACGCCGGGAGCAGGAAGAACGAAATCAGCAGATGCAGAAGGAGCGGCTTGCTGCCGAGGAAGTTGTAAAAAAACTAAAAGAAGATGAAAACAAAAAGAAGGCTATGGAAATCCAGAGGCTGATTGCAGAACGTGAAATGCTGGAAAGACAGCTGCAGACAGGGCTGGACGCCACAGGTAAGAAGCCAATGAACGGAGTGACTCAGGAGAGAGTAGAGGCGATTTTAAGTGAGAAGAGTAAACAGCTGCAGGATCTTATTGCTGCTCACAGTGTGGACAATAGGGAAAAAGTTCAGAATGTGGGGACGGCAGTACACGAAAATGAGGAAGAGAATAAAACCATGGCAGAGGAGGCAGATGAGAAAGGAAATGAATCGCTTCCGGAGGCAGGCGGCCAGGAAGTTCTGCCAGATGAGGAAGAACTTCAGACAGGTCCTAAGGTAGTTGAAGAGTTTCATCCGGAAATGCTGGAATCTCTGGAGGAACAGTATGAGATGGAAGAGGAAGAAGATGCAGAGGAGGATGAATTCTGATGTGCAGAGCAGAGGATAATCAGGAGAATCTTACAGAAGATCAGAATATGAAAGCTGCTTTGAGTGAGACCTGGTCTCAGGATGCTCAGGATGAACTGGAGAATTTCATTGAACAGCAGGGAATTTATATTCGTCAATAGAAGTTTTGAAAACAATATTTGAATATATTGAAGAGACGTCTGTAAAAGAGGTCTCTTTTACTTTTCTGCTGATCTGAAAGGAACGTGTCAGTTTTCTTTGGGAGATTTCCTGACATACTGCCATAATAATAAGCATAGGATAAAAAAAGCCTGGAATTATAGAGGAAAAATAAAAATGCATGAAATTATATTAAATAAATATCAGGGACTGGGCAATGATTATCTGATATTAGATCCAGAGAAGAATGAATTGGCGCTTCAGAAGAGAAATATTGAAATGCTGTGCAGGAGAAATTTTGGAGTGGGAGCAGATGGGATCTTGTATGGGCCTCTCTGGGAGCAGGGAAGAGCAAGGGTACGTATATTTAATCCAGATGGCTCTGAGGCGGAAAAAAGT
>CAJUCK010000011.1:50365-53650 GCA_910585395.1 uncultured Lachnospiraceae bacterium
GGAAACGGTGTCTGTATTTTTGCAAAATATCTCTTGGATGAAGGGTATGTAAAAGAGAGAGAGCTATTTATTGACATGATGTCTGGGGAAATTGAGGTTGAATTCTTGGAAAAGGATGGGGGAATGATGCGGGTCAATATGGGCAGGCCAGTGTATGCAGGACCAGAATTGCCTCTGGATGGTCTGGAAGGAGAGATTGTCAATGCGCATCTTCGGTTTTGCGACAATGATTATAATAGTACCTGCTTGTCTGTGGGAAATCCGAACTGTGTGATTATGCTGGAAGAAGTGACGCCTCAAAAGGCAAAAGAACTGGGGCCATACGTAGAGCAGGCGCCGTATTTTCCTAAGCGGATGAATATGCAGCTCTGCAAAGTGGCAGACAGGAGCCGTATCATCATTGAGATTTATGAGCGGGGAGCAGGTTATACGCTGTCTTCTGGTACGGGAGCTTGTGCAGCAGCGGCAGCGGCAAAGCGTATGGGGCTGGTAGATGGTAAAGTCATAGTGCAGATGCCAGGAGGCGAACTTTTGGTGGAAATTGATGATAATAATACCATTTTTATGACCGGAAAGGTAGAAAAAGTGGGAAGTTTTACAGTAGCAGAGAATTTTTTTGCGTAAATGGTTCTATAGGACAGATCATAAAAAATAAGTGACATCTGCCATACTTTTTGTTATGATAAGAAGAACAGTGTAACGAAGGAAGGAATGAGAAAGATATGGAAAAGATATTAGATCTTATCAGCAGAGAGGTAGTGAAAGCTTTTCAGGAAAATGGTTATGATGAGAAGTATGGCAGGGTGACTTTTTCTAACCGCCCGGATTTGTGCGAGTATCAGTGCAACGGCGCCATGGCGGCTGCAAAAGAGTATAAGTGCGCACCTTTTATGATATCAGATAAGATTGCAGAGAGTCTCAAAGAGAATACAATGTTTGAGTCTGTGGAATCTGTAAAACCTGGATTTTTAAATTTGAAATTAAATCCAGAGTACCTGGCAGAGTATCTGAGAAAAATGGCACAAGACCAGGAGCGTCTGGGATGTGACAGGTGCGATAACCCCAAAACAATCATGATTGATTATGGCGGACCCAACGTGGCAAAGCCTCTTCACGTAGGACATCTGCGCTCAGCTATTATCGGAGAGAGCGTTAAACGGATTGGAAAGTTTATGGGACATACCATGATAGGAGATGTGCATTTGGGAGACTGGGGTCTGCAGATGGGACTGATCATTACAGAGCTGAAAGAACGTAAACCAGAACTGGTCTATTTTGATGAATCTTATACAGGGGAATATCCACAAGAAGCTCCCTTTACCATAGGGGAACTGGAGGAAATTTATCCGGCGGCAAGTGGAAAATCCAAAGAAGATGAAAGGTATAAAGAGGCAGCAATGCAGGCAACTTTTGAACTTCAGCATGGAAGAAAAGGATATCAGGCATTGCTGAACCATATTTTAGAGGTATCAGTCAGCGACTTGAAACGCAATTACGAGAATTTAAAGGTTTCTTTTGAATTGTGGAAGGGAGAATCAGATGCCCAGCCCTATATTCCTGATATGGTGGAGAAAATGAAAAAAGATGGCTATGCTCATATCAGTGAAGGAGCTCTGGTGGTGGACGTAAAGGAAGAAACAGATACCAAAGAGATTCCGCCCTGCATGATACTCAAGTCAGACGGAGCCTCTCTTTACAATACGACAGACCTTGCGACCATAGTCTGGCGTATGAAGGATTATCATCCAGATGAGATTATTTATGTAGTGGACAAGCGGCAGGAACTGTATTTTACCCAGGTATTCCGCTGCGCCAGAAAGACAGGGCTGGTGGAGCCGCAAACAGAATTAAAATTTCTGGGATTCGGAACCATGAACGGAAAAGACGGCAAACCTTTTAAAACCAGAGAAGGCGGAGTGATGCGTCTGGAATATCTGGTGTCAAATATCAATGAAGAGATGTATAAAAAGATTGCAGACAATCATACTGTGGAAGAAGAAGAAGGAAGAAAGACAGCAGAGGTGGTGGCGCTCTCAGCTATTAAGTATGGAGATTTGTCCAATCAAGCTTCCAAAGATTATATTTTCGATGTTGATCGGTTTACTTCTTTTGAAGGAAACACTGGACCTTATATTCTCTATACCATTGTAAGGATTAAATCTATTCTAAAGAAGTATCAGGCAAAAAAGAGTCTGCCAGAAGGTGCGAAGATTTTGGCGGCGCATTCTGACAGTGAAAAGTCGCTGATGCTTGAGCTATGTAAATTTAATGGCATGATGGAAAATGCATTTCAGGAGACAGCGCCTCATAAGGTATGCGCTTATATTTATGATCTCGCCAATTCATTTAACCACTTCTACCATGAGACGAAAATTATGGCAGAGCAGGATGAAATGGTACAGGCAGGGTATATCTGCCTGCTGGAATTAACTAGGCAGGCATTGGAACTCTGTATTGATGTGCTGGGGTTTGAGGCGCCAGAGCGGATGTAAGACGCCGCAGACGATGTATTCTATATGATGTGATTTCATAGATTCCATCAGGTTACAGATAGTTACGGCATCTCTTAAGATATGCATTTCTGATATTATTTCAGCAATGATATCTTCGGAGATGCCGTGTTTCTTCTGTAAAAGAAAACAGTCATAATTGACAGCTGTCAAGAGAAATATCTGATATTATTTGATAACAGATATAACTAGAGATTGCTTCCGTTCCAGCCCCAGTGGGAGACCGCCTCGTATTTAATATAAATATGGTCTGTGGGAATGTTCAATACCTCATGGAAGATCTTAGAGATTTCAGAGGTGAGGGCAGAAAAAGCGTTTTTATTTTCACTGCCGAATACTTTTACTTCTATAAAGGCGGTGGGAGTGCTGTTGTCTCCCCGGAAATACAGATGACATTCTGGTTCAAATCCGGTCATCAGCCAGCCTTCACTTTTGCCAGGAAGCAGAGAAATTACCTGACCCAGCCTTGAGACCAGAGTCTGCTCCTGTTCTTTCGATAATGTAACGCTTACTTTTGAATTGATAAATGGCATAATAATTACCTCCTGAATGAGTTTTTCTCGTTTTCATTTATGCATTGCGCACGCTTTGTGACAAGAACATTGATAGTATTCTTGAATTATTATAGTTTTTGTGGATAGATCTGTCAATTCTTTCAGAACAGAGTTTCGTGTTTTGTACAGCAGTTGGGCAGTTATTTGAGAAGCAACGGTTTGTTGCTTGCCATTGAAAGCGGAAAGTGGTAGCCTGAGGATAATTCCAGAGGAAAAAAGCG
>CAJUCK010000011.1:53660-56118 GCA_910585395.1 uncultured Lachnospiraceae bacterium
TACAGTGAGAAAGGATTGTGATTTTATGGAAAAGAGCGTAGGAGAGAAATTGAAAGAATGCCGCACAGGGCGTCAATGGAGCCAGCAGGAACTTGCAGAACGGCTTCATGTGACAAGACAGGCGGTTTCTAATTGGGAGAGAGATAAGACACTGCCAGATGTGTATATGATAAAAGAGATTGCAGCAGTGTTTGATATGACGTTAGATGAATATATGGAAAATACCAGACAGGCAGAAGTGAAAATGCCAAAGCTTCCAGGCACATTGACGGCAGCGACAGTAGCAGAGATTCTCCTTTACTTAATCATTGGAGGAATTACTGGGAAACTTATGGCTGAGCTTGTGGTGGGGATGGTGATAGTCTGCGTCTTCTGTCAGATGTTTGTGCATCTGTATATATCAAATTCTGTAAAAAGCGGTAATTTTTCTATGCTGGCCGGATATGACAGTAAAGTGGAGTATCGGGTGGAAGAAGTGAAAAAAGCATTGATACAGATAGATATGCATAATTCATGTTCTGCTTTTGGCGCTGTGCTGCTGCTTGGAATTTGTGGATTCCTGGAGTCAGGGCTGGGAGAATTTATCACTATCTGTGTGCTTCTGTCGTATTGTCTTGATTTGACCTTGGCGATTTGTTTTATCAATTACCAGAGTATTGAACGGATCATGGTAAGAGAAAAAGACCAGAAGACGGCAAAGGCGGGATATATTTCGCTCTGCTGGTATCTGGGCTGGGTGTTTGTCTGGCTGGGAGCCACAATTGCAAAATTTGAATTAGAGTCTATAGAGAATAATTCTAAAGAATCATTGGGTTATCTGGGATGGATTTTTTTGTTTTTACTGGTTGCTACAACAGAGCTGTTTTATGAACAGCGCCGCGCCAAAAAAGAAGTGGAGGCAGGGAGAAAATACAAAGCTGGAAAAGCTTTTTGGATCAGCAGCCTGCTGGTGGCAGGGATCATGCTGGGAATGCTGTTTTATTAAAATTTCTTACATATTTTCCGCGAAGCAGAGAATACTATCAAGGATAAATATTTTATGGAAAGGAGATTCCTATGAACCCAATATCAGAAAAGGAATTATCTGCTTTAAACGATCTGCTTACCGGAGAAGAACTTCTGATTAAGAAATTTCAAGTGATGGCAGACAACTGCAGCGATACGGAAATTAAGGCAAAGTTTACCGAGATTTCCAATGAGCATAAGGAACATTTTCGTTCCCTGTATTCACAATTGAGCTAATAATCGAAAAATCAGGAGGTAAAATATGCAGCAGTCATTTTATTCAGAAAAAGAAATGCTTGCGGATGCACTGACCGCAGAAAAAACAGCAACTACCCTTTATAACACTTTTTCCAATGAATGTGTTCACAGCAATGTGAGAAATGCCATTCTGGACTGCCTGGAAAAGGAACATAATATTCAGAATGAAGTGTTTAATATGATGCACGACAGAGGCTATTATCCCACACCTTCTGCAGAGACTCAGAAGATAGATGAGGCAAAGCAGAAATTTGGGCAGTGTATGCAGAACTTTTCATAATTGTAAAAAGGAATCCTGTCAGCAGGGTTCCTTTTATAATATAAATATATATTGAATAATCAGCAATTCTTGTTATAATATCATATGAAGATGCTGATTCTAAGTAATCCTTATATGTTAGAACGGCAATAACCGCACTGGGCCAAAGAGGAATTGTACAAAAGAGGCAGTCCGCTGCAGGCGGGAAATCCCGCAGAGGGAGATTTGATTAAGTGGAGGCTGATATGCAAAAGATACTGGTAGTAGACGATGTGGAAATTAATCGTGAATTACTACGTTATATATTAGAAGATGAGTATGTGATTGAGATGGCGGCAGATGGGCAAGAGGCCATGGAGAAGCTGCAGGAATCCCTGAATGAAACAGCGGCGATTCTATTGGATCTGCAGATGCCTAAAGTGGATGGATTTGCCATGATTTCAGAGATGAAAAAGAGAGGATGGATGCAGAGATTTCCTGTTCTTGTCATCAGTGGAGAATATTCCATTGAGGTAGAAAACAGATGTCTGGAACTGGGAGTTTCTGATTTTATTCATAAGCCTTTTGGAACATCTGTGGTAAGGAACCGGATAAAAAATGCCATGGATCTGTTTTTTACAAGAAACCAGTTAGAACGGAAGGTAGAAGAACAGGCAGAGGCTTTGAAGGAACAATATGAAATCATACAAATTCAGGCAGAAAAACTGCGGCAGCAGAAATCTTTTAACAGACTTATGATGGAATACCGCTCAGCCATAATGGAGGTGGAGACCAGGCTTAAGGTGCTGAACGAGGAATTTTCTCAGGAATACAACAGAAATCCCTTTGAAGCAATTAAGAGCAGACTGAAATCTCCGACAAGTATTTTTGAAAAACTGGAGAGGAAGGGCTATCCGGTTACATTGGAGAGTATTCGGGAAAATCTGACAGATGTGG
>CAJUCK010000011.1:56128-57212 GCA_910585395.1 uncultured Lachnospiraceae bacterium
TATCGTCTGGCAGAGCTTTTGACGAAGCAGGATGATATTGTGATTGTACGGGAGAAGGATTATATCAGAAATCCTAAGCCCAACGGCTACCGGAGTCTCCATTTCATATTGAGTGTGCCGATTTTTTTATCAAATGAGAAAAAATATATGAATGCAGAGGTACAGTTTCGGACTATCGCCATGGATTTCTGGGCAAGTCTTGAGCACAAATTAAAATACAAAAAAGATGTGGACAGCGCGGATGAGATTGTAGGAATGCTGAAAGATTGTGCAGATTCTATAGAAGCCCTGGACTATCAGATGCAGGAAATACGAAATAAAATTGACAGATCCAGACATTAGTACATAAGGAATCAGGATACCTCTTTGCTGCAGGAGCTCTTAGCTTGACAGGAAACAGGGGTTATATTATAGTGTAAGGAACAGAAAATTTGAGAAAAACAGGTGAGGATAGATTATGAGCAAAATTATTTTAACAGGTGACAGACCCACCGGCAAGCTTCATGTAGGTCATTATGTGGGTTCTCTGAGACGGAGAGTAGAGCTGCAGAATTCCGGGGAATATGACAAGATATTTATTATGATTGCAGACGCGCAGGCATTGACAGATAATGCAGATAATCCAGAAAAGGTCCGTCAGAATGTGGTGGAAGTAGCGCTTGATTATATGGCATGCGGACTCGATCCAGCGAAGTCTGTGCTGTTTATTCAGTCCCAGATTCCCCAGCTGTGCGAGCTGTCTTTCTATTACATGAATCTGGTGACGGTGTCACGTCTTCAGCGGAATCCTACCGTAAAGGCGGAGATTCAAATGCGTAATTTTGAAGCCAGCATTCCAGTAGGATTTTTCACTTATCCTATTAGCCAGGCAGCAGATATTACGGCTTTCCAGGCAACTACGGTTCCCGTGGGGGAGGATCAGATGCCTATGATAGAACAGACCAGAGAGATTGTCCATAAATTCAATTCTGTATATGGAGAGACATTGACAGAGCCGCAGATTCTGCTTCCAGATAATCAGGCATGTATGCGCCTGCCCGGGATTGATGGCAAAGCAAAAATGAGCAAATCTCTTGGCAACTGC
>CAJUCK010000011.1:57222-60469 GCA_910585395.1 uncultured Lachnospiraceae bacterium
TTTATCCGACACAGAGGAGGATGTGAAGAAGAAAGTCATGAGCATGTTCACAGATCCCAATCATCTTCGTGTGGAGGATCCTGGGTCTCTGGAAGGAAATACGGTATTCACATATCTGGATGCCTTCTGCCGGGAGGAACATTTTGAGAGATATCTGCCGGATTATGCAGATCTGGATGAGCTGAAAGCGCATTACCAGCGGGGTGGACTGGGAGATGTTAAGGTAAAGAAATTCCTGAATAATGTGCTGCAGGAAGAATTGGAGCCTATTCGCAGCCGCAGAAAAGAGCTGCAGAAGGATATTCCTTATATTTATGAAGTATTGAAAAAGGGAAGCCAGGAGGCAGAACGTGTGGCGGCAGAGACATTGGATGGAGTGCGCAATGCAATGAAAATCAATTATTTTGCTGATGAAAAACTGATACAGGAACAGTCGGAAAAATTCAAAGGATAATAGAGAGCAGAAGAACAAAAGCCCGGAAGAGAGCAGAAGCTCATCCGGGCTTTTTGAGACGTATGTATGCAGTTTCCTACTGCAGGTAAAACCATGTTTGAGCAATATCTTGCCGAAAAGCTGCTAGATCAATATCCCAGTTCTTCTCCGATTAAGATAACTTTGATTCTTCCAGCCTGATTGCTGCGGCGGGTGATAACAGTCTGTGCACAGATACAGTCTGGGCTTTGACAGTCAGAGCAGATGCCGGAGATCGTACAGGGGGTCTTTCGGTTCAGCCTGGCAGCGTTGATGGGAGAAGCTGTGTTTTTTACCCGCATAAGCGCTGCCTGCACAGTGGGCACAACTTTGTTCATCCCTGCAAGGATAATGACATGAGAGGGACCATATACCAATGCTGCCAGGCGGTTTCCAGTACCGTCAATATTCACGAGCTCTCCGCTGACGGAGATGGCGTTGCTGCTCATAAAGAAGTAGTCTGCACTTAAGGCGTCGTGGTAGATTTGTGTGACTTCTTCTGGGGATTTGGCTTTGCTGCGGTCTAAAAGAGTAATATCACCGCGCTCTGACAGGGCTTTCATCAGTCCAGATTCAGATAATGTCATCGAACCTCCAAAAGCTACAGTACTGTCAGAATTTACCATGCTTAAGGCAAGGTTGACCGCATCCTGGGAAGTGGGGCAGTAATGAGCTTCTATCTGGCGCATTTCCAGATTTTTTATGGTGGTGTCGGCAAGTTTCTCATAATATGCTTTGGTTGGATTCATGGTTGATTCCCCTTTCTAATTCTTTTTCTGAGTTAAGGGTAACATAGATGTAAGAAAGAATCCAGAGGTTTTCACATGACAGGTAAAATTGCTTTGAGACAGAGCAAGGCACAAAAACTCAAAGTTTGTTCAAATTGAATTACTTTTGGAAATGTGCTATAATCCTTAAGATAATAGATAAATGGAGGAAGTTATGGGTAAGAAATTAAAGAAGCTGGCATCATATTACAGACCATATATGTCATTATTTCTTGCAGATATGTTTTTTGCAATTCTGGGAGCCGGGATAACGCTGATTATTCCGCTGATAGTGCGTTATATCACAGACAAAGTGATTACGCTTGAGGCAGAGGCGGCGCTTGACAAAATTATGGTTCTGGGAATCGTCATGCTGGCGCTGGTTGCAGTGGAATGTTTCTGTAATTATTTTATTTCTAATTACGGTCATGTCATGGGCGCAAAAATAGAGTATGATATGCGTGCTGAGATTTTCGGGCATTATCAGAAACTGTCTTTTTCTTTTTTTAACAATCAGAAAGTGGGACAGCTTATGTCCAGAATCACCAGTGATTTGTTTGACATCAGCGAACTTCTGCATCATGGTCCGGAAGATTTGGTTATTTCTCTGATAAAGATTATAGGGTCCTTTATTATTTTAATCAATATTGACGTCAAACTGACCATGGCGGCCTTTGCCTTTGTACCGATTATGCTGGTCTATGCCGCTTATTTCAATACCAGAATGAAAAGAGCCTTCAAACGAAACCGGGTAAAAATAGCAGATATCAACAGCCAGATTGAGGATAATCTGTCAGGAATCCGTGTGGTAAAATCTTTTGCCAATGAAGAGACAGAGCTGGATAAGTTTGAAAAGGGAAACCAGGGATTTCTGGCAGCGAAGAAAAACAGTTACATTTATATGGCAGGATATCATTCTGGTCTGGGAGCTTTGACTACGATGATTACCATTGCGGTGCTGGCAGCTGGGGCGGTGCTCATAACTTACGATCAAGTGAGTGTGACAGATCTTATCACCTTTCTTCTGTATATCAATACATTTACAGAGCCAGTAAAAAAATTGATTAATTTTACAGAGCAGTTTCAGAATGGTTATACAGGATATGAGCGTTTCATGGAGATGATGGCAGTTGAGCCGGATATACAGGATCGTCCCAATGCCCTGGAGTTGAAATCTGTCAAAGGAGATATTACTTTTGAAGATGTGTCTTTTCATTATGAGGAAACAACTGAGACGGTACTGCATCACATTAACCTTGATGTAAAAGCAGGCTCTTATATGGCGCTGGTGGGTTCTTCTGGTGCAGGAAAGAGTACCTTATGCAGCCTGATTCCACGGTTTTATGATGTGACGCAGGGAGCAGTTAAGATTGATGGCGTGGATGTCAGAGATATCAAATTAAAAAGCCTCAGAAGCAAGATTGGAATTGTGCAGCAGGATGTGTATCTGTTTGTGGGAACGGTGATGGATAATATTCGTTACGGCAGGCCGGACGCTTCCAGGGAAGAGGTGATAGAGGCGGCCAGGAATGCAAATGCCCATGATTTTATTATGGCGCTGCCGCAAGGGTATGATACCGATATTGGACAGCGGGGAGTGAAACTTTCCGGTGGACAGAAGCAGAGATTGTCTATTGCCCGTGTATTTTTGAAAAATCCGCCTATACTTATTTTTGATGAGGCAACTTCTGCTCTGGACAATGAAAGTGAGAAAGTGGTACAGGAATCTTTAGAGAAGCTTGCCCAGAACCGCACTACTTTTGTAATTGCACACAGGCTGTCTACCATACGCAGTGCCCAGAGAATACTGGTGCTTACTGATACAGGAATTGAAGAAGAAGGAACTCATGAACAGCTGCTAGAAAAAAATGGAATTTATGCCAAACTATATCAGATTGGAGATGATTCCCACTTTTAACTCCAATTCATGTTTTAACAGTAATTTCAGAATTTACGTATTCTGACAGATAAGGAGATAAACGACAATGGATATATCATTTCAAAAGAT
>CAJUCK010000012.1:0-930 GCA_910585395.1 uncultured Lachnospiraceae bacterium
TCCGCCAGAAAGGAGCCCCCATGCGAAAACATTTGTACCCTAACACATTATTGAAAAAATGCATCTATCTGATCAGCGCGGCAACGATCATTCTTCTTCTGTCAGCCTCCGTCCTAATGTCTGACTGGTACAACCGCTTCATGTTACCAGAGCGCCAAAGTACCTACAGCGTTATCACAGAAGCCATTTCAACCAAACTCAGCTATATTCTTCATCAGAATACCCAGTACCTGCCCCGCTATGCCCAAAATATTGCTCTTATGGATCAGGTAATCGCACTTTCAGACAGTACAAAAGATTTCGAACCAGTCACAGAGCATCTTGTCAGTGAACATTATGGCAGTGTCAAAGGCTCCGTTGCTGCAACTCGTAATCTTGTTCTCTTATATGACAGGAAAGAAATGATCTGCCGCCCAAAATTCACGCTTCATACGGAAATAATCCAAAACTCGGAATGGTTTGACCAAATGCTGCTGTATTTTGATATGGAAAAGCAGCTTCGCGAAGGAGTCACGACACGGCGGATTTATTCTCCCGTTTTCCAGACGCCGTCCGACTCCTCCATCGAACCGTTTATTGCCTATGCTATGTATAAACCTTATAACGAACACGAATTTATATTTCTGATGATTGAGCCACTGTCGGATTTCCAGAATATCCTGGAAACTTTTGATGATTATCATCTGAATGACTACTGTCTGATCGGCAAGGACAATAAAATCCTTTACCAGAACGCGGAAGTCTCTTCCGTTGCAGCCTTAAATTCGAAAAGTCTGCAGGAATTGTTTTCCAGCCAACAGTATACTGTCACATTAATAGAAACAAACCATACTGCCTTTCTCGGTTCCAGAATCTCTTTCCCGACCGAGGATCTCAAAATTGCTGCCAGTATATCAAACGATACGATGCTCGCTCCCTATAATACCTTCC
>CAJUCK010000012.1:940-11788 GCA_910585395.1 uncultured Lachnospiraceae bacterium
TTTCACGTTATTGCTGATCAGCGCCGTCTTTTTCATTGTTTGGACAAGCCTGCGCCGTCTCGGAATGCTTTCGCAGCAGATGAAAGAAATCCACAGTGAGAATTATCATCTGGACCGGAAAATTACAGGAGACGACGAAGTCGGCCTGCTGGCCGGTACCTTCTATAATATGGTGGATAAAATAAATGAAGATATCACGATCATTCGCGAAAAAGAACTGAATGAAAAAAGAATTCAGTACAGCCTGATGGTATCTCAGGTTGACCCGCATTTTATTTACAATACCCTGAACACGATCACATATCTGGCTGAACTGGAACAGACAGAGGATATTAAGATTATCAACTGTTCGCTGATCAGCATGCTCCGTGACCGCCTCAAAAGCTCTTCGCAGCACGCTTTTGATTTTCTCGAAACGGAACTGGCGCAGCTTCAAAACTACGTTACCATTCAAAAGTACCTCTGCGCGGGCGAATTGACACTGGAAATCCAGGTGCAGGAGGAATGTCTATCACTCCTGTTTCCCAAACACATTCTTCAGCCCCTCGTAGAAAATGCGATCCTGCACGGAATCCTCGTTCATCGTGATGAACACCGCCACCGCATTCCGGGCATCATACAGCTTCAGATTTGCTGCGAACAGGATATGATTCTGACTCAGATTCGGGATAACGGAACCGGTATGACCAAAGAACAGATCCAAAAATACTTTATTGACCTGCCTGATCAGAGCGATATTGATACGCTTCCATCCGCAGCAGACCAGCACACTCCCCGCACTGCACAAAAAAGCAGTCGGCACGAACATATTGGAATCTACAATATCCGTAACCGACTGACTTATTTATTTGGCGAAGCCTTTCAAATCCATGCAGAAAATATTCCGGAAGGCTCCGGTTTTATGATTCAGATAAAAATTCCGGTACATCCGACAGATCTCACCGACAATGCCCAATGCGGCAAACCCCTGACTTAAACAGCACGGCCTGCTTTATCTTTCAATTTTCTTCAGAGTAATCCTGATCTCTGTCCCTTCACCAGGATTACTAAAAATTTCCAGCATGTAATTTTCACCGAAGAGCAGCTTCAGCCGCATATTGACATTCGCAAGCCCGATTTTTTCTCTTTGCTCCTGATCACAAATTGAATAATTATCCAACAAGAATTTTGCCGTCTTCATTCTGAGATTTTTATACGGCATACCTCTTTTCAATGCTCTTCCAATTCTGCCAAACACAGTCTTCTTTTTGATGCCCACAGTATTGTCTGCATGAATACGATAACGAATATAAGAATTGTTATCATACTTGATCTCCCCTATCAGCGCTGCCGTCAGAAATATGAAGGTATCGTGTAAACGCAGATTCAGAATGTCTCGTTCCGGACATTTCTTCTTAATAATCTCTTCTGCCAGCCTGCGGTTTAAAACCATTGTACAGCCAGAAATGTCACTCCGTGTCAAATGACCGATCAATGATAAATCCGGCAGCTCCTTAAATCTTAATCCCTTCTCTCTTTCATTCTCATAAATGATCTGGTTTGAACAGTAAAGCTGCGGTATATAATCATTGTCCAGCATATTTACTGCTGAAATCAGCTTCTCTTCCAGCCAAATATCATCCTGGTCAGCAAAGGCATAATATTGATAATCATCTATTTTCCCAACAGTATATAAAAGATGCATAAAACTTTTTCCAGGTCCAAGATTCTGTTTTCCCTTTTTATAAAAAACATTGTTCTCTCCGGTATATTTACGGACGATTTGTTCTGTTCTGTCCGTAGAACCGTCATCTCTGATATACAAGTATACTTCTACATTTTTTTGTCTCAGAATACTTTCAATCTGCTCTTTTATATACAGTTCACCATTGTACGTGCTCATTAAAACTGCAATTTTAGGATATATGCTTAACTCTCCCATTTATAACATCCTTCACATAATTATTCCCGCAGGGTATTTGACTGTCTCGCCTTTCGTCAGTCCTTTAGCCAGTCTGACCGTTTCTGTCTTAAAAACGCTTTAAAAATATCTATATCTTCTATGGTAGTCAGTTTTATATTTTTTTCAGAACCTGCTGAAAAATAAACCTGTTCTCCCATTTCTATCATTAATGTGCAAGAAGCAACAGAATTTGTAATTCCATTTTCAAGCGCTTTTCTATGAAGGTCGCATATTTTCCCAACAGGAAATCCCTGTGGCGTCTGTGTCCTTTTAAGATTATCCCTGGGATAAGTTCCAACTGATACTTCGCCGTTTTCTGTCTGCAGCATAGCTTCTGCACAGGGGATAGTTGCTATTGCGCATCCATGCTTTTTTGTTTTAACAATGCAGTCAGAGATAATCTCTGCAGATACCATAGGCCGAATGGCGTCGTGAATCAGCACGATGTCTTCTCTGCCGTAGTATTTCTCTAACTCATAAACACCATTTCTGATAGATTCCTGGCCATTTTCTCCTCCAGGAATCACGTGCTTGAGCTTTGTAATATTAAACTGGTTTGCATATGCCAGAAGAACCTGTTCCCATCCTTTGATGCATACTACAGCGATTACGTCAATTTCCACATGCTGTTGAAAAGCTTCTAATGTATATACAATTACTGGTCTTTCATCAACTGTCAAAAACTGTTTTGGTATATTTTGATGCATTCTTGTGCCGGATCCCCCAGCAATAATTAGTGCAATATTCATTTTCCCATAAGCTCCTTATAACTTTTATTGACGTCAACCATAACATACGAGTGATGCTTTTTCTGTTCTTCTAACGGCGGTAATTTCATAAAATCCCCGTATCTTTTTGCCAAATATTTTTCTGGTTCCGTAGGCGCATTAAAATAATATCCTTCAAATTCTATTTTCTTAGGAATATCAAACCACTTTTGATCATATGTAATCGCGCTGAACAATGTTATGTCTTGTCCAAAATAGTCCAAAATTTCTTTGCCGTTGGTTACATTTCTCAATTTGTATTCCATTTTCTGTATCTTTCTTTCTCGTTTTTCACCCTGATATAATGTGAGCAGAATTTTACTGCCTATTTTCAGTATTCTACCGTGATTGTACGGCTCCCTGCCTGCCACCAAAGTTCTGTATATATATGATCTCCATATATTAAACAATAATCCTATTTTAGAATTCGGACTGCTGAAATAAGGGTAAATATCAATATAGATCCCATGATTGATGTCAAGCCCTTCCTCTTCCTTCTCAATACAGGTTGTATTATTATCCCGAATTCTCACAGCAATGGATTGGTAATTTTTATCCGTGTGTCTGCTTTGTATAAAATAGTTCTCCGAAAACTCATTCTGCATTTTCAGCAATTTGTCAACATCCTCAACAGGCATTAAAACATCAATATCATCATCCCAGGGTATAAAACCTTTATGTCGAACAGCGCCAAGACATGTGCCAAATGCCAGATAATATCTCAGCCCATTTTTTTCACAAACTTCTGCCAGCTCTTTTAAAATATTTAACTGCACATTTTGAATCTCTTTCACACTGCTCTCCATAAACTATTCTTCTCCTTGCTGTATCAATATAGGAATTCTTTCATACAAACTGCTCATTTCCAACGACACACTAATGGCTTTCTCACCGGAAATCTTCATGTGACTGCCAGCTCCAGATTTAGCAGCTATTCTTGAAAACAACATTATGTTCATATTCATTCTGCAGCAGAATTTAACGGGGAAACTCTAACTTAATTTATGTTCTTTGTTAAACAAATCCCAGGCGCTCTCAATCTCTTCTCTGCTGATATGCTGATTCTCTTTTATGGTTGCAGCCTTCTGTTCTCTCCGTTTTTGAACAAACTCATCAAAACTGCAGATTCTTCTGGCTGGTATGCCGGCATATACACCATTGGGCGCTAAATCTTTATTTACCAAAGAATTACTCCCGACAATCACATTTTCACCAATTCTTACTCCATATAAAATTGTGCTATACGCACCAACAAAAACATTGTCCATAATTTCTATACACCCCAGGCATTCAGGATACGTATACCCCCCCCCGGGTATTTTTCACATCCATTTAATACATGGTGGATTGCATCATGAGTAACAAAACGAACATTACTTGCAATCATAATATTGTTATGTAACTTAATCAGTTGTGGATAAAGAGGGATTATTCTTGGCTGATATGCCACACGTTCTCCCACCTCATAAAAAATGCTTTTCAGATATTCAGCTCTTTTTCGCGTGCCCCGCTTCAGATTAAGAAGAATCGTCTGTTTCAACCTTTCTTTTGTCATCACTAATCTCCATTAAAAACGCTTTTTAATCCAATATTGTGTATTTCATTAAAAAATAACTGAAATTTAAAAAAGTGTACTTTTTTCAAAAAAAAGAAAACAAAAAAGTATTAGATAACTTGCACAATTTTCCTGAAATTTACCACTTGCAAAATTATAATAATGTGTTAGAATGGTACACAAATGTAAAATCTAAAAAAGTACACTTTTTTAAATTTCAGTTATTTTTTAATGAAATATCTGCAGATGTAAAACTAGTTCAAAGAATGTAATAACCAATTCCCCTACAAGGGATTTCTATTAAAACCGTTAAGATTCAGTTGAAATTACATTTTTTAAGGAAGGAACGGCACATGAAAAACGGAAACAAAATCGCAGTATTCATTAGCTGTTTTGGCTGGTATGAAGAACGGCTGATATATATTGAAAAATATCTGCAGGCCAAGGGATATCAAGTATTTATCATCTTGTCTGATTTTAATCATCACCTTCATCAAATTGATAAAAAATACTCCCATCAAGATAATGTTAAATATTGTCATGTCTTACCATATAAGAAAAATATTTCCGTAAAGCGAATGCTTTCACACTGGCTGTTTGCAAAAAAAGCCCGCACTGTGGCTGAATCTTTAAATCCCAGCTTAGTGTACTGCCTTGTTCCTCCCAATTCTCTGGTAAGAGAATTGGGCAGACTGACGAAGAAGAAACCTCTGCGGCTGATCTTTGATGTGATTGATATGTGGCCAGAAAGTTTTCCCAAAGGAAATAAAAATTTTCCTCCATTCGTCGTCTGGAGAAACATGAGAGACAAATACATAAATCTGGCAGATGACGTGGTATTAGAATGCAATTATTACAAGAACATCATGCAAAATAAGTTAGATAGAGATAATCTCCATGTTTTTCATCTAATAAAACCGCATTTAATAAAGAAGAAATTCAACTCCATAGACAAAGATCACATATATTTGGCATATTTAGGTTCTATCAACAGCCTGATAGATATCGACTGTATTATTAAAGTAATTGGAATCTTAAAAAAGCTAAAACCTGTCGTATTAAGAATTATTGGTGATGGAGAATTAAAGGAAAATTTTATTTCCAGAGCAAAGGAATGTGGCGCAGAGGTTGAATATTTCGGAAAAATCTATGATGATGAAAAAAAATATGAACTGCTTGGCCCCTGTCATTTTGGTTTAAACATCTATAAAACAAACACGAACATCGGATTAACCTGTAAAAGCATTGATTATTTTCAGATGGGGCTCCCTATAATAAATACCATTTCTGGAGACACTGAAAATCTTGTTGAAAAATATGGAATAGGCCTTAACCTCAAGGATCTATCCCAATGGGATTTAAAAACATATATAGATGAAATTGAACAAAACAGACAGAAGGTAAACGAAATATTTGATAAATTTTTTGATGAAAAAAACATCGCTCAAATGCTTTCATTTCTAAAATAATAGCTTTAACAACAATTGACATACTTAGGTAAAGGGGAAATTTCCAGTGCATAACATAAAAATAGCATACTTATTAGTTGCTCATAAATGCCCAGAACAAGTAAATTTATTTATCGAACAGCTATTGGAATACGGGGACTGCGATGTATACGTGCATGTAGACAAAAAAAATCCTCAACTGCAGAAAAGCATCGTCAAATCACCCCGGGTATATACTTTTAGTATTTACGATGTGAAATGGGGAAGCTTTGAAATCGTACAAGCCGCTGTTGAATTGATGAAAAAAGCCCTTGCATCCAAAAAGGAATATTCACATATATATTTCGGCTCGGGCCAGGATTTGTTAGTAAGACCAGGCTTATATGAACACTTAGCCAGCCATCCAGATAAGATTTTTATGAGAATTACAGGACACCCCACAAAGAAAGGTTCCTCCCGTTACATGATTCGCTGGCCAAGAAAATTAATGGTTCGCGGTGATTTCCATCCCTACCGTTTTGTGAGAATCGCCATGCAGCTTTTATTCCGGTGCGGAATCGTAATCTGCAGGAACAAAACAGCGCTCAAACATCCAGTCAGTTTTTACGAGGGACATACTTGGTTTATCCTTCCATTTGAAGCCATGGAATATATCATTTCCTATATAAATGATAATCCAGATTATACACAATTCTGGAAAGACAGTCTGGCGCCTGACTTAATGTTTTTTCAAACAATTATAATGAACTCACCTTTTACAGATAAAATAGAAGACGAATTAATGTATGTTACTTTTGGAACAACCTTTAAAACCATGAATCATCCTTTGACAATAACAATGGATAACATTGAAGACATAACACAAGGCAGCTATTACTGTGCCCGTAAATTTGAATGGGATGAAAGACAGTCTATTGATTATTTTATAGAATTAGTAAAGGAAAAATGATGGTAAAAATTACACAAGACAAATGTTTCATTTGGCTGTTTCTGATTTCTACATGCCTGGACGGAATTATATGGGAAGCTTTCGGATGGGGAGCTGTTATTCTTATTTATATTATGTACAAAAAAGAATCTTCCATATTATCTGTCAGAAAAAATAAATTGTATTTCTGTTTTCCGCTGGCTGCAGTTATGGCTTATGTGATCACTCAAATCTGTATATTGAACCTAAATCTAGCGCAAAGCATCAGATTATATGGGATTACCAAAACAGTAATTACGTTTCTAATTGTATATTTACTGCTTGGTGAATATATAAAAGATCATGATGTTCTTCAGGACATACTGCCATTATTGCTGCTGATTAACTGGATTTCAGCAGTCTATATTGTCACTGGCAATGAACGTTTCAATATAATCGGGGGGTCCAGAAATTATCTGGGCGCAATAGATGTTGTCATTATTCCATATATTTTGAAATTCATGCCCAAAGAGAAAAAGAAAACGAAAATTTTTTGGATTTCCACTATTCTGCTGCTTGCACTGTTTTCTGGTTCCAGAACATTATTAGTAGCATCGCTGGTTGCCATCTGCTTTACCATTCTGCTGGAGGGAAACCTGACAAAAAAATTACAATACCTGGTAATGGCTATGGCTGCCGTATTGATCTTACTTATGTTAGCTCCGGTAATGGGGAATAACGATAACTTTTCAAGAGCTATGAGTATTTTCACATCATTAGCTGATCAGGCAAGAAGTGATCTGGCTGATTCCGCTCTCGTTCAATACCAGGGATATAGTGAAATACAAAAGCTCATCGGCAACGGCAATAATCTTGTTACATGGAGAGAAGCGCCGCCTCATAATTTTATTTATGAACTACTGCTTTGTTATGGAAAAATCGGCGTCATTGCTTTTTTGACTGCTGTCGGCGGCGTTGTATCTGCTATTTTAGTATCCAGAAATAAGAATAAAAAATATGCCGTACTTGTTATATTTTTAGCTTTGATCGTAGGGCTTGTACAGCCGTTTATTACCTCTGGTTTTTTATTTCAGATCGTGGCTGCTATGTCATGTTTCACATTATTAAAGTTAGGGAATGACAGAAATAATGAAATCAAATTATAAAAAAATGTATTTCGTGGTTTTGACCACATACCAGTTATTTATATCAGATTCTTATGCACGGTATATAAATGAAAAATATGCTGATACAGATATTATATTATTTACGGTAGGATTAAATACCAGGCATTTTAACACCGAAGGCAGGTACAAGATTGTTTCCGTTCCTGATTTAAATAACAGCAAAAGCAGGAGAATCTGGCAGAGATTATACTGGAGCGGAAGGCTGTTTGCCTTCTCTCCGCTTGCTAAGTATTTTAAACATTTATCCGCATGCCATTTGTTTGTCTTTAATGACAATGAACCTGTCACCAACAGGTTAATGCGGAGCGCTTATAAAGGATATGGCAATAGTATTTCCATTATAGAAGAAGGCATTGGTATCTATGAATATACACAATTGTCCAATGAAAACTTAACTGTAAAGCAATTATTCCGCCGCTTTATTACCTGGATTTTAGGTTCTCCTATGCAGTATAAAGCTGTCGGAGAAAATAAAATGATAAGAAATGCGATAGTCAGTGATGTAGAATTGTACAAAAGCTTAGATAAGGCTGAAGGTAAAACGGTCCTCTTTCAGGACAAGCGCGCCCTTTACAGATATGCAGACAATTTTTTGTCCAGAAACAATATCAAATGTGACGGATATGAACAATATGAAATATTGTACCTGGGACAGCCCATCAATGAAAATGGCGGTATGTCTTCTGATGAAGCAGATTATATATTGTTTTTATTAAAAGATATTGGGAAAGTTTTAATCAAACCACACCCACGTGAACCGCTGGACAAATACAATAAACTTGCCCAGAAAAACAGCAATATTAAAATATTGGCAGGCGATATCGCTCTTCTGCCGCTGGAATGCTTATTAAGCGTATTTAATGTAAAAATTCTGATATCTTTTAATTCCTCAGCCGGCGTTAATCTCGCCAAAGCAAATCAGAATATAACAAGTATTTTTACTTACGATATGCCAGAATCCCAGAATTTTCTGGAGCAATGGCAGAATGGATACGCTGAAATGAACAGGAATCTGTTTCAAAATACAGAACATAACCTGCTGGTTCCTTCTTCCTACCGCGAATATCAGGAATTTATAAAGAATGCAAAAAGCAATTCTACACAGCAGGAAAAAGATCATTCCGCGGCGCGGCGCACACTGGAAGAAATAGATCAGATTATGAATCAGTAATGCCAAACCAGCTACAGGTGAAAGAATGCAGACAAAAAAGATTTCCAGCCAAAATGCAACTACAATTTTAAATATATTAAGTACTGTGATTTTACAGGGACTGGCTTTTATCTCTTCCCCGTATTTTTCAAGAACCCTGGGAACTGCAAACTTTGGGATCGTATCAGTATATACCACATGGGTTCAGGTTGTTTCCATTATTTTCGGTTTAAGAATTAATGGCGTCCTTATTATGGGACAGAATGAGTATCCAGAAGAAAAACAGAAGGGATTTCAGTCTTCGATCATGTTTTTGTCAATCGCAGCATATGCTTTTTTTTCACTGATCACCATTGGCGTAACAGGATTTCTTCTGCAGAGCAGCTTTCACATGGTTCTGCTCATACTCTTACATGGGTTTGGACAGTGTTGTGTCTCTTTCGCAAACAGTAAATTCACAAATGAATTCAAAGCTGACGCAAATTTTATTCTCTCTGTATTGATGTCAGTAAGCACCATTGTACTCTCTGTCATTTTAATCAGAAATACTCCTACCGCCATAAATTATTGGGGGCGGATCTATGGTGAAGTGATCCCTTATCTGATCGCTGGCATCATCATAGCTGCATTTGTACTGGCAAGAGGAAAGCTTTTCATAAACACTGCCTATTGGAAGTTCTGTATCCCGCTGGCAGTGCCGATGGTCTTTCATACATTGGCCGGCATTGTTTTAAACCAGTCAGACCGGGTGATGCTGCAAAATATGACCACGGATTCTGTAGTCGGCATTTACAGCCTTGCCTATACCTTCAGTAATGTCTTGTTTGTCTGCTGGTCGGCTTTAAACAATAGCTGGGTGCCCTTCTTTTATGAGCACATGAGGCGCAGTCAATTGGCTTTGATGAAGAAAAAAGCCATGAATTATACAGAACTCTTTTGTGTGATCACATGCGGGTTCATACTGTTGACGCCAGAGGTCTACCATATCTTTGCCAGCAGAGATTATTGGAGCGGGACAAGCATGATTCCGCTTTTGGCGATTGGGACATTTTTTATCTTTTTGTACAGTTTCCCTGTAAACTACGAAATTTTTTATAAACAAACAAAAATGATCGCATATGCCAGTGTCCTTGGCGCCGCATGCAACATCATACTCAATTATTTTTTAATAAAAACTGCAGGCGGATACGGCGCTGCAATCGCAACATTGTTATCTTACATTTTACAATTTCTGCTGCACCACATAAATGCTAAGAAAATTTCCAGTAAAAACAAGGACTATTCTTTTAAGATCATAGAATTTTGTCCATATATCCTGACAATTGCCGTTATCTCCTTATTATGTACACTTTCCATGCCAGGAATTATCCGCTGGATTCTGGCATTAGCAGCTGGAACATTTGAAGTATATAGAATGGCTCGTCGAAGAAGTATTTTTTAATAGCAGGGAGAACTACGATGCTCAAATCAGTTTTAAAAAACATATTGATGAGAAAATATAGAAAAATGTGCCCTGGATATGAGGGCGGAGTCACCGGCGTAAACATTGTAAACTGCAAATTTGAAGATTATGTGTATGTAGCACATCATGCGCAGATACAGGACAGCTTTATAGGCAACCATACTTCTGTCGGCAGATACGATAAAATACGAGAAGCAGAAATAGGCAGATACTGCAGCTTATCATGGGACGTTACCGTAGGCGCGCCGACTCATCCGTTTAAAACAATTACAAACTGCGCTCTCACTTACCGCAAAGAATACTGCGTGATAGATAAGGATGAATATTTTCCGCAAAAGAAAACTGTGATTGGCCACGACGTCTGGATAGGATGCGACGTAACCATTATCTCTGGCGTGCATATTGGAAATGGCGCCATCGTGGGCGCTGG
>CAJUCK010000012.1:11798-12902 GCA_910585395.1 uncultured Lachnospiraceae bacterium
GGCAGGCGTCCCAGCAAAGAAAATTGGCCAGCGTTTTTCTGACGATGTCATTGAACTTTTATCAGAGATATCATGGTGGAATTGGAGCACAGAAGAAATTAAAGATCATATAGATTTTTTTAAAGCAGATCTGAATAGAGAGATCGCAGAAAAATTATTGGAGAACCATTTAAAATTCACAAAGGGTGACAAATAAATGAAATCATTATTTTTACATGGCGCAATAAAAAACGCAGGAGATTTCCTCATTGCCCATAGATCAGAATTATTAATAAAAAAGCTGATTCCCGACATAGAATTGATCTCTCGCTGGGAAGGAGAACAGATAGAGGATACGATAAAGGATATAGACGGAATTATTTTTTGCGGAGGCCCTTTTTTTACGCCCACGATTTATCCGCAGGATATCCCCTTGATTCCTGATATCAATAAGCTCCATATTCCTATGATCAATGTCGGCGGCGGATGGTTTGGGAGCGACTCAAGGTCAAAAACGATCGTAAATTACCATATCAACGATACCAGTATCCAACTTTTAAAGCAAATTGAAAAATCATCTGCCCAGTTAAGCTGTCGTGACTATTATACCGTCAATATGCTCCGTTCCAAAGGCTTTTCGGCAGATATGCATGGATGCCCTGCCTGGTATGATACAGATTATATCACTCAGACAAAATTGAGAAATGAAGGTAACATCCGCAAAATTTGTGTTTCTGATCCCGCTGATGTCAAGAATTCCGCGGCAATTTTATTGAATTGTCTGCGTGAAAAATTCCCCGATGCAGAAATCGTATATGTCTTTCACAGGGGCGCCTGGGAACCAGAGGAAGGAAGATATGGAGAACGCAGAAGAAAAGGAATTGAAACCACCCTCAAAGAGACTGGTATTAATTGGGTTAACATTGCTGGCAGCGATGAGGGCTTTAACATTTACGATACCTGTGATCTTCATATCGGCTTTAGAGTGCATGCTCATATTTATAATTTAAGCCATAGAAACAGAAGCATTCTCATTGAAGAAGATGGGCGCGGCGCCGGCGTCAATCAGGCGCTTGGCTTAAACAGCATTCACGCATACGACGAAAACAGACAGTACAAGCAGAC
>CAJUCK010000012.1:12912-14346 GCA_910585395.1 uncultured Lachnospiraceae bacterium
AGACATTGATCAGAAAAGCAGAAAACAGAATTCTGCCAAAAATCAACCAGCATCTGAAAGAAGATATTCTATGGCAGATAGAAAGATTACATGATACAGAAGGTATGGAGTATGAATCTGCATTTCAGAGAATGCAGTTCTATTACAATAAAATGTGCAGCCATATATTAAAAATAACAAAATGGTAGGAGAATAGGCTATGAAAATCTTAGCAGTGATACCAGCCAGAGCAGGCTCCAAAGCAATACCAAATAAAAATATTCGTTCCGTAAATGGCCATCCCATGATTTACTACGCTATCAATCATGCTGTCCAGTCAAAATTTATTACAGATATTATTGTTTCTACAGATTCCTATGAAGTAAAAATTATTGCCGAACAGATGGGTGTAAAATGCCATTGGAGACGTCCAGAACTCTGTGAAGATTCTGTGGCGCTCGACGCTGTCATATATGACGCCGTCATCAGTGATAACAATGAATTCGATTACGTTGTAACCATGCAGCCCACATCGCCTACCTTACAGACTTCTACCCTGGATTCTGCAATAAAATATACGATCGACAATGACTTAGATACTGTTATCTCCGCAATCAATGCGCCCCATCTCTCCTGGCGCGATGAAAACGGAAAAAAAGTGCCGAATTATGAAAAGCGGCTGAACCGCCAGTATCTTCCGGCGAATTATATGGAGACAGGCGCATTTCTTATCTCAAACAGAAGTGTGGTAACGGAATCTTCCAGAATCGGTGAAAAACTTGACGTTTATGAAGTTTCAGAAAATGAGGCGATTGACGTAGATACTTTTATAGATCTATATGCCGTGGGGGAGATACTGAACCAGAAAAAAGTTGCTATTTATGTAAACGGCAATAACTTAAGAGGAACTGGGCATATTTACAGAGTTCTTGAACTTGCAGACGAATTTCTGTCAAAACCCGATATTTATTTTGACTCAAATCAGACAGACAGAGATTTATTTGGCAGGACCACCCACAATTTAATTCCCGTAAACGGCATCGTAGAATTATTTCAAATCATTAAAGAGAAGCAGTATACCATTGTGATCAATGATATTCTGGCAACCTCTCTCGATTATATGATCGGTCTGCGCAGTATTATGCCCGAAAATGGAAAGATCGTTAACTTTGAAGATGAAGGAGAAGGAGCCGGACAGGCTGATTTAGTGTTTAACGCGCTATACTCAGAACAGACGGGAGGAAATATATACGGCGGAGAAAAATATTACATTGCCCCTAAAATGTTTCTCATGTACAAGCCAATCTCTGTCAAAGAATCTGTGGAGAAAATATTTATCAGTTTCGGCGGCGCAGACCCGCAAAACTATACTGACAGATTAATGAATATCATCACAAAGGACAAATACAAAAATAAGAAATTTGTTATCGCAATCGGACGTGCAAAGAAAAATGT
>CAJUCK010000012.1:14356-25403 GCA_910585395.1 uncultured Lachnospiraceae bacterium
GACGCATTATTAGAATATAACAGCTACGAAAACATTGAAGTTTTTTACGCCGTGAAAAATATGCCGGAACTGATGAGCGCTTGTGACGTCAGCGTAACATCAAGAGGAAGAACCGCCTACGAACTTGCTATGCTGGGAATTCCCCCTATTGTTCTCTCACAGAACGTCCGTGAAGAAGGCCACGGTTTTGTATGTGATGAAAACGGTTTTCTGTATATGGGAACAAACCCTTCAGACCATATGATCGAGTCCACGCTCGACATGTACATTACCATGCCAAAAAGCGACCGCATAAAACTTCAGGAAAAATTACTTGCCAATGATTTAAAAAGTGGCCGCAAACGTGTGATCAGTTTGATACAGAATTTATAAAAAGGAGTTTAACAATATGAACAAACCTTATATGATTGCAGAAATGGGAGTTAACTTTTATGACACCGCAAGAGCCAAAAATATTTCTCCTTTAGACGCTGCAAAACTGTACATTGATAAGGCCGCAGAAGCAGGTATCGACTGCGCTAAATTTCAATCTTATAAAGCTGGAACCATTGTCTCCAAAAATTCTCCTGCTTATTGGGATACCACCAAAGAGCCAACGAAGACACAATATGAACTTTTCCTTAAACATGACGGTTTTGGGGAGACAGAATATCGTGAACTGTGTAATTACACACATGCAAAGGGAATGGATTTTACATCTACCCCCTTTGATTATGCATCTGCGGATTATCTTGAAGATATGGTTGATTTTTATAAGATATCTTCCTCTGATCTTTCAAACCTTCCTTTCATCCGCCACATTGGGGCAAAAGGCAAACCTGTTTATATTTCTGTCGGAGCTGCTTATCTGTCAGAAGTTGATACAGCAATCCGTGCTCTCAAAGAAAGCGGCTGCAAAGAAATTGTAATACTGCACTGCGTTCTCTCCTATCCTACAGAACCAGAAAACGCAAATCTTCGTGTCATCGAAACATTGAAAAAAGATTTTCCAGATGTAAAAGTAGGATTCAGCGACCATGTGGCTCCTGATGAGGCAATGATGACTCTGGCTGCTGCATATTTATTGGGCGCCGAGGTTATTGAAAAACATTTTACACTCGATAAAACTCTTTCAGGAAATGATCATTACCATGCAGGAGACCCTGATGATTTCCGCAAAGCGATCTCTAATTTCAAATGGATTGACACTGTTTTGGGATCTGCTGAAAAAACGGTTCTTGACTGTGAATTGATTCCCCGGCGGGAGGCAAGAAGATCTCTGGTACTTACCAAAGATATGAAAGCTGGAGAGGTTATTTTGGCAGAGAACTTAATGCCAAAGCGTCCAGGAACTGGTATTTCTCCAGAATTTATTGAAATTGTGGAGGGCAGAAAAGTTACCAGAGATTTAAAGGAAGACACCATTCTTACCTGGGATATGATATAACCTGATCTGAAACTCATTAGAAAAATTATGGAATAAGCGAGGTAATTTAACATGGATGATTCTACCATTGGCAGCCGTATGTTCAAACTTGCGGAAGAATTATTTCCAGTATGCAGAAGCATTACAGGAGATGGAACCAGAGATACCTTAAAAAGATTTCAAAAAGAAGTTCCAGAAATTACAATTCATGAAGTGCCTTGTGGTACGAAGGTATTTGATTGGGTAATCCCCAAAGAGTGGAAAATCGAAGAAGCTTATATTGAAAATTCTGCTGGACAGAGAATCATAGACTTTGAAGAAAATAATCTTCATGTGGTAGGTTATTCCACACCGATAGATGAAATTATGCCGCTTAAAGAACTCGATAAGCACTTGTATTCCCTGCCTGAACATCCAGACTGGATTCCGTATGTTACCAGCTATTATAAAGAACGCTGGGGATTCTGTATGTCGCACAAACAGCGGCTGGCATTGAAAGAAGACCAATATCATGCTGTAATAAAAAGCAAACTTTTCCAGGGCAGTCTGACATATGCTGAACTGCTTATTCCTGGAAAAACTGAAAAGGAAATCTTCTTATCCACATATGTATGCCATCCCTCCATGGCTAACAATGAATTGTCTGGTCCAGTTGTTCAGCTTGAACTGGCCAAATGGCTGCTGCAGAACAAGGACCGGAAATACAGTTACAGGCTTATCTGGATTCCTGAAACAATTGGCTCTATTACTTATCTTTCGAAAAACCTCGCTCATATGAAAAAGAACATTATCGCAGGCTATAATATCACCTGTGTAGGAGATGACAGAGCTGTTTCCTATGTGTCAAGCAGAATGAAGCATACATTAGCTGATATTGCAGCCAAAAATGTTCTGCATTTCATGGCCCCTGATTATATAGAATATGATTTCCTGCACCGTGGTTCCGACGAACGCCAGTACAACGCTCCAGGAGTCGATCTCCCCGTTTGCAGCATATGCCGTTCTAAATACCATGAATACCCGGAATATCATACCAGTGCAGATAACATGAGTTTAATTTCACCAGCCGGTCTGGAAAAAGCTTATGATATTTATCGGGAAATCATTAATTCTTTAGAATATAATGCAAAGTATAAGATTAACTGCTATTGCGAACCGCAGCTTGGCCCGCGCGGCTTATATCCGACCGAAAGCTTCAACAGGTCTTCTATGGCTGTTCAGGACATGATGAATTTTATCGCATATGCAGACGGAACATTGGACTTATTTGAAATCAGCAAAATAATTAATGTCCCGGTAAACGACCTGCATCATATCGCAGTCAAATTAAAAGAAGCCGGACTATTTTCTGAGGTGGAATAGATGGTATATAAAGAATTAATCGACAATTTGGAAATTAAAAAAGGTGATAAAATTTGGCTGTCATCTGAATTGATTCAACTGGTTCTGAAATTTAAGGCAGAAAAAATTACATTCGACGGCTCATCTTTACTGGATGCATTTCAGCAGGCAGTTGGGGAAGAAGGCACTCTGCTCCTTCCCACATTTACTTTTGAATTCAGCAACAAAAAATATTATGACATAAATAAAACAAAAGGCGTTACGGGCGCTCTGGGCAATATTGCATTGCAGAGAGAAGATTTTAAAAGAACACAGCATCCCATGCACTCTTTTGCAGTTTGGGGAAACGATCAGGAAAAACTCATTTCCATGACAAACAAGCATGCATTCGGCATGGATTCACCATTTGGTTACTGTGTTGGCGAACATGTCAAACAGATCATATTAGGAACAGATTATGTTCATGCCATGACATTGATTCATTATGCAGAAGCAGCGTGTAATGTGCCCTACCGTTTCTCAAAAAACTTTACTGGAACTTATGTAGGCATAAATGGACTGGAAGAAGAGCGAACCTACGATTACGCTGCAAGAAAAATGGAGATAGAACCTGAAGAACGTTTTAACCGTATTGGTAAAATTCTGGAAAAACAAGGAGTTTCAAAAAAAATTGATATTGATGGATTCCCTTGTTATATCATAGATTTAGCCAAAAGTTTCCCTCTCATTTGTGATGATATCATCAACAACAAATGTGCAAATATTTATGACTTTAATATTCCAAGAGAACAGATCTTTAACACCAGCGTTTAAAATCAGCAGGAGGATAAACACAAAATGTATTCAACCGTATTACAGTGCCTGGAACAAACAGCGCTTAAATATCCAGATAAAACAGTATTTGCAGACGTAAAAGAATCGTTTACCTTTCATGACCTGCTAAAACTTTCCCAAAAAATCGGAAGTTTTATTGCGGATCTCGTCTCCCCCCAAAATCCGATCGTTGTTTATATGGATAAACGTGCGTACAATCTTCTTTCTTTTATGGGCGCCGCTTATGCAGGATGTTTTTATGTTCCTATTGACAGCCAGATGCCTTCCGAAAGAATTAATCTCATTCTTGATACCTTGCAGCCCAGCATGATCTTATATGACGATGCCACTGCGGATAAAGTAAATAACATCAGCAGCTCCATAATAAAATTTCATTATGAAACTGCTCTTAAGACAGAAATTAATGATGATGCTCTGTCAAGAATTCGATTGAATTCTAAAAATACTGATTTACTATATGTACTGTTTACAAGCGGCTCAACGGGCATTCCCAAAGGAGTTACCATCTCGCATGCAGCAGTTATAGATTTCATGGACTGGATATGTGATGCATACAGCCTGGATGATACAACAATATTATGCAATCAGGCTCCCTTTTATTTTGACGCCTCTGTACCAGATATATATATCCCTCTTAAGACAGGAGCGACTGTTTTTATTCCGCCGAAAAGTTATTATACCTTTCCAAAGAAAATATTACAGTTCATTGAAACTCATAACATAAATACATTAATCTGGGTCCCCTCGGCTCTCTGCAATGTTGTAAACTGCAAAGCGTTTGAGGTATGCGTCCCTGCCAGTATCAAACTCGTAATTTTCTGCGGAGAAGTAATGCCCTGTAAACATCTGAACGTATGGAGAACCTATATTCCCAGCGCATTATATGTCAATATGTACGGACCCACAGAAGCTACGTACGCATGTATGTACTATAACATTGAACGAGTATTTGCTGATGATGACAAACTGCCATTGGGCAAAGCATGTGAAAATAGTGAAATTATACTGCTGGATGATGACGATAAATTAGCTGAACCAGGAATCATTGGCGAGATCTGCATTTCAGGACAGTGTCTATCCCAGGGCTACTATAATTCTAAAGAAAAAACATCTGCTGCTTTTATGCAGAACCCAATTAATACAAAATGGAGAGAAATCATATATAGAACAGGCGATCTGGCTTATCAAAATGAACATGGTGAGATTATTTTTGCAGGAAGAAAAGATTTTCAAATTAAGCGTCTCGGGCACAGAATTGAACTTGGTGAAATAGAAACTGTCATTCTCTCTTTAAATGAAGTTGAAAATGCCTGCTGTGTGTTTAATGAAGACAACAGCGATATTATAACCGTTTACACGGGAAAGATTGACAGCAATGCACTGGCTGATCTGATTGTGGATAAACTTCCGCAGTATATGATGCCAAACAAATTTGTAAAGCTCACATCTATGCCCATGAATTTAAACGGTAAAATTGACAGAGCTAAAATCAAGAAAGAATATACGGAGGGATAATCATGGAAAAATTAATGCAGATTTTGAAAGGAATCAAACCGAAAGCAGATTTTGAAAACAACAAATCACTTGTGGATGAAGGCGTACTGGATTCTCTTGAAATCATTGAAATTATTACAGAAGCAGAGAAAGAATATGGAATCGAAATAGACCCTTCTGAGATTGATCCAGACAACTTTCAATCCGCCGAAAGTATATGGAATATGATACAAAGGCATTTAAATACTTAATCATACAAATTAGAACACATAATATGCAAACAGCACATGGAGGAAATCAAATGGAAACACAGGAAAAAAAGACGCGTGAAATAAATCTGGCAGAACTCTTTTGGCAAATTTTATTGAAATGGCGCTCCATCATCTGTTTTGGCGTTTTATTTGCCGTATTACTCTGCGGAATGAAATACATGATGGATACTAAATCTTATCACGCTTCCCAGAATATTGATACCAAACAGTTGGAAAATCAATTGACTGAAGAAGAGAGGCAGCAGGTAGCACAGGCAAATAATTTGTCAGCACGTATCAAAGAATATGAGACTTATTTAGAAACATCTGCATGGATGCAGATTGATCCATATAAAAAGCCAATGGTTGAACTGCAGTACTATGTCGATTCCGAATATACCTTTAATTACACAGAGGAAAGTAAAAATGATTATACCAGCAGTTTGATGACTTTATACTATAATTATATTATGAGCGGTGAAATGAGCCAAAATGTAATAGATGAAGCAAAGTTATCCATCAGCCAGGCAGATCTCAGTGAATTATGGGGAATATCACAGGTTGGAAATTCCATTTCCATTAAAATTATTTGTCCCGAAAAAGACAAAATGGAGATGGTCGCAGACTCAATAAAAACTCATCTCAGCAGCAAAGAAGCTGAATTTCAGGATATTGGGCCACATAAATTGAAATTACTGAGCGAATCTCAGAATGTGGTAGTGGACAACAATTTGATTGACAGAAAAAATACAATTTCCAATAATATTTCAACAATGAGCGCCCAATTAAAATCTTTGAAAACCGGCATGAACGGTCAGCAGCTGCTTCTGCTGCAAAGTGAAGAAAATGAGGAAGAGGATTCTGAAAAAGCGGGCTTTAATTTAAAATTTATGATACTGGGAGGCTTCTTCGGCGCTTTTCTGGTTTGTTTTTGGGTAGTCTGCAAAGTGCTTTTTACTGCCAGACTTCAAAGCTCAGATGAAATCCGTACCCTCTATAACCTCCGGCTCTTAGGTGAAATAGCAGTTCCTTCTCAGAAAAATCATTTTCTATCCGGCATTGACGGTATGCTTCTGGCATTAAAGAACAGAAAAAAGAAAAAGCTGTCAATGGAACAGCAGATTAAAATTATTGCTGCCAATATCGCGCTCTCCTGCAGACAGCAGAAAATTGACTGTATTTACATGACAGGCAGTGAATATGAAAATGTAAACGCTGATATTTTAAACCTGCTAAAAAAAGAACTATCCTCCCAAAATGTAAAATTAAAAGAAGGCGGAAGTATATATTATGATACGGAATCTCTGAAACAAAGTTCCGAAATTGGAAATATTGTTCTGGTGGAGCAGAAAGAGCTGTCTATTTATGATGAGATCTCTCATGAATTAAACCTTGCAAAAGAACAAAACACTTATATCTTAGGCGCCATTGTGTTAGTATAGCATGCAAAAAGGGGCTGTCGCATTAAGAAATACAACTACAAGATATGGTATAATTTCTATTTACAAAATTATTGTATCTTGTATGTTTACTTCTTAATGCGACAGCCCCTCTTTTCAGCCGTTTGAGCTCTATCATGCATTTACTTCATCAATATTCATAATGGTTTTGATATTCCCCATAACAACCGTTTCTTTGTTATAGATTCCATCTTCATTTTTTAACCAGACGCCCTGCATTCCGAGCTGTATCGGCGCTTGAAAATCTTTTGCCAAATTATCTCCTACATACATGATCTGTTCAAAGGGAATTCTCCATCTGCACTGCATAATGCGAAAAGAAATATCATTTGGTTTACGAAACTGTATTCCGCCAAGTTCATCTGTAATTATGATATCATCCACCAAAGATTCCAGACCAAGAGCTTTTATCTTGTTTCTCTGCCCTTCTATGCGTCCATCCGTAATAATTCCCGTCTTGACGCCGTTATCCCTCAGCTCCTGAAGTAATCTCTGCACACCTTCATAAAGCGTAATATCAGGTATTTGATTTCGATAAATATCCAGGCACACAGACTTCCTGTTCTCTGCGCCAATTTCTTTCAAATAAGCGTCAATCGCCAGTTTGCCTTCCAGAAAATAATTCCACAATTTTATTTCTGCTTCTGAATCTCCCAGATACTCTGCAATTTTCTTATAGCCGCTTTTTACGTACTGCTTCTCACTGTACAATGTATCATCCAAGTCAAAAATAATACCGCTCGCGGGATGTGCCGGTCCATTTCCCGCATCAATGCATACGCTTTGGTCAAAGCGACTGTAAACAGCCCCATGACAATTGCACTTATCATATTCCGGCTTCTCACCGCATAATAACTTTAATACTGTCTCCGCAGATCTGGCCCCGGCTTTCATACTCAGTGGAGCGCCTCCGCCATAGCGGGGATTTATTTCGATATAATAATCAATCTCTGTACCTTCCTGGCGAATCAGCTGTACTGTCATTGGACCGCAGGGCTTAAATCTTTCAATCAGCTGTCTGCTCTCCTGAATTATTGTTTCATCCATGCATATCTTTGTTTTGAGAACTTCACCCGCTCTGACCGCCACTCGCTCTCTTGGCGTAATATAAATTGGATTCCCTGCAAAATCGCAGAAAATATCAACGGTATATTCCAGTCCCTCAATAAACGGCTGTATAACGTAATCTTCAATTTTCTCTGCATACACTGACAATTCTTCAAAATCTTTTACTTTAAATGCGTTAATACTGCTGCTTCCGTCTTTGGGTTTAATAAAGCATGGATATTCACCGTCATATTTTCTGTAATCATTATATGTCTTAGGCGCCTTCAAACCACATTCCTCAAAGAAATCTGCCGTAAAATTTTTATCTCTGCAAATCTGAATTTTATCAGCGCTGCTGATAAGAACTCTGGTTCCGATCTGTTCAAACACCTCAACATTTTTGGATAAAACCAGCAGATCGGTATCAATTGTTGGCATAATCAGATCAATTTTATCTTCCTTACAAATATCTGCAAGCTGATTAATATAATCAGGGTCTGTCATGCTGCAGATTCTCCTTATATAATTACAATAGGCAAGGGCGGGCGCTGTGCCGGCCATATCAGCGCCATATAATTTCAAATCTATCTCCAATTGTAATGCAGCCTGGCGAAATGCCTGCATAAGTTCAACTCTTCTTCCAACGCCAGTAACCAATATATGCAATTCTCTCATTTTGTTCTCCTAATAATTTCTTCCATCATTTCCCATAAATTCTTCCATTGTGGCAGATGTATCGGATGAAATTCCTTCCTGCCGGATAAAAGCCTTTCCAATCGTTTGGAAAAGAATTTTCATATCTCCCAGAAACGTTATATGGTCTATGTATTCCACATCAAGTTTAAATTTCTCCTGCCAGGAAATTGCATTTCTTCCATTCACCTGTGCATAGCCAGACAAACCTGGTCTGACCTCATGTCTTCGATGCTGTTCTTCATTGTACCGCTCCAAATAGCGGACCAGAAGCGGGCGTGGTCCAATCAGGGACATATCGCCTTTTATAATATTTAACACTTCCGGCAGTTCATCCAGCGATGTTGACCTTAACATCTTACCAAAACCAGTGAGCCGTTCTTCATCTGACAGCAGTTCTCCATTGATATCTCTTTGGTCCGTCATAGTCCGAAACTTATATAATCTGAATATTTTTTCATTTTTTCCCGGTCTCTCCTGGGTAAACAAGACTGGAGACCCCAGTTTTATTCGCACAAGCGCCGCCAAAATCAAATAAAGCCAGCAGTCCACAGCTCAAATCCAGCGGGCGTTTTATAAATTTTTCATACGGACCAAAGGGTTTATGCTTTCTCTTCATTTTCAATTCCTCTTATACCTCTTCTCTCCCATCAGTTCTCTCAGACAGGCAAATACTATAGTATATCTATTCAGCATTAAAACTTTTAATGTCAAAGTAATATTTTTTATAATTCAATTTTTTCGCTTGAATTTTCTGACGATTTGCGCTATAATACACTCATAAAGAAATCCTCCCCAGAACAGCAGATATAAACTTCTTTTTACAAAAGATAAACTGTTCTGAGCAGGATTTCTTATTCTATCTTCCCGAATTCTCAGAAGATGTCTGCTCCCACAACATTCTTATTGTATCGCAGATTCTCTGCAGATCTTCATCTGTCATCTTACTGTCACTAGGCAGACAAACTCCATGTTTGAAAATCTGTCCGCTGATGCTGTTGTCTGCCCCTGTCTCATCATCCACAATATGTAAATCGCCGGTCAGGGAAATAAAATCACAGCCTGAAAATACGGGCTGCAGATGCATAGGCTTCCACACGGGACGGCTCTCCACATCTTCTGCCTCCAATGCTTTTATGATATCCAGCGGCTTCACCTGGCAGTCCTCGTCCAATTGAACCACAGACAGCCAACAGTTACAGCGAGTGTCCTTTGGTGCAGGCATAAAATGAAGCCCGCACAGATCTCCTAGATGCTTCTGATAATATTCCTGAATGCAGCGCTTCTTCTCCACACGCTGATCCAAAACCTTAAGCTGTCCCCTGCCAATTCCTGCCACAATATTACTCATACGGTAATTATAGCCAATCTCTGTGTGCTGATACCATGGCGCTGGTTCCCGCGCCTGGGTTGACCAGTAAAGCACTTTTTCGGCTCTTTTTTCTGCATCCTCTGTATTGACCAGCAGCATTCCTCCCCCGGAGCTTGTAATTATTTTATTTCCGTTAAAACTGATAATCCCATAATCTCCGAACGTGCCTGTATATCTTCCCTTATAAGTACTTCCCAAACTCTCTGCGGCATCCTCAATTAATGGCACCTGATACCTGCCGCAAATTTCTGCAATCTCGTCTATCTTAGCACAAATACCATAGAGATGCACGATCATAACTGCCTTGGGTTTCCTGCCCATTTCTACGTATTTTTCAAAAGCCTCTTCCAATGCCTTAGGGCTCATATTCCATGTGTCACATTCGCTGTCAATAAAGACCGGCTCCGCCTTTTCATAAACAATTGGATTGGCTGTGGCTGAAAAAGTTAAAGACTGGCAGAACACCACGTCTCCCTGGCTGACCCCGATAGACTTCAGCGCCATATGAATAGCCGCTGTCCCCGCTGACAGTGCCACCGCTTTGCCTGCTCCAATCTTTTCTTCCATTTCTTTCTCAAATTCTGTTACATTTTTACCAAGAGGCGCAATCCAATTGGTATCAAATGCTTCCTCAATATATTTCTTCTCATAACCCTCTTCACTCATATGAGGCGAAGACAGAAAAATATGCTGTTTCATTTTTTCCTCCTGATACATGTCTTATATTGGGCCAACTTTCTACTCAATGTATATTTTACTACATTTTTTTTATATTTGCAATTTACAAAAAATACTATATTTCGATGATAATACCTGCTGCATAAAAAGACAGTGCACAGCCATCCTTTTGGAAAGCAGGCTTACCGAAACGATAGTTGTGCACATTTTGTTTCCATTTCATTGCGCTGGAAACCTTTTGAACGAATATGAACTTTACAGGTTACTTCCTTCTGGATGATAAGTAGGCACGATATTCTGCACCCATATTCGAATATCTTCTGGCTCTTTCACCACATATTCTGCAATATTTTCCAGCTGCATCAAAAATTTATCCTCGTCTAACTTAATTGGTTTTCCAATGTGTATCAGTTTATTTTTGGTATCCTGCATGCCTTCTTCTTTCAGAAGCATCTCTTCATAGAGCTTTTCT
>CAJUCK010000012.1:25413-46071 GCA_910585395.1 uncultured Lachnospiraceae bacterium
CCCGGTCTTAATCCTGTATAGACAATGGAGATATCTTCTCCTGGCTTATGACCTGAGAGCAGGATTAAATTCTTGGCAAGATCCGCAATCTTTACTGGTTCTCCCATATCCAACACAAAAATCTCTCCTCCTTTGGCATATACCCCCGCCTGCAGTACCAGCGACACCGCTTCTGGAATCGTCATAAAATACCGGATAATATCTGGATGAGTAACTGTAACCGGCCCCCCTTGAGCAATCTGCTTTTTAAACAGAGGTATCACACTGCCATTGCTGCCCAGCACATTTCCGAAACGGACTGCCACAAATTCCGTTTTCGAACGGTTATTATAAGTCTGTATAATCATCTCACAAATCCGCTTAGTCGCTCCCATTATATTCGTGGGATTCACCGCCTTATCTGTAGAAATCATTACAAACCGCCTTACCTTCCATTTATCAGCTGCCTGCACTACTTTCAATGTTCCCAGCACATTATTTTTCACAGCTTCATTGGGACTATCCTCCATCAGCGGCACATGTTTGTGGGCTGCAGCATGATACACAATATCTGGACGGTATTTTTCAAAAATAATGTCCATCCGCTTGGTATTTCTCACAGAAGCAATCAATACCACCAAATCGAGATTCGGATAACTGCGCTTCAACTCATTTTGTATATCATACGTAGTGTTTTCATAAATATCCACAATCACCAGCCTTCGGGGATTATGCCCTGCCACCTGGCGGCAGATTTCACTTCCTATGGAACCTCCCCCTCCAGTTACCAGAACTGTTTTTCCTGACACATAATCCAGTATGGAAGACATATCTACCTTCACTGGTTCCCTTCCCAAAAGGTCATTGACGTCCACTTCTTTCAGAGCGCTGATACTCACCTCGCCGTTTACAAGCTGATACACGCCTGGAAGCCGCTTCAATTCACATCCTGTCTCTTTGCAGATATCTAAAATCTGTTTTATCTCTTTGGCCGGCGCTGAGGGAAGTGCAATGATAATCTCATCTATCTCATGCTTCTTCACAAGTTCTGGAATAGAATCTCGTCCTCCATAAATTTTAACTCCATGAAGATAACTTCCTTGTTTTCCCTTAGAATCATCCACAATGCATACCACCCGCTTATGGATATGGCTGCTGTTGCTGATTTCCCGTACCAGCATATTCCCTGCGCCGCCAGCTCCCACAATCAATACATTGGTACAAGGTTTGTCGGTCTTCTGTCTCTTAATCAACGTGCGAATTATGCGATAAGCGTAACGGCTGAATGTGACAAAGACAAACAGGCCTGCTCCATAAAATACATAATAGCTTCTTGGCATCCGCAAGTCCGTGAGTACAAACACAGACATCTGCACGCTGGCAGAGAGAATGCTTGCTGCCAATATATTTACAAGTTCTGTCGCTCCTGCATAACTCCAGAGACTTCCATACAGCCGCAGCGCATAAAAAATTAAAACAGTAATCACAATCACTACGGGAATATACTGCTGGCTTCTTTCCAGAAAATGCTTTGGAATAGCATGATACCTTCCCTCAAAACGCAGAAACAGCGCCAGCATGCTGGCTGCTATCACTGCAGCAATATCATATATCACCAAGATAATTTTTCTCAGCAGCAGCTGATTATTTTCTATCAGTACTCTCAATTGAATTCCTCTTTTCCTATTTTTGTTATTCACAGAACTCCCTGTCGCCTCCACCCAAATAACCTGCAGATAAATAATAACACAGCCACATAGGATGTCCCCATGAAATTTCCACATTTGTGCAGAAAGAAAAACACAGATAAGATATCCCTAAAAACCACATGCAGACATTTTTTCTGTCTTTCCTGTGAAAAGCGCATCCTGCCCCTTCTAAAATAATAGAAATTTGGAACGCCGCATAAGGCAGCAGAATAAACAGCCCATGATGAAATGCCATATCAAGATATCCACTATACGCCGGAAGAATTACACGAAACACACTGAGACTTCCACCGTGTCCGAATAAATTCAGTCTGCGTGCATAATTGCGCCAGATAACTGGAAGCTTATCTTTCTGTTTCAGCCTTGTTCCATGCAGGCTTCCCGGATACTGCAGGATGAACGCCTCTTTTTCCTCTCCTTTCAGTCTTGTTGTAAACAGTTCCTGTTGATATTCCACATTCAAATCCAAAATTTCTGGCAGATACTTTGTACTTACAAATATTACATAAGTGCAGCCATATGACAGAATCGCCGCTGCAATAATACTGATAAACAGTTTCCTGCACTTTGCCGCATTGCGGTAGAACTTCCTTATTATCCCTGGAAGATACATTATGCCAATCAGTACAAATATCAAAATCCCTGGCGTGTGATTACTCCGCAGTACCAAAAACAGCGATATGGCGCCGCCCAGTATATTCTTAAAACACGCAAAAAATATTCCTTCTTTATTCTGGCCAGAAATTAGGTCTTCATTAATATTCTGTTCTGCCAGCCAATCCATTCTTGTCAGAAAAACTACCATCATTAAAATGGCGTACATTGCCAGTTCCTCTGGGCTTTTATACATCCCATTATAATCAATCGCCGGCTTCTTTATGCGAAATGCCATACAATAGACGATTCCTATGAAAAACGTAATTTCCAGAGCTGACATGATGTCTTTGAGCATTCTATCCCTCTGTTCCATATTCTGCCAGAAAAATATAAATACAGAACCAGAAAGAAGCATGCCCATGCCTGCTGTAAATTCTATTCCTCTCACCACAAACAGGTCACAAATTATAACTCCCAGCCAGATTGTCAGCCAGCTTTTCATAAGAGGTGATTTCCAGAACTGCTTTTTCAGCGGCTTTTCCCATGATATAAATGAAATTACTAGCAGGAGCAGCACACACACCAGCACATGATAACGAAATAATGACTTGTTTCTAAGCCATCCTGCCGTATTTCCTGCTACCATCCAGAGAAAAAGAATACTGAACAAAAGTTTTCTTATAGATTCCCTTTGAAATACTGATATTCTCCCCCCCATGCGCTCTCCCAGAAAATCACCAGTAACCTGAATTCCCGCCTGCAGGCTGTCCAGCAGCACGTCCGTAACTCTTCCCTCTCTCTGCCTTCGAAAGAACCTGCGTTTCAAAAAAAGAAGACTCACAAGAACTGTCATCACTCCTGTAAATGCTGCTGCAAACAGTTCTAAAAAATGGGGAATGGTAAACCAGGACGGCGTTGTTCTCACCTGCATTTCCGAAATAGAGACAAACTCTCCCTCAGCTCCCTGAAACACAAGCGCCAGCCCCGCCATTGGCACCGTCTCATCCAGTGGAACAGCATTTTTTCCCTTATACAGTTCTATGGGCTGCTGATACAATTTTCGTTTATCTTTTCCATAATATCTGACCATTCCTGTCAGCGGTTCTATACTTGTCTGCTTAATCGTGAGATATAAGTGATTCCAGGTCCGTTCTCTTCCATCTAGTCCAAAACGTTTCATTGCCTTATCACTTAAAAGCCAATACCCCTGTTTCTCCTTATCGTATTTCCAGGTAGATGAATCATTCTGCAGAATCACCGGAGAGATATCATATACCCTCCCCGCTGACATAAAATCCCGGAAATTCACGCCTCCTCCCATCCTCATCATCACAAGCATTACACTGATCAGCATCCCAGTTAAAACCAGCAGAAACATATGAAGTTTTCTGTTCTCTTTCATCTTTTCATCTTCTCACCTTCTTATGTTTCTGTTTTCTGTATCTGCTGATGGAACATTCCTCCCAGTGCAATATAATACGTCAGCCAGCTTATATACAGATAAGGTGTGGCCACGTCCTCAGCAAGTCCCTGTACAATATAATTTACCGTAGACAGCAGAAAAAATAAATTCATTCGCATCTGATTCTTATTAAAAATGATTTTTATCCCATATTTTAAGCTGTAATACAGCATAATAAGATACGGCACACTGATAAAGATACCATAATAGTGAATCATCTGCAATAGTGCATTGTGCGCATGCATTTTTTTTCCAATAAAACATTCCTGATATCCTGCATGTCCCAATAAATTCCAGTTCCGAACGTATTCCTTCCATACCCCATTCCTGCCGCCAAACAGAGCGTTCCATTCTCCGCTGGTGACTTTGTGCAGCAAACGATCCGATATCCCTATCTGCTCCGCCGCTTCCACTTCCAGAGATAAAGACGGCGCTCCTGATATACTATAAATCTGTTCTCCCTGGAACAAAAAGTCTGTTCCCAATGCATCTGGCACGCTGCCCAGTCCCCACTTACCAACAGTAGCAACGAGAAGCATGCTGAGCGCTGATACAGCCAGCGCGTTTCTTAAATTCTTTTTATAAACAGTTTTTTTCTCTGTCGGAAATTGTTTCCACATAAACACTGCCCATTCCAGAGTATATGCAGCCAATGAAGTAACACTTTCTGTCAGCCGCAAAAATCCCCAGATGGTGACAAGCCCCAATACATTTTCCAGTAAAATATGCCATTTTAAACGTTCTTTACTTAAATTCTCATCCAGAAAAATTAAAAAAGCGATATTTGCCGTAGCTAGAAATCCCGCAAAGAGGTTTGGATTACTGTATATTCCAGAATATCGGATTCCAGGTGCAAAAGAACGAAAAAAGAAACAAAAAATGCAGCTAATCCAATAGAACCAGCGGAGTGCTGTCAGAAAATCCCGAATCAGACGTTCTGGCTTTTTCATTTTCCCCCATACCATATAGAGGGGGCCCATTGCTCCCAGCATAAATATCCCTATATTTTTAATATCTTTTTCAATCACAAATTCTGAAATAATAGCCATCAGCCATGTTGCAGTCCAAGCGTATACCAGTGGATTCTTCCATCTCACAGCTTTGTCTGTGCGCTCCCATGATAGCGCGGCAATAAGCAGAACGCAGCATGCCAATAGCAATACTGCTTTTCTCTGAGCCAGCAATTTCCAGTACCAGCCTCTGATAAGAATGAAATAGACAATCACCATGCCTGCAAAAAAAGTCAAGCGGCGCAGCAAAGACCTTCTCAGGCTGGAGAACCTCTCAAACAAAATTCCGCATTGATCCAAAACGCAGATATAATTTTTCTGCAGTATTTCTATCCATAGATTTTTTGAGGATAAATGTTTCTTTCTTCCAGAATACCGCAGCAAGTAAATGATTAACAGTACTACCAGAAAATAATAAACCAGTACCATCACAAAAACTCCTGGCGCCTGTCTCCACTCAAAATTCTGCATCTTTTCCCGAAACTGAATTTTTTCAATAGAAAATGACACTGGATTTCTGACAATTACATTGATGGCATAAATATCCCCCTTCTGCAGCGGGAGAACCGTCCGTCCATTCTTGAGCTCAAAATCGCTGGCATAGAGCAATTCATCATTCTCTCCCAAAAATTCTATCTCTGCTCTGGTATTATCACTTAAATTTTTTATCTCCAGAGAAAGATAATTCCAATTCTTCTGATTGTCGTCAAATCGAAAGTAACAGCTGGCATTTTCTGTCTGTGTTACAGTCAGTTCTTTTTCATAGTCATACAGCCAGTTCTCTTGGGAGCTTTTATAGTACGAACTGGAGATATCATACATATCACCTACATCATAAAAGCAATCCAGATTAATACTTTCTGTAAGATACATGACCGTAACTATCCCAGAAAATATAATACCTATCATCAAAAGAACACAGAATTTCAAATTTCTGTTTACCTCACTGCCCATCTTTTACCCTGCCCGTTCCTTATAAAAAAATTATTGCGCATCCCTCACAAAATCAATCTAATTCCCGATATTCCTGTATATTTTACTACACCATTTCTTCTATTGCAATGTAAAATCCAGAAACACTTGTCCTAATCTTAAACATTTTCCATATCCTGTGAAATCATCTGCATATCCGAATACAAATTTCTTCATTCTTCCGCCGCTGCCATTAATTTGTCTGCCGCTCCCTGCTGTTCTTTGGATGAAAAAGCGCCAGATTAGAATCAAAAAGAGGCTGTCATATTAAGTATTCAAGATGCAAAAACTCTTCATCCAAATTGAGATAAACTGCATTTTGTATTTGTACTTAATATGACAGCGCCTTTTATCCGGCAGTCCCTTATTGTCTTCCAGCGCCTTTACAATTGTCTTTCGAATTTGATCCTTTTCTTCTTCTGTCTTGCCAATATGCCTCTTTTTCCTATCATATGTGACAAAAATGATACAATAAACAAACCGCTTTTGTGCTATTTTTTATATCATTTTTCTTTCCATCCCTGTTCAAAGAATTCCACATAACGTTTATAAGCTTCATCCCACTCTTTATATTCCTCTTTTCCCCGTTTATCTTCAAATTGGTAAGTTTCATGGAGATACTTAGCAAAATAATTTGTGAATTTAACCGCCCCTTTGGTATTCATATGATGGGCATTATACAAATCTGTAGAAAAGTCCAGGCCGATTTCTTTATATTTTTCTTCAGTATTGAAATTAATCACCTTGGCTCCCTTTTCTTGCAGATATTTGACAGCTCCATTAAACTCTGGCTGCTCTTTGTCAAAAACTCTGGAAGGAGCAGAGGTAAAGAGAATCTCTAATCCTGTAGTTTCCCCATATTCTATAATTTCATCTAATACAGATTTCTGAAGATCGTTCAGCTCTGCTGTATCAGAAATAACGTTTGTAGGCTTCACATTTTCTGAGTGAAATGCATCCGCCGGATCATATACGCCCTTCATGTCATTTACCGGCCGGATGAAATCTGACTTATATAAACCTTCCTTCCAGCGGGAATGGTATTTTAAAAAGGAAAAATACATAGATGTTTCATCTAATTTATCTAAAACTTTCTGCCCGTCCTTCACATCATCACGGGAATAATACTTTTTGTAAAATTCTATTGCTTTATGAATCGTTTTAAATTTATTTACAGAAAATCTCATGCTGTCTGTCACTCTGCGTACCCGTACTTCCGTTGGACGCAGAGAATCCATACGGATTCCCCGGACATCTACCACTGCAAGCTTCACATCCTGTGTCTTTCTCACTTCGTCCAGCAGACATGTGGTAAGATAGAGCGGCTGTACGTCTGTGTTCATGGCATATACTGTCATTCCATAATCATTCCAGGCAAGAGGCGCCGCCCACTGTCTGTCAACACAGCTAGTCCCCAACATTACACAATCCCAGGTATTCTCTGGCTCATCATAAAAATCATTGTATCGTTTCATTACTCCCAGCGCAGTATCTTTATTCGTGGGCATTCCGAACACGCGGACAAGTCCATATAGCACTATTCCAAGTACAAGTAAAAATGATATTAGTCTTAAACCCTGCTTTTTTGTCATATCTATTCTCCTTAAAACTGCTGATAAACAAACTCACTGGCTGAATATCCAGAACCGTAATTTCCATAAATCAAAACAATCACTACTGCCGCTATGTACAGCATCCAGCGGAAATACAGATTCTGCTCTGCAATTTTTTCTCTGACCCGTATACCTTTTTCCTGTAAGATGCCTACCACCAGCAATACAAGAATAAATATGAAAATAACATAGAAATCCTTATAATCCAGACCAAGATTCAGAAAAGATCCATCAAAAAATACCCATGGATTCGGATTTACAACTGTCCTCTTCATCATATTCAAAGCTGTCATGCAGGAGATTCCTCTTGAGAAGAAACGTCCAAAACTGCATAAGACAAACGTCCGCATCATCTGGAAAAATTTCCAGCTAAAACATTCTGTATTTACCTTACACTTTTTCAGAAATTTTTCATAGTACGGCTCCAGCAAAATGCTGGACACAATAATAGTGCCATTCCAAATACCATATGCCACATATTTCCAACTGGAACCATGCCAGACGCCTACCAGAAGGAATACAATAAACATCGACAAAAATGTCGGAAGTTTTTTACCGATATAATTACCAAAAATTTTTCTGGTACGTTTGCCAAGATTGGCAAACGCTTTTGACAAAGACAAGGGATAGAATACATAATCACGCATCCATCCACCCAGAGTAATATGCCATCTGCGCCAGAATTCTTCAATTGACCCTGCAAAATATGGACGCTCAAAGTTAAGTGCGAGATCAATGCCAAGAATCTGTGCCACACCGCGCGCCACATCCATTCCGCCTGAAAAATCTGCATATACCTGCAGCCCGTATCCTGCTGCTGCAAAAAACAGTACAAACCCTTCGTGAGGATCTGGATTATCAAATACAAAATTAACAGCTACTGCCAGCCGGTCCGCCAAAAGCAGCTTCTTCATAAATCCCCATAAAATAAGCTGAACCCCCTGTGTCACTCTCTGGTAATCAAATTTATGGGGTTCATATAATTGGTGGGCCAGATGATCATATCTGGCAATAGGTCCCTGAACAATCTGAGGGAAAAACGACATAAACAGGGAAAACTTAAAAAAGTTTCTGTCTGCCTGATACTTTCCTCTGTACAAATCCACAATATAAGCAATGGACTGCAGCGTATAAAAAGATATCCCTAAAGGCAGAAGCAGATTTAACTGTGGGATATGGCCCTTTATTCCCATTCCAGTCAGAAGACTGTTAAGATTTCCTCCGATAAAATTAAAATACTTCAAAAAAATCAGCAGCCCCAAATTGATGAGAACGGCCGCTGCCACAACCCATCTCTTTTTCTTAGACGTCCGATTTTTTAATTCCTTCTTCTGTTCCCGGGTCAGTTCATTCTTGCGCTCCTTAAGATAAGCTTTCTGCTTTTCATTTATATTACCCAGAATTAATCCGCATATAAAAGTGACTGCCGTTGTAAATAGCAAAAAGAACAGCAGTTTCACACTGGATGCCATATAAAAAATATAACTGCCCAGTAATAAGGTTACCCATTTTGCCTTCTTGGGTGTAATAAAATAAACTGCTGATAATATCATTACAAAAACAACAAATGTAGCTGAAATAAAATCCATTTTTTTATTCCTCTCAGTTCAAATATTTCTTATCCTTCTTCCTGCATTTTAACAATCAGTTCCAGCATAGCCTCCACTGTGTTAAAGTTCTCTGGTTCCAGATCCATTACGTTGATTTCCACATCAAACTCAGAATTCAGTTCTGAAACTAAAGAAACAATATCAAAAGAATCCAGTACGCCATCATCAATCAGTTTCTTTTCCTTTTCAAATTCAACATCTGGTCTTAAATCATTTAAGATATTCAGCAATTGTTCTTTCATATAATTTTCACTTACATCCTTTCTCAATAGATTGGCAGAATTTTCTGTCTTTTCTCTACTTCTTCTGTAAATTTTATTACAGCTACATTTTAACCTAATATTATTTCAGAATATAATTTTCTTTCAGCCAAGTTCGGTCAATTTTGGCATTTTTGTTTAGCGGAAGTTTTGCAAAATGTTCCAGTCTGTTCGGAAACATATATTTGGGAAGATTCTTTCCTAACTGTTTCAGCAGTTCTCTGTCACACTTCTCTGCCGCCTGATAAAACAGCACAATCTTCTCTTCCTCTGTATCGTAAATACAGCAGGCCGCCTCTACGAATGGAAGCGCGTTAACAGCGATCTCTATCTCACTCAGTTCTATCCTGTGCCCCATATGCTTGATCTGATAATCTTTTCTGGACACAAACATAAGATTGCCGTCTTCTGCATACTGAGCCAGATCACCTGTACAGTATATCGTCTCTGGATACATTGAATTCAGAGGATTCTGAATAAATGCTTCACTTGTCTTCTCTTCATTATTATAATAGCCCAAAGCCAGGGAGCTTCCTCTTACACAGATTTCACCTACCTGTCCAGGCTCCACTTCCTGTCTGCGTTCTCCATCCAGCAATAGCAGGTCTGTATTCTTAAATGCGATGCCGATAGGCAGTGCCTCCTCATCTGCAAACGGCCTGTCCACCTTATAAAAAGTACAGTTACAGGTAATTTCCGTAGGACCATAAAGATTGACAAACATTACATTGGGCAGGTGTTTTCTCCAATAATTCAGCACTTTATTCGGCATTACCTCACCAGAAAACATAACAGTTCTAAGATATTGAGACAGATTCTTGGAAAAAACATTGAGATTCTCTATAATACGCAGTGCAGACGTTGCCCAGATGACCGTATTGATCTGCCTTTCGTTCAAATAATCTATCAATCTTGCCACCATGGAGAACATCATTTTAGGTATCACGTACATGGTGCCTCCATTTTTCAGCGTGGAATAAATATCTTTTACCGAAACGTCAAAATCAAAGGGAGCCTGATTGCCAAGAATCATCGTGTCGTCAAATTTAAATTCTTCCTTAAAATTGTCAATCAGGTCTATCACAGATCTATGGGACACTAATACCCCTTTCGGAACTCCTGTGGAACCAGAGGTAAACATGGCATAGAGCGGATCTGTATCAATTCTTCTGCCGGAAATCTCATCTAAAATCTCCTGGTTTACGGGTGTTGCTGTCAGATCCTGTAAATCTGCCACCTGCCCGTCATAAGCTACCTGTTCCATAATCTTCCTGGTGGTTTCTGTGACAATTACCACCCTGGGATTTAAGGTCTTAAACATCAGCTCTATCCGTTTTGCCGGCATCTGATAATCTACTGGAACGTAAAAGTTGCCGCTGTAAGCCACACCGAAAAAGCCAGTCAGACTCTCCGTCTTTCTCTCAATCAGTACCACTACAGGCTGATTTCTTCCAATTTTAAACTTTTCGGCAAGTCCTGTCGCCACCGCCTTTGCCCGCTCTTGAAATTCTCTGTAAGTTATCTCGCTCTCGTTATCTGCAAACACGGTTCTATCTGGAAACTTATCTGTGGATTGTTCCAGATAGTCCAAAACGCTTCTCTGCATTATATTTTCCACCTTTCTACATAACAGAAACCATTTTATCCCATCTCTTCTGTTCCGTCAAGTCTTTACTTTTTCACCTCTACAACCGTCTCAATTTGATTGCCTCCTCCAATTTTCTCCACTACTTTGACTTTTGTGCCCTTTTTAATTTTAGTAATGTTCTCTGTTTTAAATCCCCCGTTTTTCACTCCTACCTTATACTTTTTCTTTCCAACGGTCACACTGTACTGAGAACCTTGTCTGGCTTTTCCAGATATCCAGTTCCGCTTTCTGCTGATATTGTCTACTTTGGTATTTGGCGTAGTTTTTACTTTGGATTTTGTCTCGTTGACCTGAAATGCGATTTTCCCTACATTCTGTAAGACATTGTCCTTGATGGATGCCTTTTTTACTGTCCATACATTGATACCTGCTCCTTTTGCATCCGACACTTTATTGCCAGATACTTCAAGGTATTTTCCTCCGCATCCAGCCGATATCCCGTCTTTTCTGGAACTGGTCACTGTATTTCCCACAATGCTGACGTACGCTGCCTGATAGCAGGAAATCCCCTGCTGTCTGGTATTGGTAATCGTATTTTTGACGATCTCTGATTCTTTGCCGCCTTCACATAAGTTAATCCCTCTTCCCTTTGCATCACTTACTCTGTTATCTTTTATTTCCGTTTTCTTGGAACCATATACATGTATTCCGTGTTCTCCTGAATTCTTTATGGTATTTTTTGACACAATGGACGGAGATTTGGAAGAAGAAATATGAATTCCTCTTAAGGATGCCTTATTGATGGTATTTTCCTTAAGAAGGCAGCTCTTTGACTCAGAAACAGTAATCCCGTTCTTGCCTACGGTATCAATTCTGTTTTTTTCCATTCGTTCTGTAACACTTTTATTGATATAAATGCCATGCTGCCCGGCTTTACTGATTTTATTATTTTTTAAAGCAGCGCTGCTGCTAAGATTTACGTAGATTCCATTCTGTTTTACAGAACTTACTTTATTATTTTCCAGCAAACCTGCACTGTTTTTATTTACAAAGATTCCATGCTGTTCTATCTTGCTGACCGTATTCTTCTTCATTGTTCCACGGCTGTTGTCATTGACAAAGATGCCGTATTTTTTCGCCGTACTGATTTTATTCTTTTCCAGCAATGCCGAACTATGACCGCTCACGCAGATTCCATGCTGTTTCACTGTTCCATTTATCGTATTATTCTTCAGCACGATACTGCTGCTCTGTGAGGAAATATAGATTCCATCCTTTTCTGCTCCTCTTACAGTATTTCCAGATACGGTAATATTTGCTGTTTTGTCATAAACCCAGATTCCATGTCCTCTGCTTCCCGTAATTCTATTATTCCTTATCCTGTTTCCTGAACTGTTGTCTGTAACTGTAATACCGCTTTTTCCCGATGATGTAATAATATTATTTTCTATTCTGTTTCCATTTGCAGATTCTTCTACACAGATCCCGCTGGAAGCCGCATTACTGATAATATTCCCTTTCACGGTGGAATTACTGCAGCAGGCAGAGAGCCAGATTCCTCTGGAGGCCGCCCCATTAACCGTATTTCCTTCTATTTTGCAGTTATAGACTGGCCGGCTGTTAGACCCCAGAACATAAATAGCAGACAGCCCTTTTATATTAGAAAGACGATTTCCCCGAACAATCATATTATAATTGTGATTCTTTGGAATTGGCTCGGTTTTCACCCCGCTATTTGGTTTATATCCATTGGGCAGATACGTATAAATTCTGATTCCAATGGATGAATTACTGATCATATTCTGGGATACCAGTACATTTTTATAATTATATAATCTCAGGGCTGTATTGCCAATATTGTCAAACACATTATTTTCAATTCTGATATTTTGATGATATACTCCATCTACTGCTGCATGTGAGCCGACACCATTTGAAGAATTGGTAATTCTGTTTTTCCGGATCACAATATTTCGGTCTGGAAGGTCATCATACTCGTGTTCCATAAGACCTGGCGTAGTTTTCTGGCTGTGGACAATATCCAGATGAATGGCTTCTTTTATATTTTCCATCTCAGCATGTCCCGTCAGAGTGCAGTTCTGAATTACCGCATTATCAACGCCTTCCAATGTAATCAAATGGCCTGTGCTGGTACAGTTTGTCACTGTCAGCCCCTCCAGTGTTACATTGCTGGAGTGGACAAAACGAATGACCTGTCCTGATATTTTTGCCCCGTTCCAGGTTCCTCCTGTTACTTTAATATTCTCAGTAGCCTTATAACCTTCCTCATGCGGCAGCTTTCCATAATCTTCTGCTGTTGCAGATTTAAGAATGGAACCACTGACTGCCTTCTGTGTAATCACTGCATTGCGGGCGTCAATCGCAGTGTTAGAATACACGATCAGCCTGCCTTTTATTTCAATATTTCCTTTCAAAGTAATTTCTACTTTCTCTGCCGTTCCATTTTTTATATTGTCAAATGCTTTCTGAATATCTTTTCGTGTACAGGAACTATCAAAAGTCTGACGAAACACACCGTTTTGCAGAATCCCCAAATCTGCTGTTACGATCCCCTCTGCCCCGGATCCGTCATCCTCTGTCACTGTCTCATCCGATTCTGTGTCTTCTGTGTCTTCTGTTTCCTGCACAGTTTCAAATTTTTCACTGGCCCAGACTATATTTTCCTGTATCCCGCTTATGCTGACAGCCAGGGCAATTGCGAATGCCAACATTTTACTTCTCATAATCTCACGTCTCCCTTTCTCCGCTCAGAGATTTTCCAAGAATTTTATCAACCACACGTCTGCTGCATTCTCTGTCATGATATGCGAAAGTCTGTTTAATACGTTTTGCATATTTCTCCTTCAGAACACAGCCATGTTCCATATACTCAATGATTCGTTCAACCAATGAATCAAGATCAGCTTCCACTTCTCCAAACCCGTCTTCCATATAGTTGAAATATCCTTCCACATAAGAATGACCTCCAGAGAAAAATTCTTCTCTGTCAAACTGGCAGTAAACAATCGGCTTCTGCAGATATGCAAAATCAAATACAACAGAAGAATAGTCTGTTACCAGAAGATCTGATTCTGCAAATACCTCTCGATATGGCTTTGTCTCATCCCAGAAAGTCACTTCTTTGTGACGCTGAAACATTCCCAGCGCCGGCTTAATATTGGGATGCGGCATAAAACAAATTTTATATCCATGTTCTCTGGCTTTTGCAATCAATGTTTCATGATTCAGCAGAGCATTATAAAATTTAAAATAATCACTCTCTGCAAAAGCATCTCCCACCTTCCATACTCCTGCTGCATCCACACCATCACTCAAAGATTTCCGCCAGGTAGGCATTATGGTAATATATCCTTTTTCATCATGTGTCAGAGCGTCATATCTTGGCATACCAGTAAGCCACACTTCTCTGGGAGTATAAAAATAATCATATTCTAAAATAGAATCATACTCTGGCATCGTGTTTACAACTAACCCATATAAATTACGGTTATAACGGTTCAGCCATTTCGACTGGTCGTCTTTTGTTACTCCATGCTGGAGAAATACAATTTTTTTCCCGCCGATAATGTCATTATAATATTTACCCACAGCGCCAAAAGGATTAATCACTGGTTTGTTCGCCTGAGAAGATATAATATAATCACTGAGCAGATGCAGGATTTTGTGGCGCCAGGAATATACATTCACCACTTTTCCATACTGCTTCATCCGCTGGAAATCTGCCGCATCTTTTGATACCACAAAATATGGTTTTACATTTGGAAGATTCTGCTCGCATACATATCGGAAAAATATTTCTCCATTGTCATCTCCTCTGTTGATTCTGTCTGAAATCAGCCAGATTTCCTTTTTCTTGAATTTCTGTATGATCCCTGTAAGGGTTCTTACCAGAACGGCTTTTCTGGCTGCATTATTCTCTTTCAGCAGAGAAACCAGACGCCTACGCCGCAGATTGAAATTATCTTTTCTATTTACCTGGGAAATAACCAGTTCCTTCTTTTCCCTGTCATAAAATACATTCCACCCTTGCTCTCGATAATACAAGTCTATCTCAGATGCCAGCGGCATAAATTTCCCAAAATCATATGATTTATTTTCTATTCTTTTTTCATGAGTTTCAGATACAATTCTGATTCGATATTCCTGAGAACCAGAAAGAGGGATCCAGCATTTGGCATAACGCGTAAGCACAATCTGCTCTCCAAACCATTCCCTTGTATCTACTCTCTTCTGGGGTTCTTCTTCCAGCAGTTTTCCATTGACTTTAAAATAAATTTTAAAATCCTCTTCCAGATACATAGGCACCGTGCATTCCAGCATAACCTTGTCTTCGTGAATCTCCATAAACTGATAAATTACATTCACATGCGACCTGTCTAAAATATCTTTTCTGCGCGCACCTACCTGTGGATTATCAGTATTTTGCCAATGAAAGTTCTTTTCCAGATAATATTTATACTCTCTTCGTAAATACTGGTTGTACATAATTATCTCATCATCTTCAATATATCTCAAAATCGATTCTGTAAGGCTGCGAACCTCCTGTAAATGTTCTGCTGTTTCCAGTTCAGGCTGAATCCCCTCAATAATTCTGCTGCAATAATAAACTAAATTATATTTGGCATTTTTGATGCAAATATGATTCTCTTCTCTGCAGAACTCAAAAATATCCGCCAAAAAATTTCTGGTAAATACACTGGCGTCCTCTTTCGTGAGATCCTCCCAAAATTTGCTTGCCTCTGAAGGCGACGCGACATAGATTCTTCCTTTCTCCGCAAACCCCAGTTGTGCATAAGGCGTAATCGTATAAAAAATTTTCTTTAATACCGTAAATATCCAGAACGGTCCTGTACATCTCTTCTTAGAAAAAGTTTCTCTTCTTATAAAGTAGCAAAAATAATTACAGTGTATTAAATGGTAATTATTTTCCAGATTAGTATTGCTGCCATTTTGCTTGTGAAAAGAAATCGCCTCACGCATCACAGCTGTATTTCTGCTGGAAACAGGCGGCACCAGGATTCTGTCTTCCTGACTTTTCCTGGCGTATTTATATATTTTATAAAGGTTATCCTCCCGGTATAAAACCCCTGATTTTGTTATATTTACATATTCACCCAAAGCTGCGTCCAGGGCAAGTTCTAATATTTCCTCTCTGTTGTCCTCCGTAATCTCCAGATAATCAAACCTTACTCCTCTCTGTCTCAGCCTGGCCTCAAAACGATTATCAGCTGCCGCGCCGGACTCATCTGCAATAACAAACTGTAGATCCATCTCTCTCTTTTCCAGACAGCCGCACATGCTTTCAAGGGTCAGTTCTAGTTTTTCTAATCTATCCACGAAGATAATTAACGTAAAGAAATAATTTTTCATTTTTATCCTATGCTCCTGATTTTTTATAAAGATAGTATTGCCATCTATATAGTATAACATATAATTATTTATTTTCTACTAAAAATTGGCATTAATGGGTATATTTGAAACGAAATCAGATATGCTGCAGCGTTTAACATGCAGCTAGAAAACAGATCAGTAATAAGATTTTGACAGTGAACAAACAGCTCTTTCACTGCAGAAAGCAATAAAAAAATAAAATTTTCATATGAAGAATCAGGATAATTTCCTGCCTGGAGCAGGCGCTGGACATCTGTTAGATGCCTGCTCAGCACCGGCTGAATTGAAATGAAAGCCACCTCAAAAATATGATGCTTCTCCGCTTCAGCGGAATAAGCGTTTGGTGGTAAGAATATGTTTGCATGCCCTTTCACAAAAAATTTCAAACTGGTAAAAAATAACGGCAGGCTTTATTCATCACCGTCTAAACATTCGTTCTTTAAAATCTCATCTGCAACATAAATCGGACGCTTTTTAACCTGCTGGTAAATTCTCGCGATATACTCGCCGATGATTCCAATCGTAAATAACAGTATTCCACAGAAAAATGTGATAATCAATGCAAGCTGTGTAAATCCATCTACATTAATATTGTAAGTAAGTTTTCTAATCAACGTAATAAAAAAATAAATTACTGAAAAAACCGTAGAAAAACCGCCAATAATGGTTGCAATATGCAGCGGAGCTGTGGAAAAAGCAATGATACCGCTGATTGCATATTTAAACAGCTTAAAGGGGCTCCACTTACTCTCACCTGCATTCCGCTCATCTGCCTCATATTCGATATAATCCACCTGAAAGCCTACCCAGCTGAAAATACCTTTGGAAAATCTGTGGTATTCCTCCATCATAAGTACCGCATCTTTGACCTTTGCCTTAAAGAAACGAAAATCTGAGGCGCCGCTCTTAAATTCTATCTCGGCAATTTTGTTAATCAGTTTATAAAAGGCCAGCTTACATGCGCTCATGAGCCTGCCTTCTCTCCTTTGCCTTTGGAAGGCGCATACGCAGTCACACTCAGGGTTGTCCTCTAAGTGCCTGTACATTTTAAGCGCAACTTCTGGACGCTGCTGCAAATCCGCATCTATCACGCATATATGCTCGCCGTCAGCATTTCTAAGTCCCGCATAAATGGCAGATTCTTTCCCAAAATTCCTGGAAAAATTAACAACTGTGATCTGTCTGTCTGGATGATTCTCATATAATTTTTTCAACACGCGCCTAGTAGAGTCACTGCTGCCATCATTGACAAATACATACTGCCAGGAATAATCTGTAGCTGAAAAAACTTTTTCAGTTTCTTTAAAAAACAACTCAACATTATCTTCCTCATTATAACACGGTACAATAAATGATATATCCATTTTCGTCTCCTTGCATCATTCAAGCCTGAATTTTCCATTATATATAATTATTCTCTCCGATAAGTAGCTAAATATTATATGATATCCCTGGAACCAGCTCCCAGGAATCCTCCCGCTCCAGTTGTCTCTCTTTAGGGCATATTATATCACAGATTATAATTTTTTTATATTCTTTTTTTCGACAAATTTGCTGCTGCAATGAATTTTTTTAACATATATCTTGAAAAAATTTTTCAAACCTTTATAATTACAGTTATGAAAAATTTATTTACACAACAAAAAAAAGAAATCGTATTATACATTATTTTTGGAATATTGACCACACTGGTCAGCTGGGGCACATATGCGCTGCTCATCAATTTATTTTCCTTTTCAATTCTAACTTCCAACGCTCTAAGCTGGGTCTGTGGTGTAACGTTTGCTTTTATCACCAACAAGATCTGGGTTTTTGAATCGAAATCATGGAAATTGCAGACTACTATCAAAGAGGGAACGGCTTTTGTATCTTCCAGAATTATCACTGGCATTCTGGAGGTATTCGGTGTTCCTCTGCTTTCTTTCACAGGATTTGACGAAATATTCTTTAAAATTGCCGCAAAACTCGGGCTTTCCATGAAATTATTTTACACAGAAGGAATTTATTCAAAAGCCGCATTTGCAGTTGTTGTAATTATTTTAAATTATATTTTCTCAAAACTTCTTGTTTTTAGAAATCAAAAAAGAGACTAAATTCAGATTTATACAAATTTATCTTTTGCAATGATGTATAGATGTATGAAAAGGAGATTTTGACATGCAGACCAGAATAAAACGCAACCGTTTTTATGTCATATTATTTCTGACGTTATTTTTATTATGTTTTCTATTTCCATATTCCGGGGATGACTGGGCATGGGGAAGCCAGCTTGGCGTTGACCGCCTGAATTCATGGTTCGAAAACTATAATGGCCGCTATTTCGGCAATTTCATTGTATTAGTATTAACCCGCTCCAATCTTTTAAAAACGTTGGCTATGTGTCTGTGTATTGGAGGCATTGTCGTTATATTGAATGAGATAACCAACCGGTCTGTCTGCGGTTTTGGCATCATTGTCCTCAGCCTGACTTTTATGCCTGTTGTGCTGTTAAGACAAGCTGTTGTCTGGACTTCAGGATTTTCCAACTATGTTACTTCCATATTTCTAACACTGATTTACGTTTATTATATACGGAATATCTACACTGACAAGCCTAAGAATTCTTATATGCTCTCTATACCTCTTGCCATATTAGGTTTGGGAAACGCATTGATTGTAGAGCATTTAACTATATACAATGTCATCCTTGGCATATATGTAATCGTTTTTACTTATATAAAATATAAAAAATGTACCGTTTCGCATTTCGCATACCTTGCAGGTACTGTAGTTGGGACCATCATCATGTTCAGCAATGAGGCTTACCATGCCGTCGCTTCTGGAAAAGACACTTACAGAACAATCTCCACAGATTCTGGCATCTTAAGCCGCATTTCCGAAAATTTCAAACAAATTGCTGTACAGGGATTCCTCAATAATTTTGTGCTCCTCGCTGTACTGATGGCTGTCTGCCTTGTTCTCTGGTTTGAAAACAAGGACAAGATTAAAGGAAAATTCAAAATCATGGGCTGTTTATCAATGTTCATTATTATCTCCTATACTGCCCTCAGTTTTATGAATCAGATCAATACTTACTGGAACAAAGCATGGATACTGCAGCTTCTCGAGATTTTGGCTACCATTGTCTATGTCCTGTCACTGATTGCGTTCATTCTAATTCTGCCTTTTGAAACGATGGAAAAAGTCAGACTGCTGTTTATCCTTTTCAGCGCCGGATTTATGATCGCACCACTGTTTGTAGTCACTCCTATTGGCCCCCGCTGTTTTTTTGCACCCTACGTTATGCTGATCTATTTTGTGATTGAATTATCCTGCAATTTTAATGAGATTCACAAAAAACAGTTTGCTTGTCTCAGTCATTCATTTATAATTTTTACTGTTGCTGGTGTGTTGTATTTATTTTACATTTACGGCACAATTGCCAAAAACAATTATGAACGTATCGCACAGGCTGTCAAAGACAGCCAAAATGGTAAAGATACCATTCAAGTTCAAGAACTGCCATATAAAGATTATATCTGGTGTTCTGATGTGGCCAGTGAACCTTGGTCAACACGTTTTAAAATGTATTACGGCGTTGATAAAAAAATTTCAATTAAAATGATTCCTAATAAATAGTGCTGAAAAATCGTCCATATCCCTCAATTTTGAGTGACATGGACGATTTGCTATTCATCTTATATCATCTATCATCGGTCTTAAGTTCATTGAGACTCAAACTTCTTCCTGACTTCCAGAAGATACTCAATCCTTGCCTCTGCATTTTCGGCGCTGGAAAGTTTCTCTTCTATCTCATCATAGTCTATATCTGACAATTTATCTTTAAAAATATATCTGTCATCTTGATAGCTCTGTGCTTTCTTCGTCTTCTCTTCAGTCCATGAATGAACGCAGGAACCATCCCAAAAAATCCCTTCTTTCAACAGCTTAACAGGGTTGCCTCCCCAAGAGGTATTGGGCGGAATATATTTTCCTGCTACCAGGCTCATGGCGCCAATAATGCTTCCAGCTCCTATCCGGCTGCCTTTTAATATCATGGCAGACTGTCCTACCCACACATGCTCTCCGATAAAAATACTCTTGGTCGGATTGAGCCGCTGCATTGTTTCACATTCATAAACCAGATGCGGATCTGCATTGCGAACCCATATATCAAAAGAAAATAATCCCTCTGCCCCAATTATAACGTGGCGGCATTCTGATAAGACAGCGTTGAGTACTCCATTAAAATAATTATTCTTTCCGGCAAAAAATACAGAATTATGATGCACTGTTACATTTAATTTATAGTCATGCCTGTTACTGCTCAAATATATCACAGAATCATTTCCTTGAAACGTCAGACTGCTGTTTATCAGGCGCACATTCTCTTCACAGAATAATATATTATTCCTGCCATTAAAATTTATTTTAGAATTTTTCAAAACAGGTTTTTTTCCTAACAGC
>CAJUCK010000012.1:46086-46395 GCA_910585395.1 uncultured Lachnospiraceae bacterium
TGCCGTCTGCTAAGCGTTCAAAACCTTCCTCATTTCCGGCGGCGCAGACCGTCTGAGATTCTCTGGGTTTTTCTTCCTTCTTGGCTGCCTTTCCCCGGAATAACCACCTTTTGCCGGCAGCGCCTGTGGTAATTGCGGAAACTGCCACACTGATCCACACTCCAAAGCCAGCCAAATAAAGCAGCCCATAAACCGTCAGATACACCAGTATAACTAACAGACTGTACGCCAAATAACGAATCACTTTTTTATATTTTCCATAGACTTTTCTCATTTTCATTCTGCCGTTGTCTCCATTGTTTATTTTCA
>CAJUCK010000012.1:46405-53254 GCA_910585395.1 uncultured Lachnospiraceae bacterium
TTCTTTTTTATTTTACCCATTCTTTTGTAAAAAACCGGAAGATATTATTTTTCTTTTACATAGTTTAAATACAACTCGTACAGCTGGCGGTGTTTTTTGATCATAACATCCAGTATCACTCCGCATATCCAGAGAAGAATTCCAAAGGTCGCCACAACCCCTGAAATAATCACGGTAGGAAATCTGGGAACTTTACCTGTCTGAAAATATTCCCATAAAACTGGAAGAAAAAACATAAGCGTTATTCCCCACAGAAGCACTGCTGCCAGACTGAAGAACAGAAACGGCTTGTACTCTTTAAACAAAGTTACAATTGTTTTTAAAACTTTCATTCCATCTGAAATTGTATGAAGTTTAGACTCACTTCCCGCTGGCCGGTCTCTGTAACCCACCGAAACTTCTTCCAGCAAAAAATTTTTATCCAGGGCATGTATCGTCATCTCTGTCTCAATCTCAAATCCTTCTGAGAGAACTGGAAAAGATTTGACAAACAAAGGACTAAAAGCTCTATACCCTGTCATAATGTCACTGATATGGCTGTGGAATAGAAAATTAATTAAAAATCTCACCAGGCGATTTCCTGTATTGTGAAACATCCTTTTATTTTCCGTAAAATAGGTGGAGGACAGCCTGTCTCCAATTACCATATCCACATTGTTATTCAGAACAAGATCCACCATTTTCTGTGCGTCTTCTGCCGGATATGTATCATCTCCATCTACCATCAGATAGCAGTCTGCTTCGATCTCCCTAAACATGGTACGTATTACATTTCCTTTTCCCTGCCTGGGCTCATAGCGGACAATTGCACCTGCTTCTCTTGCAATCCTGGCAGTTTGATCTGTAGAGTTGTTATCATACACATAAATGTCAGCGTACGGAAGGGTATTCTTATAATCCTCCACCACTTTTTTAATTGTTTTGCTTTCATTCCAGCATGGTATCAGCACGGCAACTTTTCTGTCTTTCATTTCGGCTCCTCCTCTCTGTCACACATCTCTTTTCTCAAACATGCCTGATTCCAAAAAGGTATGACAGCTAGAAATGGAACACAGCAGAACATCGCGTATATATATCTGAATTCAGAATATACTGGCGTACCTATCAGAAGAGAGACAATAATTGCCAATACCGGGATTGCGGCAAAGACCACATTCTTATTCTTCCTAACATATCCGGCATATCCGGCCAGTATTACCAGCCACGTATGCAATCCGATACTTAAAAACAGCTTCAGCACCTCAATATTTCTAAAGTACCAAAAATACGCTTCCATAAGCACTGTCGCCAGCTTTGAATTGCATGTCCGTTCTATGCCAATAGTATTTGGTTCAACCTTCGTATTCCAGATCCAATAATTATTGCCTCCCTCCCAGTAGCCTCTGGTCTGGTCAATCCAGGCTTCAACATATTTCAGCGGATGAGATAATCCAATCTCTAAATATAACTTCAGATAATCAAATTTATGTTCTGCCAGATATTCCTGGTTTTCTTTGTCTCTCACCAGCTCCTTAACCGGGTCAGAGATAAAAGGCTTATATGCCTCCTTTATTTTAGGGATATCAATAATTTCAGAGAGCAGCTCTTTCTGGCTCTTTGTAAGATCATTACAATCCACAACCACACGGGCGATCTGCTGAGCCGGAATAGACAGCGATTCTATGGTATCTGGCTGGGTAACTTCCATGTACTCAAGCACTGGATGCTTTAACACATAAGACACTGCAATGACTCCCAAAAACAATAAGCAGATTCTTTTGTATTGTTTTCCAAATAAAATGCCAAACATTACAGTAGTAACAATAAAAGCAAAAAATCCGTTGCTTCTGAAAAGGCACATTCCCAAAGCACTGACTGTCATCAGGCAAATATTAATGCTTTTTCTCTTCCCTATCTGGCTTGTATAGCGGAATACCGAGACAAGAAAGATAAGCACCCATCCACATGGTCATACTGTAGCAGATATGACAGGGCAGCAGAATATAGACAGCGGCAGCGGCGATCATAATCTTTATATTGAGTTTCATCTGATAAAGAGTCGTAACAGCATAGGCAAAGACCGCGGCCATAAAAATAATTGAAAACATACTGTATACAGCCACTGCTGCATTCATATCACCAAATATCCACATCCCTATTTTCAGCCACAAACGAATCACCATCGTATGGTAAAATGGATGGTGATTTGAATAAGTTCCCTCTAAAATCTGCTCAATCTGCATAATGCTGTCTGGCGTCAGCATTCCAGGATAATAGCATACAAACAAAATAAGAGAGTTTATCGCTGCGGCCACAAGCATGACTGTTCCAAAAACAAGGCCGGATTTCTTTGTGTATTCATGTTCTTTCCATGAATGCTCCACCGCTTTTTGTTTGATATATTTTAAAATATAGAATATAAGAAACAAGCCTCCCAGAAAAACAACAGGGAAGGCCGTCAGCAGTCTGATGAATTTTAAAAAGCTCTCAGAAACTCTCCCTTCTCCGCCTGGAACGGGGATCTGGGTAAATAATTTGTAATTAGCCGCCATCACCGTCAGTGAAAATACAGATGCCAGCAAAAGATTAACTCTTTCTGATTTCTTTATCATTAATTTCTTTTCATCTCTATACAAATTCCAGCATAAAATCCCAGCGATTCCAATCAACAGATAAACTGCAAAATAAGAATCCGATTTTTCAAAAAATGCCATCCACACAAACATCGTCAATAATTGAAACAAATAATATTTCATCTCTGATTCCTCATCAAATTATTCATCCTTGTGCTTAAAAATAATCAGTCTGCTTGCAGCATAATTAAGGATGATCACAAGCACATTGGCTGCAAACTTAATTATAACATCATCGAAATGGCAGATATTTACAAACAGAAACATGCACCCCCAGTCTACGATTCCAGTTGCAAGCCGGCATGCAAAAAAAGAAATCATTTCCTGAATGATCTCATTTACGGCAGATGCCTCACTGTGAAATACCCATTTCCTGTTGGTAACATAAGCGAATAATATTGTTATTATCCAGGCAGTTACTGTACTCGGCATCACTTCCAGCTGCAGCGGATGTGCCATCAGCCAGTAAACCGCCATATTTACAAGCGTCGTTAAAACGCCAAATATCATATAAGGAATGACATCCCTGTATTTTTCATAAATCTTTTTATAATTCATGCTCCTTCTGTCCCTGTCATTTTGCTTCCGCCTATATCATGGATATGCTTTTTCAACATTCTGAAATCGCCGAGAGCTTTCCAGCCGATTTTTATTATTTTCTTAATATTGATGGAATTGGTTCCTCCCTGCCGGGGTTTAAATGTAATCTCAATAAATTTTACTTTTTCATGGAAATACACAAAATATGTTGTCATCATGACATTAGGAAGATTAAAATCATCTGGCATTTTCTTAATGTATCTCTCTACCACTTCTCTTTTCATAAGACGAAATGGTGCATTGGAATCTTTAATCTTCACACCAAATGACATTCTCAAAATAAAACAGAGTGTTTTTTCCACAAATTGTCTTGACCAGCCGTCCTGTCTCACTGTCCTTTTTCCAATCAGGGCATCATACTTGTTTCTGAGTTTCCAGAACTTTTCGAATTCATGAGGGTTGGTCTGGCCATCAGAATCTGTTTGAAAAATATAATCGGCCTTTTTCTTCAAAGCATACCTATAACCATACAACACTGTTGGTCCATGCCCTCCGTTTTGCTTTGTTAATACTTGAAGCAGCGGCCTGGTCTTGGCATACTGGCAGAGTATCTCGTATGTATTATCCTTGCTCCCGTCATTAACAATAACCAGGCGGGATTGTTCGTTCCCAAATTTCTCCACTATTGGATACCAGTCTTCTATAAGCCTGCCGACATTTTCCGCCTCATTATATGCCGGAACAACAATGTACAATGAATGATCCATTTTATCTTCTCCTTGTAAAAAACTATATTGCAAATCAATAAATTAAATTGTATAATAACCCATTATACTGGAAGCAAGAAAAAAAAACAAGAATTTTAACTCATGCATCCACGGAAAGAGAGAACTCAGCCATGAAATTTGAATTAAAAAGTGATAAAAAGAAAGAACTTATTAATCGGATACTGACTCTTGGAATGATAACTGTGCTTGCCTTTTTATTTTCCCTTCAATGTTCCAGCCATCTCTGGAAAACAAGCACTCCTTCCACGGATTCGTCTGTATTTACATATGTTGCCCGTGTAATTTTAAACGGAGGAATGCCTTATCGGGATGTTTTTGACCATAAAGGCCCTCTGATCTATCTTTTTGATGCGCTAGGGCTTCTGATCTCTGAGCGTCTGGGAATCTGGATCATAGAGCTCATGACCTTATTAGCAGGTTTCATGATTATGTATAAGACTGCACGCCTCAAATGCAGCAGGCTGGTTTCTCTTGGTATTCTCCTGCTCTCGTGCTCCGTTCTGTTTAAATATTTCCAGTGGGGCAACCTGACAGAAGAATTTGCAATTCCATTTATCGCCGCAGGCATTTACATTTTTACAGATTATTTTTTATACGGGCATATTACCAAGCTTCGATTAATAGTCTGCGGGATTTCTTTTGCGGCTGTATGTCTCTTGAGAGTAAACATGATCCCTGTCTGGATCGTTATGTGTGTCGGCGTGCTGATTTATACTATATGGAGGCACCAGGCAAAAGATCTTATTTTCTTTCTGGCTTTTTTCCTCCTTGGCTTCGTTATTCTCACCCTGCCTGTAATTCTATGGCTCGCAGTCAATAATTCTTTTGAAATGTTTATTGACAATTACATTATCTTTAATCAGCGATATTCATCCTTTGACACTGCCACTGCCGCTTTTTCTGCCAGAGGTTCCGTTTTTATGGCATTTTTTAATGAACCGCTTGTCATTCTTGCGTTCGCTCTCCAGGCATACCAGGCTGTAAAATCAAAGAACTTTTTTGATATTCTCTATGTTGTTTATTTCCTGCTGAATATGATTTTTCTTTCATTATCCGGACATCTGTTTTGGCACTATGGAATGATTATCGTGCCCTCGCTCATCTATCCTTTTGCCAGCTTTTACAGCGAATGTCAAAACTGGAAGAAATCATCCACTAAAACACTGTCTCTGGTACTACTGTATATCATTGTTACTCTTGCCATGCCAAGCTGGCTCAGCGGGGCGGATTCCGCTTTTAAGGATCTCGCGCTAAAAGACACAGACCAGACAGATGCCGATGCACTTGCGATCGCTGAACTTGTTTCACAAAACTCTTCACCAGACGACCAGATTCTGGTATGTGGCAACTGGAATCTGATATATAACATCTGCGACCGTTTTGCCTGCACAAAATATGCTTATCAGTCTCCCCCTATCGCAATTGATGAAGAAATTGCTCAGGATTATTACCATGAAATATCAGAAAATCCTCCCAAAGTTATCGTCTATAACACTGATATGGTCGGTAATGAAGAAGTGATGAAACTTATCAGAGCAAATCATTACAAAAAAGCTGGCAGAAACAAAACTGGAAATATCATTGTATACGTACGCTGACAGGCAGTTAAAAATTCCGCAGGAATGTGAAATACATGGATTTTGACATTCCTGCGGAATTTTTAATTGCCAGTACAACGAAATAACCGTACCAGCGTATGTTCTATTTTCTTATCGCTTTATTATCTTTTATCACATCAAAGCAAACAGAATCAATCACCTCATTGCTCTCATGATTATAAATTACCAGGTTAAGTCCTCTTTCATTGACAGAATACTCTTTTCTGTCAATGATAACTGAACTGATATCTCCGCTTTTATGTCCGCCGCTGGATATCGTGTAATTGCTGAGTCCTCCCCGCAGTATTCCCTCCTGGTACAGTTTCCTGCCGCCAATTTCCTCCTGGATGTTATCTGAAGAAATCACCGCGTAATAGCTGTCATTGCTTTGGCCGGCAAAATCCGTCTGAAGACCCAATTTTTTAAGACTACTTTTAACTTCCTGCGTCAGACCTTTCACTGCCCTGCCTTTTGCTGAGATAAATATGGTATACCGGGAATCAGACAGTAACGGCAAATATTGATTGATATTCGTTTCATTTTTGAGAGAATAATCTTTTTTTATATTGTCGTAATACGATTTTGATCTCTCCCACTGTTCATCTTCTGCCCCTTCTATCTGGAAAGACTGCTGTAAAATTTTTCCCACCGCTTTAGTAATTTTTTCTGTTCCCCAGATATTTGAATGTCCCGCATCTCCATTGTCCTCTGAAAAATTGTATCCCAGATCTGCATACAATTCCTGCGTATTAAAATCATAATATGCTATTCCCTGCTGCTTCGCATACTCTGAAACTGCGTTGTGCTCCTGGACAGACCAGTCTAACGCAGGATTTGAAATAAACACGAGCTCTGTCTGATTATCTCTGCACAGCTCCACAATTTTATCAAGATACTGGCGCACATTTTCTGAAATATCATCCTTCTCTTCTGTATTCAGTGAAAACGGCTGGTAATCCTCTCTGCCATATTTAATCCCTATCGCTGAATAACCTTTTAATTCATAATTTTCTGCCAATCCCCTATACAAAAAATCATCTTCCCCCACTTCTTTCCATCTCTCATGAAAACGGATATTGGGCAGATAGAAACTCTTTGGCGTAATCTCTGGATATTTCTCATGCGCCGCATCAATCGCTTCTCTCTTTACATCAGACCATTTCATATAATCCAGGGCTCTTCGGGCAAACGGCTCACCGCCGTCCCGAAAGATATAAAAAGTCTCAAAAACCACAGCTTTCGGTTTCTGACGTCTCAGCGCTTCTTTCAGCCAGTAATAACTCAGCAAGACGTCCTGCCTGCTGCTTCCTA
>CAJUCK010000012.1:53264-56820 GCA_910585395.1 uncultured Lachnospiraceae bacterium
CGTATCTGATACTGATTATAGAAATCCTGGGGAGAAAAAGAACAGTAGCTGTGGCTGCTGCCCACAAATAAAACGTCTATGGTATTTTTGTCCATCTCATAAAATTTCTTATACTGAGAGAAGGAACTGTATCTTCTGTATTCGACTGCTTTGATCATCAGCACCCTGTTTACTTCTCCCAGGATAAGGCATAAAAGCAAAACAAATACCACTGATTTTACAATATTTTTCCATGTCTTCTTCATGCTCAAAACCCTCCATAGATAAAGGCTTGTGCATCAAAACCAAATCCATATGTCCCGCAAAGCCAGATTACCAATAAGGCGCACACATAAATTCCCCACCGAACTGTAATATGCTGTTTTAAAATCCAGTCACGTATGACAATCCGCTCCTGGGCCATGCTGACCAGAAACAGAATGAAAATAGAAATCCCTAAAATCTCCCACTGTCTGTAATCCATAAAGTTATTTAATGTACCATTAATTAAAATCCAGGGATTAAACGTGGTAAAAATTGATTTTATCATATACAGCCCTGCCCTAAGGCTTTCTGCCCTGAATATAATCCAGGCAAACATCACCCACAGAAATGTTCCTGCTGTCCGATATAATCTCTGGGCAAACGAATTCTTTTCTATGCCGGCAGCCTCGTACAGTCTGTCCCGATATTTGACAGTGAGACCACCCACAATCTGATATGAGGCATGGAGCATGCCATACGCCGCTCACTGCAAAAGTCGCCATCAAATTAAAATATTTTGCCAGTTTTCCTTTTCTGTTTCCTCCTAAAGGAATATAAATGTAATCTTTCAGCCAGGAGCTTAAAGACATATGCCACCTTCTCCAGAATTCCTGAATAGATGATGAGAAATAAGGATGTGAAAAATTATCAATGATTTCAATTCCAAAAAGCCCGGCGCCTCCTTTTGCCATAACCGTACAGGCAAGAAAATCCGCATAAAGCTGAATACTGTATAAAACTCCGGCTACAAGGAAATATGCGCCTGCATACATTTTATAATGATCAAAAACAGCATTTACCACAATAGCTGCTTTGTCAGCAATCATCATCTTTAAGAAAAACCCCCATATAATCAAGTGGATTCCTCTTGTCATTTTGTCAAAGTCAAAAGAATTTCCTTCAAACAACTGTCTTCCCAACTGTTCATACCTGGGAATGGGACCCTGGATAATCTGTGGGAAAAAGCTAATAAATAAAGCATATTTCAATAAATTTTTCTGAGGATCTATCTTTCCAAAATATACATCTGACAAATAAGCGATAATCTGCATCGTATAGAACGATACACCAAGAGGCACAATCAAATTCAAGCTGTTTCCAGCGGTTCTCATTCTCAAAAACAGTTCGCTTCCTTTAAAAAGAAGCAGCGGTCCTGACGACAATAAAATTCCGGTCCATAACAGCGCCGCTTTCACTTTTCCGCTGGTCTGCTTCGATATTAAATTGGCCGCCGCATAGCTGACAGCAATGGACAGGACAAAGACAGCAATCTGCCGCATGTCCCCCGCAGCTTTATAATAAAACAATCCGCTCCCCGCCAGAAGCGCAGCCCACCGAACTGACCGGGGGAGCACATAATATATCACCACAACAGCCGCTAATAAAAGATAATATTCCAAATCAATATAGCTCATCTTATTCTATTTTACCTCTTTGTACTGAAAACTCCGAAATCCTGCCTGAATTATAATTTTTTTATCTCTTCATATACTCTCTGGCAGTTTTCCTGATCATTGTAAGGAAACGTCTTGTCAATTCTGTCCCGGTAAACTTCTTTTAAACGGCAGTCCTGTTCCATGTATTCTATTAGTCGGTTCACCAGCCCCTCTGCGGTATATTCTACCTCTCCAAATCCATCTCTCTCATAGTCAAAGTAGCCTTTGTCATAGTTATGCTTTCCTGAGAAGAATTCTTCTACATCCTGCTGAAAATATAGAACAGGTTTGCGCAGATAAGCAAAATCAAATACAGTGGAGGAATAGTCTGTGACAATCAGTTTTGAATCTGCAAATAACTGACGATATCTCGTGTTGCCCTCAATCACTTCCACTCTGCTTCCACAGTTAAAATATTTGATGCATTCTTCCGGCATTGCTGGATGCATCATCATTCTGATCCTGTAACCATATTTTTCCGCCGCCGCATGCAGCCTGCTGTCAGAAAAAACTTGACGGTACATCTGGCAGTATGCACTGTCCTCAATTCCTTCCAGTAATATCCTGGAATTATTCTTGGCATCATACCTACCCACAAGATAAGCTCTCCAGGTAGGCATAAAAGTAATGGCATTCTTTCCTTCTGAATCATCATAGAGATAATCAAATCTTGGAAAACCAGTACATTTCACCTGCTTTTCATCATAACCGTACGCATAGTCGAGGATAGACTGGTACTCCATATGAGTTGCTGTCACAAACATGCTGATATTCTTGTTTGCCCGCTTAAGCCAACCGCTCAGATCATCCTTTGTAATGCCATGCTGCAGAAATATGAACTTCTGACGATGCAGAATATCTTTAAAGAAAAATGCAGCTTCAAAAAAAGGACGAAATACATAATCTTCTCCCTGAGATGAAATGATTTTATCACACAAAAGCGCCAGGATTTTATGCTCCTGAGAAAGATATGGCACTACCTTGCCGATTTTACAGAGACGCTCATAGTCGTCTGATTCTTTATCCAGCACAAAATAAGTCTCAATTCCTGAATCTCTCTGTATGGTATTCATATAAGTAAAGAAAGCCTCTCCATTGTCATCTGCTTTGCCGATCCTGTCACTGATGAGCCAAATCTCTTTTTTCTTAAAACGCTTCCTGCGATGATACACTTTTCTCAAATTAATAAGTTCTGGTACATCCAGATCACATTCTAATTCCCGCAGCTCCTGCTGGAATATCTTCTCACATTTTCTGAGCATACTGCTGTCTGACGTCTTCGTCAGTTTTAATACATTGTCTGAATAGGTAAGAAGCATTCCATCCTTGTACAGGTAGCTGGACAGCATCTGCTTTGACAGCGGGAAAAATTTCCCAAATCCAATATATTTCCAGGCAATATCATAATTCTGATAACGCAGGCATATCTGGAACTCCGTTTCATCTGGCAGAGTTTCCCTCTTGATCGTACAGCGAAATCTCTTTGCCAGGGTAACCAGTTCATCCATGCAGTATTCACATTTATCTTCGAGATCAAAAAGTTCCGCCTGGAACGTCAGATTTTTACTGTTATTTCCCTTAAAGAAAACTTCTACACGCTCAAGCTCAGCCGCATATCTGAGATGTCCTTCCAATATAATCTCTCTCTCTGTTACAGTTATAAATTCATAATAAACAGTATAAAAAGCCGCCGCTGTATATGCAATATCCTCTATACAGATTTTAATATCCTGTGTATAGACTGCCAGTTCCTTCTTCCCTCTGTTCTGTTCCTTCGCCAATGTGATCGCAGCCTTAAAACCTCCGCTGAGATGTTTCTGTTCATTGATAATGCCATCGCTAATATACGAAAGAGCTTTTATTATCAGTTCCCTGTA
>CAJUCK010000013.1:0-6164 GCA_910585395.1 uncultured Lachnospiraceae bacterium
AGTCAATCACTTTTTTAAATTTTTAGTATTAAACATACTTATAACTGAAATAAAATAAATAAGCATGAGAATATTCTGACAATTTACAGGGAAGATTCATAGGCGGCACGGCATGCTTTGGCAAGCTGGTCTCCGCAGGAAGTGCCCCGTCCATTGCAGGAAATACCGCTGATTTTCTGTTCTACCTGCTCTACGGTCAATCCCTGTACTAATCGGGGGATTGCCTGCAGGTTTCCGTTGCACCCTCCAGTAAATTTTACGTTTTTGACGATGTTGCCTTCTAATTCTACTTCTATCATTGTGGAACATGTTCCTTTGGTTTTATACAGATAACTCATAATTTATCTCCTTTCTGCTGCAATACATTTATGCCTGATATTTCTTACAGCCAGTAAGGAATTACCAATCTTGCCGTTTAAGCCGCACAATGGCGGAGCTCATCGGTATACTGGCTTCCTTATCTGGTTTTAAGACAGTCTGCCTCTTTTTAAAAGGCATCAGGGTTCTTTTTAGTTTTGCCAGTCCCCTCTTTGTGTGGAATCCTCATGCCCAAGATTATATCATGAAAAAATGTTTTATAAAAGAGAATTTCATAGAAAATTCATAATTCGTTCATGGTATTAAGTATTGTTAATGAAAGGGGAAAGTGTTACAATGTAAGAAGTTGTCCGCATAACGGACAAGCGGGGCAGGTATTGCCGACAAAAATATAGGAGCATTGTATATGAGTATTGTAAGTAAAATGTTTGGCACACACAGCCAGCGGGAATTAAAGAGGGTTTATCCGATTGTTGATAAAATAGAGTCCTACCGTCCGGCTATGATGGAGCTGACAGATGAACAGTTAAAAGACAAGACCAGGGAATTTAAAAAACGGCTGGGAGAAGGAGAGACCTTAGACCAGATTCTTCCGGAAGCTTACGCAGTTGTACGCGAAGCGGCAAGAAGAGCGCTGGGAATGGAACATTACCGGGTACAGCTGATTGGAGGAATCATTCTGCATCAGGGACGTATTGCAGAAATGAAGACTGGTGAAGGTAAAACGCTGGTATCTACGTTGCCGGCATATTTGAATGCCCTGGAAGAAAAAGGTGTCCATATTGTTACGGTTAACGATTATCTGGCAAACCGTGATGCGGAATGGATGGGGAAAGTCCATGAATTTCTGGGTCTGACGGTTGGCGTGGTATTGAATTCCATGGATAATGATGAACGCCGGGAAGCATATAACTGTGATATTACCTATGTAACGAATAATGAGCTCGGATTTGATTATCTGCGTGATAATATGGTAATCTATAAAGAACAGCTTGTGCAGAGAGATTTGAGTTATGCTATCATTGATGAGGTGGATTCTGTTCTGATTGATGAGGCAAGAACACCTTTGATTATTTCAGGGCAGAGTGGCAAATCTACCAGTCTGTATGAGGCATGCGACATTTTGGCGCGGCAGCTGGTCCGGGGTGAAGATATGCCGGAGTTCAGCAAAATGGATGCCATTATGGGGGTAGAGCAGCAGGAAACAGGAGATTTTATAGTCAATGAGAAGGACAAGGTGGTGAACCTTACAGCAGAAGGTGTGAAGAAGGTAGAGAATTTCTTTCGTATTGAGAACCTTGCAGACGCTGAAAATCTGGAAATCCAGCATAATGTGATCCTGGCGCTTCGCGCCCATAATCTGATGTTCCGAGATCAGGATTATGTAGTCCAGGATGATAAAGTAGTGATTGTCGATGAATTTACAGGTCGTATTATGCCAGGACGAAGATATTCTGACGGTCTTCACCAGGCGATTGAAGCAAAAGAACATGTAAAGGTGAAACGGGAGAGCAAGACTCTTGCCACGATTACTTTCCAGAACTTTTTTAATAAATATCAGAAGAAATCAGGTATGACAGGTACAGCTCTGACAGAAGAAAAAGAGTTTCGGGATATTTATGGAATGGATGTTATTGAGATTCCTACCAATAAGCCTGTACAGCGTGAGGATCTGCAGGATGCAGTGTATAAGACGAAAAAAGAAAAATTTCATGCAGTAGTGGATGAGATTGAAAAAGCTCATGAGAAGGGACAGCCCGTTCTGGTTGGCACCATTACCATTGAGACTTCAGAATTGTTAAGCGGAATGCTCAAACGACGGGGGATTCCGCATAAAGTGCTGAACGCGAAATTCCATGAGATTGAGGCGGAGATTGTGGCTGAGGCAGGTGTCCATGGAGCAGTTACCATTGCTACGAATATGGCAGGCCGTGGTACGGATATTAAACTGGATGATGATGCCAAAGCAGCAGGTGGTCTTAAAATTATCGGTACGGAACGCCATGAATCAAGACGAATTGACAATCAGCTCCGTGGACGTTCTGGACGTCAGGGAGATCCGGGAGAATCCCAGTTTTTTATTTCACTGGAAGACGATCTCATGCGTTTATTTGGTTCGGAAAAGTTGATGAATATGTTCAATACCCTGGGTGTGCCGGAAAATGAACAGATTCAGCATAAGATGCTGACCAGTGCAATCGAAAAGGCACAGATGAAGATTGAGAGCAATAACTTTGGAATTCGTAAGAACCTGCTGGAATATGACCAGGTAATGAACGAACAGAGAGAAATTATTTACGCAGAACGCCGCCGGGTTCTGGATGGTGAGAGTATGCGGGATGTAATTTATAAGATGATTACAGACCGTGTGGAGAATACAGTGGATACTTGTATTTCTGCAGATCAGGAGAGCGATGAATGGGATTTGAATGAATTGAATCAGCTTCTTTTGCCAATTATCCCCTTAAAGGCAGTAGCTGAGGAGGATGTAAAAGATATTCGTTCCAACGAGCTGAAACATCGTCTGAAAGAGCAGGCGGTGAAAACGTATGAGATGAAAGAAGCAGAATTTCCAGAACCAGAGGCTGTCCGAGAACTGGAGCGCGTGGTACTGCTGAAAGTTATTGACAGAAAATGGATGGATCACATTGACGACATGGATCAGCTTCGCCAGGGAATTGGACTGCAGGCTTATGGGCAGCGGGACCCGTTGGTTGAGTATAAGATGAGCGGTTATGATATGTTTGACAGTATGATCGCAAATATCCAGGAAGACACTGTGAGACTGTTGTTCCATGTGCGGATAGAGCAGAAAGTGGAACGTGAACAGGTGGCGAAAGTAACTGGAACCAATCGAGACGAATCTCTGCAGAAGGGGCCGAAGAAACGGGAAAGCGCCAAGGTATATCCGAATGATCCTTGTCCCTGCGGCAGTGGAAAGAAGTATAAACAGTGCTGCGGAAGAAAATAGAATGTGACAATTATATATAAGTCTGTTTAAAAATATTTTCAGACAGACAACAGCAAGACCTGTGGAGTCCGCAATATGCGGATTTCACAGGTTTTTTCTTATACAAAATTTGATCTTCCTGAAATAAATTTTTAGTTCCCCAGTATCTATAGGAAATTTTCTCGATATTTAAAGGAAATTTCTTCGTAGTTTCTTATGGTGGCTTAGAGAAGAAAATACAAAAGATAAAACCTGAATGTAAAGGAGAATGAAAAGAAAGGATGAAAGAGACATTTTACGGATATTGTCGTGTTAGTTCCATAGGACAAAATGAAGAAAGGCAGCTCATAGCTATGGCAGAGATGAAAATACCAGCAGAAAATATTTATGTGGACAAACAGAGCGGAAAAGATTTCAATCGGCCGCAATACCAGAAACTGATAAAGAAGCTGAATGAACATACAGTTCTCTATATTTCATCCATCGACCGTCTTGGAAGAAATTATAAGGAGATACAGGAACAGTGGCATTATATTTCCCAAGTAAAGAAATCGGATATCGTAGTGATGGATATGCCGTTGTTAGATACCAGAAGAGGAAAAGATCTGATGGGTACATTCTTAAGTGATATTGTGCTGCAGGTATTAAGTTTTGTGGCGGAGAACGAACGGCACAATATTAAACAGCGTCAGGCAGAAGGGATAGCGGCGGCAAAGGCAAGAGGTGTGAAATTTGGAAGACCAAAGATTCCGCTGCCAGAAAATTTTAGTGAAACGTATGGCAGATGGAAAAATAAGGAGATTAACGTCACAGAGGCAGCAGGTCTGTGTGGGATGACAAGATCTACTTTTTATAACAGGGCAATGAAATTTAACTCGGATTAACAATGTGAATTGAGAAGAAAGAAGATATTGCATAAGAATCTTATAGATATTCAATTATGAATCTGTTATAATCCAGTTATAGAAAAAAGGAATCTATAATGCAGAACAGAGAAAGGAGAAATGCGGATGAAAAAAATTTTAAAAAAATGTATCTGTATTCTGACGGCTGCGACAGTAATGCTGGGCGGGATACAAAAGACGGAAACAGTACAGGCACAGGGGAATAATTACCAGCAAGAGATCAGCCCTCATGCAGAAAATGAGGGGGTATTTGTGTATACAAGAGAAGAGTTTATGGCTGCTCTTGAGCAGCATCAAAGCCCAATTATAGTAGCAACGCATATCACTATCGGCAAAGATGTGGATACGGATAAGAGAATGCTTCCTGTTAAAATTCCGGAGAATACATTGATTCGGGGAACGAAGGATAGCAGCATTAATTGCCGCAGTCCTATTCAGCTGGAAGGTGACGGGGTTTGTTTTCAGGATATTAAAATGGTGTTTGAATCCAGTACTGCTTTGGGGAGTGTTCCCCATCGGGAAATTTTTCTTGCAGGACACAGTCTGACCATGGATAATGTAGATACCTATCTTGGAGGCACGATAGGAATGGGAGATACAGAGGATGAACTGCTTCCAACTGTTTACGCTGGAGGATATTCCAATACAGTGGTTGGTGAGAATGCATCTCTGACGGTGAAAAATTCCAATGATAAGACCATGTTTCAGGAAATCTGTATGGGAAATGGCAAAGGATCAGACAATAAGGTTCCTTATTATGGAAATGCTGTACTGAATCTGGATGCTAAGCCAATCGTGCGTGACGGCGTTGATACCGTTTTGAACAGCCAGGCGGAAATTAATATTACTGCAGAAGAAAATAAAGTAGTTAAAACGACGCGATTTTATGGAAATGATAACACAACTCTCACACTGAATCAGGCTTCTATGGAAGATGCAGTTGTGGAAGGTGTGGGGAATATTGTGTTAAAAAACAAAGCCTGTTTGACCTCTCTAACACAGCAGTTTAAAAATGTTGCACTGGTAAATGGGGCATGTCTGGATCTCAATGAAGCTGGAAATGCATTGATAACCGGAGATTTTGCAGGGGTGGCAGATGCAGCAGCCCAGAGAGGAATCCTTGTACTAAATGCAGAAGGCTCCCTGACGATTGAAGGCAACGTTACCGGAACGACACAGTTTCAGACAGGACATCGATTGTTTCCAGGTTTTCTTTTATCAGGAAAATCTTATATATTTGCCAAGGATGACGGTGGGGCAGAGCCAAATTTCTTATTGGCACAGAAAAATATAGACAATGGATATGAACTGCGATATGAGACTGGTGAATGGAAAGTATATGGACAGCCGGTAAATGTTGAAGAGATTGGGCGCATAGAGATTGTCTCTGCACCTTCAAAAGTAGATTTGAGAAAAATTCCCTCTCAGGAGGATGGGTCCATCCCAGATGAAAATATTTATTATGAAATTAAATGGTATAATTTGGCGGGAGAGGAATTCAGTGCCGCAGATGTCTTTGATTATTATGGATTCTATGAAGCGGACTATGTGATAAGGATTCGGACTGATTACTGGGAAAGTGATGCGGAGGATATACTGGATAAGACGGACTGGTACCAATCTGTTTCACTTATGGCTTCAGAAGAACATCCAGGCAGATACTATCTTCAGGCTTTTGATGGAGCAACACCAGGAGACTATACGCTTTTATTCTGTTCTGAGTCTTTTGGGGATTTGGTTACGGTAGGAGATGTGAAAGCATTGAAGGGTACTGTAATGGCGGAAAAACGTGTCATCTTCTACAATGAAGACCAGCAGGGGCCGGAAGAACCAGATCATACGCACATATATCAGAGTACGGTAACCAGAGAGCCTTCCTGTACAGAAGCAGGAGTGAAAACGTATACCTGCAGCTGCGGAGATAAATACACAGAAAAAATTGCAGCGCTGGGCCATCAGCCAGTGACAGACCCAAGAGTGGAACCCACAGA
>CAJUCK010000013.1:6264-15434 GCA_910585395.1 uncultured Lachnospiraceae bacterium
AGGAAAGCCAGGAGAACATCATCACAGTTATGAGAGCGAAGTGACGAAAGAAGCGGCCTGTACGGAAACAGGAGTGAGAACGTATACCTGCAGCTGCGGAGATAAGTACACAGAAGAAATTGCAGCGCTGGGCCATCAGCCAGTGACAGACCCAAGAGTGGAACCCACAGAGACAGAAGAAGGAAAGACAGAGGGAAGCCACTGCAGTGTGTGCGGAGAAATATTAAAGGAGCAGGAGACGATTCCGGCAACAGGAAAGCCAGGAGAACATCATCACAGTTATGAGAGCGAAGTGACGAAAGAAGCGACCTGCACAGAAGAAGGAATCAGAACGTATAGATGTGAATGTGGAGAAACATATACAGAACAGATCGCGCAGTTAGAGCATCTTTATGTGGAAAAATATATTCCGGCGACTGTGAAAGACAGCGGAAAGGTGCAGAAGATCTGCAGTGTATGCCAAAATATTCAAAATGTGGCTGTTATTGAAAGTCCAGAGAAGATTGTCTGCAGCAAAACAGATTTTACTTATGATGGGAAAGTGAAAACACCGTCTGTAATTGTGAAGGACAGTAAGGGCAAAAGCCTGATAAAAGGCACAGATTACAGGGTTAGCTATTCCAAAGGCAGAAAAAATCCAGGAATTTATGCGGTAACGATTGAATTTAATGGAAAGTACAGTGGAAAGTTAACGGAAAACTTTACCATAAGACCTAAGAAGACCAGCTTGAAAAAAGCAGCTGCAAAGTCTAAAGGGATTCAGGTAACATGGAAAAAGCAGACGGTACAGACAGATGGATATGAAATTCAGTACTGTACAACCGGGAATTTTAAAGGTAAGACATTAAAGAAAATTATGGTTAAAAAAGGTGTAACGGTAAAGAAAATCTCAGGATTAAAAGCAAAAAAGAAGTATTATGTGCGCATAAGAACCTACAAGACTGTGAAAGTAAACGGAAAAAATAGAAATCTGTATTCTAATTGGTCTGGCAAAAAGACTGTGCGTACAAAAAGATAATGTAAATCAGGCTTTTGGAATATTTCCAAAGGCCTGATTTTTTGGGAAAACATGAAAAATGATATTTGGAAATCTGTAGAAAAAAAATTAAAATTATGTTAGAATTAAAAACAAACAAGTTGATTAATTTTGAAAAATTAAGATTTTTTATATAGATGTGAGGTGGCATGGTGATGGATTATGAAAATAGAGACAAATATAGAGAAGTTTTACTTAATGCTTATCAGAGCGAGATTCTAAAAATTGTCTGGAGTACATCTGGTTTTGCAATGGCAGTTGCACCAGAAGGGATGAAAATTTTTCCAGAGATGAAAGAAAAAGATTTTAGAGAGTATGTCTTTTCAATAATTAAACTAGTGATTGGGTTGGCAGAAAACAGAGAGATGGATGAGAAAGATGAAGATAAGTTAGAAATTGCCAAGATAATTTTTGAAAAAGAGTATGATTTAAAAAATCATTTGTATATAAAAAAGAGCAGTAAAATAGAATGTTTTACATTATTGGAATATGAAATTATTAGTCATAGAAATTTAGAAAATCCTACAGAGATAGAGGCAACTTCCGCAATTATAAAAATAGTGACAGAAGAGGATGATGAGGAGAATACATATAAATTTGAAGTTTCGAGAAGAGATTTGGAAGATATGATTAATCAGCTGGAGGAATTAAAACAAAAAATTGATAAAGTTTAGAAAGGAGATAGATCGAAATGGCAGGATTTATAATGAAAGCATCTACAGAAGATTTTCCAGAGATGCAATATACATATAAAAGAGATTTTTCTGCAGAAAATGAATATGAATCTGGTTTAAATTTGAAATATAAAGTATATACTAAAGATATGAACCGTAATATCATATTTTTAAAAAATAAAGGCGCAAAATATCAGGAGATTGAGCAATATTTTAGCGAAATAGGAAACAGGTTTCCGCAAATTCAAATAGATCAAAATAAGTTAGGCGGTATGCCAGTGATCAAAGATACCAGAATCCCTGTCAGCCTGATTGTTGCCTGCTTAAAAGATGGAATGGACATTGGGGAAATTTGCGAGGAATACAATTTAAATTCGGAAGATATAGATAAAGCGATGGAATATGTAATTGAAATTTTGGATGTTCCATATCAGGAAGATTAAATATGAAAGTGCTCTTAGATGAAAATATCACAAGAAAATCGATATCAGTTTTAGAAAAATACGGGCATGATGTGATTCATGTGCGTGACAGATTTCAGGCTGGAAAAAGTGATGAAGATGTATTCCATCTGGCATTGGAGGAACAACGTGCATTGATTACATTGAATGGTAAGGATTTTGTAGTTTTCATTCCTCCAAGAGCAGAGATAGATCTGCATTATGGGCTGATTTGGCTTAGAGGATTCCAAGTTACGAATAAAACATATGAATGTGTTATGAATGTCATAGGAAATTTTCTGAAAGATAAAGGAACAAGCATAAAGAATATTTATTACGCAGTAAGGAAGAGGGAAGGATCATATGAAATAATACAAAGATTTCCCCAATCTTCAAAATTGTTTAGAGATGAGGAAGGAAAAAGAGATTTATTCCACAATCGAAAAAAGAGTTGACAGAGGCACGTTGATGTGCTAAACTGCATATAATTAAAATATAATGAATAAAATCAATGAGCAAAAGTAGTATCATAAGAAGGTTCCTCACAGAGAGTTATCGGCTGGTGGAAGATAACAGGAAAGTTTTATGAGAATGGATTTGTAAGATGCAAAGCGAAATGGAAACATAGTAGCGGCTGCCGTGTCCTCACGTTACAGGGGTAAGATATCATGTGTATCGGATTGAGATTATTGAATTGGTGGCGGATATTTCTGATTTGAAATATCCGTTTTTTGTTTTATAGAAAACATTGAAAGTATGGAAGTGTTTTCTGATAAGATATTTGCTGTTTAACACCAGTTCTCTAATGAAACAGGGTGGCACCACGACCAAAATCGTCCCTGGTAAGAGTTGTTGAAACTTTTACCAGGGATTTTTTAGTTGCTTACAATTCAGTTTGTTGTTGGGAAAGGAGTTTACAATGAAACGTATTTTGAGAGTATACAAACATGACGAATGATTGATAACTTTGTAAACGGTAGGATTTGAAGGGAAAGAAAATGATATTAGATAAGATTGTAGAAGATAAAAAGCTGCGTCTGCCTCAGCATAAGGCAAAGGTGAGCGAAAAAGAAATGCGCAGACTTGCAGAAGAACATATAAGGACAGCTGCACCTTCCTTCTGTCAGGCGCTGGCAAAGCCCGGTCTTTCCATAATCGGGGAAGTTAAAAAAGCGTCTCCCAGTCTAGGCTCAATTATGAGCAAAATCAGCCTGGCGGACAGAATTAAGGAATACAACGCGTCTGTGGACGCCATTTCCTGTCTCACGGAAGAAGATCATTTTGGCGGTACGGCAGACAATTTAAAAGAGATAAGAAAAATGTCGTCACTCCCCATTCTCCGAAAAGATTTTATGATTGATGAATATCAGTTTTATGAAGCGAGGGTAATCGGGGCAGATGCGGTACTTCTCATCGCAGCCATTTTGGATGATGCTCAGATGAAGGATTTCTGTCAGCTTACGGAAGAGCTGGGCATGGACGCCCTGGTGGAAACCCATGATGAGCGGGAGTTAGAACGCGCATTAAAAGTGGATGCCAGGATTATTGGTGTTAATAACCGGAACCTTAGGAATTTTACGATTCAGCTGGATACTGCCAGGCGTCTTTCTGCAATGGTTCCAGAGGGAAAAGTTTTTGTGGCAGAGAGCGGGATTGCAGGGGATGAAGATGTGATATTTCTGAAAAAATCCAGGGTGGATGCAATTTTGGTTGGAAGAGCATTTATGGAAGCAGAAAATCCTGCAAAACTGGCAGAGCATTGGAAGTCATTGTAAACGTATGATTTCAGGAAGGATGATACAGATGGGAAGAACGCCAGAAATTAAAATCTGCGGGATCACCAGAATAGAAGAAGCGGCAGCGCTCAATGAAATTAAGGCTGCATATGCAGGCTTTGTGTTTTGGGAAGGGAGCAGGCGCAAGATAAGCTTCTGCCAGGCAGAAGAAATCCGAAAGCATTTGGATGGAAGAGTGAAAAGAGTGGCAGTGACAGTCAGCCCAGAATTAGAGCTGTTAAGAAACATAGAGCAGGCAGAGTTTGACATAATACAGATTCACGGTTCTTTGCAGGATGAGATTTTGGATAAGAGCAGAACGCCAATTTGGCAGGCGTGCAACATAGAAAAACCAGAGGATTTAAAAAAGCTCAGATGTCATGAAAATATCACAGGCTATGTTCTTGACGCAGGGACTGCCGGAAGCGGCAGGACATTTGACTGGACGGGCAGCAAAGCGGCGGTGGAACAGGCCAGAGCCCTATGTTTTGAGGATAAAATATTTATTCTTGCTGGAGGCTTGGATTCTAAAAATGTAGTGGAAGCTGTGAGACTGTTTTCACCCGATGTGGTGGATGTAAGTTCTGGAGTGGAGGGAGAGAAAGGCAAAGAGCGGGGAATGATATTAGAATTTGCAGAAAAGGTCAGAAGATGTGAAAAAACTTGTGAATCGTTTTACGAAATTGACGGTTAGTGCCAGAAAGGGCACAGAATGGAGGATATAATGAAAAAGAATGATAAGAGATATTTTGGAGAATTTGGCGGACAGTTTGTATCAGAATCTCTGATGAATACCTTAAAGGAGCTGGATCTTGCGTATGAAGCGGCAATTCGTGACGAAGCGTTTCTCAAACAGTATGATTACTATCTGAAACAGTACGTGGGCAGAGAAAATCCCCTCTATTTTGCAGAAAATTTAAGCAGAGAGTATGGTACGAAAATTTATCTGAAACGAGAAGATTTGAATCATACAGGAGCCCATAAAATCAATAATGTTCTTGGACAGATTTTACTGGCAAAACGGATGGGCAAGAAAAAAGTAATTGCAGAGACAGGAGCCGGACAGCACGGTGTGGCGACGGCTACAGGCGCAGCCCTTTTTGGAATGGAATGCACTGTTTTTATGGGAGAGGAAGATATGCGTCGCCAGGAGTTGAATGTATTTCGCATGAAAATGCTGGGGGCGAAAGTAGAGTGTGTCTTGTCTGGCAGCCGGACTTTAAAGGATGCCACGAATGAAGCAATTCGTACCTGGGCGAAGACAGCGGAAGATACGTTTTATGTGATTGGATCGGCAGTAGGACCTTATCCTTATCCTAAAATAGTAAAAGAATTTCAAAGTGTTATCAGCCGGGAGAGTAAGCAGCAGATTCTGCAGGCGGAAGGCAGACTGCCGGATGTGGTGATGGCATGTGTGGGAGGAGGTTCTAATTCCATCGGCATGTTTGCAGATTTTATAGAAGAACCATCCGTGAAACTGATCGGTGTGGAAGCGGCTGGTTTGGGTATAGAAACAGGAAAACATGCCAGCGCTATGGCATTGGGAAAGCCAGGAACGCTTCACGGGATGCGCTCTTATCTGCTGCAGGACGAAGACGGAAATATTCAGGTTGCATATTCTGTCTCAGCTGGCCTGGATTATCCAGGGGTGGGGCCAGAGCATGCTTATCTAAAAGACAGCGGTCGGGCAGAATATGTGTCTGTTACAGATCAGGAAGCTATGGAAGCTCTGCTGGAGCTGTGCAGGCTGGAAGGGATAATTCCAGCCATTGAGAGCGCTCATGCCGTCGCCTATGCCAGAAAGCAGGCGGAGTACATGAGAGAGGATGAAATTATGATTGTATGTCTGTCAGGAAGAGGGGATAAGGATGTGCATACAGTGGCTGATTATATGAATGGCAGGATGTGTCAGGAATCATCGCTTTTGGATTCTTGAATACAGGAAATGGCATTTTCAAATAAAAGTGAAAGAGAAAGATATGGGAGGAAAGACAATGGAAAATAGAATAGAACAGAAAATGAGGAATTTGAAAACAAATAAAGAAAAAGCATTTATCACATATATGACAGCTGGACTGCCTGATATGGCAGGCAGCAAAGCACTGGTGAAAGCGCAGGAACATGCGGGGACAGACGTGCTGGAGCTGGGAATTCCCTTTTCTGATCCAGTGGCAGACGGACCAGTGATACAGAATGCATCCTATCAGTCCATTCAATTGGGAACCAATCTCAAAAAGGTCTTTGCCATGATGAAAGAACTTCGGGAAGAAGGGGTAGAAATGCCAATCGCATTTATGATGTATTACAATACAGCGCTGCATTTTGGATTGGAGCAGTTTGTGGAAGACTGTATTGCCAGCGGCGTGGATGGACTGATTATTCCAGATCTGCCCTTAGAAGAGCAGGAGGATATAAAAGAAGCGCTGAAAAGAGAAGGAGCGCCGATTCTCATTGAGCTGGTGTCCCCGACGTCAGGGGAGCGTGTTTCTGAAATACTTGAAAAGGCAAGAGGATTTGTGTACTGTGTTTCTGGTATGGGCGTTACTGGGCAGAGCGGTAATTTTCATAAAAGAATATTAGATTACCTCTCAGAGGTGAAAAGTGTGGCAGAGATTCCAGTGATGATGGGATTTGGCATTGAGCAGGCCAAAGATGTGGCGCCTATGAAAGATGTGATAGACGGTGCGATTGTAGGCTCTCACTTCATTAAATTGCTGGAGGCTAATGATTATAAACCGGACGCCGCCAGGAGATACTGCCGTACGTTCAAAAAGGAACTGAATGAATTGTAAAGTAAAGAAGGAATAGAATTTGACTGGAAAGGAAGAGGTGAATAGAATGCAGAAAGCAATTCAAAAAGTCGTAGACGGACAAAACCTGACAGAAAAAGAGGCAAAGCGTGTAATGAATCTGATGCTTGGAGGCGAGGCAACTCAGGCGCAGCTTGGAGCCTTTCTCACAGCAATGCGCATGAAAGGAGAAACTTTAGAAGAACTTACTGGATTTGCATCCGTATTGAAGGAAAAAGCAGAGCATATTGCACCCAATATTCCAAATTATGTGGATCTGGTTGGCACGGGGGGAGACAGAACCTTTACCTTTAATGTATCCACCACTTCTGCTTTGGTAGCGGCGGGCGCAGGGCTTCCTATTGCAAAGCACGGCAATCGTTCCATTTCCAGCAAAAGCGGGGCAGGGGACGTGCTGGAAGCTCTGGGCGTCAATATTTTGGCGGAACCAGAGGTGGTAGCAAAATGCGTGGAAGAGGCGGGCATTGGCTTTATGTTTGCTCCCAGCTTTAACAAATCTATGAGATTCGTGGGCCAGGCAAGGAAAGATATGGGCATCCGTTCTGTATTTAATATTCTGGGGCCCCTTGCCAATCCTTCTGATGCCAAGTGCATGGTGGTGGGGGTTTATGATCCGTCCCTGACCGAGCTTCTTGCGAAGGCAATGAGCAGTCTGGGGGTGGAGCGTGGGTTTGTGGTAAGTGGTGAGGATTACATGGATGAATTTACACTGACAGGAAAGACGACTGTTTCTGAAATCATAGATGGCAGGGTCGACACTTACCAGGTTGCTCCAGAGCAGTTCGGGCTGCACCGCGCCTCTCTGGAAGAACTGCAGGGAGGAGACGGTATACAAAACGCCAGGATTACTGCTGATATTCTCAAAGGAAACATCCAGGGACCGAAACGAGAGATTGTACTGCTGAATGCCGGCGCCACGCTCTATGCAGGAGGAATTACTGACAGCATAAATGAAGGGATCAAATTGGCGGCAGAATCCATTGATTCTGGGAAAGCTTTCAGAGTGCTGGAGCGGCTGGTGGAGCTGTCAAATCCCAATTAAGAATGAAATCACCTCATGATAGAGGGGTGTATGGGAGATTTTATTTCTAAACCAAGCTTGATCTGGGAAAGGCGGCAGTATTTGACACAACAGATGTTTCGTGCTATGATGCTCTTTAGAATTTTAAATAGCAAATTGAGTGGCTGGAAAATGGAGGAGGTGCTGAGGGTCAGCATTTCTTCCATTTTTTCTTTGAATACCAAACAAAGATGCTTTTAGGCGCTAAAAGGTGGATTTTAAATTTGCAGTCTAAGTTTTTGGCCCGCCTTTTAACACTCAAATCATTATAAAATAAAGAAAGAAACAGATACTTGAGGAGATATAAGATGAACATTTTAACGGCAGAGCATTTACATAAAGCCTATACTGCGGAGCGGACATTGCTGGAAGATGCAGCGTTCAGTCTTCAGGAGGGAGAAAAGGTCGGCGTAATCGGGGTTAACGGCATGGGAAAATCCACCTTGTTAAAAATCCTGGCAGGAGCAGAAGAGGCGGATCAAGGCACAGTAATAATGGGAAATCATGTAAAATTTGCCTGGCTGGAACAGACGCCTGTGCTGGAGGACACAGACGATATTTTAAAGGCGGCCATGAGAGGGCTGGATGTGCAGGATATGGTGCTTGTCTCTCAGGCAAAATCCATGCTTTATGAGCTGGGGTTTACAGACACAGCAGGCGCCGTGAAATATTTGTCAGGGGGACAGAAAAAACGCATTGCTCTGGTAAATACATTGCTGCAGCCAGTTGAGCTTTTAATTTTGGATGAGCCCACGAACCATTTGGATAATGAAATGTCTCAGTGGCTGGAAGATTATCTGGTGAGATTTAAGGGAGCTGTTGTGATGGTAACGCATGACCGCTATTTTCTGGACAGAGTTGTGGACCGGATTGTGGAGGTTGCCCATGGAGGGATCTATAGTTATCCTGGCAGTTATGCAGATTATGTGGCGCTGAAAATGCAGAAGCAGAATATGGAGCAGGCAAGTGAACGGAAACGGAAAAGTATTTTGAAGAAGGAGCTGGCATGGCTGGCAAGAGGCGCAAGAGCCCGTTCCACGAAACAGAAAGCTCACATCCAGCGAATTGAAGATATGCTTGCCCAGGAGGGTCCTGTCGAAGAAAAGAGTGTGGAATTGTCCTCAGTATCTTCCCGGATGGGACGGAAAACGATAGAGCTTTCAGAGCTTTGTAAATCTTACCAGGAACAGGTGCTGATCCGTGATTTTAGCTATATCTTTTTAAAGGGTGACCGGATTGGAATTGTAGGTCCTAATGGATGCGGAAAATCAACCCTGTTAAAAATGATTTTGGGTCAGGTCATTCCCGATTCAGGTACTGTGGAGCTGGGGGAGACCATCAAAATTGGATATTTTTCTCAAGATAATTCTCATAT
>CAJUCK010000013.1:15444-47963 GCA_910585395.1 uncultured Lachnospiraceae bacterium
AGCGATTGAATATGTCCGGGAAGTGGCTGAGTATATCAACACGGTTGATGGTAAAATCAGCGCTTCTATGCTGATGGAGCGCTTTCTTTTTGATGGTACTATGCAGTGGACCCCTATTGGCAGACTGTCAGGGGGCGAGCGCAGGAGGCTTTACCTTCTGCGGGTGCTGATGGGAGCGCCTAATGTACTGATATTAGACGAGCCAACCAACGATCTGGATATCAGTACATTGACAATTTTAGAGGATTATCTTGACGCTTTTGACGGAATTGTGATTATTGTGTCTCATGACCGGTACTTTCTGGAACGCCTGGTGAGCAGAATTTTTGCCTTTGAGGGAGAAGGGCATTTGCAGCAGTATGAAGGAGGTTATCTGGATTATATCCGGCTTAGCAAGGCAGGACAGAATAAACTGCCTGAGACAGCAGAGACGCAGAAAAAGAAGAAAAAAGCGTCAGATGAAATGGAAAATATTACTTCAAAAGGCAAACCAAGATTTGGAGAAAAGAAATTAAAATTTACCTATAAAGAACAGCAGGAATATGCTACTATAGAGGATGACATACATCAACTGGAAATAAAGCTGGAGCAGATAGAGAAAGATATGGCAGAGAATTCTTCCAACTCAGCGAAGCTGTTAGAGCTTGTAAAGGAAAAAGAACAGGCGGAAGCTGCGCTGGAGGATAAAATGGACCGCTGGGTATATTTGAATGACCTGGCGGAGAAGATTACAGCACAGAATGAAGGCAGACAGTAGAGGAGGGAGCCATGGCAAAAGAGAAAGAAATTAAGACAAACGCCATGCGGATTCTGGAAAAAAAGAAAATAGAATATGAAGTGATTCAATATGAGTGCGAAAGCTTTGTTGACGGAATTCACACGGCGCAATTGACAGGAGCGCCAGTGAAACAGTCATTTAAGACGCTGGTACTTCAGGGAAAAAGCAGACAGTATTATGTGTTTGTGCTTCCAGTAGAAGAAGAGGTACAGCTAAAAGAGGCAGCTCGCATTGCGGGTGAAAAGTCAGTGGAGATGATTCCGGTAAAAGACATTACAAGAGTAACAGGATATGTCAGGGGTGGCTGCAGCCCTCTGGGCATGAAGAAACAGTTTCCCACATTTTTGCATAAGAAAGCATTGAATTACGATAAGATTTATATTAGCGGCGGAAGGATTGGAACGACTCTGTGTCTGGCGGCGCAGGATCTGATCAATCTGACAGGAGCAGATACAGGAGATTTTTAGATAAAGATAATTATGAATGAAACTTCCAATAAGACTGGGAAAGGGGAAATGTTATGGCGTATCAAATTATTACAGACGGTTCCTGCGATCTGGGGCAGGAAATCCCGCAGAAAACAGGGATAAAGGTGGTACCTTTTTATGTTACTTTTGACGGCGAGAACTATAAGAAAGAAATAGAAGAGATTAGCGTCAGGGACTTTTACCAGGAGATGGTGGATCACCCTGATCAGTTTCCGAAATCTTCCTTGCCCTCAGTACAGGATTTCGTGGAGGCATTTACGCCGTATGCCAGAGAAGGAATAGATATTATCTGTCTGTGTATTACCACAAAATTCAGTGGCTCTTACAATTCAGCAAAAACGGCGGCTGATCTTCTTGCAGAAGATTACCCGGCGGTGAAAATCCAGGTCGTAGACACGATGGTGAATACGGTTCTTCAAGGCATTCTGGTGCTGGAAACAGTACGGATGCAGCAGGCAGGCCTCTCCTTTCAACAGACATTGGAGGGGATTGAGCGCATAAAATCTACAGGTCGGATTATTTTTACCGTGGGAAATTATGAATACCTCATCCATGGGGGCAGAATTGGCAAGGTGATGGGAACGGCCGCTTCCACGTTAGGAATTAAACCGTTGATTATGCTGCGTGAGGGCGAGATTTTTCCCACTGGAATTTCCAGAAGCCGAAAGAAGGCAATGAAACGTCTGATTGAGCAGACCAGGGATCATTTTGCTAAACTTGCAGAGTCCCCAGATGATTATCAGATTGTGGTGGGATATGGATATGATTATCAGGAAGCAGTATTATTTCGGGATGAGCTTTTAGCATCTTTGAAAACTTACTCGAAGTATGAGAAAATTGACATTTTTCAGATTGGCGCTACCATAGGTGTGCATACGGGTCCTTACCCCATCGGGCTGGGACTGATTCGCAAATATGATAAAGGATGAAAAGAGGAATAGGACATGCAGATAATTATTGTGGGCTGCGGAAATGTGGGGTCTACATTGGCAGAGCAGTTAAGCAAGGAAGGACATAATATTACAGCTATTGATATAGATGCACACAGAGTGGAAACTGTGGCAAATCAGTATGATGTAATGGGAGTTGTGGGAAATGGAGCCAGCTTTTCCGTTCAAAATGAGGCAGGCATCGGAGAGGCTGATCTTATGATTGCAGTGACGGCGTCAGATGAATTGAATATGCTGTCCTGCCTGATTGCGAAAAAAGCTGGCGGATGCAGTACCATTGCCAGAGTGCGCAATCCAATTTATAATAAAGAAATTGCATTTATCAAGGAAGAGTTAGGATTGTCCATGGTAATCAATCCTGAGTATGCGGCAGCATGTGAAATTGCCCGTCTGCTGAAATTTCCATCGGCAATCAAGGTTGACAGTTTTGCCAAAGGACGGGTAGAACTTTTAAAATGTAAAATTAATGAAGGATCTGTGCTTCATGGACGGCCTCTGACGTATCTGTCCAGCGGGCTTCACTGTGAGGTGCTGATCTGCGCCGTCCAGCGTGGAGAAGAAGTGTTTATTCCAGATGGAAATTTTGAACTTCAGGAGAAAGATGTGATCTCTATGGTGGCGTCTTCCAGAAAAGCAAATGAATTTTTCAAAAAAATCGGCATGACTACCAACCGGATTAAGACTTGTATGATTATAGGGGGAGGCGAGACTACATATTATTTGGCAAAGCAGCTTCTCCCCATGGGAATTCGGATTAAGATTATTGAACAGAGCAAGGAGCGCTGCAATGAGCTCAGCGAGCTGCTGCCTCAGGCAATGATTATTCATGGAGATGGGACAGAACGGAACCTGCTGCAGGAGGAAGGTCTGCCCAAGATACATTCCTTTGTATCCTGGACCAGTATGGACGAGGAAAATATTATGCTGAGCCTGTACGCCAAGAGCATTTCTGGGGCCAAGACCATTACCAAAGTGCACAGGCTGGACTATGACAAAATTATAGACAGCCTGGATCTTGGAAGCGTACTTTATCCTAAGAATATTACTGCAGAATACATCCTGCAGTATGTCCGTGCGATGCAGAATTCTATCGGCAGTAATGTGGAAACTTTATACCGGCTGATTGAAGGTAAAGTGGAGGCGCTGGAATTTCGGGTGAATGAAGAATCAAGGCTTGTTGGCGTTCCCTTAAAGGAGCTGCAGCTGAAAGAAAATCTGCTGATCGCCTGTATCAACCGGAAAGGAATTGTTATCACTCCCGGCGGACAAGATTCCATTCAGCTGGGAGATACCGTAGTGGTGGTAACTACCAATCAGGGATTTAATGATTTGAAGGATATTTTACGGTAGGAGGAAAAGAAAGTAAACCATGAACTATTCAATTATCAGATATATTCTTTGCCGTGTTCTGGAATTTCAGGCAATGTTTCTGGCGCTGCCTTGTCTGGCTGCCATCATTTATAGGGAAAAGGAGGGATTTGCATATCTTGTGGTTCTTTCATTGTATGAGTCAGATTGCCGATTCTGATCATAAAGCGGCGGCTGGAAAGCTGAAAAAGCCTAAAAGTACAGTGTTTTATGCACGGGAAGGCTTTGTGGCGGTTTCTTTAAGCTGGATTGTTTTGAGTATTACGGGAGCTCTGCCGCTGTTTCTGTCAGGAGAATTTCCGAGTTATACAGACGCATTGTTTGAGACAATTTCTGGTCTTACGACCACAGGTGCAAGTATTTTGACAGATGTTGAGGCGCTCTCTAAATGCAATCTGTTCTGGCGCAGTTTTACCCACTGGATTGGGGGAATGGGGGTGCTGGTGCTGATTCTTGCCATCCTTCCTCTTGCAGGAGGATACAATATGTATCTGATGCGGGCAGAGAGCCCGGGACCCACAGTGGGAAAACTGGTTCCCAGAGTAAAACATACGGCACGGATTTTATATGAAATGTACATTTTTATGACAGTGATTCAGATTATATTGCTTCTTATCACAGGAATGTCTCCCTTTGCTTCTATGACACTGGCATTTGGAACTGCGGGTACCGGAGGATTCGGCGTGTTAAACAGCAGTATTGGAAGTTATTCCGTCGCTTCTCAGGCAGTGATCACAGTGTTTATGATTCTGTTCGGTATCAATTTTAACGTATATTATCTGATTCGTGTGCGAAAACCACAGCAGGCATTCCAGCATGAAGAAATGCGGTACTACCTGGGCATTATTTTTGCGGCCGTTTTGATGATAACTATTAATATCCGGGGGAGCTTTCATTCTCTGTTAGAGGCATTTCACCATGCAGCTTTTCAGGTGGCGTCTATTATCACAACCACAGGATATTCTACGGTGGACTTTAATGTCTGGCCGGAGTTTTCCAAGTTTATACTGGTAATGCTGATGTTTATAGGAGCCTGTGCAGGAAGTACCGGAGGGGGAATCAAGGTGTCCCGGGTGGTGATTATGTTAAAGCTGGTTAAAAATGAGCTTTCTTATCTGATCCATCCAAAACGGGTGCGCCAGATTCATTTTGAGCAGCATGTGGTAAATAAAGATATTCTGCGCTCTATTTCTGTATTCTTTATTGCATATGCTTTGATTTATGGAGGCTCTGTGCTGCTGATTACGCTGGATAATCTGGATTTTACAACAAATTTTACAGCAGTGGCGGCTACGCTGAACAATATAGGGCCTGGGCTGAGCCAGGTAGGGCCTGCCAGCAATTTCTCTGTGTTTTCTCAGCCAGCAAAATACGTGCTTATGTTTGATATGCTTGCCGGTCGTCTGGAGCTGTTCCCGCTGCTTCTTTTATTTACACCCTCGACCTGGAAACGTTCTTAAATAAACTGAAATTATGGCAAATCACATGGAAAGGAAGTATGCAGAGTGCGCACAATGGAATTTAAAATGGAGCGGACAGGGCTTTTGAAGGTAGGGGATATTCTTCCGGTTACCGAGGGAAAACTGCCGACTTCTTATTATTACACACTGGGCAGGGCATATGCCATGTCTGCAAATTACGCTTTTTCAGAACGGCTGATGGCGAAAGAGGGAAGAGTGGCAGAAATCAATGAGACTCCCAAAGGTTTTTTTGTGACAGTAGAGTTTGAGTGACAGATCCTGCCAATGGATGACGATTCTTTCTGGGTACAGAAGTTGTTTTGAAACTTGTAAAAGACCTGATGGCAGAGGATATGGCATTATTTGATTATGACAGTGAAAGGATTGAAAAAGCAGATATGGAAACACGAGTGGCAATTATCGGTATTATTGTGGAGGCAGAATCATCTGTGGAGTCGCTGAATCAGATTCTTCATGAGTATGGAGCCTGGATCGTAGGAAGAATGGGGATTCCCTACCCGCAGAAAAACATTAATATTATCAGTATTGCTGTGGATGCTCCGCAGGATGTAATCAGCGCTCTTTCTGGCAGACTGGGAAAGCTGCCTGGTATCAGCAGCAAGACAGCTTATTCCAAGGCATGAGTTTTTTGTAGTAGAAAGGAGAACGACTATGAGTTTAAACAGTACACCTTCTGCTGACCGTGTGCATATTGGTTTTTTTGGGAGAAGAAATGCAGGAAAATCTAGCGTGGTCAATGCAGTGACAGGACAGAATCTTGCAGTGGTGTCTCAGGTAAAAGGAACGACTACCGATCCAGTGCACAAAGCAATGGAACTGCTTCCTATGGGGCCAGTAGTGATTATAGATACTCCAGGAATAGATGACGAAGGTGCACTGGGGAAACTGCGTGTGCAAAAGACCAGGCAGATTCTGAATAAGACAGACGTGGCGGTGCTGGTGATAGATAGTACAGTGGGAATAGCTGCAGCAGAACAAAGGCTTATAGAACTTTTCAAGGAGAAAAATATACCATATATTCTGGCATTTAACAAAGAAGATCTGGGAGAAAAAAAGACTGGTGATAAACAAATTCTGTCAGCAGAAGAGGATCAAATTATTAAAATCAGTGCCAAAACAGGATTCCAAATACAAGAATTAAAAGAGAAAATTGCAGGTCTTGCTGTCAAAGATGAGAGTAAAAGGCGGATTGTGGGAGATCTGCTGAAACCTTCTGATTTTGTGGTGCTGGTGGTGCCTATTGATAAGGCGGCCCCTAAAGGCAGGCTGATTCTGCCTCAGCAGCAGACGATACGGGATATTCTGGAAGCAGATGCGGTATCTGTGACAGTACAAGAGAGTGAACTGGCTCGTACCTTAGAACAGCTTGGGAAGCGGCCGGCAATGGTGATTACAGACAGCCAGGTATTTGCCAGGGTAAGTGCAGACACCCCCAGTGAGATTCCCTTGACCTCCTTTTCCATTTTGTTTGCCAGATATAAAGGTGATTTAGAAATGACAGTGCAGGGGGCGGCGGCGATAGAGAAGCTTCAGGATGGGGATAAAGTGCTGATATCAGAAGGATGCACTCATCACAGACAATGCGATGATATCGGTTCTGTAAAAATTCCCTTCTGGCTGAAAGAATATACCCAAAAGCAGCTTGAGATTCAGACGTCCTCTGGCACAGAGTTTCCAGAAGATCTGTCCCAATATAAGATGATTATTCACTGCGGCGGCTGTATGCTGAATGAACGGGAGATGAAATATCGCCAGAAATGTGCCAGAGACCAGGGAATTCCAATTACAAATTATGGGATTGCCATCGCTTACATGCAGGGAATTTTAAGGCGCAGTGTAGAATTGTTTCCGGAGGTTCTTGCACAGCTTCCTGAAAGATAAAAATGCAGAGAAAACGATGTGATAATGGAGGGATTCATGGCAGAGAGAATTTTAGTGGTAGATGATGAGAAGGAGGTAGCGGACCTGCTGGAACTATATCTGGCCAATGAGGGGTATCAGGTGTTTAAATTTTATGAGGGAGAAGAAGCACTGGAGTGCGTAGAAAGAGAATCTATGGATTTGGCGCTTCTGGATGTGATGCTGCCAGATATAGATGGATTTGGGCTCTGCCAGAAAATACGCAGAAACCACTATTTTCCAATTATTATGCTCACAGCAAGAACGGAAGATGTGGACAAAATCAATGGATTGATGCTGGGAGCAGATGATTATATTACTAAGCCTTTTAACCCTCTGGAGGTGGTTGCGCGGATAAAAACACAGCTGCGTCGTTATCATCGTTATAATCAGGCAGGACAGGACCATGTGCCAGAGGATGATACAGATGAACTGGAAATACGGGGATTGGTGATGAATCACCGCACTCATAGAAGTACTCTGTATAAAAAAGACTTGGATTTAACTCCTTTGGAATTTTCTATTTTGTGGTACTTATGTGAACATCAGGGGGAGGTGGTATCTTCCGAAGAGCTGTTTGAGGAAGTCTGGAAGGAAAAATACCTGGACAGCAATAACACCGTAATGGCGCATGTGGCAAGAATCAGGGAGAAAATGCAGGATTCTTACCGGAACCATAAATTTATCAAGACTGTCTGGGGCGTAGGATATACGATTGAGAAATAGCCTGAGAATGGAGGAAGCTGTGAGAGAGAGCAAGCATATCAAAACGCTTATTTTAGGGCGTTTTTTCCGAAAAATGCTGTCCGCCAGCCTGGCGTGCATCGTACTGCTGGTTCTGTGCCTTTTTCTAGGGAAAAATTTTTTCGGTTCGGTTATCTGGCATGGAAATGAGGGAATGTATCCGCTTCTCCACTGGATTTCGGAGAATCAGACGCTGTTTGTGGCGATGTTGTTTCTGGCAGGGACATTCATGATTGGCATTTTTTACTGGATGAGGCTTTTGAATTATTTTCAGCAGGTAATGGATGCGATGGAAGAACTTGTGAAAGAAGATCATTTGATTCAGCTGCGGCCAGAACTGCGTGAGGTGGAACAGCATATGAATGAGATTCAGTTTCAGATTCACCAAAATCAGCGGCTGGCAAAGGAAGCAGAGCAGCGCAAAAATGATCTGGTGGTGTATCTGGCTCATGATCTGAAAACACCTTTGACATCTGTGATTGGTTATCTTACATTGTTAAAAGAAGAAGGAGAACTCTCGCCCAGGCTTCGGGAAAAATATCTGTCTATCTCCTTGGAGAAAGCAGAACGCTTAGAGGACCTGATCAATGAATTTTTTGAGATAACCAGATTTAATCTGACACATTTGGAGTTGATGACCATGACCGTTTCTCTAAAGCGGATGCTTCAGCAGATTGTCTATGAGTTTCAGCCAATGCTGCGTGAAAAGCAGATGACATGCCAGCTGGAAATTAAACCTGAAGATTTAGAAATCACCTGTGATACAGACAAGATGCAGCGTGTGTTTGACAATCTTCTGCGGAATGCAGTGCTGTATGGATATGAGGGAAGTACCATAGAAATTCATGCATTAAGCAGCAGCGGGATTCTGTATATTGAGATAGAGAATGATGGAGCCACGATTCCCAAAGAAAAACTGGACCGCGTTTTTGAACAGTTTTACCGTCTTGACACAGCAAGGCAGAGCAGCACTGGAGGCGCAGGCCTGGGTCTTGCCATTGCAAAAGAAATTGTGGAACGGCATGGCGGCTGCATTAAGGCGGAGAGCCAGGAAGGAAAGACCGTATTTACCATAGAAATTCCTGTGAAATGATAAAGGAAATCTTCAGAAAATCTTAAAAAGTCTGCGAGAAAAAACGTAAGAACCATTTCCATTTTTTATCTATACTGACATTAGAATGATGAATTGAATCTATCAAGAAATTTTAAGGTCAGAAAGGATGGAAGAGTTATGGAATATTATGCAGGTGTGGAATGGGAAAATTTTTCAGGAAGGAGAAAGAGAACTTCTCTGAGAAAAAGAAGAGCTATGCGCCGCAGACGCAGAAAAATATGTATGGGATTATTTTTGCTGCTTACAGCGGGAATTGTCTGCAGTACAAAAATATACTTCCCTGTTTTGAATCAGATATCAGGGAATAAAGCGGGGTCTTTTTTAAGCTCTGTGACAAAGGAGGACTATCCCCAGGAACTGTTGGAGATGCTGGAAAAAAATGAGGAAACTTATGATTTTGTGACAAATTATCCTCATCGCAGCCAATATATGGGTCAGGAAATTGATATCTCTGATGTTTACAGGCAGGGAGAGATACCCCTGCTGATGCAGTGGGATCTGCGATGGGGATATAATAGTTACGGCAGCAGTGTGATAGGAGCATCTGGCTGCGGTCCAACCTGCATGACCATGGCATATCTGGGATTGACGGGCGATACCCAGATGAATCCGCGTAAAATGGCTGAATATGCGGAAAAAAACAGATACAGTACAGAAGCGGGGACAAGCTGGAGTTTTTTTACAGAAGGAGCATTAGGACTGGGGCTTACTGGCAGAGAACTGCCTCTTGCCGATACTGTTATGAGGAAGGCATTGGATGAGGGAAAGGTAATAATCTGCAGTATGCGTCCCGGGGATTTTACAACGACAGGACATTTTATTCTGCTCCGGGGATATGATGAAAAAGGGTTTTTCGTCAATGATCCAAACAGCAGAAAGAACAGTGATAAGCAATGGAATTATGAGACTTTAAGCGGTCAGATCAAAGGATTATGGGAGATTGGAAGATGAGATACAAAGGATTAATATTTGATTTTGATTATACTTTGGGAGATTCTACAGAAGGGATTGTAGTATGTGTCAACTATGCGTTAGAACAATTGGGATATGCTCTGGCAGAGCGGGAAACAATTCGTAAGACAATCGGACTGCATTTAGAAGAGACTTACCGGGTATTGACAGGAGATGAGACAGAAACGAAGGCGGCACAGTTTTCCAAGCTGTTTATAACGAAGGCGGACCAGGTGATGACAGACTGTACCTGTTTTTTTGAAGGAGCGCTGGAGCTTTTGGAAAAATGGAAAGGGCAGGGTTATCAGATTGGAATTGTTACTACTAAATATCATTACCGCATAGATAGTATTTTGAAAAAATATCAGGGAGCACATCTGATTGATTTGATTGTAGGCGGAGACAATGTGAAACATCCAAAACCAGACCCAGAGGGCGTGATTCAGGTACTGGCTGAGTGGAATATGGATAAAAGCCAGGTATTATATGTGGGAGACAGTCTTGTGGATGCCAGGACAGCCCAGAGTGCTGGCGTTGATTTTGCAGGGGTAACTACAGGGACAACAGAAAAAGAAGCGCTGGAAAGCTATCCTAATTTTGGAGTATTTGCAGGATTGAAAGAGTTGGATGATTCTTTGATTTGAGATTTATTTTTGAGGGAAATTGTGGTATGATGAAAACAGAACAAGAAAGGGGGAATTTACGATGGAAGCTGTACAGAAGGAACAATATGCGGAGAGTGATTATTATAATCTGCCAGAGAATATCAGGGCGGAAGTTATCAACGGCCAGATTTATTATCAGCCAGCGCCCAGCCGCATACACCAGAGAGTATTGAGTGAAATGCATACTGCTGTCAACAATTATATTAAGACAAAGGGTGGCGCATGCCAGGTTTATCCGGCGCCTTTTGCGGTGAGGCTGGACGAGGATAGGAAGAATGTCGTAGAGCCTGATATCAGTGTGATCTGTGACCCTGGCAAATTGACAGAACGAGGGTGCAGCGGAGCCCCGGACTGGATTATTGAGATTGTTTCACCGTCTAATATCAGTCATGATTATATACGGAAACTGAATTTGTATGCCGACGCCGGAGTGCGGGAATACTGGATTGTCAATCCGGCAGATCAAACGGTGCTAGCCTATAGCTTGGAGGAAAAACAATTTCATGTTTCCAGCTATGATTTTAAAGACAAAATAAAAGTAACAATTTATGAGGATTTTTGGATTGATTTTGCAGAATTGTCTTTGTAGAATGGTTGATTTTTCGTTTCTTTATTTTATGTATTTAAGATTAAAAAACTAACTTTATAAATTCAAAAAAGGCCTGGCTGGGAGATATTTCCACGCCAGGCTTTTTTTGAAAAATTTGTGACTTAATTACTGAAAATTGGCTTGGAATAGGGCGATTTCTCTATCTAATCTGCTAGTATTCCCAATCATTTAGTGAAAATCTACAAAAATCAGAAAGCTTATTAGTGAAAATGTGACATTGACTTTGGTAAAAAAATAATATAACATACAGGTACAACAACATAATAAGTGAAACGAAATTTAATGTATGCTCATGATAGGTTGAGCGTTTCTACAAACCACCGTAATGGTTGACCATGAATTTCAGAAAATCAGTTCTGATTTTTGTGTTCAGCTATTGCGGTTTTTTTATACAGTATATATTACAACAGAAAAGTGTGTCGGTTTTTCAAGATATTTTCATAAAAATCACCCCAGAGGGGGATTTTATATATTGGAATCCCGCAGGCAAAGGCAGGCAGAGGATTCCTAAAAAATTTCACACATACAAGGAGGAAAAGAGATGAAAAGAAAAATCATGGCAATGTTACTTGCCTGCACAATGGTTTTGTCATTGACAGGCTGCGGAGGTAACGGAGAATCCAAGAGTGAGAACACTACAAAGAACGAAACTGAGGCAAACTCAGATTCCGAGGCAGACACCAGCGCAGAAAATGAAGAAAAAGGTGACACAGAAGCAGAATCAGATATGAAGGTTGCAATGATCACCGACTCTGGCGATATTACAGACCAGAGTTTCAACCAGACAACTTATGAAGCATGCAAAGCATGGAGTGAGAGCAACAGCGTAACTTTTGAGTATTTTAAACCAGAGAGCGACTCAGATGAAGCCCGCAGCGCAAGTGTGGATCAGGCAGCAGCAGCAGGATACAATGTGATTGTAATGCCAGGATATATGTTTGCAAAGGCTATCGTAGATCAGGCAGAGCTCTATCCAGATGTGAAGTTTATTGGGATTGACGTTTCTGCTGGAGACATTCTGGAAAAAGGCGTAGGCGAAGACTATGACTATAATCCAGATAACTGGAATGTTGAAGAGTACTACAATAAAGACAATGTATACTGCTGTACTTATCAGGAAGAGATTTCCGGTTATATGGCAGGATATGCAACCGTTAAGATGGGTTACAAGCACCTTGGATTCTTAGGCGGTATGGCAGTTCCGGCAGTTACGAAATTTGGTTATGGTTATGTACAGGGAGCTGATGCAGCAGCAAAAGAGATGGGCATTGAAAAAGAGGTTCAGGTAGAATTTGTATACGGCGGCCAGTTCTATGGTGACGCAGACATCACAGCAACCATGGATACCTGGTACAGCAGCAACGGTGTAGAAGTAGTATTTGCCTGCGGCGGCGGAATTTATACTTCAGCAGCAGAAGCAGCAAAGAAGGTTGGCGGCAAGGTAATTGGTGTTGACTCTGACCAGTCTGGAATCATCAACGAGTATGGAGATGGCATGACAATTACTTCTGCTATGAAAGGACTTACTCCTACTGTAATGAATCTGCTTGAAGAAATCAAAGCAGGAAACTGGGGCGAGTATGCAGGAAAGATTGATTGTCTGGGAATGGTATCAGAGAATCCGGAAGAGAACTATGTACAGCTTCCGATAGATACAACCGTATGGAATGATGGATTTAGTGAAGAAGATTATAAGAACCTTGTACAGTCTATCTTTACTGGTGAAGTTCAGGTTTCCAACGACATCTCCAAGGAACCAGAAACTGCAATTAAGTTAACAATTTCCCCGAATATTAAATAAAGGCTTTGGGGGCGGAGGAATGGGCTTGGCCCATTCCTTACGCTAAGCTTTGTAATTTCAAAGCAGAGAGAAAAGGAGAGTGGTATCGTGGCAGATTATGCAATTGAAATGCTGAACATTACCAAGAGATTTCCCGGTATTATAGCTAATGATAATATCACCCTGCAGCTGAAAAAAGGTGAGATTCACGCATTGCTTGGTGAGAATGGCGCAGGAAAATCCACACTGATGAGTGTGCTTTTCGGACTGTATCAGCCAGAAGAAGGTGAAATCCATAAGGATGGCAGGAAAGTCGAAATCAATAATCCAAATGATGCGGATGCGTTGGGGATTGGAATGGTGCATCAGCACTTTAAACTGGTAGAATGTTTTAGCGTATTGGATAATATTATTCTTGGAGTGGAAACTACAAAAGGCGGGATTTTACAGAAGGATGAGGCTAAGAAAAAAGTGCTTGCGCTTTCTGAAAAATACGGGTTTCAGGTGGATCCCAGCGCCTTGATTGAGGACATTACGGTAGGAATGCAGCAGAGAACAGAAATTTTAAAAATGCTCTACCGAGATAATGAAATACTTATTTTTGACGAACCTACGGCTGTTTTAACACCACAAGAGATTCAGGAATTGATGACAATCATGAAAAATCTTGCCGCAGAGGGTAAGAGCATCCTGTTTATCACACATAAACTGGCGGAGATTATGCAGGTGGCAGACCGTTGCAGCGTACTTCGAAAAGGCAAATATATCGGAACAGTGGATATTAAAGATACTACGCCTGAGAAACTTTCTGCGATGATGGTTGGACGTGACGTCAATTTTGTTGTCGAAAAGAAACCTGTGAAGCCAGGAAAGGTCATTCTGGATGTACAGAACATGACTGTGGCCTCCAAACGCCATAAAAATAATGCGGTCAATGGTGTTTCTTTGAATGTCCGTGAAGGAGAAATTGTCTGCATTGCGGGAATTGACGGCAATGGACAGACAGAGTTCGTATATGGACTTACTGGACTAGAACCTTTAAAAGAAGGAAGAATTACGCTGCATGGTGAAGATATTACACAGATGCCTATCCGCAAGCGTTCGGTGATAGGAATGAGCCATATCCCAGAGGACAGACATAAACATGGTTTGGTACTGGATTATTCTCTGGAAAATAATATTGTACTCCAAAGGTACTTTGAACCCCAGTTTACCAACAAATTTGGTTTTCTTAAGAAAAAAGAAATCCGGGAATATGCAAATCGGCTGATTGAGCAGTACGATGTGAGATCAGGACAGGGTGCGATCACAAAGGCCCGGAGTATGTCCGGTGGAAACCAGCAGAAGGCAATTATTGCCAGAGAAGTGGATAAGAATCCAGAACTTCTGGTTGCAGTTCAGCCGACTCGTGGACTGGATGTAGGAGCTATAGAATATATACATAAACAGCTCGTAGCACAGCGGGATGCTGGTAAAGGAGTACTGCTGGTAAGCCTGGAACTGGATGAAGTTATGAATGTATCTGATCGGATTCTGGTTATGTACGAAGGAGAAATTGTTGGTGAGTTTGATCCGAAGGAAGTTACTGTGGAAGAACTTGGTCTTTATATGGCTGGCTCTAAGAGAAAGGGGGCGTAGGCAGAATGAATAAGAAAAAAAATACCAGAGAAAGTATTTTGAGAAACGACGGTTTCCAGACGATTATCGCTTCCCTGCTTTGTATTTTACTGGGACTGCTGGTAGGTTATATCGTTCTGTTGATTATCAATCCTTCAGGAGCGGCAGGGGCGATCTCTTCAATTCTCAAAAACTTTCTGTATTACCCCAGTGCAGCGGCGGCAACAAAATATTTAGGCACTACACTGGTAAAAGCATCGGCGCTGCTGATGTGTTCCCTTTCAGTTTTGTTTGCTTATAAAGTTGGCTTGTTCAATATCGGCGCGGCAGGTCAGTATGTAGTAGGAGCAGGCGCGTGTCTTTATTTTGCAGTTGGACTGCGTATGCCATGGTTTGTATGTCTTTTGGCTGCAGTTCTTGCATCCGCAATCGTGGGCGGAATCTCTGGAGCGTTGAAAGCGTATTTCAATGTGAACGAGGTTATCTCCTGTATCATGCTCAACTGGATTGGATTGTATGCAGTGAATATGCTGCTGAATAAGGTAAAAGAGGAAACAACGCCTTACACAAAGAATCTTTCTACAACAAATAAAAGCGCGCTTCTGCCGACTCTGGGATTGGATAAACTGTTTTCCAACAATGAGTTTGTAGGTCTGGGATTAATTATTTCCATCGTGATGGCAATTGTAGTATGGATTATTCTGGAAAAAACTAAATTCGGATTTGAACTGAAAGCTACCGGAATGAATAAACTGGCAGCAAAATACTGTGGTATGCGTGAAAAAACCAACATCATTCTCACAATGATGATTTCAGGAGCTCTTGCGGGATTAGGAGCTGCATGTTTCTATCTGACAGGTGTAGAGCAGTGGATGGTGCAGCAGACAAGTGTCCCGAGTATGGGATTTAACGGAATTGCTTCTGCTTTTCTGGGAGGCTTAAATCCGATTGGAGCTATTTTCTCATCTTACTTTATCCAGCATATTACCAGCGGCGGTTCTTATGTGGATAAGACCATGTACTGTGCACAGATTTCAGATTTAATCTCTGCATTTATTATTTACCTTTGTGGTTTTGTGCTCTTCTTCAAACTCTGGCTTAACAGATATCTGGATAAGAGAGAGGAAAAACAAGGGGTGAAAGCTCAGAAAGGAGGCGAAGCATAATGCTGTTGTTAATTCAATATACATTGATATTTGCTTCTGTTCTGCTCCTGGTGGCGTTGGGAGGCTGTTTTTCCGAACACAGCGGCGTCATCAATATCGGTTTGGAAGGAATTATGGTTATGGGTGCGTTAGGCGGCGCTTTGATGATGAAATACCTTCCGGACGGAACTCCTGCAGTGGCGGTTATTTTGATGGTAATAGTGGCGAGCGTACTTCTGGGAATCATATTTTCCCTGCTGCTGGGGGTAGCGGCAATCCAGTTTAAAGCAGATCAGACACTGGTAGGAACAGCGCTGAACCTGCTGGGAACAGCGGCAGCTGTTGTTATCGTAAGAGCTATCAATATGGCGGAAAATCCAGATAACGTGTCTACGACTGTTTCCTATATGAAGGAAAAAGAAGCCTTTTTGCTGAAGATTGGGAAATTTGAATTTAACTGGTTCATGCTGATTGCGCTGATTCTGTTGATTGTTTCCTATGTGGTTCTGTACAAGACAAGGTTTGGACTGCGTCTGTGCGCCTGCGGCGAGCATCCACAGGCTGCGGATTCTGTGGGAATTAACGTCTATAAAATGCGCTATGCAGGTGTGATTATTTCCGGAGCTCTTGGAGGTCTTGGAGGTGTTGTATACATTACTGCAGGTGTTAGTGAGTGGAAGTTTGAGAACGGCGTGGCAGGTTTTGGGTTCCTGGCATTGGCTGTTATGATTTTTGGACAGTGGAAACCAGTCAACATTGGCTTGGCAGCGCTGCTCTTTGGATTGTTCCGTGCGCTTTCTAATGTTTATACAGGCTTTGACTTCTTGATGAAACTTAATATTCCTGGTACACTTTATAATATGTTCCCATATATTATTTCACTGGTTGTACTGATATTCGTTTCTAAGAAATCCAGGGCGCCGAAAGCGGAAGGTATTCCATACGATAAGGGACAGAGATAAAAATAAGAAACAATTTATCCTGGCAGTTTAGGAGGAGGTAGAAAATGAAGAATTATTCAGAAGATGCCAGCAGACAGTATCATATTCAGGTGGCGCAAGGGGAAGTAGGACGCTATGTGATTCTTCCCGGCGACCCAAAGCGATGTGAGAAAATTGCAAAATATTTTGATGATCCGGTGCTGGTTGCAGACAATCGGGAGTACATTACGTATACAGGAACGCTGGAAGGTGTAAAAGTCAGCGTAACTTCCACTGGAATCGGCGGACCGTCTGCTTCTATTGCTATGGAAGAGCTGTATCGCTGTGGGGCAGATACGTTTATTCGAATTGGGACCTGCGGCGGTATGCAGACAGAAGTTAAGAGCGGAGACGTAGTGGTTGCGACAGGCGCCATCCGTATGGAAGGAACCAGCCGGGAATACGCTCCTATGGAGTTTCCGGCAGTAGCAGATTTGACAATTACTGGGGTGGTACAGTGTAAGGATGCTTTTTATGGGCAGCATGAGCCGGAGACTAAACCGGTAAGCTATGAATTAATGAACAAGTGGGAAGCGTGGAAGCGGATGGGGTGTCTGGCTTCCGAGATGGAATCCGCTGCATTGTTTATCGTGGCAAGTCACCTGAGAGTCCGGGCAGGTTCCTGTTTTCTCGTAGTTGCAAATCAGGAGAGAGAGAAACTGGGTCTGGAGAATCCAGTAGTGCATGATACAGATACGGCAATTCAGGTGGCTGTAGAGGCTATACGCAATCTGATACGGCAGGAAAACAATTAGGCTGGCAATGACAGGAAGGAGAAGGAAATGGAAGTAAAAGAGATGATGAGACATGTGGATCACACATTGCTGACTCAGACAGCAACTTGGGAGGAAATCAAACAGATTTGCGATGATGCTATGGAATATGGAACCGCGTCTGTGTGTATTCCGCCAAGTTATGTCAGACAGGCAAAGGAATATGTGAAGGATAAGATGGAAGTCTGTACTGTAATAGGATTTCCCAATGGATATTCTACCACAGCCGTCAAAGAGTTTGAGACAAAAGATGCCATCCAGGGTGGGGCTTCGGAAATTGATATGGTAATCAATATTGGATGGCTGAAAGATAAGAAGTATGATTTAGTACTGGAGGAAATCCGCACGCTCAAGAAAGCCTGTGGAGATAAAATTCTGAAAGTAATTATCGAGACCTGCCTTCTGACGGAAGAAGAGAAGGTAAAAATGTGCGAAATCGTGACAGAGGCAGGAGCGGAATATATTAAAACTTCCACAGGTTTTTCTACTGCGGGAGCAACATTTGAGGATATAGAATTATTCTCTAAAAATATTGGTTCTGACGTTAAAATGAAAGCAGCAGGAGGAATTGCGACGCTGGAAGATGCAGAAAAATTCCTGGCGCTGGGTGCAGACCGTTTGGGAACCAGCCGAATGATTAAGCTTGTTAAAGGACAGAATGCTTCTGGGTATTAAGAAGAGTTTTATTTTTGACGGGAGATGGAGGGTTTTTGATGTTAGATGAAAAAATGAAAGAACAATTGATCACTACAGCAATTGAGCAGCTTGCGTTTTCCTACACCCCATATTCTGGTTTTAAAGTGGGAGCAGCTCTGCTAGCAAAAAATGGGACTGTTTATACAGGCTGTAATATTGAAAACGCCGGCTATACTCCTACAAATTGTGCAGAGCGGACAGCCTTTTTTAAAGCAGTCAGCGAAGGGGTCAGAGGTTTTGAGGCAATCTGTGTTGTTGGCGGGAAGGATGGCGTACTGACAGAGTACGCACCTCCCTGCGGCGTCTGCAGACAGGTAATGATGGAATTTTGTAAACCAGATGAATTTCAGGTTATTCTGGCGGTAAGTACGGAGAAATATGACGTTTTTACTCTCCGCGAATTATTGCCATTAGGTTTTGGACCAGGAAATCTGGAATAAAATCGTATTTGTTAAGAAATGCAGAAGAGAAAGGGGCTGCTGTAAATGACGACAGAGCAGTTGAAACAGTTACCAAAAATAGAGCTGCACTGCCATCTGGACGGTTCCCTGAGCATGGAATTTCTCCAGAAAAAACTGGGAAGAAATGTTTCATGTCAGGAAGTTCAGGTTTCCAGGGAATGCGGCAGCTTAGCAGAGTATCTGGAAAAGTTTGCACTGCCTTGCCAATGCCTAAAAGATGCAGAGGGTCTTCAGGAGGCAGGTTATGATTTTCTTAAAACTGCCAGCCGTGAAAATGTTATATACACAGAGGTAAGATTTGCACCATTATTGTCTGTTGGAGCTGGATTAAATACAAAACAGATAATTTCCAGTCTGCTGAAAGGATTAGCAGAAGGAAAACAAGATTTTGGCGTTGAGTATAATGTTATTGTCTGTGCCATGCGGCACCACAGTACAGAAGACAATTTAGACATGTTTAAAGCAGCCCGGGAGTTTTTGGGAGAAGGCGTATGTGCCGCAGATTTGGCAGGTGCAGAGGCGTCTTATCCAATGAGCAATTTTCTGGAATTGTTTGAAAAGGTAAAGCAGATGGAGATGCCTTTTACCATACATGCCGGAGAATGCGGAAATGCCTGGAATATTGTTCAGGCAGCAGAAGCTGGAGCAAAGCGGATCGGCCATGGAATTGCCATGGCCGGAAAGCCGCAGATTCGGCAGATATGCAGAGAGAGGCGTATTGGCATCGAGATGTGTCCTATCAGCAACCTTCAGACAAAGGCGGCAGAGAACATGGGGGATTATCCTCTGCGTGAGTTTTTAGATGCGGGGCTGCTGGTCTCTGTGAATACAGACAACAGGACAGTGAGCAAAACTTCCCTGGTACAGGAACTAGAACTTATTCAGGAGAAATGTGGTATTTGCGATGAGGAATTATGGCTGCTTGAGCGAAACGCTCTTGAGACTGCTTTTGCCGATGATTCTGTAAAGCACAGACTGTTGAAAGAGCTTACATAGGTAAATAAAAGGAACAGCCATAAGATATAATGTATTGGAAGAGTATCAGAAAGAGAGGTGATTAAGGATGGGAAGATATAATAGAATTTTTGTGATTGTACTGGATTCGCTAGGAATTGGCGCTATGCCAGATTCTGATAAATTTGGTGATATAGGGGTCGATACTTTTGGCCATATTGTTGAAAAGATGGGAACCTTGGAAATACCGAATCTTAAGAAGCTTGGTATGCTGAATCTCCATCCTGCAAAGACAATGGAAGCAGAAGGCAGTCCTGCCGGACGCTATATGCGTCTGGGTGAGGCCAGCAATGGAAAAGACACTATGACCGGACACTGGGAAATGATGGGTATTAAAACAGAAACACCTTTCCAGACTTTTACAGATACAGGTTTTCCGCCAGAATTGATTGCAGAATTGGAGAAGCGCTGCGGGAAACGCGTGATTGGAAATAAAAGCGCCAGCGGAACAGAAATTTTAGAAGAACTTGCAGAGGAAGAAATTCGTACAGGAGCTATGATTGTCTATACCTCTGCCGATTCCGTTCTGCAGATCTGTGGAAATGAAGAGACATTCGATCTGGATAATCTTTACCGCTGCTGCGAGATAGCAAGAGAACTTACCCTGAAAGATGAGTGGAGAGTGGGACGCGTCATTGCCAGACCTTATGTTGGGAAGAAAAAAGGTGAATTTAAGCGAACCAGCAACCGTCATGATTATGCGTTAAAGCCCACAGGACCTACGGTATTGAACGCATTGAAAGATGCTGGAATGGATGTTATCGGTATCGGCAAAATTAATGATATTTTCTGTGGAGAAGGAATTACAGAAACCCATCATTCTGACAGTTCTGTGCATGGCATGGAGCAGACGATTGATATCTGCAGAGAAGACTTCCATGGTCTTTGCTTTGTAAATCTTGTTGATTTTGACGCTGTGTGGGGACATCGAAGAGATCCACAAGGGTATGGAAGAGAAATTGAGAAATTTGATGAGAAACTTGGGGTATTACTGGAGGAACTGAGGAAAGATGATCTGCTGATTCTCACTGCAGACCATGGAAATGATCCAACATATATTGGTACAGACCATACCAGAGAATACGTGCCATTTTTGGCGTATGCAAAGGGAATGAACGGCGGAGACCTTGAACCAGAGGAAACATTTGCCGTTATTGGAGCAACCGTTGCGGATAACTTTGGCGTAGAGATGCCAGAGGGGACGATTGGAACGTCCATTTTAGATAAGCTGGTGTAAGGATGAAAACAAAAGACAAAAGAGAATGGCTGGCCAGAATACTTCTGGCGCTGGCAGGCATTGTCCTGGTGGGGATTGGCATAAGCTTCAATGCAGCGTCCGCTCTGGGAAATGATCCGATCGGGATTGTATATGATGGGATAAGAAATGCAGCTGGTCTTTCTTCACAGCAGCTTGGGATGGCGTCTAATATTACGAATATCGCATTGCTGATAATAGTATTTTTTACAGGCAGGCGGTATGTCAATATTGGAACACTGATTTATCTGGCTCCCTATGGGCTGGTGGTAAGTCTTGGAGGAAAGATTTACCCGATGATATTCAGAACACAGACGCTGTTCACGCAGATATGCGGGGCTGCCGCAGGCTGTCTGCTGCTTTATATAGGCGTTGCCATGTTTATTGCGGCAGATATAGGTTTGGATCCTTTTACCGGATTTGTGATGGTAATTCAGGATGCTGTCGGAAAAGAGTATCGGACAGTAAAGATTATATTTGACATCTGTTGTGTGACGCTTGGATTTATACTGGGAGGAAAATTAGGGGTCATTACAATTATCACAGCATTGGCGGCAGGCCCCTTGATACAGCTGCTGGCTGAGATGATAAAAAAAATTATAGGAAGGAGAATAGAATTTCAATGAACAAGGTTTATGAAAAAACGACGAAATGTGCAGAACTCGTAAAATCAAAAGTTGATTTTAAACCGGAAGTTGCGCTGATTCTTGGTTCAGGACTGGGAGAGTATGCAAAGAATATGGATGTAAAAATGGAACTTCCGTATTCTGAAATTGAAGGATTTCCAGTTTCGACAGTGGCAGGACATGACGGAAGATTCTTATTTGGCTATGTTGAGGGCGTGCCTGTTGTACTGATGAAAGGAAGAGTTCACTTTTATGAAGGGTACGAAATGTCAGATGTCGTAATGCCTACCAGAATTATGGGTCTTTTGGGCGCTGAGAAATTGATTCTGACAAATGCCGCTGGCGGTGTGAATCTTTCTTATAAACCAGGCGATCTGATGATGATTACAGATCATATTTCTGCCTTTGTCAAAAGCCCGCTGATTGGTCCCAACCTGGATGAACTGGGAACAAGATTTCCGGACATGAGCAATGTGTACAGTCCGGAATTATGCGGAAAGATTCGAAATGCTGCTAATGATCTTGGTGTTCAAATCCAGGAAGGCGTTTATGTTCAGTGCAGCGGACCTAATTATGAGACGCCTGCAGAGATTCGGATGTATCGTACGTTAGGGGCAGATGCAGTAGGAATGAGTACGGTATGCGAGGCAATGGCGGCTGCGCATATGGGAATGAAAGTCTGCGGAATTTCCTGCATTACCAATATGGCAGCGGGAATTTTAGACCAGCCTCTGAATCATAAAGAGGTGCAGGAGGTAGCAGACAGAGTGAAAGATACCTTTGAAAAGTTGATAACAGAAATTATTAAGACCATTTGAAAGACAGGATAAATGATTCTGAATGATAACCCTCAGATTGTGCTTATCCGGTATTTCTTTAGGGGTTGTCTATTTTTTTACCCTTTTTTCGGTATTTTATCGACTTTTTTGGTATTTTATCGACTTTTTATGGTATTTTACGATTTTATCAGCCGCCTGCAGACAGCGGCGGCTGAAGTGAAAGGAGAATTTGAATGGAAAAGAAAAGGCAGAGAAGAAGACTATATGCTTTGTTGATGGCGTTTTTCATGTTTGTGACAACCGTTGCAGGCAATGGTATGAGTCTGACGGCACAGGCTGCTGATCCGGACGATAATGCTTCCGTTCAGGCAGAAGAAAACCTGGATACGGCTACATTGGTTACGTCTACAGACGGTCTGCAAAAAGCTGCAGAGGAAGGTAAGAAGATTGTACTGTATAGTCCGGCAGCCAAGGAACTTTTGACTACAAAAGCAGCCAATAAGGGTCTTGCTGGTACAAAGGTTACCCCTTCAGATGGAAAACTTGCTGTTCCCGATGATGCAGTGAGAATGAATGTGACAGTCACTCCTTCAGAGGGAGAAGCAACGCCAGACAGCTATACTTTCAGTTATCCCAGTGGAGAGAAAAACTTATACCTTACCTCTGGGCCTACTGGGAACAAACTGACTTTTGAAGAAACGGCCAATGAGTATAGTCTGTGGAATCTTAGCCAGGTAGAAGGCAGTGAGGATACATATTTTGTTGATAACGAAAATGCAAAATATACGAATTCAAGTGGTGTCACAACGGTTCAGTCACTGGAATATTTTAATGAATTTACTGTTTTTGGTAAAAGTACAAAAGATGCCTATAAATTCCAGTTCTATGCAGTGGAAGAATCCCCTGTCGGTTATGTGATTTATAATGGTGCATATAAGAAGGCCCTTTCTTCCAATCCCAGTTCTAATGCCAGCTTCTTGGCAGGCGTTGATATGGAAGAGAATTTTGCAACCGTCAAAGACACTGAGGTTTGGACAATCAACGATGCGCAGACAGAAGGCCAGGTAACAATTGCCACATATAAGGACGGCCGGAAGTTGTCAATGAAAGAAACGAAAAGCGATACTTGTCTTGACCAGGTAAATGATACATGGACGCTGGAGAAGCAGGAGGACGGTTCTTATTACATTGTAAATGTGGTAAGAAAAGCAGTTGAAGGAAATAACAACCATACCTTAGAGTGGTATGCAAAGAATAATTACTTTAGCTGTTACAATCCGTCAGCGGATAACCAGAATGCAGACGATTATAAAATGAAACTGATTCCGGTGACAAGAAGCCAGATAGAAGATGCTGCAGAGCCCGAACCCGAACCGGAAGATCCAATTGTCAGCACAAAAAAATGTGTTGTTTATAATGCACAGAATAAAGTGGCGCTTTCTTCTACTTACACTGGATATTACAGTAAAGGTATACCTATGGAAAGCAATTTCACGAAAGTGATGGATACAGAAGTTTGGGAAGTTAATACACATGAATCTGGCAAGATATCATTGACTTCATTGGCGGCTAAGAAAAACCTCTCAATGGATGGGTCAAATTCCAGTACGCCTCTTGGTGAAGTGAATGATAAATGGGAGAAGACAGAAGAGGCAGACGGTGTATTCTATTTAAAAAATGTAGGCAGAAACAGATATTTATATTGGTCTACACAATATAAAAACTTTACAACAACGGGTACGGTTAATGCCGGCAGCGAAGCTGACTTTAAAATGCAGTTTATTGAAGTGCGGGATGATCAAATTGAGATAACCCCGGAAGAACCGCCGCGTGAGCCGGTTATGGAAGATGGAGATTACTTCATTTACAGTAAAAAAGCAGAAGGCGTTATGCGTTACTTCCTGACAGGCGGAGCAGCTACAAAGGTAGACGCTAAGCCAACTGAGGATGGAAAAGCTGATTTTGGCGAGGGAGATGGCACAGGCGCAGCCGTATTCCGCTTTGAGTGGCAGGCAGATAGTCAGACTTACCTGATTAAATGCGGAAATGAATATTTGAGTCTGGATACAAGCAACAACGCCAGAACGCTGTATCGCTCCTCAACAACAAAAAATACGGCTACCAATGGAAGTTACTGGATTATTAAAGAACATAGCTACAATGGAGTCGAAGGTTATTATATTAAGAACAGCACCGCTAAATCCAAAGGTGCAGATGTGTATCTGGAATATTATCCAAGCAGCGGATTCTGCGCGTATACTGAAGGAAAAGACGGTCTGACAGATATTTATATTTTTAGCTTCCTGGATGCAGCAGGAATTGCCAATGACGGCGGCCATGTAGGAACAAAGCCTGCACCAATGCCTTTGCCGGAAGCAGAAACTTCTTATGTAATTTACAACGAAAGCGGCGCCAGCATTATCGGCGGGCCGGCAGATGCGATAGATGGTTCTGCGGCAACCCTGACAGCAGCCATCACAACAAAGGGAGAGGATGGAAAACTTTCTCTTGGAAATGGCGGATTGATTTTCAACCTTACCAAAGAAGGAGATTATTATCTTCTTGAAAACAAGGGAAAATATCTGGTAACAAATACCAAGGAAGAGCTGCTTCTGATGACCAAGGAAGAAGCTGCAAATGCTACGGATGCGGATGGAAAACCATTGGAGACAGATTATAAGTGGGAACTGACTGCAACTGAAGATGGTAAAGGAATTACCATTAAGAGCGCAACAATCAGATATAACGGCAATGCTCCAGTCTTTGTAGAATACTTCTCCGGAGGATTTTCCGGTTATAGTTTCAAGGCAGGACAGCCGGAAATCTTTACCTTCCAGTTTATTGAATGTGAAGATGAGTATGGATTTGGATACGTAGTAAATCCAAAAGTAATTTTCAATTCTCTGACAGAGGCAAACCAGGATGTAGATTTTGACGCGACATTTACACTGGATGATATGGGAACACCTTCCGAAATTACAGCGGAAGTTACATTTGAGGATAACTCTAAGAAGAGCTATACTCCGGTTATGGATGAGGCAAAAGAAGAAGGCCAGGTAGTGAAAACTGGTAAAGTGACAGTACCGAAGGCAGATCTTGTGGGACATACAGAGATGAGTCTTAAAATTTCTGTTGAGAGCAGGATGGAAGGTATGGAAGATACAATTCCTTACAGTGGAACAAGAACAGTTGCCATTCATGACGAGCCTTTGATCCTGGCAGTTTCTCCAGCGCCAAACAGCGGTACCGGCGAAGACAAACAGCCTAAGATCAGTGTTACATATGCCAATATTGGAGAAAACGCAGAGGCGAAACTGAATTTTAACGGCAGTGAGAACTTGGCAATGGTTCAGGATGCTGCAGCTAAAACTTACAGTTATACTCCGGAAACAGCTCTGGAAGATGGCAAGTATACCGTAGAAGTTACCATCACCAGAAAGGATGCAAAGAAAGTTGCCAGAAGCTGGTCTTTCTATGTGGGCGAGGCTGGTTACAAGGCAAAATTCGGTCAGATCCATTCCCATACAGCGGAATATTCTGATGGTTCTGGAACACTGGAAAATGCTTATGAGCATGCTAAGAACAATGCAGATAATATGGATTACCTGATCGTGACAGACCATTCCAATTATTTTGATACGACAGGTACCGCAACAAAAGATAGTATTTATGATGATGCTGCATCATCTATCAATAAGGGTACTGGAAACTATCCAGAAGCAGATGCTTCTAAGAATCTGAATCTGTGGCAGGAAGCAAAGGCAACTGCAGCTTACTATGACAAACAGAGCTCAGACTTTGTAGCAGGATTTGGATATGAGATGACTTGGTCCGGCGGTCCGGGACATATCAATGTCTTTAACTCCAAGGGTATTGTATCCAGAAATAATACAGAGCTCAACAATAAGACAAATAATTCCGGTATGCTGGCATTCTACGATCTGGTTGTGGATGCAGACAGCAAGAAGGCTACATCTACTGGAAATGGAAATATCAGCGCACAGTTTAACCATCCAGGTACAACTTTCGGATTCTTTGACAGCTTTACAGGTCTGACTCCAGAGCGTGATCAGATAATGAATCTGATTGAAGTTGGAAATGGCGATGGTGCAGTCGGCGGAACAGGTTACTTCCCAAGTTATGAATATTATGATATGTGTCTGTCTCTGGGATGGCATGTAGCTCCCACGAATGGACAGGATAACCATAAAGGCGGATGGGGAAGTATCAGCCCGACAAGGACGGTTGCATTGACCGATACATTTACTGAGGATGGAGTTTATGAAGCTATGAATCAGAGGCGGATTTACTCTACTGAAGACCAGAATCTGACCATGATTTATACTCTGGATGATTATCAGCAGGGAAGCATTATTGAAGGTTATGACAAAGATACTGTAACATTAAATGTCAGCCTCAGTGATGAGGACCAGGAAGATCTGGGTAAAGTATATGTAATTGGTGATAATGGAAGAATTTTAAATGAGCAAAATCCAGAAGAAGTCAGCGGAAATACGGCAGATCTCACTATTACTCTGGATAACACAAGTCCATACTATTATATCAAAGTAGTTCAGGCAGACGGCGACATTGCGGTATCTGCACCAATCTGGGTGGCAGAAGCAGGAGCCAACAAAACAAAGGTGAAAGCAGCCATTAATGAAATTGCAAATGAGGATGGCAGTGCACCTGTAGAGAACCAGGAGACAATTATTAAGAGCGCCCTTACCAATGGTGAGGAAGCAGCTGTAACCCTGATCAGTTATTCTGTTGCTGTTGATGAAAAAACAGTAAAAGAAGAAACTGTGAACAATACTGTGGCAGCAGGAGCCAAGTATGATCTTACCTGTCCATGGACACCTGAGAAATATGGCTCTCATAAGGTAGCTATAAACTATGTGGTGAAGGTAGGAGAGGAACAGTATAATATAACGGCAAACAAAAATATTCATGTACGAGGCACAGACTATAATACAGTAACTGATATTAGTAAGACGAAAGACGCGGAAGAAGGAGAAGAATTTACAGTAGAAGGTATTTTGACAGCCAACACTTCTGGTTATGATCAGAATACAGCATTCTTTGACTGTACTTATGTGCAGGATGCTACAGGTGGAATCAACATCTTCCCGCTTTCCGGTAATTATCAGGCAGGACAGAAAGTACGTGTACATGGTGGAATTACTTATTACTGCGGTGAGATTGAATTAAATCTGTCTGAAGATTATGGCGGATACGTGGAAATTCTTGACGATACACCGAATCCTGTAGCGCCTACGAAGGTGAGCAGCAAGGATGCGATGGATGACAAGAATATTGGTTTACTGATGGAAGTATCTGGTACAGTCAGCAGGATTCATACCGAGCCGTCATCTGGTATTATTGACCGAATTTATGTGAAGGATGCTGCTGGAGATGAAGCATGCGTATATATCAATGGCTACATCTGGAATTCAGTGACAAAATCGAAAGGAAACAGCTTTGGAACAGCAGGAACAACTGTTAAAGTAGGAGATAAAGTGACTGCCGTTGGAATTGGTTCCAGAGATATTGATGAGCTTGGGGAAGTTGCAGAAGGAGATTTCCTGCGCCGTCTGCGTGTTCGTGACAGAGCGGAAATCAACGTAGTTTCACAGCCAACTCCTCCAGCAACAGTAATTGAGGGAATTCAATTGAACACAAATGCTCTTTCTGTGAATGCAGGAGCTACTGCACAGTTGCAGGCAACTCTGCTGCCCGCAGGAGTTAGTGGTACCATTACCTGGACATCATCAGATAATGCAGTAGCTACAGTAACTAATACAGGTTTGGTGAAAGGTGTAAAACCTGGAACAGCCAAAATTACTGCATCAGCAGGTGGAAAGACAGCAGTCTGCACGGTAACCGTGAAGAAAGTTGCAGTCAGCAGTGTGAAATTAAATAAAACAAAATTAACCCTTGGCGTGAAGGAGACCTTCAAACTTACAGCGACAGTGAAACCTTCTAATGCTACCAATAAAAAGGCTGTTTGGAAGAGCAGCAAGCCGAAAGTGGTAACTGTTAAGAACGGTAAACTGACAGCAAAGAAAAAGGGAACAGCAACCATTACTGTAACAGTAGATGGCAAGAAGAAAACCTGTAAAGTAACTGTTAAGGCAGCGCCGAAGAAAATTCTGAAACTGAATAAGACGAAGGTGACAATTAAGAAAAATAAGACCTTTAAGATTAAAGTGACACTGCCTAAGGGGCAGGCAAGCAATAAGATTACGTATACTGTGAAGAATAAGAAAATTGCCACAGTATCCTCCACTGGAGTAATCAAAGGCAAGAAGAAAGGTAAGACAACAGTAACAGTTAAGACCTTTAATGGTAAGAAGAAAACCATAAGTGTAACAGTAAAATAATAAGGCATAAAGCCTGAAAAGAGCCGCTGCTCCATAGATGTTAACTCTATGGAGCAGCGGCTCTTTATGGTATCAGATTTAAAATATACTCTTTCGGTTTTGAACAATTTCTTTTAAAATCATCTAATTTATGAAGGCATTGCAGTCTGCCTTTTTGTTCCGCTGAGATTCTCTGGTTATCATTGTTTTAAAGCTGAGTTATTGACGTAGAAAAATGTGCCGATCAAAACAGTCAGCGGGACAGATACGATAACACCTATGCTACTTGCAATGCCATGAACCAGCTCTGTTGCAACCAAAGTGGAACTGAGCAGTTCATAAACAGGTACGCCCAGGCTGTAAATATAGAGCACCATCAAGAAACTGCTTCCCACAAATGCCAGTATGAGGGTATTGGTCATTGTTCCGATCATGTCACGTCCGATGTTCATGCCGGATTTCCATAAATCTTGACGGGTCAGACTGGAATTGACGGCTGTCAGCTCCTGCAGGGCAGAAGAAATACTCATGGCAACGTCCATAACAGCGCCCAGCGTGGAGATAATCATTCCTCCTATGAGAAGCCCGCTAAGCTGAATAGGAGTACCTTTTTGCTTTAGCTGCAGCAATGCGTCTACATATTCGCCCATACGCATACCGTCTACTTTTACAAGCCATTGGGCTAGAAGTCCGAAAACTACGGCGAGTCCAAGACCTGCTAAAGTGCCAAGCATGGCGCAGAGCGATTTTTTGGTTACTCCGCCAATGAAAATGAAACTTACCACTGCTACGTATATGCAGACACAGAAAGTAGTGGCCAGCGTGGGGAAACCCTTCATCAGAAGGGGAATTAAAATAAAGATCAGGCAGAGAACTGTAAAAGCAAGACCCAGAAGGGACTGCAGTCCCTTTTTTCTGCCAATGAGGACCGTAATTGCCACAAAAGCCCCAAGAATCAACATAATGTGAAAGGTACGGTTGTATTCGTAGACAGTCACGCTGTTGATAGTATTGTCAGTCGTATAGATAGATACTACCACAGGATCGCCTTTGGACAGAGGCGTGCCGTACAGAGCGCCAAGATAGCTCATTGCTGTCATAGTCATTCCTTTGTACTGTCCAGAATCGATTTTTACCATCAAAGATTGATTTCCAGTATATTTTCCTTCGAACATTTCACTTGGCTGCGTCGTGTCTTCTGTGATGGAAACAACCGTAGCCAGTTCATATTCGGAATAAGAAGATTGTCCATCGTTTGAGGAAGGGGTTTCTGTTCCAGGCTGTACATAAAAGTAAAAGCAGAAGAAGATAACAGCACAGATGAACAGGGCAAGGAAATTGAGCCGATTATTTTTCAACCACAAAGAAAATGATTTTCCAGGGGATGAATCCGTTCTTTTTTTCTTTTGTTTAGGTGGTCTGATCATTGGCAATTCTCCTGTTCTTTAATGCGGCCTCCACAAATCCTTTGAACAGTGGATGCGGACGGTTGGGTCTGGATTTCAGCTCAGGATGGGCCTGGGTAGCAATGAACCAAGGGTGATCTACAATTTCTACCATTTCTACAATCCGGCTATCTGGCGACAGACCGCATAATTTCATTCCATGTTCAGTGAGTACAGAACGATAGTCGTTGTTGACTTCATAACGATGACGGTGCCTTTCGTGTATGGTTTCTGCTCCATATACCTGAAAAGCTCTGGAGGACTTGTCCAGAAGACAGGGATAAGAGCCTAGACGCAGAGTTCCGCCGATATCCTCCACGCCGTTTTGATCCGGCATAAGTGCAATCACCGGATGCGTAGTGTTTGGATTAAGCTCAATGCTGTGGGCGTCATGGAAAGAGCAGACATGTCTTGCATATTCAATAATAGCTACCTGCATTCCAAGGCAGAGACCCAGATAGGGAACGCTATGTTCACGCGCATACTGGGCAGCAATGATCATACCTTCCACCCCCCGGTCTCCAAAACCGCCGGGAACCAGAATGCCCTGCACCTGTCCAAGGAATTCCTGGACGTTATCTGCGTTCAGAAGTTCTGAGTCAATCCATTTGATATTTACAGTTGCACGTTCAGCAATTCCGCCATGTTTCAGCGCTTCCACAACAGAAATATAAGCATCATGCAGCGCTGTATATTTTCCAACCAGTGCAATTTCCACTTCCTTGTTAGGATTTCTCAGTGCATCCACCATGTCGATCCAGTCAGTAAGATTTGGTTCTGGGCACTCCAGATGAAGGCATTCACAGGCCACCTGTGCCAGATTTTCCGTTTCCATGGCAAGGGGAGCCTCATAAAGATATTCCACGTCCAGATTCTGCAGAACGCGGCTGCATGGAACATTACAAAATAAGGCAATTTTGTCTTTGATTCCCTGGTCTAAGGGATGCTCAGAACGGCAAACAATAATATCAGGCTGAATTCCCATACCCTGCAGTTCCTTGACACTCGCCTGCGTGGGTTTTGTTTTCATTTCTCCAGAAGCGCTGATATAAGGAATCAGGGTTACATGAATCAGAATGGCGTTTTCATGTCCGATTTCATGCTGGAACTGACGGATGGATTCCAGGAAGGGCTGACTCTCCATGTCACCTACCGTTCCCCCCACTTCGATAATGGCGATGTGGGTATCTTCCGTGGTAAAGTTCCGATAAAAACGGCTTTTGATTTCATTGGTGATATGAGGAATTACCTGAACAGTTCCTCCGCCGTAATCGCCCCGGCGCTCTTTCTGCAGGACAGACCAGTACACCTTTCCTGTGGTGACATTGGAATTTTTTCCAAGATTTTCATCAATAAAGCGTTCATAATGCCCAAGGTCCAGATCTGTTTCTGCGCCGTCATCGGTGACGAAAACTTCTCCGTGCTGAATCGGGTTCATGGTCCCTGGATCGATGTTGATATATGGATCAAATTTCTGCATGGTGACCTTATATCCGCGGGCTTTCAGCAGGCGTCCCAGGGAAGCTGCTGTGATACCTTTTCCAAGACCGGAAACCACACCACCAGTGACAAAGACGTATTTTACGGACATAGTAGCTCCTCCTTCTATATGTATCGTTCTCAATAACTAATACATTATACAACCTATGCAGGAAGAAATCTAGGACTTTAGTGAAAAAGTTTATAAAAACTTTAGAAATATTGTGGAAAAGTTTCGAAAGAATATATTGCTTTTCAAAAAGAATGCACCTATAATAAAGTAGTGTCGCGGAATAGAAGACAGCGATGTTCAGGAGGAAATAAATGGAGAACAAAGGAAATAATAACAATAATGGAAGCGGCGGAGGAAATAACAATGGAGGAAATAACCGCAATGGAATGACGGTTATGATCTTTATTCTTGCAGCTTTAGCAGTGTTGTTTCTCACAAGCCTGCTTAATAGCTGTGCCAAGGACGCCACCAATAAAGAGATCACATATTCAGAATTTATTCAGATGATAGAGAGTGACAAGGTGGAGGAGGTAACATTTACTTCCAATCGAATTAAGATCAAACCAAAGAGCAGTAACCAGTTGTACCGGATTTCTTATTATACCGCAGAATTAAATGATGACACGCTGCTGCCTCTTTTGAAAAAGCATGGTGTGAAATTTGGCGGAACTGTGGAGGATGTGTCGTCAGTAATTTTGTGGAACATGGTAAGTTATATTCTGCCTCTGGTGCTGGTTTGGGTGCTTCTGTATTTTCTCATTTTCCGCAAAATGGGCGGCGGTGGTGTCATGGGTGTAGGAAAGACTACAGCCAAAGTCTATGTGGAGAAATCCACAGGGGTTAATTTTAAAGACGTTGCCGGACAGGATGAAGCAAAAGATTCTCTGCAGGAGGTGGTGGATTTTCTGCATAATCCCAAGAAGTATACAGATATTGGCGCTAAACTGCCGAAAGGAGCATTGCTTGTAGGCCCTCCGGGAACAGGAAAGACATTGCTGGCCAAAGCTGTCGCAGGAGAAGCGAAGGTGCCTTTTTTCTCTCTGGCA